>NZ_JADBIA010000008.1:0-204529 GCF_014892665.1 Sphingomonas sp. CFBP 13603 | reverse complement strand
CGCTGACGCTGCTTCATCCCCACACTCCTCCTCCTCAAAGAATGAAGTGTTGCGACCACCCGTTGAACCCACCGAGGAAAGCGGCCCGTCCGCTATTGAGCAGTCAGATGGCGTTAGCGGACATCGGCTGACGCTGCGGCCTTTCTTAAAAAGGATCCTATTTCAAGAATCGAAGCTGCCTTGCGCCGTGTCGTAAAAGGGGTCCATCTTGCGACGTCCAGAACGTCCAAATTGCGGACGTAGCGGGCGTATGCCATGTCCTTGCATGAACGGGAGCTATCGATGTCGAGTTGGACCACGCGGCTGAAAAACCGGATGCCTCCACGACTACGGATGTTCTTCGCGAGGCTGTTTCTGCTGGTTGTCACCTGGCTTGCTGTGACCGGCGCGATCGAGATGATCCGAGGCAACGCTACCTTCAACCCGTTAGTCCTGATTGGCTTGGTTTTAGGATGCGCGTTGGCTGCTATCTTCAAACCTGTTCCGCTCGAATACCGTCAGCCTGCGGAATAGGCAGCTTGCAAGGTAACATCCGTCAGCCCCAAACCCGCTCGTTCCTGATGCAGAAATCAAGAGTTTTGCATCGGGCGGTTGCGCACGGGAAATAATCCGCTGACCCGTTTGCGTTCATAATCAGTCACTTGACGAAGCAGGGCGTACACCGGCAAGCAGCCAACGGTGTCGTGAGTAAAGGACGAAACAATGTTTTTAACATTGGCGCTGCTGCTAGCCGCACCGCAAGGATGCACTAATACAAAGCGAGAATGTCGCGCCTGCACGACTACTGATGGCAAGCAACGCTGCTCGAACCCCGGCATAGCATGTCAGCCTTTAACCCGCATATGTCGTCCGAAAAACGACGTGGCTGCAGCAGAGCGCCCTAAGACTACAAAGCCAGGCCACCGCTGATTTCACGCTCACGCTGGATGGACGAGGATGTGATTGACGCCTAGCATTGGCCACGGATTCTGGAGCCTAAGCGATGCTAATAGCGCGTTGGTTAGTTGCAGGCAGCTTGTTGGCCACCGCGCCCCTGCCCGCCCAAATCACACCGCCGCCACCTTCCGCACTGGCGATGCCGGGCCGCGATATAGTTGTCATCGGCAGCCGCATCCCTGACTTTGAGAAGCAACTCGAGGCATGTCTCGCGGAGCATTGCGCCCCTGACAAGGACATCGCGGCTACGCTTGCGCTGGCACAGGCTCAGTTCGAAGCCGGCACATATGATGCCGCACGTGCGTCGCTGCTGGCAGCAAGGCGCCGCAATGCGCGGTTCGCAAAGCAGTATCCGGTGGCGGTGGCTAATCTCCACCATGCCAATAGCGTGATGGCAGGGCATCTCGGCCTAGCCGACAGCGAATGGTCCAGCGCTCTCGACACGGTCAGCGCGATCAAGGCCGGCATGGCTGAAGACGATCCACGTGTGTTCCTGGAGCTGATCGAGCTTGGCGATGCCTTTGCTCGCGCTGGCCGGTTTAAAGGAAGCGAGATGCGATATGCGGGTATTGCCCGACGCGCGCACAAGCTCGGCCTTGTTGAGATCGAAGGCCTTGCTCTTTTACGGGCAGCCACGCTCAACACCCGCCTCGCTGAACAGAATCACGCGATGTTTGCCTCCTCGGCACGCCGGGCTATCGATGCGTTGATCGCGCGGCGCGAACCAGCGTTGCAGCCTTATCAAGTAGCCGCCCGGCAACTGAGCTTTTTGCTCGCCGCTCAGACGACCCTCGGCCCTGAACTGGATCGCCTGGTTGCGCGATATCCAAGGCAGCCCGCCGGAGCGCCTGCGCTGTTGTTATACGCCCCCGCCATTGCGCTGACCGCGTCTTTCCAAGGGTCTAGTAACCGCTACGACCCGAGCCCCGGCGCTGTTGCCATATTCAACGCCGGAATGCCGCCCGTGGCGATGGGTAGCTATGTCGGGCAATGGATCGATGTGGCCTATACGATCGGCACCGATGGGCGGATCAGCGAAGCGCACATCTCGCGGCATGGTGATCATGTAGCGTTGAAGGGGGATTGGGCCGAGCAGGTGGTCCGCGCGATATCTGTCCGTCGCTATGCCCCGCAAGTGCAGCCAAGCTATGGATGCGAACGCTATACCTTCACCGCGAACATGGTTGCGGTGACGGGGTCGCGCCTGATGGCCCGCGACCCAACGCCGCGTCTGGTTCGCGCGGATCTCGACCCGGAGACAAGCGCATCACCGACGGCGTCCAATCTCAAGCCAGCATCCTGAATCTTATCGTTCTTCATCTAACGATTTCTCCCGAATTGCAGGACTGCTCAAACACCGGGATAGCCTGCAGCCTTTAACCGAAAACACAGCAGTCACAGTTCCGCCCAACTCGGCTTGACACGATGCAAAAATCACGATTTTTGCATCAAAAGATATTCAGGATGGAAAAGGATTGCGGGCGGCCCCCTATCGCAATGCAGGCGCCTTGGTGGTCTCTAACATTGCAAGAACTTGATTCTTGCAGATGTTTAGGTTGAATATGACCGTTTGCCGGCTGTGGTCGTCGTTTGAGGCCGCGGTTGTCAGCTCAAGCCCCGTATATTCGCATGGCCCCGTCCAATATGTATCTTTTGAATGGGTCGTATGGTCCCCTACGGAATTGTTAGGCCTTTTATTAAAGTTAAGGATCTCGTAGCGCTTGGAATCATGGCGCAACTTCGTCTCGATTCGCGAGTCGTACGGAAACTCGTTCATGTGTCGTCTTGATCGACTTGGATCCCGCAGGCTGATAATCTTCCGGTCCGAGCAATTGACGAAGAGTAAGACCCCCATCTCATTTTTTTGCTGCGGCGCTGGCAGGGCAAGGAGACCAATGGCATCATCAGCAATCGAGGGTGCGCGGAGTTCGCATATCGATTCTCTCACGCTCCTCACGACCTTGCCGCTTTCGAGCGGGGGCGGGGCGACGGCTGCCGCTTGAAAAAACATAAGAGCAACGGCAAACATCATAGTCTCCGTTATCGGTCTGATGGCGGACATTAGCACTTAAGCCTCAACTGCCAAGTACGTTCAGCGAGATAGCGTGTTTTTCATCAATGCCGAATATTTGGCGATTCGCACCGGCCTAGCCTTCCCGAGAGTAACCCCTTAGCCGGACAGCGGCCCCACTTGATGAGGATGACAGCCGTCAGGTTTGTCCGCCTTCCCTAAAATTTGTCCCGATTGTTCTTCCTCAAATTGCTGCTGGAGATGAAACAAGTTAAGTCATCGTGCTGAACGAACGTCTGCAATCGGGAGGCCGGGGACTGGCCTTGAAAGGGCTACTTTGGGCGCTTTCTGCCGATCCCGCCCCTCCCGAAAAGGATCTAATTTTGGGAATGTCCGATCGCGGTCGGTCTATTTCCCTTCTAGTTGCCCCGTAGGACAGGCGGCGTGGAACGCATCAGGCTTCATCACGGCAAGGGTCTTGTTGAAGGCCGCGGCATATTGCGAGGCCGCTGCCCCGCACAATTCCTGGCCTCTCAGGCCGCGCGGCGGACCATGCCAGAGTGCCGGCAGGTATTCAAAGATTTGATCTCGGCCCTGACCTTGGTTTATAAATGCCGGCGAACAGCCCCTAATTCCGGGTACCGTCCGATAGATAACAACGCCGTTGGAAACTCCTGAGTAAAATCTAGGTTGTGACAAACCTGCGGCGGTCATTGCATCTTTGGCTCCATCCCGTTTCGAATAGTCAGCGACACAAGCTTTGGCGCTTCGTAGCTGGGCAATAACCGCTTTCTGTATTGCTGGTGACTGCCTCTCGAACCATGACTTTTGCTCAGGCGCTATCAACTGCGTGCGCTCTGATCTCAGACCTTGGGCTACCAGCGAACCGGCAAGGGTGGCCGACACGATCCCGATAAATGTCGGTGCGAACCGGTTCATCAAGCTCTCCTCAAGCGCCTGCTTCCAAGCTTGCTCCCATTGCGCTTAAACGTCCATCTCTGGGGCACTACGGACCGTTACCCGCTTTCCCAAAAACGAACGCCAATTGAGAAGCCTATGGCGTTCCCGATCGGGAACGCCAGCCAGGCAGTGCTCGTTACCGGGTGCTCTTCGGCGGAAGCTTGAACTTGACCCGCTGAACACAGCCTCGACGGCCTGAATCGCTTTCTACTACCCGCGCATTGGAAAGCGCATTGCGCGCGGTATCGCCGAACGCCTCGTCCGGTTCAGAACCTAGAACCCTTACGTTCCCTACCGCTCCCCATGGCGCCGTATCATAGCCAATTACGGCCGCCCCTTCGATTCCGCGGCGCCAGAACGCTCTGGGGTAGGCGCTTCCGTCGAGAAGACCCGGGATCGATTTGGGATCCACGATACAACCGGGCTGGTCTCCAGTATCCAGGGGCGTGTCTGGCACCGGTACGGGGGCCGCCAGGTTGGCGCTTCCGTTATGGTAGAAGTGATAGGTGCATCCGTGAAAACCCGCTCCCGGCTCATAGCGGTTGGCCAGCAAAGCTTCTCGGCCGGCTCGCTCGAGCCCTGTATCGCCGGACGTACCCAATGTCTGGACGTTGCCAGGCTTACCTGCGGCGTTCACGTCGAATGCCAGAAACACCCAAGATGGTCGGCGCGCCGGTTGCGACAGTTTTTCGAAGGCCGGCAGGTTAAGACGCCGGTACTGGCCTGGCTCGCGGGGGCAGTTTGAGTCTGCGGGGCGAACTCGTTCAAACAGGGCAGGCGCGAATCCTATGGAGTCCGGACGGCTCGCCAGTTCGTACAAATCCGGCATCGACGCCTTCTCGATCGGCGTGACCGATACCTTGAAGGACACGCTGCATTTTGCCTGCGGCATTCCGGTTGGAAAGCTCGAAGCCGCCAGCGCAGGGGCAAGATCGCTCGTGTCGACATACCAACCCGGCGATTCCGTCCTATCACGGCGGATCGTGCGGGCGCGCCCCTGCGCATCGATTACGAAGGAGAACCGATATGTGGGTGAGGGGCTTTCGGTAACGGCGGGACCGTAACGCGTTGCAACGGCTGTGAAAGGCCAAACGATGTTAGCGGCTACTATCGGCTCGCCTGAACAGGTGACATCGCTGGCGGTGAACGCAACGACCTCCGTCCGCTGTGTGGCGAACGGTACCGGAGGGGCAGGGACACTGAGCAGCGCGAGCAGCGCACCAGGCATGGCGTGATCTCCAAATTTACGACATCGATTATCCCGCTGGCGGCAACGTGCCTAGCGATCTCACCAATGAATAATCCTCGGCGAGCACAGATGATAGCCGGCCTGGAATTCCACTTTCTCAAAATATGTTCTCATTGTTCATTCTCATTGAACGCCAACTTTGTTGACTAGCTGAGAAGGGTCGAACCATGACGATCGACGACGCACTGCGCGCCTATGCCTCAGGACACCGTTCGGCCAAGGAAACGAAGGACCGTACCGGGCTGGGTTATGTTCAAGTCCTAGACGGCCTTGGCCGGCTAAACCTTCGCGTACCACCGCCCGCCTTCGACGGCCCCGACGGCGACGCGCTGCGTGAGAGCGCAGATCGCTTCGCCGCATTCCGAGGCAGGCGCCCTAACATGGCGGATTCCCCGCTGATGCTCATCGGATATGCCCGGGTCTCGACATCTGACCAGAATTTGACGTTGCAAACGGACGCTCTGACCGCTGCGGGATGCGAACGGATCTGCAGTGACAAGGCGAGTGGCGCGAAAACCGACCGTCCGGGTTTGTCAGAAGCGTTGAACGTCGCTCGCCGGGGAGACACGCTCGTCGTCTGGAAGCTCGACCGCCTTGGCCGTTCGATGAAGGGCCTTGTCGAACTGGCAGCTGACCTTGCTACCCGCGGTATCGAGTTACGGTCCCTAACCGACGGGATCGACACAGCGACGCCGACCGGCAGGTTGCTCTTTCACATTCTGGCGTCGATCGCAGAAATGGAGCGTGAGCTGATCCGCGAACGCACAATGGCCGGGCTACTGGCGGCCCGTCGCAAGAACGGGCCGGGCAGGGGGCGCAAGTCGGTCCTGACGCCAAAGAGGGCCACGGCTATGAAGCTGCTCGCTGCGGGCGATCGTCCCCGGGACGTAGCCGAGGCGATCGGCGTCTCGGTCGCAACCTTTTACAGGCATTTTCCGGCTGGTGGCAGCGAGCCGGGCCCTTGAAGACCCGCTACCTGCGCATCGTGCCCTTTAGTGGCCATGATCGCCGTCTGATGACCCTGGAGGCCCTGAGGACGCGCCTCCAGGGACGTAGACTGCATTTCCACAGGGGCTCGGCTCCCGTTTTCCGGGAAGCTATGCCATGGCTTATTCGGCTGCCGTTTCTTCGGTCTTGCGCTTGCGCGGAGCCGGGGTGGGCTTGGCGTCTGCCTTGGCTGCATTGGTTTGACCGGGCTTGCGACCCAGGCCAATGCTTTTCGCCATCGTGCGACGTGCTTCCGAATAGGTCGGAGCGACCATGGGGTAATCAGCCTTCAGGCCATAACGCTCACGATACTCCACTGGCGTCATGCCGTTAGTCGCAAGGTGGCGGCGCAGCGTCTTGTACGGCTTGCCATCGATCATGCTGATGATGTGATCGGGGCTGGCAAGCGACTTACGCGCCGTCACGGCCGGGGTGTATTCTTGAGCAGGTGCCTCGGGTTCAGCAGCCGTAGCGTTTCCGCCGACCAGTACCGAAACAGTTTCGTACATTTTGTTCAGGAAGGCCGGAACGTCGTCAGCATTGGTACGCGTGTTGGGGTTTGCTAACCACGCGATGGTCAATTCCGTGGCGAGCTCAACGGGGTTCAGATCGAGGGTAGTGTCAGACATAGCAGGGCTCCATTTCTGGAGGCGCATCTAGGTATTTGATTGGTTACTGGCAATCTTAGTTTACCCGAGGCCACATATTTAAGATTGGTGCATGGAAGGACCGGAAAATGCGGTGATCACAAATGGTTCGATATGCAGATCCTACTCACCGCCCACTTGATGTCGGGCCTGCTAGCAACGCGCCGCATCGGACGTTTAGTGGCACAGTAACGTACTTCTCCGCTTTGCATCTCGATCGTGGCGGACCGGTTGGTCCGGCTTCACTACTGGCCACGCCGGCCCGGCTTTGTATGACCGGAATGGTTGCTCACGAGGCACTCTGGTATGCGCCCATTTTTGCGACGGCGGGATTAGCTCGCGCTGATAGTTTCCTCGGTAGATTCGGGATGACATACCGCCGATCCTGCGCGTGAGGTATCAAGCTTGGGCGGATTGCAAATCTTTTTTGATCGCAAAAGGATTTGTTAGTCTTGTCAGCGGCATAGGCGCTGAACATGCTGGAACGACGAACCATCCGAGGCGCCGCCTTTCGCATCGGTCGCCGTGCCTCGCGTCTCGCGCAAAACGAGATAGGTCCGGGGCCGCAATTTGCATGTTCAGAAGCTCGCGCTCAATGCTTTGCTGACCTTGTTCAACCAGATGATGGGTTGACCAGCCTTAACGCTGTTTCCGAGATCGAACGAAAGTCGGGGCTACCGCAGTATATAGCTGGCCCCAAGGCCGTGATCATATTGCTCGTGCTGGCAGTGACACTTTGCCTTGGCACGCTCATCTACGTTCAACATGCCAACAGCCTCATCGTTGACCATGACATGCAGACGGCAGTCTCATTGAGCGAGCTTGCCGCGCGCTTCGACCACGAAGATGGCAACCTGTACCGCCTGCTGGTTGATGCGTCGGCTAACGGCCGCGCCGCTGACAGCACCCGACGCCTGATCAATATCCGCCATAGGATCAGTCAGATCAGCGCCGATCTGGCCAGGCAGCGGGAGGCGCTCGACCCTCGGGACATCACTCGTGCTACCCGGGTCGTTGCAGAGCTCGGCAAATATGATGAAGCGGTTGGAGTGGTGTCGTCGATGCTGGAAGTCGACTTCTCCACTAGCGTTGCCATGCTGCGCCCGTTTCGTGCCAATGCAGACCGTGTGCTGGCCGAGGTCAAGGCAATCGCAGCCTCCGGCATTGCCGATGCGCACCGTCATGCCGAGGATGCTGCGTGGCGGACGCGATGGCTTGTCGCATTAGTTACGGCTGCGGTGCTGATCGTCGCCGGCCTATCCTATGCTTGGCTCGCATTGGCAGCCGAACGTGGTGTCCAACTGACAGCGGAGATCACGCGCCGCGGTATCGCCGAGCAGGAGGCGCTGAAGCTCGCACGCACTGACGCGCTGACAGGTCTCGTTAACCGACGAGAGTTCGGTAACGCGCTTGAGATTGCCATTGACGCTGCCATGACCGCTGGCAGAGGATTATCAGTGGTGCTGCTTGATCTCGATGGCTTCAAAGATGCCAATGACATGCATGGACACGCTGCCGGCGACACGGTGCTCATGACGGTTGCACACCGACTGCATAGCGTCTGTGGGGATTATGCCACTATTGCGCGCCTGGGCGGGGACGAGTTTGCTATAATCGTGCCAGACGAAGGGAGCACAGGCGATGCCATGGCGTTGGCCTACCAAGCTAGTCACGTGCTTCATCAACCGCTCGCCTGGCGCAGTAACACGATTACGGTCGGTGCCAGCATCGGGGTCTCCCGCTTCCCGAATGATGGGGTCGCTGGGAGCGAGCTACTGCATGCCGCAGACATCGCGATGTATGAAGCCAAGCGGGGCAGCAAGGGCGGCGTCTGCCTATTTTCCCCTTCAATGGAAGCCGAGCGGTTCGAGCGCCGACGCATGGAGCAGGAATTGCGCGATGGTATTGGCCGCAGCGAAGTAAAGCCGTTCTATCAGCCAATCGTCCGTTTCTCAGATGGGGGGCTATGCGGCTTTGAGATTCTGGCGCGCTGGCATCATCCTCGTCTCGGGCTACTAGCGCCTGACGCCTTTATCAGACTTGCCGATAGCACTGGCCAGATAACGGCGATGACCAATTCGATCCTGCGACAGGCGTGTATTGATGCGCGCCAGATCCCCGCTCACTTGCGTTTGGCTTTGAACATTTCGCCGACCCAGTTCGAAGAACCGGGACTGGCCGAGGCACTGATCGCCATCATCCTCGCTGAAGGCGTCTCGCCATCGCGTTTTGAGATCGAGATTACCGAGGATGCGGTGATGGATGACATCGTCGCGGCCGAACGTGTGCTGGCAACCTTCCGCCAAAGCGGGATATCCGTGGCACTGGATGATTTCGGTACTGGGTATTCCAGCCTATCCAACCTGCGACGCCTCCGGTTCGACAAGATCAAAATCGACCAAAGTTTCGTCACATCGCTCACTGACAGCGTCGAGAGCGAGAAGATTGTCGATGCGATCATCTCGCTGGCGCTCAGCTTCGGCATGAAGGTTACGGCCGAGGGTATCGAGGACGCGGCGGTAGCAGCGATGCTCTCACTAAAGGGATGTACCCAGGGGCAGGGTTACTTATTCGGCAAACCGGCATCATTCACTGAAACTGTCCGATTGTTCAGCACAGCCTGTCAGGTGGCCGCCTGAGCAAAAACAGGTGCCGTCCATAGGTTTCGAAAAGACATAGCCACAGGCCAGAACGGTTCATTCGATCCGCCGCCACATTCCCGGCGGGTATTAACCACTGGCACACACCCCGTTGCTATCCGGCGGGACAAACGATCGGGATACGTGTGAAACATCTATCTTTCCTCGCGGGGCCAGTCCTCGTCACTAGCATGATTTGGCCAGCGGCGACGGCCCCGTCGGCTGTTCTCAACGTCCCCGTTGCCGCCCGTATCATATCATTCGTTCAACCATCGCCTGTCGGACTGGTACCGGTCGGCATTGTTTATCAGCCCGGCAACGCTGCCTCGGAGGCGGAGGCGTCTGACATGGAGCGCATGTTGACTGGTGGCTTCACGCTGGGCCGTGCGACGCTCCGCACGCGGCGGGTGGCAGTGAGTAACCTAGGCCAGCTGACTGGCACGAAGGCTGCGTTCGTTACCACGGGTCTACGCGCGCACCAGGACGAAGTGGCCGCAGCTGCCAGCGCGCAATCTATTTTGACAATCACCGCCGACGCTGGCTGCGTCGTGGCGGGAAAATGCATTGTGGGCATCAGCGGAGCGAGCAAAACACAGATCATCGTGAATAAGGCTGCGGCGCGTCGAAGCGGTATCAGGTTTGGGTCCGCTTTCCTCATGCTCGTCAAGGAAATCTGATCATGGGGCGCCTTCTTACCCTTGTGGTCGCCACCGCAATCGGTGCGATTGTACCCACCGGGCTCGATGCACAGATCGTCGACTATGCTGCGTTGGGTGACGCCTTCGGTGAGCCGATTACGACCAGCGTGACTGGCAAGCCTCAGCGAGCGTCTGAAGCTCCCGCCTCAATTACTATTATTACGCATGACGAGATCGAGCGGTCACCAGCCCGCAGTGTACCGGATCTCTTGAAGGCTTATGCCGGAATTGATGTCAATCGCTGGACCGCGGGCCAGAGTGACGTTGCCGTTCGCGGCGGTGTCCAGACCTATAACGCCAGGCTACTTGTTCTAGTCGACGGGCGACAGGTCTATCTTGATCATTACGGCATGACAAACTGGAACCTACTTGGTGTGCAGCTCAATGACATCCAGCAGATCGAGTTGGTCCGAGGTCCTGCTACTGCGCTGTTTGGCTTCAATGCCGCCAGTGGTGTCGTCAACATCATCACCACTAACGCTGGTTCAGATCCGCATCTTGGTGCAACTGCAGAACTTGGTACCCATAGTTATGCCCGCATTGGCGGATCGTTCACCATACCTGTTAGCCCAACTATCGGCTTGAAGGTAACTGGCGGACATCAAAAGGAAGACGAGCGCGCGATCCCAGGCGCACTTTACCAGCCGCCACGTACATTGGGCATCTATGCCGATCAGGTGAGCGCGACGCTGGCAATTCAGGCTGGCGCCTCAACCTCCATCGAACTTAATGGTGGGCTGACCGGCAACCGGCAACTGGAATTCTTGCCGAGCCAGATTCTGACCGAGCAACGGTTCCGCAATCAGACCGCCGGACTACAGGTGAACCACGACACCAACTGGGGCAATCTCTCTGGCCGCGTCTACACTAATTGGTTGCAGGCGGACTATGGGATTACCACGCCCATTTCTGACCCCTACAGCAGCGTTGCCGATCTTCGTACGAGCAACCGCATCACCGTGATGTCCGCGTCGGCGCTCGTTAGAATAAGCGCGGCAGACACCCTTCGAATTGGTACCGAATACCGCAACAACCAGCTCGGCTCCGACAGTCTGTTTTCACATCGCATTGGTTATCAGGTTGCAGCGGTCAGCGGAATGATCGACATTCGTCCGCTTGCCCGCCTCTCGCTGACGGGCGCTTTGCGGCTCGATCATCTTTGGTTGGGTCAGGGGGGGGCGCCGGCAGCACCTCAGATTGATCCTGCCTCAGCCTATAACCGCACGATTACGCCGGTCAGCTTCAACGCCGCTGCAACCATCCAGGTCAGCGAAAATGGCCGGTTCCGGGTTAACGGCGGACGTGGCCTGCAGTTGCCATCGCTGATCGGCTTTGGCCTACGCGTGACCGTTCCGGCGCCTGAAGTTCCGATCCCGGTATATCTAACTGGCGATCCCCGTCTTGCTCCAGTCACCGTCTGGAGTGCAGAGACGAGCTATTCGCATAGCTTGGCGTCAGGCCTAAGGTTTGATGCATCCCTCTTTTATACCCGGACCGACAAGTTGATCGCCTCGCCAGGGGGGTCTGTTGATGTAACGGTAGTGCTGACACCGGAACCGATCGCCGTCACTCGGTTTGCCAACGTGGGAAATTTTGAAAGCTACGGCGTTGAGCTGTCAGCGTCCGGTAAGATCGCGACCAACTTCGGTTGGTCATTTAACTACAATGTGACCCGGGTGGATGAGAACATCCCGGCCAACCGTAATACCACCTTCTATGCTCTCTTTCCTAAGGCGGCCACACCGCAGCATCGGGCCAATCTGAGCCTCGATTATGCCGCAGGTGGATGGTCAGCGACCACATTGGCGCATCTCACAAGCGCCAGTCGCCAAAGCAGTTTTCTTCCGTCGACAGAATTGGCGATGATACGCGTACCGGCAGCCATTACGGTCGACGCTAAAATTGCCCGGATGCTAACACCAAGGGTGTCGATCCATGTGGCAGGAGAAAACTTGACACAGGCTCGTGGTGCTTACGGCTCTCCAATACCGGCCGATCGTCGACTTAGATTGGGAGTAAGTGCTAAGATATAAGCTAAATACGTAGCTGGTTGCATGATGAATGGTCGGAAGGGCGACGGTTTCGCTCCCCATCGATCGACGTTCTTGATCATCACCCCACCTGTTCGAAACCACATGATTGTCGTCAGCCATCAGATCCGGCGACCGGGGGCGCCCGAATCTATGTGTGGCACAGGCGAAAAACCCTATCGCTTTGTCCGAGTGTACGGAAACCAAAATCCAGAGATTTTTCCGTCACCGACAAAAAGGGCGGGAGGTCATTACGCTCCGCGTCAATCCGGGTATACCCTGAATGCGCATACGACGCGGTACACAATCACCGTTCAATCAGGGTCGTTATCATAGATATTGAACAGTCTGTGTCGCAGGTCTAAAGCCTGACTGAACAGTTGGGGCAGTCATGACGTTTTTTGGTTACGCGCGCGTATCTACCTTGGAACAAGACCTAGGCATTCAGGAGGCGGCATTGCGCGCTGCCGGATGCCAAACGATCCGGTCTGAGAAGAAGTCCGGGACTGAGCGGAGCGGGCGCACCGAACTGCAGGTACTGCTCGATTTTTTGCGAAAGGGTGACACGCTCGTCATTACCCGAATAGACCGGCTTGCGCGATCAATGAAGGATTTGCAGGACATCGTCCATGAGCTGAAGGGCAGGGGCGTCTCGCTTAAAGCAACCGAGCAACCGATCGACACCAGCACTGCAGCAGGCAAGGCGTTCCTCGATATGCTTGGCGTGTTTGCAGAGTTCGAAACGAACTTGCGGCTCGAACGCCAGATGGAAGGAATTCAGGCGGCCAAGGCTCGCGGAGTATATAAGGGCGGTAAGGCTCGCATCGATCCAGACGCCGTACGGAAGCTGATGGCGGACGGAGTTAAGCCCGCCCAAATCGCTCGACAGCTCGGCATCTCCCGCGGCACCGTTTACCGGTACATACCAAAGCCCCCTGAAGCTTCAGCCTAACAGCAACGAACTAGGGTTCTCGACGAGCAGATTGGCAGCTACCGCAATCCAAAGGAACGGCGTGCGTATGACGGCTATCGGAACACGGATTAACGAAACTGGTACGCTGCTTCGCGAAGGCGGGGCATTTTATCTTCGTCGGGATCTTGGAGGCCGTTACGAGCTCGAACTTCACCGCACGCCTGTCGACCTAGTTGAGAAGCGAGTGCGGCTACTAGGCACGCTTGTCGGCCTGGATCTGGTAAACGCGGACGGCGTAGCACCTGCGTGAGAGGCTCGAGAGTGATTCTCGCACCAGCCCTTTATTTACTAGGTCAAAATTAAGAATATACATAATCAGGATGCCCGCATTGGGCTGGAGGCTTTTAGGTGCGGCTAGTCGGAAATACGGGAAGTGAGAGAACTTTCGAGATTTTGAAGAAATTTAAGGGCGCGGCGCTCAACGTCCTTACTGACCAAATATCAATTTTCGGGGCGCATTCTGCGCTTGAAGGTGGTCCTCAAGCGCTTAGACGCCTCCTGCTGGGCGCAACTACGGATACACTTCTTAGTGGGGACGACGGCGATCGGATCCGCCGTAATCGCCTTCAGAGCCGGGCAATGTCTGGCGCGCTCGCACGAGCGCTCGCGGCTGCGGAAATTCGACAGACGCGCCTGCCCCCTGCGCAAGCAGTGCTTTTGACCCCGCGAGGGGCCATTATCGGCAATTGCACCCTGACCACCGGCGGTCTCGGCCTTTCTCCACAATCCCGGCTTGGATTTGTGCAGCAGACGGAGAACGAAGTGGAGCTGGGCATGGTCACCCAGTGGTTTGAAACAGAATGGAACGCGGCGAACCCGGAAGGGCCAGCAGTTGCAGCTCTGAACGATGCCGTTACTGCCGCCGCATCCGATCACGCGCCTGCCGCCGTCTACACGCAAGCGTTGAACCAGCTCTTTGCCGAGATGGAGTCCGGCACAGATGAGTCGCGCATCGTCGACCCCGCTACTGGGATACGCGAGACTCAGATTTGGTCGAAGCTCTATCGCTTTCAGAAAGATGGCGTCATCGGCGCGATCGATAAACTGCAACGCTTCGGTGGTTGCATCATCGCTGACAGTGTTGGCCTTGGCAAAACCTTCGAGGCGCTGGGCGTCATCAAATATTTCGAGTTGCGCAATGCACGGGTGCTTGTCCTCGCTCCGAAGCGCCTGCGTGAGAATTGGACGCTTTGGACGCGCAATGACGTCCGCAACATGCTTGCCGCTGACCGCTTCGCCTTTGATGTGTTGAACCATACTGATCTGTCGCGCGAAGGTGGCCAGTCCGGCGATATCGACCTAGGCAACATAAACTGGGCAAATTACGACTTGGTCGTCATCGACGAGAGCCATAATTTCCGTAACCGCCCCGGCGGTAAAGGCGATCGAGAGAGCCGGTATGACAAGCTGCTTAACGCCGTTGTAAAGGCCGGCGTGAAGACGCGTGTGTTAATGCTGTCAGCTACCCCGGTGAACAACCGCCTAAATGACCTCAAAAACCAGATTGCCTTCGCTACTGAGGGGCACGACCAGGCTCTGGCCGGACACGGCATTGCAAGCATCGCTGGGACCATCCGTATCGCGCAGGGCCAGTTTAACCGCTGGCAGCAACTCCCGGAAGCGGTTCGAACACCCGCCAAACTGCTTGAGATGCTGGGTTTCGATTATTTTCGGCTGCTCGACCTGCTCACTATCGCGCGCAGCCGCAAGCATATCGAGCGTTACTACGGTACCGCCGAAACCGGAACTTTTCCTGAAAAGCTGGCACCGACGAACATCAAGTCGGACGTCGACCTCACTGGCTCATTCCCAGCGATCGTCGAAGTTAACAACGAAATCCGCCGGCTGAAGCTAGCAGCCTTCGCGCCGCTCCGCTATGTTCTGGAGGACCGCCGTCCGGCCTACGAGCGACGCTACAATCAGGATGTTGCTGGCGCTGGGGGCGGCGCCAGCGTGTTCCGCCAGCTTGACCGCGAGGAAAGCCTGACTGCGCTGCTGCGGGTTAATTTGCTCAAGCGCATGGAGAGTTCAGTCCATGCCTTTGCGCTAACGATCGGCCGTCAGCTTGAGGTGGTTGAAGCGTTGATCGCTCGCATCGACGTCCATGACGACAGCGTAACCGCGCCTTCGATCGACGATTTGGATGATGACGATCCTGCCTTCGATCAGCTCGGAGTAGGACGCAATGTTCGCGTCCTACTGAGTGATGCAGACCTAGTTCGCTGGCGTCAGGATCTAGCGGAAGATCGAGATCGGCTCGCGCGCCTCCACGCACAGGCGCAAAGCGTCACCGCGGAACGCGACGCCAAACTCGCCGACTTGAAGGAGCTAATCGCTGCCAAACTTGCCGATCCATTCAACCCCGGAAACTCGAAGCTGCTGGTCTTCACCGCCTTCGCAGATACTGCCGCCTACCTCTATGAGGAATTGCGTGCTGAATATCCGCGTCGCATGGCGCTGGTAACGGGATCGGGTCGCAACAAGACGACTCACCCGAAGCTGACCGCCGACCTCGGCTCGATCCTCACCGCCTTCGCGCCTCGCGCCCGGTCGCGCCCCGAAACGTTGGCTGACGAGGAGGAGATCGACCTGATCATAGCCACCGACTGCATCTCCGAAGGCCAGAACCTGCAGGATTGCGACTGCGTTGTGAATTACGACATCCACTGGAACCCAGTCCGCATCGTGCAGCGCTTCGGCCGCATCGATCGCCTTGGCTCACCCAACGCTATCATTAAGCTCGTCAACTTTTGGCCGAACATGGACCTGGACAGCTACATCGGCCTGGAGCGTAGCGTGTCGGGCAAGATGATGCTTCTCGACGTTTCGGCAACGGGCGAGGAAAACCTGATCGAGGCGCAAGCGGGCAATCAGATGAACGATCTGGAGTATCGCCGCCAGCAGCTCGAAACGCTGCAATCACGCGTCGTCGATCTGGAGGATCTGTCCTCGGGCGTATCCATTACTGATCTGACGCTCAATGACCTGCGGCTGGATCTGGCCCGAATGTCGCCCGACCAGCGCGTAATCCTAAGCAAGCAGCTGCTCGGCACCTACTCGCCCATCTTTGCTAGCGATGATTTTCCGCCCGGCGCGCTGTTCGTCCTGCGTGCAGCAACGCCTTCGGCCGAGCGGTCGATTGCGAAGGGGGATCCGCTGTTCCCGCACGCTTTGATCTACGTCGGTGCTGAGGATCACATCATCCTGCCGCACAGCCAACCTAAGCGGATGCTGGACCTGCTGCGCCTCGCCGCCGCGACACCGGCGGACCGACAGGCTGAAGCCTGGATGCGCTTCGATGGCGAGACTCATGGGGGCGACGCGATGGAAACATGGCAAGCATTGCTCGCCGCGGCCATTCGTGGCGTCACCGGCAAAGCTGAGGAGCGCGCAGTCGAAAGCCTGTTCACGACCGGCGGAATCGAGGGATCGGGCGGCGAGAGCGGACTGGACGATTGGGAGGTCGTCTGCTGGCTGGCGATCCTTCCCCCCGCATGACGATCACGCCGGCCGATGTCCGGGCCGCGCTCGCGCTTCCCCCGATGGGGACACCGGCGCGGCGTTTGCCGAAGGAGGTGTTGGCGCAGCACGGCGCGGCCAATACCGCTGATCGCAAGCTGATCGACAGCACGATCGAGCGGCTGGATTGGTGGGCGACGCTATCACCGGGCACGGTCGGGGTTGCGGCGGACAACGATGGTGAGCGGCCTGTCCCGGCTATCCAGTTGCTGGCTATGACCGCCCGGGTCGAACCAACCCAGCGGCTACTCACGCTGGTTCATCGCGCGATCCCAGTGCCTATCATTCTTGCTACGGCACTGCCGGGGAACGCCGGCACCCGCTTGAGCGTCGCGCCGCTACGGCGAGCCGAGCGCGTTGCCGACCAGATGGTCGTTGAGCGGCTTATCGTTGCGCCTGATCTCGCAGCGCATGCCGATACGGCAACCACTGCCTTCCTGGGCAGCCTCGCACTACCCGCTTTGCCGCAAACCACGCTTGCGGCCCTTTATGGCGGGCTGATCGAACGGGTTGAGGCACTCGCAGTCGCGCACATGACCGAAGCGCCATTCCAGTGTCTCACTGATCCAGCGTCGGTGATGGCACGGCGCAACGCACTGGACCGCTACCGGCTGGCTGAAGCCGAATGGCTCGCCACCCGCTCAGCAGCAAAGCGGGAAAATCGACTGGCGGAACAGGTCGTGCTTGGCAATCAGGCGCGTGCGCTTAAGGATAGGCTTCAGGCCATCGCGGGGGAGCTGGCCGACGCTCCCATGCTTGCCCATAGTGTTTTCAAAGAGATGCGCGCCGATGGCGTGCGCGGAGATAAAGTGTGACTGACGCCAACGACCCCATCCCGCAGATCACCCGCGAAGATGAAGCGGCAAGCAGCGGTGATCTTGTCACGGACAATGTCACACGGTTGAAGGCACTGTTTCCGGAGATCGTCACAGACGGCAAGGTCAACTTTGACGTTCTTCGGGACCTACTCGGCGATGCAATGGAAGATGGTGAGGAGCGCTACGGCCTCAATTGGAAGGGAAAGCGCCGGGCTCGCGCATTTGCGCTGACACCCAGCCTAGGGACACTTCGTCCTGCGCCAATGGACAGCATCGACTGGGCTAAAACGCAAAATCTCGTCGTTGAGGGTGACAACTTAGAAGTTCTGAAGCTGCTTCGCCGATCGTATGCGGGGAAGGTAAAGTTAATATACATCGATCCCCCGTATAATACCGGTACAGATTTTGTATATCCTGACAACTATAAGCAGCCACTTAGTGGCTACCTGTCGATTACGGGACAGTCTGGTGACGAAGGGGAGTTACTGAGCAGTGATCCAGAGTCGGCAGGCCGATTCCATACCGACTGGTTGAATATGATCTACCCGCGGCTATTGCTCGCCAAGGAGTTCCTGCGCGATGATGGCCTAATATTGGTGAACATCGATGACGTAGAAATTGGGAACCTCTACGCAGTGATGTCCGAGATTTTTGGCGAAGAGAATGCGATTGGTGCTCTGATCTATGAGCGAAATCGCAAGAACGATGCAAAGTACTTTTCCGTCGGACACGAGTATCTGCTGTGTTTTTTCAAGAGAGAGGCACGAGTATCTGAACTCGAAACACGTTTTCGTGGTTTGAAGGATGGTGTTGATGAGCTTCGAGACGTATTCGATAAATCACGTTCACATCATGGCGATGCTTGGGATCTAGTAAGAGAGGATATATTGGAGTTTTATCGCTCCATACCTGACGATGATACGCGTCAACCACTTACGAGATTTCGAAAAGTCGACGAGCGTGGCCCCTACCGCGATGACGGCAATATAAATTGGCCGGGGGGTGGTGGGCCTAGGTATGAGGTACTTCACCCTGAGACCGGAAAACCAGTTAAGTTGCCCGTGAGCGGTTGGAGATATCCCACCTTGAACCGTTTCTGGGAGGAGGTCGAAAAGGGACGGATCGTATTTGGCCCGGACGAAATTACAGTTCCGAGGGTTCGCTCAAACATCTTCGAAAATCGCGAGCAAGTGATGACGAGCGTGCATTTTAGCTATGCTCAAAATTCTACGAACGAGCTTGTCTCGCTGTTTGATGGAGCTCGAGTATTTGATAACCCAAAAGGTATATCAGACATCACGAAGCTCATAGAGTACGTCACAGACCGTGAAGATATCGTCATGGATTTCTTCGCCGGATCGGGAACCACGGCGCACGCTGTAATGCGCCAGAATGCCTTGGACGACGGCTCCCGTCGATATGTCCTTGTCCAAATTCCAGAGATTGTGGAACCGTCTCGAAGCAAGCAATCTGCCGCTGCAGAGTTTCTTGAAGCTGCCGGACTGCCCCTAAACATTGCCGAACTCACGAAGGAACGGCTGCGCCGTGCCGGCGCGAAAGTTCGCGAGGAGCACCCTGACGCTAGGATCGATACTGGCTTTCGCGTTTACAAGCTTGACACGTCGAACCTGAAACCTTGGCAACCGGACGCCGAGGATCTGGAGGCAAGCATTCTAGATGCAGTCGACAATGTCCTACCCGGCCGGAGCGAAGACGATCTGTTGGTCGAGCTGCTGCTCAAGACCGGCATCGATCTTACACTGCCTGAAGAGAAGCAGAGCATTGCGGGCAAGGCGGTCTATGCGCTGGGTGGCGGTACGTTGATGGTATGCCTGGGCAACATCAGCGCGAATGATACCGAGGCGCTCGGTATGGGACTGGCGGACTGGGCGGATAAGCTCGATCCGGTCCAGACCACCATCTATTTCAAAGACACCGGCTTAGGCGCTGACGGTAACCGCGCGGCGACTAAGGCCAACCTCGCGGCGATCCTGCGCCAGCGGCTTGGCGATCGCATCGCCAAAATTGCCAGCATTTGATCGGCGACCAATGAAATTTGTCTTTGAAGCCGAGCTGCCGCATCAGGTCGCGGCGATCGATGCGGTCGTTGATTTGTTCGCGGGGCAGGAAGAGCGTCAATCGCTCTTCACCATCGCCCCGCGTCAAATTTCAGGTGAGCTGGAGTATAACGAGAAACTGCTGGGCTATGCCAACCGCTCGGACCTGCTGGAGGAAGCGGTGCTGGACAACCTGCATATCGTGCAGAACCGCCACGCGCTTTCAGCCTCTCCGGAGCTGAACGTCGCGGCGAAGGGCAAGAAGGATGCTGGCGGCGATTACGGTATGGACTTTACTATCGAGATGGAGACGGGCACCGGCAAGACCTATGTGTACCTGCGCACCATCTTCGAGCTAAACCGGCGGTACGGCTTCACGAAGTTTGTCATCGTCGTCCCCTCGGTCGCGATACGCGAGGGCGTGAAGAAGACCATTGAGCAGACCCGCGAGCACTTCCGCCAAATTTATGACGGCGTACCGTTCGAGAGCTTCGTATACGACAGTTCTGATTTATCGCGGATCATCGATTTCGCCTCATCCTCGTCGATCCGGGTGATGATCGCCACCGTTCAGTCGCTCGGCAGCAGGGCCGCTGTGTTTCAGCAGGCGCGCGAACAGACCCGCGACATCCCCGGCGTGGATTGGGTAAAGAGCACTCGGCCGATTATCATCGTCGACGAGCCGCAATCGGTCGATGCCAATCCTACCGGTGCTGGTCGCACAATCATGCGCGCCATGCAGCCCTTGGCAACGATCCGCTACTCGGCGACGCATGTGGCCAAGTTCCACCCGGTGTATCGCTTGGACGCCTTCGACGCACACGATCGCGGGCTGGTAAAATCGATTGAGGTCGACGGAGCGCAAATCCAGGACGCCGACAACAGCCCGTATGTGAAGCTACTAGAGATCGAGGCCAAGAAGGGTCAACTGCCGCGAGCTCGGATCGAGATCGCCAAGCAAATGAAGGGCGGTGTGTCGCGCCAGTCGGTGTGGGTTTATGACGGTAGTGAGCTGGCCGAGGGTCAGGTGTCCGGCGGACGGACGGTCTATAATGGCTATCGGATCGGCATCATCGAGAAGATGCGCGGCGCTGGCTCTATGCAGCTGGTCGTACCTGGCGACGGCGTGAAGACGCTGGAGGCGGGGGATACTTGGGGCGAGGTCGATGCCGGATCACTCTCCCGTGCAATGGTGCGGCAGACGATCGAGCATCATTTCCGCAAGGAGCTGCGCAACCGGCCACTAGGCATCAAAACGCTCAGCCTCTTTTTCATCGACGCCGTCGCCGATTACCGTCGGTACGATGAGGCCGGCCACGCACAGCGAGGCCCGCTCGCGGTGATTTTCGAAGAGGAATACGCAAAGCTGGCGGCGCAGGCTCGCTTCCAATCGCTCTTTTCCGAGGTGCCGGCCGACGCGGCCCGCTCGCACGACGGGTACTTCTCACAGGACAGAAGAGGGCGGTTCACCGAGCCGACACTGAACGCGGCTGGCGAATTCTCGAACCAGAGGAGCCGCGACGAAGCCGAGCGCACCTTCGACCTCATCATGAAAGACAAAGAGCGCCTGCTCGACGAGGCCGAGCCGCTACGGTTCCTGTTCTCGCACTCGGCGCTGCGCGAGGGGTGGGACAACCCCAATGTCTTCCAGATCTGCTCGCTACGCGAAATGGCAAGCGAGACACGGCGGCGCCAGTCGATCGGCCGCGGCTTGCGCTTATGCGTTGATCAAAGCGGCCAGCGTCGACGCGACGAAGGGCTGAACGTCCTTACCGTCATCGCGCAGGAGGGCTACAAGGCCTTCGCCGAAGGCTTGCAGACCGAGATGGAGCAGGCGCTCGACATCAAGCTGGGGATCGTCACCGCCGACCTGTTCGCTGGCTTGACCTACGCCCTGCCGGACGGGGGCACGGCCGTCGTTTCAGTGAAGGATAGCCGTGACATTTTCGAAGGTCTCGCCAAAGCGGGGCTGATTGACGAAAAAGGCAAGGCGAAACCCGAGCTGCGGTCCGCGCTCGCCCAGAACACGGTTCCGCTGCCCGCCAATCTAGCAGCACCAGCAGTCAAGCTGGTCCGTGACATGCTTCACCGTCTGGCGCGGAAGGTGCCGGTCAGCGATGCGCGAGCGAAGGGTCAAGTGAAGCTGAACCTCGCGGTTTTGGAGGGGCACGACTTTAAGGCGCTATGGGATCGCATCAGCCGCAAAACTACCTACCGGCTCGACTTCGATGACGCAGCGCTGGTCGCGCGGTGCGCGCTGGCGCTACGAGATATGCCGCGTCCAGGCGAGGCCCGTGTCACGTTCGAACTGGCCGAAATGTTGATCGGCCGCGAAGGCGTGACCCCGGAGAAGGTCAGCACCTCGATCCCGCAGCGGCTCACCGCCACTCGCCTTGAGGTGCCGGATCTTTTGGGCGAGCTGCAGAACCGCACCGAACTGCCCCGCAAGGTGTTAGCCGATATCCTTCTCCAGTCCAGACGGCTGTCGGATGCCGCAGTGAACCCCTCTGCCTTCGTCGACGCGGTGACGGCAATTGTTCAGGCGGGCAAACGGCTGATGATGACCGACGGCATCGTTTATAAGCCGCTGGATGAATGGTGGGCGCAGAGCCTGTTCGCCGCTGAAGACGACGTGCCGCTCGACCGGCTCGTCGAGGTCAAGCACGCGCCGCTGGATCACATCCTCACTGACTCAAACATCGAGGCCGAGCTAGCAAAGGCACTGGACATCAGTGGGGCGATCAAGGTGTTCGCTAAACTGCCGCCTGGGTTTAAGATCACCACGCCGCTTGGAACCTACAATCCGGACTGGGCCATCGTTCGCCAGCATGATGATCGCGAGGACGTCTATTTGGTAAGCGAGAGCAAGGGTGACCTGAACACCCTGCGCGAGGCCGAGAAAGCACAGATTGCCTGCGGCAAAGCTCACTTCAAGGCGCTGAACGTGCCGTTTGTTACCGCTACAAATCTTTCAGAGATTCTGGTTCAAGCGTAAATACATAGGCTGCTCAAAACTGAGAGCCCAGACCATACCCAGGAGAGGACTGCATGAGCACTATGGCGTCGCCTAATACCGGTGGGTACAATATCGACGGGCTAGACGATATTCGATCGGTCGCACGCGAGGCGCTGGATGCCTTTGGGGCAATCTCGACTGCCGCGCGCAGTGATCTGGGGCAACGCGGCGTCCATCTTGGTAGCCTCGCCATGGTCAACGAAGCGACTGCCGAAACCATTGCGCGCGATATGCGCGAGCGCAACGATCAGCGGATCGGCGATAGTCAGCGGCTGCAGCGCGAGCCCGCCATTGCCCGGCTCGTTATCGCCGACGAAGACGACGTGCGCGAAACGCTATATATCAGCGCAAGCGGCACGGTCGCTCAACAGACGGTCCGCTTGTGCAGTTATATGAGCCCCAAAGGACAGTTGGCGCCGCTCAGCATCGGCGATTACCGGAAGATCGCTCTACCCGGCGGTGCACGCGCGTTTGAGGTAATCGAGAAGACTACCTTCAGACCCATCGATTTAGCGAGCGAATGGGATTCGCAGCCAGCGGTGCATTTTCGCGAAAATTTGCCCCCGCTAACCGTTAGATCGCTCCGCGACTTGCTGCGTGAAGATGGTTGGGATGAGGCAGGGATCGACACTGTCGAAGCTTGGCTTAACGATGGAGAAGCAATCGACGATGACAACGTGTCCGAGGGTATCAAACGCGACACGCTGACCGCGATGCAGTTGCGAATTGCCCCAATCCTTGACACCTTTCAGGACCGGATTTTTCGTCTGCCGCTCGACAGCGAAATTGCGGTACTGGGTCCGCCGGGCACCGGCAAGACAACCACGTTGGTGCGGCGTTTGCGCCAGAAGGTGGATTTCGCCTATCTGGATCCTGAAACCGAGCGCCCATTAGTCGAGGATCCCGACGCGGCAGGGCTATCGCATGCCGATAGCTGGATCATGTTCACACCAACGGAACTGCTGCGCCTGTATGTGAAGGAGGCGTTCGGCAAGGAAGGCGTACCGGTACATGACGACCGCATCCGGACATGGGATGATCACCGTCGCGAGATTGGACGGCGCAACCTGGGCATACTGCGCACAGGCACCGGGGGTGGCCTACAATTGCGCGCTGATGACGGCTTGCTGCTGGAAGCGACGCTAACCGAACAGATTGCCTGGTTCGAGGCGTTTGACGCACATCAGCAGGCGGGTTTTGTCACCACACTGACGACGGAGGCCGAGCGGCTCCAGCGGGCGAACGACCCTCGCATTGTTGCGCTCGGGCGACAAATTGGCGAGGCAATCGTGCGCAGCGGTGACAGGCCACTCCAATTGCTTGGCGAACTTGCCGCCTTGTGGACGCGCCTGCGCGAGGTCGCCGGGACCCAGCGCGACGAAACCCGCGTTGCGCTGCGCGCTCCTTTGCTCACCTTTGGCCGCGACCGCCCAGGTTTTCTCAACTCGCTGACCGAGTTTGTTGGGATACTTAACAACGACTCTTCCGAGGAAGACGAGGATGACGCCGACAGCGACGGTGATCAGGATGGCGACGATGCCGATCGTAGTCAGCCGCTCCGCGGGCGCCGGCTGGTCGAGGACGCTTTCATCCGTGCAATGCGTAGCCGTGCCATCGCGCAAGCCAGCGCTCGAAGCCCCGCCGCGGGTAGTCGTGCAGGACGGTTACTCGCCTGGCTTGTAGCGCAGGGCCTGCGCCTGCCCGATTTAAAACGCACGGGTGAGGCCTTGCTAGTTCAGCGCGCGGCTCTCAGGCTCGCGCGTGCACCAAACGACTATCTAGGTCGCATACCGCGCCGCTATCGGCAGTTCCGCAGCGCGATGCGCGAACAGGCGCGATGGTATGCCGACACGAAGTCACGGCCGCAGGAGGTGCATCCGGCCGAGGTCGATCTAATAATCCTTGCAATGTTACGCACTGCCCGCGCGATCGAATCTGACCGGTTGCTCAATCAGAGGCTTGCCGATCGTATGCCGCCCATGCTGAACGAGATCGCGCGGTTACGTCGCGATCAGGTGCTCGTCGACGAGGCGACGGATTTCTCACCGATCCAGCTCGCGTGCATGCGCGCGCTGGCTAATCCACGGACCGCTTCCTTTTTTCTGTCGGGTGATTTCAACCAGCGCCTGACCCGGTGGGGCAGCCAGTCGGATGACGCGCTGTTATGGGTAAGCCCCGCTCTGCAAATCGAGCGGATTTCGGTCACCTACCGGCAGAGCCGAAAGTTGGCGGCCTTTGCCCGCGCTCTCGGCAGACTGCACGGTTTTGCACTCGACGATCAGCCACCTGCCGATATCGACAATGCCGGTGTGGATCCGGTGATCGGCTTGTCACTCACCACAATCGAGGATCAGGCTGACTGGCTTGCGGCGCGGATCGGTGAGATCAACCGCTTCACTGAGGGTGACATGCCTACCATCGCGGTACTGGCATGCGACGCCGATATGCTCGATCCGCTCGCGGAAACGCTGAGCAAACGGCTGGAGAACCTCAACATCCGCGCAGTCGCCTGTCCAAAAGGGCTGGTAAAGGGGCAGGCCGGCGACGTCCGCATCTTCGAGGTTGAACACATTAAAGGGCTGGAGTTCGAAGCGGTCTTTTTCATGGGCCTCGACGATCTGTACGTTCGCGAAAACGAGATGTTCGACCGCTATGTTTATGTCGGCGCGACCCGTGCGGCGACCTTTCTGGGGCTAACAACTAGCGAAGCATCACTGCCTGGTCGGCTGGCAGACCTAGACGCGTTGACTACGCTCGACCATTGGTGAGTGCGCTCGGGGAGCTCGAACCAGTCACAAGATATATGATCGCCGAGGGGCTTTAATGAGATGATCCAAAAAGCGGGGGCGGAAGTCAGGGAGCTATTCGCCGGCCACGATTGCGAGGTTCACACACCGCTATCAAAGATCCGTATCAACACGATCAACGTCGCACCCGGCGCGAACGGAATCAGCCATGCAAACATGACCTTCAACCTCTGCACCTCGGCCGCCTTCCAAAGTCGAAAAAGCGGCCAAGCCTCGGCGGCAATGACGTGGCGTGGTTACCGCGTCCTTCCAACCTGCCCCGACCGCGTGTTTCTCTTTAACTCGACAGACCAATTGTCGTTGGTCGAGGCCGCGGCATGACAAACACCGATGCTCTCGAAGCCCAGCGCGAAGCGACAGCAACGATCCGCGGGTACATGTATCAGTTCGATGCAAGTATTCTTGCAGTACTTAGCGCGACTAAATCTCAGACAGTCACTGTAGAAGGCGTAGAGGACTTCGACGTTCTCGAGGGGGAGAACCATACCTACGGTCAGGTCAAATATTACGAGGCGCAGAAGCTTACAGATTCCACCTTGCGCGACGCCATCGTACCGATGGTAACAGGTTTCCTTCGTTATTCTGCGACTGTCCGACTAACAAAGAAATACGTTCTCTACGGACATTTCAAAGACTCGACCAACGTGGCAACGCAATACGGGCTTGCCGATATGAAGCGTGTGCTCGTACGGTCACAATACGCCATAGATCCTGAGACAAAAGTTCGATTCAAGACAACGACAAACCTGCAAGATTCGATGAACGCTTCAGACCAAGATCTGACCGACTTCTGCGATCGGTTCACTGTCGTCCTCAGCGAACCGTTCGACACGCACCGATCCCAGGTCATTGAGGCGCTCCGGATCGCGCTCGATTTGGCTGACGATGAGGCGAGGTATTACAGCTATCCGTCGGCGTTCTCGTTAATGGCATCGCTCTCGAGTGCATCGACGAAAGCCGCGCGTACAACGACGCGCAACGATTTCCTTAATCAGATCAAGCCCAACGTCGCCGTCTATTCGGCTTGGGCGCTCCGCAGGGAAAGTGAAATTGGCTACTGCAAAATGATCCGAGAAGCGCATTTCGCTGGTCTTAACGTCGAAAGTCATGATCGCTTTTTCATTATTGACCTGCCCGATACTGAAACTCTGGATATGTTGACGAGCTTGGTGCGCCACATCATCGGTGCGTGGAGCAGCCACACGTCTAGATCAAGGCCCGCGAAGGAGCGCTACGCACCATTCTTCTTCTTTCCTGGCATCGGCCCCGAAGATCTTATTCAGTTGAAGACGCGACTTATGGATGAGAGGTATCGGATCACGGACGGTTATGCCTTTTACGGTGCGGCCTTTACCACTGAGCATCTCCTTCTAGCCCAGACGACGCTCGAGCCGATTGCGGCCCGCATCGTCGCTGACGGTACGCAGCTACTCGCCGCTCTCGACGCATCCGTGCGGCGCCGGCTTGTTATCCAGCTGCACGCCGGGAAACCGTTCTCTATCGATCCGAAGTTCCGGCAGATCTCAGTGCCGGTGCTAAGCGCGGCCATGGCCAGCAAAATAGTTTAGGGAGAGCAAATGTGACGGACGACAACGATATCAATGCCGAGGTTGTCTCAGTATTTCCCAACAAAGTTCGCATTGCTGTTAATGATCTATTTTCGTTTGAGATCGCTGGACAGTCTCTACGCGTCGGGTCATTCTTGAAAATATCCGACAACGACAATGTGTCGTTGATTTGCATCATCGAGAGTTTCTCGATCGAGATGCGAGCGAAGGGTGACGATCACCAACGCGTCTACATGATCGATGCCTATCCACTCGGTACGCTCAAGGGGAACACCTTTCGGCGCGGCGGCGATGAACTTGCTATTCCACCCAAAAAGGTTGTGCCAGCTACGCGCGCTGAAATTGCTGCCATTTACGCCAACGCCTTTCTGCAAGAGCAGAGGCTCTGCTTCTCATCGCTCACGCGACAACGCGATGTGAAGGTTCCCGTTTACGGTGACCGCTTTTTCAATAAGCATATTGCGGTGGTTGGCGCGTCTGGTTCGGGTAAGTCTTCAAGCGTGGCACGAATTTTGCAGGAAGCAACTGCAGCTAAGTCTGACGGATACACGGGACTTAATAATTCGCACATTGTGATTTTTGATATCCACGGCGAATACGCATCCGCGTTTCCAAGTGCCAAACTTCTGTCTGCCGACGACATCGTTCTCCCATATTGGTTGCTCAACGACGGTGAAATGAGCGACATGTTTCTCGAGTCTGGTGACAGCAACAATTATAATCAAGAAGCGTTGCTTCGGTCAATCATTACGCACTGTAAGGAAATGGCGAACCCCGGGGTCGCGAAGGTCAATTTTGACAGCCCTCTAAAGTACGACATGACGCATCTACAGACATGCTTTATGAACCTTTCTCGGGAGACAAAGGATGCGAACGATCCGCTTACAATCAAAACGAAAGATGGCAACTCCGTAACATATGCAGATGACCGGGCACGGCTGACGGCCTATTCTAATAATGTAATTGACTTTGCTCTAAAGGTTCAGGGAAAGATCAATAACGGTCCCTACGCTGACGGCACGATCGATAAGTTTGTCCGGAGAATATCCGCAAAAGTTAATAACGCCCGCCTCGGTTTCATGTTTGGTTCAACGGCGCTTGAAGCGACACTTGAAGACGTCATTCGTCAGATCACTGGCTATGAGAAGACCTCCAGCGCCAACGTTACAATTATTGATCTAAGCGGTATTCCGTTCGAGGTGCTCAGCATCACTGTATCCTTGGTGACCCGACTTCTGTTTGATTTTTCCTATCATGCGCGCCGCCAGACCGGTAAATGCGAAACGCCTTTCCTACTCGTTTACGAGGAGGCTCATAAATATGCGCCGCGGAGCGATCTCGCACGCTTCAAAGCATCGCTCAGTTCGATCGAGCGGATTGCAAAGGAAGGCCGCAAATACGGGGTCAGCCTGATGATCTCGAGCCAACGCCCATCGGAAATCTCGGAAACGATTTTCTCTCAATGCAGCAATTTCTTGGCGATGCGGCTGACCAACCCGGATGACCAAGCCTATGTAAAACGTCTGCTGCCGGATACACTCGGCAATCTGACGGCCGGTTTGCCGGCACTTGAGCAAGGCGAGGCGCTGCTCATTGGCGATGCAGTCGCTATGCCATGCGTCGTGTACGTCAATGAATGTTCGCCGCGGCCGTCCTCGAACGACATCCGCTATTACGAGATTTGGAAAAACCCGTGGCATGCGGCTGGCGTTTCCGACGACTTCGATCACTGGCTAAAGTAACCCGCTACACGAGCGTCGCAACATGGGCTGCTGCTGCGTTGGTCCTTGGGTTTGAGTCTGGCCGACAGTCATTTCGCTCTGACTTGCGAGGTGGTAGAGGCCAAACATGTCTGGCAACCTTACCTTCGTCCATGCGGCGGACATACACCTAGACAGCCCGCTGCATGGCCTGTCCCGCAGCGATGAGGCCTTCTCGCGCCTGGTGCGCGGCGCGACCCGCAAGGCGTTCTCCAACGTCGTGGATCTCGCAATTGAGGAAGGCGCTGCCTTCGTCGTGATCGCGGGCGATCTCTACGACGGCGCGTGGAAGGACCAATCGACCGGCCAGTTCGCTATCGCCCAGTTGGCGCGGCTCACGCGCGCCGGCATCCGCTCGGTAATAGTTTTCGGCAATCACGACGCCGAGAGCCGGGTCACCCGCCACCTGACGGCTCCCGAAGGAGTCTACAAGCTTAAGAGTGCGAAGTGCGAGAGCGTGCGGTTCGACGACCTTGGCGTCGTTGTTCACGGCCGCAGCTACAAGGAAGCGGCCACTACCGAAAACATTGCGTCGACCTACTGCCCGCCGGTTGCGGGCATGTTTAACGTCGCGCTACTCCACACGGCCTTGGACGGGCACGAGGGGCATGCCAATTACGCACCCTGCAGCCTCGGTGAGCTGCAGGCAGCAGGACACGACTACTGGGCGCTGGGCCATGTGCATGATCATGCCGTTCGATCCGATCACCCCCATGTCGTCTTTGCCGGCAATACCCAAGGGCGACACGTTCGAGAAACTGGCGCCAAGGGCGCTGTAGTGGTCCGTGTCGAAGAAGGTGCAATCGTCCATGTCGAGCACCGCGCGACGGACGAGGTGCGCTGGGCGCATGCTCGGGTAGATGCGATCGGCGCCGCAGACCCGATGGAAGCGCTAGCCGCGATCCAGGCGCAGCTACGTCCCGCCGTCCTTGGCGCCGATGGTCGTCCGCTGGCCGCGCGCGTCTCGATCACCGTCGATGGTACTCTCGCGCAGCGCTTGCGTGCTGATCTGGCTTGGTTCGAGGCCGAGGTTCGTGGCCATGCAGCCGGTGTCTCAGACGCCCTGTGGATCGAGCGCGTGAAGATCATCGCAAACGACGCCGCAATGCCTATCGGCCTGCCGCCCGAGTTGATGGACCTACTAGCGCAGGCGCTTGATGATCCTGACTGCGCGCGTGCAATCGAGAGCGCCATCGCCCCGCTGACCGCAAAGCTGCCGACAGACATTGGGGATCCCGACACGGCACCATTGCTCGCGTTTGCACGCGAACGGAATGGCGCCGCACTGGTCCGCGCTGCCCGGGCGCTTGTCGAAGCACGGCTCGGCGAGAGCGCGCATTGATGCGCTTTCGCCGGCTGGAACTCGTACGATACGGTGGCTTTGCCGATCGCGTGTTTGATTTTGGAAGTGCCGGGCCTGGCCTGCATCTCATCATCGGGCCCAATGAGGCGGGCAAGTCGACGGCGTTGCAGGCTATCAGCGACTTCCTGTTCGGCATCCCCGCGCAGAGCCGGCAAAACTGGCGCTATGAATATGCTCAGCTCCGCTTGCGGGCATTAATTGAGCATGACGGCGAGTTGCTCGACATCACCCGGCGCAAGGGCAACCGGGACACCCTACTTACAGCGGACGGCACGCCCTTCAAAACTGATCCACTGGCACCGTTGCTCGGGGGAATCGACCGTGCAGGGTTCGAACGGATGTTCGGGCTCGATCATGCCAAGCTGCGCGAAGGCGGAGCCAGTATCATAGGCGGCCGGGACGACGCCGCTCGCATCACGCTCGAAGCGGGCACCGGCGTCTCCCATATCGGTAGCGAGCTCGCCAAGCTGACTGAGGTAGCCTCGTCGCTATTCAAGGCCGGCGGACAGAACCCTCCGGTAAACCGTCTTATGCGGGAGCGATCAGAGGCGCTGGCGCAGGTGCGGCAAACATCGATCAGCGACGCTGATTGGACTCAGGCGCGTCAGCGCCGAGGAGATGCCGAGGCACGCCGTACTGCGCTGATTGAAGAGGCAGAAGCGCTAGACCGCGAACAGGCTCGTCTTGACAGGGTGGGCAGGGCGCGTGCGCCTTTGGGTCGGCTGACTACGGCAAGAAGCGAGTTGGCCGAGCTGGAAGGCTTGCCGTTACTACCAACGGATGCGGCCGCGCAACTCGCAACGTTGCGCGCTGATCGCATCGCAGCCGGTGAATTAATGGCCCAGGGTAAGGGGGACCGGGCACGGATCCACGCATCGATCGCGGGCGTAGAGAAACCTGGCATCATCCTGACCGAGCAGGAACGGGTCGAGGCACTCGAGGAGCGACGTCCGGTCATCGCCAAGGCAGCGACCGATTTCGAGCGACGTCGTGCCGAACTGGAGCGGATTGATGCACGGTTGAGTGCGGCTCTGGCGGAAGCGCAGATCGCTCCGGGAGAGGGGCTGCCCTCGGCCGGGTGGCGCAAGCGCACGTCGGCGCATCTCGATGCCTGCCGCTTGCTAAGTGCGCGCGAGGCATCGTTAGAGAAGGATCGCGCAAAGCTGGTCCGAGACCGGGAACGGATCGAAGGCGAACTAGCCGCGATCGGCGGAACAAGTGATCCTGCCGCCTTGGTAGATGCCTTGCAGCTCCTGCCTGCCGACGCGGCAGCGCGGCTGGCAGACGCCGAACTGGCGGCGAAGCGCAAGCGAACGCTGGCAGCGGAACGCTTGGCCGATCTCGCCCCGTGGCAAGGGCTGACAGCCGCGCTGCACACCCTTGCGGTGCCGACGGAGGCAGAAGCGACCGCAGTCCGTGTGGCCGCAGAGGCGGCAAGGAATGAAGCCGCTGGTGCCCGCAAGGAAGCTGATGCCGCCGAAATCAGCGCGATCCGTGCGGAAGCGAGGTTGAAAGGCCTGATCGCAAGCGGATCCCTTCCGACGCCCGACGTAGTCGCAGCGGCTCGACAGCAACGCGATGCTCTGGTCGGCCAAGTTCGGGAGTACCTTGGTGCGCCTCAAAAGGGCAACAACGAAGCGCTCGGGCAAGCGCTCGACCGATCGATCTCCGATGCCGATCATCTTGCTGATCGGCGCGACGTAGAAGCTTCCCGCATTGCCGAGTATGTTCTGACGACCGTTGCCTTTGATGAAGCAAATGCACTGCTAACGGCTGCCCGGCGTCGGGAGGGGCAATACCGGACGGAGCTAGCCCTGCTCGAAGAGGGCTGGGCATCGCGACTGCAAGCGCTTGGCTTTATGCAAACTGTCGCGCCAGCAGACCTGTCAGCATGGCTCACCAAGCGATCGGCCGTTCTCGAAGCCGCGCGCGACGCAGCCACATCGGAAGCAACGTTCGAAGCGCTGGCAGCCCAATTTGCGACGGCAGGCGCTGCGGTTGCCAAGACACTATCAATGGCAGGAGGGCCGGTGACGACAGCCGATGATCCAGCGCTCGTAACGCTCGCGCGCAGTCATGCCGCGGCGTTGAGCGTCGCGATCACCGGTCGCGGTCGGCTCATGGCGGAGATCACGAAGATTGAGAGCGCCTTGGATGAGCTCGCTCTCGAGAGCGCCGCGGTCCGGCGTGACACCACATCCCACGATCTCGCCCGTGCCGCCTTGATCCGTGAAGCCGCGCTTCCCTCTAACGCCGACGACACCGTTCTTGCCGACGCGCTCGAAGCCCTCGTCCATGTCACGGAGGAAACAGGAGCGCGTGAGACGATCGCGCGACAGGTGGACAGCATCGTACAGGACCTTGCGTCCTTTGACGCAGAGCTGGCGGTAGTGCTCACCGAAATCGGTGCACCGCGGTCCGGCGACGCGACTGAACAGGTGCGGCAACTCGCCATATCGTTGCGCGCGGCGATCCGCGCGCGCGACGCGCTTGCAGTCCTTGAAGCCGACCGCCAGCGCATTGGGCGGGACCTCGACCTCATCGAGGGCCGGCTTGCCTCCATCGGCACGACCGTCGGCGCGCTTATGGAGGCCGCTAATACTGTGGTCGAAGCGGATTTAGATAGTATCATCGCCAAAGTAGCGAGGAGAGACACTCTCAGGCTGGCAGAGCGCGAAGCGCTCGTCGAACTTGCCGGCGCCGATAATGGCACCGGGCTGGAGGCGCTTGCGGCCGAGATTGCCAGCTTGACCGTCGAGGAGGCATCTGGCGCCCGTACCCGGATCGAGGATCGTCGACGCGAGGTTGCCGCGGAACGAGAGATTGTCGGGCGAACGCTGAACGCGGCAGATGAGGAAGCGGGGCGGGCCGCAAGTGACAGTGCGGCTGCCGATGCGCAGCAGATGGCCTCCGATACCACCGCTGCATTGGCCCAGGCAGCCGAGGAGCACATTCAGGCGGCGAGCGCCGCGGCACTGCTGCGATGGATGCTTGATCGGCACCGCACTACCAATCAGGCACCCCTAATTGCGAGGGCGGGGGTGCTATTTGCCGGGGTAACGAGCGGTGCCTTCAAGGGACTAACTGTTGGCTATGGTAATGACGATCGCCCGATCATCTTAGCGCAGCGGTCCGACGGTTGCGAAGTCGGTGTCGAGGCTTTGAGTGAGGGGACACGTGACCAGCTATACTTGGCGCTACGTCTCGGCTCGATTGAGGGGCGGGCGGGCGCTGGATCCTTGCCAATCGTATGCGACGATCTGCTTATCACCGCTGATGATGCACGGGCCGGTGCCCTCCTCCGGGTCCTTGCGGCTGCGGCCGCGCACAGCCAAGTAATTGTTTTCAGTCATCACGCTCACCTCATCGATGTAGCGCGCAACGCTGTCGGTTCTGAGGGTTTTAAGCTTCATGTGATTGAGACAGCCGGATCGATCGCTGCGTAGGCCCTAGTCGAGACTTGGCTTCTCGGGGGCGCAGCTTGGCTATTCTGAAGACACTGCTTTTGCTTTCCGGCTATCAAAGGGCGTGCCATTCCGCGTCGCTTGAACACGAGGGATTAGCCGAAATGGATGCAGACGATCACAAGGTTGAAGCGGTCCTGAAGGAAGATCGACGCTTCATCGTTCCCTTGTACCAAAGGAAATATCAATGGGCCGAGCACCGGCTCCTGCCGTTCTGGGAGGACGTTCAGGCTAAGGCGGCCGAGGTGCTGTCAGGCGAAAGCCGGTTCGAGCACTACATGGGAGCGTTGATCATTGCCCCGGTGGATATCGGCTCGCAGATTAGCAAGACCCCAGTTGTGCAGGTCGTTGACGGGCAGCAGCGCCTAACGACGTTCCAGCTCTTTCTTGTGGCATTGCGGGAGGTCGCCAGACGACACGGCTTCGTCGACTTCATCGCGCACGTGAACGGCTACCTCTTCAACAATACGAAAAGCAAGGACACAGACCCGCTCACGCGCTTCAAACTGACACCGACCCCCTCCGACCGCGAGCTTTTCCACGACTTGCTGGACCTGGAACATGCCGCTGTTGTCGCAAAGTACCGCTTCCTGTTCTGGGGCTCGAACGTCCCCAAAAACACCTCGTTTCCGGCATTCCGAGCCTATGTGCTGTTCATTGCGTGGATCGAAAAGTTTCTTGTCGAAGGGCCAAGCGACGACGCACCGCCAGAGGAAGGGAGCGACGATTCCATAGAAAGCGATGACGGCGCGGAGAATACCGAACTAGCCGCGGAGCGGCTCGAGGCCCTAATGAACGCTGTCCTCGAACGTTTGAAGCTGGTCGTCATCAGCCTCGGCGAGAACGACGACGCCCAAGTGATTTTCGAGACGCTGAACTCCAAAGGCGAACCGCTCCTTGCGATGGATCTCGTCCGTAATAACATCTTCCATCGGGCGGAAAAACAGGGTGCTCAGGTAGAGGAGCTTTACCGAAAGCTATGGGACCCGCTCGACGACGCTTGGTGGCGTGAGGCTGCACCCAATGCTCGGCCGACCCGACCAAGGATCGATCACTTCCTCGCCCACACGCTGGCGGCCGAAACGGGCGGCAAAATCTCAATGCGCGAGCTCTACGCGGAATATCGGACGTTTGCGGTGCCTAAGGGCAAACCTCGTTTCGAGGAGGTGGAGGACGAGCTTAAGCTGCTGGAGCATTACTCGCCACTCTACGAGACGTTGGAAGGCCGTAAAGACGTCGACCCGGACCTTGCATGGTTTGGTCGGAAGATGGCGGCGTGGCAGACGACCACCGTCTATCCGGTGGCGATGCAGTTGGGGACCGCCGGCGTGCCTCACGCCACGCGCCATGCGGTCACGCGTTTGCTGTATTCCTATGTCGTACGACGGGCGCTGTGCGGCCTAACGACGAAGAACTTGAATAACGTCTTTCAAACGCTGGCAGCGAAATTCCGTCAGGATGGAGCCTCGATTGACTCTTTCAGTGCCTTCTTTGAAGGTAAGGATGGAGCGAGCGTCCGCTTTCCTGACGATCATGAACTTCGTGCGGGGATCCTTTCGAAGGCCGCCTACGATATTTCGCCCCAACCTCGGCTCGTCGATATTCTCTGGGAGCTGGAGATGGCTTCGCGATCGACGTTTGCCGAGAAGCATGAGCGCCCGGCTGGCCTGTGGGTGGAGCATGTACTGCCCCGGACCTGGACCGAGGATTGGCCCTTTGCCGATGGTGCCTATACTGCACCATACAACGGCACGCCGGAATCGATATCAAGAGCAAACGCGCTCGATACACTTGGCAACCTCACTTTAATAACGGGTGGCCTGAACATATCGGCCGGGAACAAAAGTTTCGCGGAGAAGAATCAAAAGTTCGCCGAGCACACCGGTCTATTTTTGAATAAGTGGTTCGCGAACCGAGCGACATGGGACGAGAGCGATATAAAGCAACGCGGCGAACATCTTGCGACGTTGGCCGCCTCTATTTGGCCCTACATCGATACATTTTAAGTCGTCGCGGGTTATATTCGTCTGGGTGCCGCCCTGCATTAGCGGGGCGGGCTCGTCGTTAACGGGGAGCGCACGTGCTGCGTCGAGCGATAGCTGATGGTCGCATCGTCATTGGGTATGATCGCCGCCCTCGAGACTAGTGTTTTCAGAGGCCTTCAAGGCAGGACGGCACAGCGTCGCGATTTGGTTTGGCGCCTTTGGCGCCTTCATAGGTCGAGGCGCTTGCAGTCGTTAAAGGACCCTGCTCGCAAATCGGAGCTTCCCGAAGCAGCTTAGGGGCTGTGGCGAGGTGGTGAAGCTATCTTCGAGAGAATGGCGACTTCACGGTAGACCTCTCGCACCATCTCAAATAGCGAGTGAAAGTCACAATTAGAGATCGGTGCGTGGCGGAAAATTCCGTATCTGTTGTCCGGATGCATTGTCATAATCCGGTCGTCATAGAATTCTTCGAAGAAGCGTGTCCCAGACTGCTCTTCATCAAAAAGATCGTGAACGAAAATTTGGGCATCGTATGACGATGGATTAGGATTGCCCATCTTTACGATATGCCGCCGGATAAGCGAAAAGAGCGCGTCTAAGGCCACGTAAAGAGGGTAATTTGCCTCTTCTGCAAACTCGACGTGCATGGCGACCATTCGAGACTTTAGTAGAGCGTGAAGGCCCCGCATCATGAGATCGTCGTCCGTGCTGACTGCCAAAAATACTTCTGTCAGTCGTGCCGAATTCAGCGATTGATGGTGATACATGAACGGAGCTCCGTCGACCGCCAGAATCGGGGGTGACGTAGGAAAGCGACGCATTCCTGTAATTTCCGTCCGTAAAGCTTTTCCGGCCGCTTGTAGGAAACCCGGGTCATTTAGCGGGCCGTCGTATTCGAGGGCGAACGAGTCCAACACAGGGTACGGAGCCACCACACCTTCGTCTAAGCCTACAGCCATGACCATTGCAGCGAGAAACCGAACTTCAACGTCTGCGAGATCATCGAACTCGGTATAATAATCCCGGCTCTTGCCATCTGGAATGTAACGGCACGCAGTAAACATTACGCTCTCGGCCTCGTGGGCGACAGCCTCCTGAAGCTGGATTGGGTCTACCCAATACCGGCCAAAGGTCGACATCGGCCGTAGTACGACATGAGGTCGGTTCTCCCATTGGGGCACATGGCGGAAGGTAAGGTTCACGAGCGAAGCTTGGCCCATCTCACATCACAAGTCACGGGACTTGCCAGACGGCGACTCGCCGATCTCACCTGCCTCACTGTAGCGCGAAGAATCTATTGACCGAATGCGCGATGTACATAACGGAAGGGTCGACGGTACCGAGTAGCTAACAGGTTGCGGAACTAGGTTCTTAACTGGCAGCTACCTCTTTCTTTAGCATCGCGTCCTTGAGCGTGTTGCCCGCGATCCCGCCGGCAGCGACCGCAACGACGACATTGCCGACGAAGAATTCGACGATACCAACCACGCTGCCGAACGCGATCAATGCCGACGTCGTGACCGGCAGCGCGGCCGTTGCCTTACCGATCGCGACTTTCGCCTCCTGGCGGACAAGCCGAAGCCGTTCGAACACCGGCTCGAGCGATCGACCTTGATCGACTGCCGCGATTAAATTACCCAGCGCATGATGCAGCGCCTTGAGCTGCTGCAACGCTACCGCGCGATCGGCATCGACCGGCCCACCATTGTCGCGAGCGAGCTCCTCATCGTCGATCAGCCGCTGAACGGCTTCCAAAGCAACAGGCGCTAACGCCTGAATGACAGCGGCATGCTCGCGCAGGGAAGGGCGTCCGGTCCACGTCGCCGAGCTGACGGCATCCGGTCCGCGAACCTCGTCCCACAGCGCCTTGAACTGCTCACGGACCATCTCACGCCGCAGGGTGCGATCCTTGGTCTCTCGCGCATGACGTACGAATGCTTCAAGGCTGGGCTGCGCCGCGACAAAGGCCGGCGCCAACGGCCGCAGGTCGGTCCGGCCAAGCAGCGCCCGGCGGAGCGCCTTGTAGCGCGTATCGTCTGCCAAATCCTGGATGCCATCGCAGGCACCAAGGCACAGCGTTTGCAGACGCTGCAGCGCCTCTTCGTCGTTCAGCCCTTCCGGCCAATGTGTTCCTGAATAGCCCATCGCATTCGATCCGTTTCGACTCAGCTGACTGTCGAATGCACGAATGTTTGCCTGTAGGACATAGCAAGAACATCAAAGCGCCAGAACGTCGCTAGACATACGCGTAGCGATGATGTTGGTGGACGGCACCGATGCCGATCCGCCCCGAACATGTCTTCCTGTACCCGATCGATTGGCCCCAGCTATCGCATCTGGTCCGCTTCGTGCGCGCAGGCGGACGCTGCGAACATTGCGGGCGCCCACACGGGCAACGGGTCTTCCACATGGGCGACGGACGCTGGTGGGACAAAGGCCGGTCGTATTGGCGTAACGGCGACGGTCGACGTGTTCGCCGACCGACCGAGAATATCCTCGATGCAGGCAAATGGACGCCGGTGGTGCTGGCCTGCGCGCATCTCAATCACGATCCCAGCGACAGCGCGCTTAACCAGCTCGCCGCGCTCTGCCAGCGCTGCCACATGATTTACGATGGTCCTGAGCATCGCCGTCGACGTTGGATGAACGCACATTACCGGCGTGCGCTCGGCGATCTGTTCTACGGCCCATATCCGATGCGGGGGGCGGACTGGATCACCCCGACACCCATCAGCATGCTCGATGACAGCCGTTCGCTGTACGCGCACGTCCGGTAGCACGGAGCCTCGGAAACGCTGTGCCGGCTTCGTCCGGGCAAAAAAAGGGGCCGCCAAAAGCGACCCGGGAAGTTTTTAGGAGAGGATGCCTGAAAGGCGTCACCTTGGTATCCGGCAGCTCGGGCAATGGCGAATGCAAAACTGGCTAATCCTGGTTGCATTTCATGCACTTGCCGGGATGTCGGAGCCAAACTCATCCCGTGGCTAGCTCGATCACAGGGGCAGAGTTTTCGAAGGCTAGACAGCGCAGGAATCCGACTGGTCCCGAGCGCCGATCGGCACGCACGACGACAGTCTCTCGCATACCCGCGAACGGACGATGGCCGGTGTATTGGCAGCGCGTGGAAGAGGCGGCCGAGGAAGGGTTCGAAAGTCCGTCATGACGCCAAAGAAAATAGCCGCGGCAACAAAGCTTATTGCCGTCGGCGACCGTCTACAGGACGTTGCGGGGGCGGTTGGTGTTTTGGTCGCGACCATCTACCGACATTTTCCCGCCAACGAAGGCAACGGAGGCCGTGCATAATGGTGGCAACCACCCCGATAGTTTGGCACGTTTGTCGAAACGTCGATTGCGCCATCACCGCCCTATACGACTGGCAGACGCTCGTCGGATCTCTAATCGCTCTTGGCGCGGCAGTTTGGGCCGGACGGCTTGTTCTCAAACAAATCAGGCAGAGCGATGTCCAAGAGGCGACGCGTCGCCAGCAGCGGTTTACAGCCGCGCGATCGACGCTGCCGCTGACCCTGAGCGCAATGGCAAACTACGCCACGGACACGGCTCACAGGCTCAAGACGTTCAAATGGGCCGTCGAGCGAGACCATTTGCAGGGATTGCTCCTTGAACCAGTGCCACCCCCGTCCGACGCCATCGCTGCGCTCGAACGGATGATCGAAGCAACCGACGATCCCAACGTCACGAAGATGCTGCGAAAGATGCTTTCGGAGGTTCAGCTTCTGCAAAGCCGAAGCGCGGAACTGGGGCGTGTTAACTTCGGCGAGCGCGTGGGCGTTCCCCACAACGTCGATGTCTATATCCTGCAATGCGCGACGATCTACGCGCAGGCATCGGCTCTTTTCGATTTTGCTCGCTTCGCTAACGACGATGTGGATGAGACAGTTACATGGGCAGGTGCTTATAATGCGCTGAACGTCATGGGCATCCGCGACTTGGAATTCCCAGCGCTCTATGAGTTCTGCCGAAACGTGCAGGCGAACGGCAATGGCCCTGAAAGCCCGTAGATCTGCCTATGTTTCAAGCTGGTAAACTTGGCTATATGGGAAGCATGAAGTCCGACAATCCGCCCTTGGACCATCACTACATACCGCAGTTCCTGCTTCACGAGTGGACGGTGGACGGCAAACTACACCGGTTCCAAAAGCCGACGCCGGGCAAGATCGTGGAGCATCGGAAGCCGACACGAGCCGTGGGCTTTCGCGAACGCCTTTACGAAATACCTGAATATCCGCCCGAGACTGCCCAATCCATCGAGCAGGGCTTTATGAAGACACTCGATGACACGGCGGCCATTGCGCACAAGCTGCTCCTTGCCAAGAACTTCGCAGACCTGGATCAAACCCACAGGAGTGCGTGGACGCGGTTTCTACTATCGCTGATGTTGCGGACGCCTGACAATCTCGCTGCTTACAAAGCCGGCTTCGCGGCAGTGTACGATACGCCGACGTCCGACATTCAGGCGAAATACGAGGCGCAGAAGGGTCCCCACGATCCTCCCATGGCTGAGGAGTTCCTGAAACTGCACCAGCCTATGGCTCCGCTTACGGCCGCGCTGATTCAGCTGCCGCACGTCATGCAAAACAAAGGGCTTGGGCAGCACATTATAAAAATGGGCTGGAGCGTGGCAGAGGTCACGCGGGGAGCATTTCTCATATCTGATGAAGTGCTAATCACGTCCAACGGACTCGGGAAAGATGATGGCCACATCGTCATGCCAATCAGCCCAACCAAGGTATTCATCGCGACTAATAATAAGAAGACACTCGATACCATTATCGGGATGGGCGAACCAGACTTGGTCAAGACAGCCAACGCGCAGATTGTTGGCCGAGCAAAGTATTTCGTTGGCGCACATAACATGTCGCAAAAGCGGTTCATTGAGAACCGCTTCGGTCTTGCTCCGCGGACATCGATCGCCAAACTGTTCGCTGAAAAGTATGCAGCAACACCGAATGCGCCCTAGCTGAGCACTAGATTGCGTTGCGCGCCCTCTGAGATTGCCAGAAACGAAACAGCTAACTAAATGCGCTTTGAGAAATGGAGCTTATTATGTCTGACACTACCCTCGACCTGGATCCCGTTGAACTGGCCACGGAATTGACAATCGCTTGGTTAGCCAATCCCAACACGCGTACTAATGCTGACGACGTTCCGGCTTTCTTGAACAAAATGTACGAGACTGTTTCAGCGCTGGTCGGCGGAAACGTGACGGCTGCGGAGTCCGAAGCACCTGCTCAAGAGTATACCCCGGCAGTGACGACTCGTAAGTCGCTTGCCAGCCCCGATCACATCATCAGCATGATCGACGGCAAACCGTACAAGACGCTGCGTCGTCACCTCGCCACTAACGGTATGACGCCAGTGGAGTATCGCGAGCGTTATGGCCTGAAGGCTGATTACCCCATGGTCGCTCCTACCTATTCAGAAGCACGTCGCACGATGGCCAAGAGCATCGGCTTGGGTCGCAAGCCTGGCCCGACGAATGCCGCTAAGGCAGACGCCAAACCGGCTCCGGCTCCGCGCAAGCGCAAAACCGAAGAAGCACAAGCGGAATAATTCGTTGGGCTAGCTCCTCGACACAGGGAGCTAGCCCGTAACTACGTACCGTTCACCGCTAACAGAACCGTGCCAATTAGAGCAGATATCTACGGAAACCCGCCGTTGACCGATTATTTCCGTCCGATAGAATGTATAAATGGATAACCAACGATCATCGCCTTCCCGTGTACGGCTAACGCGTGCGCGCATCGGATCGACATTCGCCGTGGCGATCTTCCTACTAGTGTTCCCCAATTTTACTGGAGCGATTTCCGCTTTCGGTACAGGAATAGTTGGATTCCGTCACTATATCGACGGAGGCTTATCGTCTTCGATGAACAATTTGTACCCGGGTACAAATTGTGAGATATATAGCAACGCCTTAACTGTTACTGATGTTTTACCGTCGATTTTTGATATGTGGGCCGGAACATACGCAAGGTCATATAACACAACGATGCACTGGCTCTTCCCAGGTGCAATAACTACTAAATGCGGCACTCTTATAGACCCAGATGCTGATATTTACCCCCCAAGCAACATGGATCTCTAGCCCGATAATTAATCATATCGGCACTTATCCCCGCGCCGTAGCCATCATGATCGATCGGTCCAAAACACATCAGCACGTCGTGATATCTCAAAAATATGATTTACGGGAAGAGCGGCCGGCATATGCTTCTCATAATAAAGCGTGAGGAATCTTTTTAGTGCGACATGTGCGCATTACTAGGCCACGTGGACAAAGGTTGACGCGCGTCTGATCGGTTAATTCAAGGCTGTCTTTTGGAGGCGGCTTTGGGCGAGCGGATTGGGGTTTCGGATGATGAGTGGGCTCTGATCGGGCCCCTGCTGCCGTCGGAGCGAGGACGTGGCTGCCGACCCGCGGGAGACAACCGGCCCTATTTCGAAGGCATGGTGTGGATGGCGCGCAATGCCAGCATTTGCCGGATGAATATGGCAAGTGGAACAGCGTGTTCCGGCGGTATCGGCGCTGGGTGGTGACGGGCGTGTTCGAAGCCATGCTGGAGACCCTGGCCGCTGTCGTCGAGCGGGATGTCAGCGCCGACATGATCGACAGCACCGTAGTCCGGGCGCGCCACTGCGCTGTCGGGCTAAAAAAGGGATCAAGAATTCGAAGGGCTCGGCCGTTCGCGAGGCGGCTTCACAACCAAGGCTCTCCTGAGCTTGTCGAAGGGCTGCACGCCCGCTGTGATGGTCAGGGGCGACCGTTATGTCTCGTCCTGACGCCGGGCCAGGCCCACGACGTGAAGGGCTTCGGGCCCTTGTTCGGGATGCTGGCTGACCGGATCGAGGCCCTGCTTGCCGATAAGGGCTATGACGCCGATGCCATCCGCCAGGAACTCGCCAGGGCGGATATCGAGGCGGTCATTCCAACCAATAGTAACCGCCGCATACCGATACCGCATGATCGCGAGAAATACCGTTGGCGCAATCTCGTCGAACGCTTGTTCAGCAAGCTCAAGAACTGGCGCCGTGTCGCAACGCGTTATGACAAGACAGCAGAGTCATATCTCGGCTTCGTCGCGCTCGCATCAGTTACGCTGTGGCTGCCCTTTGTCCACGTGGCCTAGAATCGCTGATCTCTACGCGCGATTACGAGGTTGACCGCACACGCCTTTCACGTAGCATCGCTTACGCGCAGTTTTTGACACGCTGCAGCGCTTGGGAGGAAAGTGTGGCAAGCGCCGTACATGATAGATTTGCGGGTAATTCAGAAACCGGGCTCGTCGCCTTGGCAATGCTGCTAGCGATTCATAAGATTATCGCGGATCCTGACCAGCTACGGCATGAGCTAGGCCACGAACATGCGGCGACAAAGGAAGACGTCCTTCGTCTAGCAAAGCGCCGTGAAGGCGTCCGAGCTAAAGCAAGTATCACCACGTTTGATAAACTCTCCAGACTGCCTTTACCAGTTATGGCATCCGGATCTAACGGATGGTTCATTATCGGTAGAGCGTCAGGCGACGAAGTATTGATTCAACGACCCGGCCATCCAATTGAGAAACGTACGCGCGCAGCGCTTGCCGACATATGGTCCGGAGATATCGTACTTATTACCACGCGGGAGAGCGTGACCGCCGGAAGTAGTCGTTTTGACTTCACGTGGTTCGTACCGCAGATTTTACGCTACCGAAAATTAATCGGCGAAGTCCTATTAATTACTCTTGCTATTAATTTACTAGGCCTTGCCGCCCCGCTATTTTTCCAGAATGTCATCGACAAGGTTTTGGTTCATAACACATTAGATACCTTACAGGTCCTATCTGTGGGGTTCCTCGCAGTCTCGCTTTGGGAGACAGCATTCGGGTGGTTAAGAACCCGCCTATACTCAGAAACCAGTCAAAAACTGGACGTAGAACTGGGAGTTAAGCTTTTTCGTCATATGCTCAGCCTACCGCTTTCATATTTTGAAGGACGGCGGGTTGGAGATACGGTAACGAGGGTGCGACAGCTTGAGTCCATTCGGGAGTTTTTGACTAACGCCTCTCTGTCAGTGCTCATAGATCCAGTTTTTACATTAGTTTTTCTAGCCGCAATGTGGTTTTATTCAAGTACACTTTTTTGGATTGTCGTAGCAACTATTCCTGGATACATATGCGTCTCCCTCGCGGTCACAGGGCCGCTGCGTAGACGGCTCGACGAGAAATACGAGCGCGGCTCAGCAAACAACGCACTGCTAGTTGAGACCGTCTCCGGAATGCAGACAGTCAAAGCCGCCGCAGTCGAGCCCCAATGGCAAGAGCGCTGGGAACGGCAACTTGCAGGTTATAGCGTGGCCAATCAACATGTAATCAACTTAGGCAATTCAGGTAGCCAATCGATCCAGTTTATTTCCAAATTAAGCCTAGCTGCCATCCTCTATTTTGGATCACGGGAAGTTATAGGGGGCGGTCTCACTGTCGGCGGACTTGTAGCATTCAACATGTTCTCGCAGCGTGTTTCAGGTCCAGTTATTCGTATGGCGCAGCTCTGGCAAGATTTTCAACAGGTGCGCCTTTCAATCGATCGTCTAGGTGACATTCTTAATATGCCGGCCGAGGCGGGCGCCGGATCGCGAGTCACCCTCCCTTCTCTTAAAGGGGCCGTACAATTCGACCGAATAAGGTTTCGTTATGGCCTCGAAGGTCCTTGGACACTTGAAGACATCACCTTCGACCTTCCAGCTGGCGGCACTTTGGGCATCGCTGGATCGTCGGGCTCTGGAAAATCCACTCTAACTAAGCTGCTTCAGCGGTTATATGCCCCGGCTGCCGGCCGAATATTGATTGATGGCGTTGATATAGCGCAGATCGATCCCGCGTGGCTTCGCCGTCAAATCGGCGTAGTGCTGCAAGAAAACCTCTTATTTAACCGCTCGATCCGCGAGAACATTGCACTCGCCAACCCAGCTATGCCCCTTGAGAACGTCATGGCAGCATCCAAGCTCTCTGGTGCACACGAGTTTATACTAACCCTACCTCAAGGTTACGATACGATCGTCGAAGAACGCGGCGTAAATTTATCGGGCGGTCAGCGGCAACGTATAGCCATTGCGCGGGCTTTGGTAACCCAACCACGTATCCTCATTCTCGACGAGGCAACGTCCGCACTCGACGCAGAGAGCGAAGAAATAATTCAGAACAACTTAAAAGCAATAGCGCATGGCCGAACGGTTTTGATAATTGCCCATCGTCTATCCGCAATACGACAGTGCGACCGCATCATAACGCTCGAAAAAGGACGAATTGTCGAGGTTGGAAGTCACGATAATCTACTAAAAGCGGGCGGAAGATATGCCAGTCTTCACCGACGGCAGATGGACAGCGGCGGGGCAGAGGCATGAGTTCGTTTAGTCGTCACTGGAATGCTATACGTTCCGCACTTTCCGAAGAAAAGCTACGCGCAAGAAAGCTTGTCGGGGTAGACGAGATTTCCTTTTTACCTGCTGCAATGGAGATCATTGAGCGGCCAGTTTCCCCAACGTCACGTGTAACTTCTTGGTTACTGATAATGGGGTTAGTTTTTACGGTTGTATGGGTAACATTTGGCAAAATCGACGTTGTCGCATCAGCGCAGGGAAAGCTAATTCCAGCCGATAGCGTTAAAATTATCCAACCCGCGCAAGATGGACTTGTACGGGCGATACTCGTTCATGACGGCCAGCATGTGGCTAGGGGGCAGGCCTTAATTGAACTAGACCCAACCGTCTCTACAGCCGAAACTGTACAGGCTGAACGCGCTTTGGAAACTGCCGAGCTCGATGCGGCGCGATCTCGGGCAGTTTTACTTGCCCTCGATGGGAACGGGCTAAGATTCACGCCGCCAGCCGGCACGTCGCCGGAAATGGCAGCCATTCAAAGAGAATTAGCCCGTGCGCAATTGGCTGACGTTACGGCTACTGCTGGCGCGCGGCTGGCAGAACGTCAGGTAGCTGTCGCAGCCAAGGGCGAAGCCAGCGTTCAAGCAGCCAAGCTTACGGAAACCTTACCACTGCTAGACGAACAAATTGACGCCAACGAACACCTTCTCGCAAGAGGGTTTGTATCGAAGTTAAAGGTGATCGAAATGCGCCGACAACGTCTTTCGGCTGCGCGGGACCGAGACATTGCCTATCAGACCGCCCGGAAAGCCACTGCACAAATTGCGTCAGCTAAAAGTAGCATGTCGCAAAACGCGGCAGAGGTAAGAACAAAAATCCTGACAGAGCTTACAAAGTCCGAAGACGAAGCTCGCCTACGACGAGAGGAATTAACCAAAGCAAGGCAAAAGTCCAGCCTTCAGCGTTTAATCAGCCCGGTAGATGGGACGATAGCACAGCTAGCCATTCATACCGTCGGCGGCGTTGTCGAAGCAGCGAAACCTATTATGGTTGTCGTTCCGAGTACCGGAGTCCTCATCGCTGAGGTTAAGGTACTTAATAAGGACGCTGGTTTTATTAAGGCTGGTCAGGAGGCCGCTATAAAGCTCGAAGCTTTTCCATTTACCCGGTATGGAACCGTCCCCGGCAAAGTTGAGAGCGTTAGTTCAGATTCCATCGAAGATCAAAAGCTGGGGTCAATCTACACGGTTAGAGTCATATTAGGACGCGAGACCTTACTGCGTGACGCATCGATGGTGCCGCTCACTCCAGGAATGGCAGTCATAGCAGACCTACGCACTGGCCGACGAAGCATCATTAGCTACCTGATGAGCCCCGTCAACGAGGCCCGTTTAAACGCCGGGCATGAGCGGTAAAGGCCCGTGGCGAAACGCTAAGACATACGGTTGAATTTTAACCTATACCTTCGATTTAAAACATATTGAGGAGATATAAAGTGGCAATAGATTATCGAATCGATGCAAGCTTTAGCGTTTCGCAAGCCGAAAAGATTCAAGATCTGTTAAAGCAACTACTAGGGAACTCGGTTATATCGGGCAGCCTAGCGGGCCTTAATAATAAGACGATATATGTCGTTAAAAGTAGCGAAACAAATCAGGCGGCATACGTATTTACTGAGGTGAATCCGTATTCTAACTCTTTCTATGTTCCGGATGCTGATGGTTACCTCTCGCCTGCCAATACGGAACCAGCCAAGTTTCCCTTTTTCGGACCCACGATTCAGCTTGGTTCAAACAATGTTGACGCGGCAATCGCTGGTCTACCAGGAACAATTATTTCGACGACTACTGGTGATGCTTTTCAATATCTCTCGAGGACATTCTTTCATGAATTATATCACGCGCAAACAGAATACGCCGCGCCCGAGATTTTCAATAGCGACCGAGATATTTACAAATTAAGCGAAGTCGTAGCTGTTGCGGCCGAAAACCTCATATACGCCAAGGCGTTTCCGAGCCAGCCTAACCGCGTAGGCCATCTCGGACATTCCTATGGTGACGGAAAAGCCAGCCCTTTTATTAATACAAGCGTAGACTCCGGAATATCTTTTAAAAACGTTGCAGCTGTATCGGCATTTTTCGGTAATGTTGATGGGTCGGCATACTATCAGTTCCACGGAGGAACTGTTGATGGCGGTTTTATTCAAAAGTCCTATTATACATCGTATAACTACGCAAACTACGTCGTCGTATCGGGAACGAAAGACGGGCTCGTTCTCGATGACGGAAGTCAGTCTCAAACATTTAAAGACGCTGCCGCTGGCATCCTTTCGCCATTAGGTCGCGTTAATGCATCTATAACTAGTGTCTCCGAAGATCTTCAGGGGTTATCCTCGGTAAATAATTTGCTTGGTGACCACAGCAACTCCCTTTCAAGTGCTTTGACTGAATTCTCCCTTAGTGACTTCCGCACTATTTCAGGATTATCGAACGAAAGATGGACTGATGGTAACCCGGGTACCAATCTCGTAGGACCGGCAGGTATTACATCCGTGAATCAATCCGTCTCTTACCTCGACCTTACTGCGACGTCAGCATCGATTATTATTGGAGCCTCCGGCTACAATTTTGGCCAAGGGTTATTGAACGCTAGAAATGATAACCGCGGTAGCGTCGACCGGCTTCACGGCAGCGACGAAGGTCATAACATGCTCATTGCGGGAAACGGACCTGTAGGGGGCTTCGCGAACAGCGGTGGCGCATCCGTTGACCACAATCTCCTCTACGCCGGGAGCGCTGGTGACATACTTATCGGCGGTAAGGGCGCAGATCGCCTGACGGGGAATATAGGCGGCGATATATTCGTAGCCTCAGGGGGCAAGGACGATATCATCGGCGGCGGCGGCGCTGATATCGTCATATTGGGAGATAGCGCGTCGCGTGTAGATGCAACTGGATCGAAGGCGGTGATCACAGCCGGGAGTGATAAAACAAACGTATCAGGCGTTAACACTTTCGTAGGTGGGTCGTTAAAGACGGAGTTCTATGGCAGCGGGCATAGCATCTTCATTGGTGGCTCGGGAGGTGCCGAATTCCACCTGAAGTCCGGTGACGTAGCAATCGGTAGCGCGGACGCGAAACAAGGAAACGTCTTTTACGTCACGACCGAAGATATGATCGGCGGGCACGTTGGTATCGTAGGTTTTGGTAAAAAAGATAGGCTTTTTGTCGATGGAAAGCTTTTTGATGGAAGTAGTGCTTACGCGACTTCTCTAGGTATGAGCTATGATAGCAATCACGATGGTCCGGGTAATGCCGGTGTATTCAACAAGTTTTCCAGTAGTTGGGGAACGAGTGCAACTCAGCCAAACCTCTACGATACCTTTGACGAACCTGCTGATCACCTTCGGCGGCACTACTGGATCAATGGAGAAGATCTTTACAGCGGCGGCCCTATAAATGTTCGTGCCGTAACTTACGTTAAGTCAGCTGATAGTCCCTCAGGACCGTCGGGCGACGTATATTTCTCTGATCAGTCAACTGACGGATCTCAGGGTGGCCAAACGACCGTTAAGGCCTCACTGAACATATCTATCACAGGCTGGCAGCAGGGTTACGGCGGGATCAAATTCTTCGAAAATAACTTAGCGCGTGATACACTTGGCGCGCTATCGATTGGTGGCGGGATTGGGGGCTGGTACGGTCCAGTCCTTGGCGGAGGAGCAGCGTGGGCGGCAGTTAGCGCTGGCACATATATGCTTAATGATCAGCTGACGAAGGTGGGCGGTCTATTCGACCCAACGTCAAGTGAATGGCTCGCTCGACCGGCCGGTGAACAAACCGCGTGGGATAAGATCAATGCGATGATCGAGGCTAATCTCGTCGCCTCACCCAGCCCGGATTTGGGGGATGATAACCCATATGGGGTACCCTTCGAGGGCTTTCCCGGTGGTGGGGGATTCCCCGGCTTTCCCGGCGGCGGGCCGATTGGAGAAACGGATCTTGATGGAGACGGAACCCACGGAAGCTCCCCAATCCTCCTCGGCGACTCTACCGCCAATACACTCGATTCGAAGGGGGTGTACACTGGGGTATCCGGTGCCGGCGGTGGCGATACCATTATATTCGAGAAGGGATATGGCCTCCTCTCGGTTGATGAGCAAGATAGTGGACAGAGTCCGAACAACATATTGCAGCTTGGCATCGGCCTGGTCGCGTCTGATGCTACTATTACAGGGAATTCCGGTGGTGACATCATCATATCGTTTGTCGGCTATGATAAGATAGTCCTCAAAGGCGCATTGAACTCGTCCGATGGGATCACCCGCGGCGTTCAGCAAGTGTCATTTACCGACGGTACTATCTGGAACTACAACGACCTATTGGCAGCAGTTGGCACAGCCCACATTGTTGGACAGACTATTTTTGGCGACAAGTCGGCGAATTTCCTCAACTCAGGAGGATTGGCATCCACCGTTGTTGGCGGCGGGGGTGGGGATACAATTGCCTATGAGTCAGGGTATGGCAAACTCACGATTGATGAGCAAAGCTATGACGGTAGCATACCTAATACCTTAGCTTTTGGCGCTTCAGTCGACCCATGGTCGATCCAGGTATCGGGTCGTAGCGATGGATCTATCGTTTTAGATCTTGGCTATGGCGATACTATTTCAATTTCGAAGGCTCTACTTAGCACGCCAGATCTTACCTACGGTATTCAGTCCTTCGCTTTTTCGGACGGAACCACTTGGTCTTACCAAGATCTTTTACAAATGGCCGACTACCCCTCGGAATCTAACCAGACGCTGTATGGCGACCGGTCGGCGAACTTCCTGGCGGGCGGCGGCGTTGCCACATCGTTGGTTGGAAACGGCGGCGGCGATACCTTTTTCTTTAGTCGCGGCGATCGGCCGATAACCATCGTTGAAGCCGATACCGCTGCGACTCCTAATGCACTCATCCTCTCCGGTTTTAACAGCGGGGATATTCGTGCCCGCGCTGATCAGTTGGGAAATATCGAACTACTCGCAGATGGGAATGTGCAGGTTATCATTGCCAATGCTCTTAATGGCAACGATCAACAATCCACCGGTGTCCAGTCGATAAGCTTCGATGACGGGACCGTATGGTCGTACGCCGACCTGCTATCCATGTCTCAAGTCGCTTCTGCTGACAATGTTTCACTGTACGGCGATAGCGGCGCAAGCACGTTCGACCCCGCCGGCTTTGCGACCAGCCTTGTCGGCGGTGGCGGAGGCGACACATTCGTTTATGCGCGTGGGTATGGCGCTGTTGCCATTAACGAAGTGGAGACAAATGTAGGCGCGACTAACGTTCTCGCGTTTGGCGCGGACATCATGGCAGGAGACGTCAGCGTTGAAGGGACCGACGGTGGCGATCTTGTGCTCTCCCTAGGAAATGGCGATCAGGTCACCCTTGTTGGAGCTTTGATTGGCGAGGCGTCGGTACGCTACGGCGTTCAGTCAGTGACGTTCGGAGATGGGACGTCCTGGACGTACAACGACCTTATGGGCAAAGCTAATACGCCCACGATAGGGAAGACCACCATCTATGGCGGAAGCGGTGCAGATATCCTTGATACGGCAGGCACCGTACACACAGCCGTAGGCAATGGAGGTGGCGACAGTTTCGTTTATAACGCTGGTTACGGCGCCGTAACAGTAGTTGAACACGATTACTCGCTAGACCAGACTAACACCATCAATCTTGGGGCCGGCATATTACCGACCGACGTAGCCGTATCAGGAACGTCAGACGGGTCGATAGTCATCGCTCTTGGCCAAGGTGACAGCATAACGATTCAAAACGCGCTTCAAAGCAATGAGGTAGAGAATTTCGGCGTCCAAAAGGTCGCCTTTGCTGACGGAACAAACTGGACCTATCAAACCCTTCTCTCGAAAGTGGCCACGGCAGTTGCTGGCACAGGCACGATTTTCGGCGATCGGTCGTCGAACGTGTTGGATACCGCTGGACTTGCTCACAAGGTTGTCGGTGGTGGAGGTAATGACACGATCATATTCAACCGTGGATATGGCGAGGTTCATGTCGCCGAGAACGATGATAATGCCCTATCCAAAAACCTATTGGCTTTTGGGCAAGGTATTAATGTCGCAGACGTTTCTGTAGAAGGAGGTTTGTTGGGTGATATCACCCTCAACACTGGACAGGGCGATACGGTCGTCCTGGAAGGTGCCCTGAAATCCACCGACAATCAAAGTTACGGCGTTCAATTTGTAAGCTTCAATGACGGCACTGTGTGGACGTACGCGGACCTCATTGCCAAGCTTGGTACGCCTTCTACATCCAACGGCACGATATACGGTGATGCGAGTAGCAATTACCTGGATGGTAATGGCTTAGCCACTACCGCTGTCGGCGGAGGGGGGGGCGACACATTCGTATTCAACCCAGGTTACGGCCATCTCACAATTTCAGAGCAAGAGTCTTCACCCAATCGGGTCAACATTCTAAAGCTCGGCGCGGGCATCGATACGACGAATGTAACCGTTACCGCCGACGCCGCAGGAAATGTCAGCTTATCGCATGGACTCAACGACCAGGTCGAGTTGATGTCAGCACTAAATGGTGATGGCAATTATTCATACGGCGTTCAATCGATCCAATTTGCTGATGGAACAGCCTGGAGCTATGGCGATTTAGTAAAAAGGTCTCAGGTTTCCAGCACCTTAAACACAGTTTTATACGGTACAGATTTGTCCGATGATTTTGATAGTGCCGGATTTGCCAGCAGTATAATTGGAAACGGGGGAGGTGACACGTTTCATTACGGCTACGGCCATGGCTCGCTATCAATTACTGAACATGACGATGCCGCCTTACCCACAAACGTGCTTGTCTTTGATGCGGGTATTAATCCCTCGAACGTGTCAGTGTCCGCAACGCCAGCTGGCGATATTAATCTAACGTTAGACAGCGGCGAGACGGTCACTTTGATTGGAGCCGCAAGCTTCGCCGGGGGGACCGCGACGGGCGTCCAGCAGGTGTTGTTTGACGGTGGTCTTTCATGGTCGACAGCCGATATCAGGGCCCTAGCGCAAGGCCATTGGGACATATCGGACGACGGACAGCAGCATACCATCAATGAGGCGCTTGTACCCCAGGCCGCCCCTCCGACAATTATTGTTGGCTTTGCGTCCACAAGCGCCACTGCAACCCTAGGCTCGGATCGAAACGCAGTCACTGTCACCTCATCGAACGGCACGGCCGTCGTAATATCGGATCTGATGAGAAAGGGCATACGCACGTCTCAGGTAATTCAATATTCCGATGGTGTCGTACAAACCTTAGGTGATCTAATTGAAGGTAGCAGTAACACGCAGGGCATAATTAATTATGCCGTAGGGACGCAATCCGCGGAAGACATATACATTGACGATGGCATAAACCAGGTATTGGGCTTTGGGGGCGGTGATACCATCCATTACAATCTTGGCAGCGGGCGGGTTACTATCGATGAACAAGACGTTCATAGCCACCCCGATAATATTTTGACATTTGGAGCAGGCATATTGCTGTCGGACATCACCGTTAAAAGTGATGGGGCCAATCTTTACCTCTTCATTAGCGATACCGATCAGGTTGTTATCAGTAACGCGCTTAACAGCGATTCCGATACCTCATATGGCGTTCAGCAGGTCCGGTTTGCCGACGGAACTTCTCAAAGCTACGAACAGCTACTCGCTATTGCCGATACCGGATCGGCCAACAACGATGGAACCCTGTATGGTGACGCTGAAGGGAACGTCATTGATCCGAACGGTTATTCCCATTATGTAATGAGTGGAGGCGGGAATGACACAATCATTTACCGGAAAGGATATGGAGACATATCCATCCAGGACTATTCACAGTCACCTGGTAAAGTAGCGACTATTGCCTTTGGTCCAGATATTCTTCCGAGTGACGTAGATATCTCCCCCAATACCGATCGCTACTCCGCATCCGGAGCCATGAACATCGGTGTCGATGGGTCAACAATACGGATCGATTATGAGATGATCGGAGATGATCCGATTATCGGTGCACTGTCATTTTCTGACGGCACGGTACTAACGTATGCTGATATGCTCGCTAAGATGGCGACACCAGTTGCCGGGAAGTTTGCGATCGGCGGGGATTTCGGTGCAAATACGCTTGATACTCAGGGCCTTGTCTATACCGCGGTAGGAAATGGTGGCGGCGACACGTTCATCTACAATCGAACGTATGGCGCTTTAACAATCAAAGAGTACGATAACTCCCCCAGCCCAGCCAACAGACTACTCTTCGGCTCTACAATCACCCCAGAGGACGTTGCTGTCAGCCTATCATATAATGGCCTCTACAAGTTGGATTTAGGAAATGGAGATAGTGTTACATTCGATGCAGGTCAGTTTTCTTCGAAAGACGGTGTGCAATCAGTCGAATTTGCAGACGGAACAGCTTGGGATGAAGACCGTCTTCTCCTTGAGGCTAATAGCGGGCATCCGGGTAAGGTTTCGATTGAAGGTACATATTTGAACGAAACATTTGATAGCAGAGGCTACTCCAGAATTATCTCCGGGCGGGCAGGCGACGACACATATGTTTTCAACTCGGGCTACGGCGCTCTAACGGTTATTGATGGCAGCTACTATAACCAAAATACCGATACGGTGGCATTCGGTTCGGGCATTACAGCCACCGATCTCGTAGCCTCCCGGTATGGTGATAATTTGATTTTATCATTGGGCTCATCCGATAGGTTGGTATTGTATAATCAGTTCGTACCCAGCAACGGTTATAAGCAGGGGGTGACAAATTTCGCGTTCGCCGACGGCAGTAATTTGTCGGCCTCGTACTTTACGGATAAGGCTAACATTCCATCGTCTGGGATGGCACCTATCATCGGTTCGAGTTCCGAGATCCATACATCCCTAATATTACCATCGTCGAGTTCAACGATGACGAGCAACGGATACGTGGATTTCGAAGACACTGACGCGGGCGATATTCACTCAGTGAGCGTTGTGTCCGTTGATTATGAAACTTCGTCCTATGCCGTTCTACCTTATAGGGAGGAAATGCTAAATTACCTTTCAGCGGGCATCACGACAGAACCGAGTGTGAATGGTGATGGAAAAGTTTCCTGGAGCTTTTCTGCGCCATCATCAACGTTCGACGCGCTCGCTCCGGGTGAGACAGTCGACGTAAAGTTCACGGTCGAGATTAAGGATCAGAATAACAGTTTGGTCTATCAGGACGTGGTTGTATCTGTAGCATCGCCATTAAGTGGAACGCAGTCCACACCGCATATTTCTGGCACAAGCGGAGATGACACGCTAAATCTTGATACTAACTTTATCGTTAATCCAGGTGCTGGAAACGATAGTTTGTATACTAGCTACTATGGTAGTGGATCAATCCAGTTTGCCGCAGGTGATGGACATGATACCTTATTTGATTACGCATCGTATATCACCAGAACTGATAATCTTTTACTTACAGACGTTGATCCTAGTGGAGTAACCATTTCTAGGGATGGTGACTCACTTACCATTCATCTTGATGCAACCGGTGATAGTTTTACGGCTGCCAATCAGTTTACCGGTACGTCTGTGGGATTACAAAATGTTCAATTCGCGAACGGGGTTATTTGGGACCGCGATGAAATCAATGCGAGAGCCAATGCGACGACGCCCACACCCATCGCCCCGGAGAACGTAGGCGGGTCGCCGGACGAAGGCGATGAGATGAATTCGTCAGCAGCGTTGCGGCGGAATGATGTCGATATGCCAGACTTTCGAAGTGGTTATATCAAAGTTGCGTTCGACCCATTTTCTGAATGGGCTCACGTTTTAGATGATAGTAGAGCAATGGGTGATATTGCTGGAAGTATTACAGGATCTGATAGCGCCTCACCCGCTTTTCACTCTACTAAATTAGCTAATTTATACGCTTCCAATCACGTTCGAGATTTCTAATTTTTCGAAGTGACGTAACATCGTCGATGATGCTCGATTCGTGTTTCTCAGTTAACTCTTGTTTGACTTTTTTTGGCTGTAATTACGTCGACGGCGCTTTGAGGACTTTTCGTTTAGACGTATGTAAAGTTTCAGCCGTAACGCTTGTTGCGGTGCGGCTGAAACTTAGTACCAAACAATTGTCCTGACAGAATGTTACCCTTTATGAAATCGTCATTTAACATTTGATTTAAGAATGGCGGACCGGATGAACAGCTGGTAGCGCAGGTCGTTGCGAATATCTGCGATGTTATGAACGACGGCCTGCCGATGACATTCATGCAGGGGACGCCGTACGCTATTCCGGGATGGCCGTGGGAAGCGGCCTTGGGCTCGGCGACCTGATAGTGACGGGCTTCCGCAAATTTGTGCGGATTTTGCACTCAATTATGAAGCCGATGTGATCGCCTCGGCTGGCTCGCTGTCCTGGGGCTCCGGCGATTTGCTGCTAATCGATGGCGCTACTACAACGCCAGTAGACCTTGCCCGGCCGGCGCGATCAATCCGGTGGGCGATCGTTGCAAGCTGCGTTGGTCTGGCACTTGGAGCCGTAGCGCTGCGGCGTCGCAGTCGTAAGATCTTGTTCAGCGGAACCGCCGTGCCCGCGCTTCCGAAAGCCTATACATCATAGACATTGGCGTCTATGATTGCCTCTGACCGCATTGAGTTTGCAACGCGATGAACGTCTACCGGCAAATTAAAACCGCTCCGATCAGCGCTGATGAACAGGCTCGTCGGCAGTACGCCATCGACTTTGCCCGAGGCAGCGTGCGGATGGAGGGTTTCGTACTGGACGCTCAGACCGAGGCCCTGTTCGCCGACTACGTAGCTGGCAAGCTCGATAGTTCAGCCCTTGATACAGCTATTTTGGAATATTGTGGTGTCGCAACCGCCTAGCAGCGTCGAGGCTATCGAGGCAGCTCTCGTTGCAAATCGTATAAGAAAGCTCATCGCTCAACCGATTGATGGGCAATACGACGCAGCGCATTTGCGTGAATTTCATCGATTTCTTTTCCAGGACCTCCCGAAGTACGCGCCCGGCGAATATCGTCCCGACGCACCCTCACACGGTAAAGATCGCCGGCTCGAAACCGAACCTATTCATCCTCATAGGGTCGAATATGCCTTGCGCCCCGAAGTGGACGCACGACTGGATGCTGTGCTGGGTGAGCTACGCGGCGGCGACGCCCTCAGGGGGCTTTCCACTCAAGACTTCGCCGCCAGTATGGCGAAACTCTATGGCGATCTCGACCATTTGCATCCCTTCTCGGAAGGCAACAGCCGAACGCTTCGGAGCTTCACAAGGCAACTGGCTGAACAAACCGGGCACAGTCTTGATTGGAGCACTACCAACGCAAATGCGGTGACGCGTGACGCACTCTACAAGGCTCGTGATATTGAGGTTTTGCGCCGAACATATCCAAATATCGATGCGGTCCGCCCATCTCAACAAGATGGCAACCGGCTTATGCTGGAAGCTGCTCAGACGCTTCGACGGTTCAAAAATGTGGATCGGCTTGAAGAGATTATCCGCCAGCACGCGACCCTCTACGGGGTCGTAGAGCCGGGCAAGCAGCTTCACGAGTGTCGTTTTCCCGGCGCCGTTCTCGCCGACCAGCGCCAGCACTTCGCCCGGTGCCAGGGCGAAGGACAAATGGCGTACCGCCCAACGCTCCGCACCCGGATAGCGGAACCCAACGTCTTCGAAGACGAAGCCCTGCCGGACCGGGGAGGGGAAGGGCAATGCATTCTCGGGTGACCTGATCCCGGGCACGGTCCGTAAGAACGAGAACAGATCGTCGATGTAGAGCGCCTGGCCCGCCGTCGCAGAAAAACCGCTCAGCAGACCTTCGAGTAACCCACGCAGCCGCAAGAACGATGCGGCGAGAAAGGTGAGGTCGCCGATCGACAGCGATCCGGCGACCGCGCGCCAGGCGATGTAGGCGTAAGCCGCATAATAGGCGATCGTACCCAGCCCAGCGAAGCCGGAACCCCAGACGGCGCGACGGAGCGCAAGCCGGCGGCTCGCATCGTAGGTGTCGCGCGAGATCGTACGGTAGCGGTCGATAAGGAACGCGCTGAGGCCAAAGATCTTGACCTCCTTGGCGGTATCCGCACTGGCAGCGACCTGGCGGACATAGTCGAGTTCGCGACGCTGCGGTGTGCGTACATAGCTTAGCGCATAGCTCAACGCATTGAAGTGCGCCTCACCCAGGAACGAAGGTATCAGGGCGACGGCGAGCAGCACCATCAGCCAGGGTGCGTAAACGACCAACCCGGCGGCAAAGCTCACGACCGTGATGATGTCTTGCGCCTGCCCGAATAGCTGGCCCATCAGCGACATGCGCCCGCTTGCCTGCATTCTCGCGCGATCCATGCGGTCCTGGAAGGCAGCATCCTCAAAGTCGGCAAGATCGAGGGTGGCGGCGTGCTCCATCAGGCGGACGCTGGCATCATTGCTGACGCGGTCCGAGAGTAGGCCATCCACCAAAGATACGATCCGGCCCAAAAGATCGGAGGTGATGGCGAGAGCAAGTTCGGCGAGCAGCAGCGCCTCCAAGCGGCCGAGCAGACCTGATCCCAGCCATGCGGCAAGGCTAACGGGAGGGGCGGAAAGCCCACGTAGTTGGACAACCTCGTCGATGATGAGCTTGCCCACGAACAAGGTCGCTACCGGTAGCAGAGCCCTTACCAGCCGAACCGCGAGCGTGATTGCAGTCAGAGATCGACTGGTGCGCCAAACCATGGCGAGGAACGGCGGCAGGTTCCTAAGCGCGCCGAGCCGCTCACGCCACGTGGTTGGCGGAAGTGGCATTCCGCGACCGGGCCTGCTGGCGACCGCCATCTATGGTTTGCCAGAAGATGTTAGGGCCGGCCGCCCAGGTATCGAAGCCGAATGCGCAAGGGTCATCTGCATCCACTACCCGCCAAGGGCAGGGGCGTGTAGCGGTTTTGCCATCTGGAAATAGCTGAGAGGGGCACCCTTGGATCTCTCGCTGTCGTTCGGTCCAGCCAGGCAGAAATCCCGAAGCCAAAAACATGAATGGGTGGCCGAAGTCGGGAAGCTAGTAGCTCAGGGTAAATGTCCGCTTCTGGATCACCGCTGTCGTAGTCGTCGAGAGGTCGACCACGACAGAGGTCTCGGCTACCTTCATCAACATGCTTGCGAGATTTGATCAGACCGCCGATCTCGACCTCGACCAGGACGGGGCCGAACTCTTCGCCCAGGCCCTGGATGAAACCGCGCTTACTCGCCTTGAGGCCGCCTTGGCTGCGCTTCCAACGAATGTGCCTGGAGTTCGGATCGGGGAAGGACGCAAGCTTAAGCCGTTTCTAGGCGTCGCTGGACCGATCGGTGGGATAGCAGCCACCGCGCTCGGACCCGACGCTCGTCCGGTTCGTGCGATCCTGTTCGACAAGACGTCCGAGCGTAACTGGGCGCTCGGCTGGCATCAGGACCGCACGATTGTGGTAAGGGAGCGGGTTGGCGCAGATGGGTTTGGACCGTGGACGTTGAAGTCCGGCCTGATTCAAGTCGAACCGCCGTTTGATATCCTCGAGCGCATGGTGACCTTGCGCGTGCACCTGGATCAAGTGGATGCGAACAACGCTCCGTTGCGCATCGTGCCTGGCTCGCACCGGCTCGGTCGCTTGAGTGAAGCCGAAGTGCAGCGCTTGGTAACGACCTCCGGCGAGCGGCTATGTCTAGCCGAACGCGGCGACGTTTGGCTCTACGCTACCCCTATCGTACACGCCTCGCTGGCTGCTGATCCCCCGCGACGCCGTCGCGTGCTCCAGGTCGATTATTCGGCTGATGCTGCGCCATACCCACTCGCCTGGCATGGTGTATAGGTGGCAGATTGAGCGCGCGCGTCCGAACGGTCCTGTTCGTCTGTAGCCAGAACAAGCTGCGAAGCCCTACCGCCGAGCAGGTGTTCTCGCGTCGGGAAGATCTCGAGGTAGACTCCGCGGGGACCAACCATGATGCCGAGAACCCGCTCACGGCTGAACTCGTTAGCTGGGCTGACCTGATCTTCGTTATGGAGAAGGCGCAACGGAGCAAGCTGCAGCGTCGTTTCCGGGCGGCTCTGACAGGCACGCGTGTGATTTGCCTCGATGTGCCGGACAATTTTGCGTTTATGCAGCCGGAGCTGGTCCGGCTGCTCGAGACGAAGGTGAGTAGGCACCTACCAGCACGCGCCAGGACAACCGAGAAGCGGTCACAATCGGAACATGAATGAACGGCGGTTTTTGGGATGTGAGTAGGCCGGTCTGAATGTCGTCTATTGGGTCAAGCGTTACCTAGTGGTTCAAAGGTCGGTCTCAATCTTCGGCCCAGCGCCTGAGCAGGTTGGACTGCGTCTTTGCCAGCAAGTCCAGTTCGGGCGTCTTGCCAAGGCGGTCGAACAGGGCGTGCCGTGCGGTTTCCAAATCGAACAGGAGTTCGCGGGCATCGGCATCGCGGATCAGGCTGCGTACCCAGGTTACGGCGGCTAGGCGCTCGCCGGAGACAACCGGCGCGACGCGGTGCAGTGCCGTCGTCGGATAGACCACTGCATCTCCTGCCGCGAGTTTTACGTCCTGTTCGCCCGATGCGGACTCGATCACCAGTTCGCCGCCTTCGTACGTGTCGGGTTCTGACAGGAAGATCGTGACCGACACGTCGGTGCGCATGCCGCCCATGATCGCGTCGTCGACATGGCTGCCATAGGCCATGCCGGGCTCGTAGCGGCTGAACAGCGGTGGGCGAACCACGTGCGGTCGCGTGGCCATCCGGAACAAGGGGTTCGCGAGCAACCGGTCAATTACGAGGTCTTGCATGTCCGCGAGCAGCGGGTCGGCGCGGTCGACCTGTTCGTTGCGCTTAACTGGGCGGGCCTCGCGACCGGCGGTCCGGCGCCCGTCGACATAACGCGTCTTGCCGAGATTATCTCGCAGCGACTGGAGATTGTCGGCGTCCAGAACGTTGGCAATCATGATCAACATCAGGGTTCTCGCAGCATCGACAGGATGTCGGGCGGGCGCTCTACCAGTCCCAGACAATGCGGCCAACGCGTTGGCGAGTAAGGAATTAGTATGCGTACGAAGTTGTGGATGGGCGTCGGCGCCTTCGTCGTTGCGCAATCCGGCCAGGCGATCCTGGCCGAAGCGGCAGCTAAACCACCGGCGCCGTCGGTCGACCAGGTCGGCGAAGGTGGCGAGAACGAGCGCGGCGAGGGTGAGGGCGAAGGCGAGGGGCGCCACGTCGTGGGCTCGACCAAGTCGCGCCACGTCGTCCGCAATCCCCGGCGCGCGCGTGCCGCGCAACAGCATGCCGGTCAGCGCGGCGAAGGCGAATATGAGGGCGGTGAAAACGAGAGCGGCGAAGGCGAGGGCGAACGCTGATCGCCGGACATAAGCGAGGATGAGCCGGTCCGGCATCACGCGCAAGCTCATATGGGCGGCGGCGGCGTTGTGCGTTTGCGTCCTGATCTTCGCGATCATCGCATACCGACCGGCAATCGCAACCGTGACGCGCCCCGATCCTCGTCTGTTCGATCCGGCGCTCGTCGTGCGCGGCGCTAATCTGGCCCGGCTAGGAAATTGCGTCAGTTGCCACCAGTCTGCAGGCGGACGTCCTTATGCAGGCGGGTATCCGGTCAAGACGCCGTTCGGAACGATCTACGGCAGCAACATCACGCCCGACCCGGCGACGGGAATCGGTGCATGGTCTCCGGCAGCGTTTCGGCGCGCGATGCGTGAAGGCGTCGGGCGTGACGGCAGCCATCTGTACCCCGCTTTCCCCTACACCCATTATGCGAACGTGACGGAAAGCGATCTGGGGGAGCTGTACGCGTTCCTGATGACCCAACCGGCCGTGCGTTCGGTGCCGCCGGCCAACACGATGATCCCGCCGCTCGGATTTCGTCCCCTGCTTGTCGGATGGAAGCTGTTGTTCTTCCGACGCCAGCATATCACGCCCGCCGCCAGCCAGTCAGCCGCCTGGAACCGGGGACGCTATATCGGCGAGACGCTGGCGCATTGCACCGCCTGCCACAGTCCGCGTGGCCTGTTGCAGCAGGAGAAGCGCGGCGCGCAGGCGTATGACGGCGGATGGTCGGGTGGCTGGTATGCGCCCCCGATCAACGCGCACTCTCCTGCTGTACGGGCGTGGACCGTGGAGCGGCTCGATGCCTATTTCCGCACCGGGCTGAGCACCGCGCATGCCGCTGCGGCGGGGCCGATGGGGTCGGTAACCTATAACCTGGCCCGTGCAGCACCGACCGATGTTCATGCGCTGGCGACGTATTATGCATGGCAAATGCGCGCTGCGCCTGCTGCACGGTTCGAGCCACCGCTGCCCGATCGCCAGGCGCTGGCGTCGCAGCGTCATCCCGACGGTGCGCGGCTCTACGAGGGGGCCTGCGCAGTATGCCACGAGCCAGGCGCGGCGATGATGGTTGCGGGACGTCCCGCCTTGCCACTTGGCACACCGCTGCACGAGGACAACCCGCGTGATACGATCCAGATTGTCCTGAAGGGTCTCCATCCGCCCGTCTCGCCACGTGGGCCCTATATGCCGGCGTTCGCCGATGCTCTCGACGACCGACACGTGGCGGAAATCGTCGCATATCTGCAGATGCGCCACGGTACCGGATCGGCGTGGAAGAACCTCGAGAAAGACGTCGCCAAGGCACGCAAGGAGGGCGAATGATCGACCTGACCGTCAACGGCGCAACAGCACGTGTCGACGTGGACCCTGCGACCCCGCTCCTCTACGTGCTGCGCGACGATCTGGGACTGCATGCCGCGAAGTTCGGGTGCGGGTTGGGGCAGTGCGGCGCGTGCACCGTGCTGGTCGACGACAAACCGGTGTTCTCCTGCGTCCTCCCCATCAGTGCGATCGGCACGCGAAAAGTCACGACGGTCGAGGGACTGGGCACGGCCGCCAAACCGGGTGACGTCCAGCGCGCCTTTCTCCACGAGCAGGCGGCGCAGTGCGGCTATTGCATCCCCGGCATGATGGCGCGTGCGGAGGGGCTGTTACGCAAGACGGTGACGCCGACCGAGGACGAACTGCGGACGGCGATGGCACCCTCGCTATGTCGGTGCGGGACGCACATGCGGATCCTACGCGCAGTGCGGAGGGCCGCGGTGATGCGCAGCGGTGGCGTGATCGATGCCGCGGAACCCGTGACGTGAACAGCGGGGCGTCACGCCGCGACGTGCTGGGCGGCTTGCTGGTCGCATTCTCGCTCGCGCCGGCTGCCGCGCTGGCGCAAACCGGCGGTGGCGAGGGTAGTGGCGGGCCACCGACGGTCGCGCCCGAACTGCCGGGGACATTGGCCAAGTTTCCCGATCTCGACGCCTGGATCCGGATCGCACCGGACGGTCGCGTAACCGTGTTCACGGGCAAGGTCGAACTCGGCACTGGCGTGAAGACCGCGATGGCGCAGCTTGCCGCCGACGAACTCGACGTCGCAATCGACCGGATCGACCTCATCACCGCGGACACGGGCCTGACGCCGAACGAGGGTGTGACCGCGGGGAGCCAGACGCTGGAACAGAGCGGCACCGCGATCGCCAACGCCGCCGCCAACGTCCGGCTGTTGCTTGCCGAGGCAGCCGCGACGCGGTGGGGCGTGGCGGCGACCACTTTGTTCACGCGCGATGGCGCCGTGCTCGACGGGCAGGGACGGCGCGCGACCTATGCGAAGTTGGCCGCATCCACCTCCCTCACAGTGCGCGCAAGGGCGGACGTACCACGCAAGCGTCGGGAGGCGCGGCGGTTGATCGGAAAGCCGGTACCGCGCGTCGACCTACCCGCCAAGCTGACCGGTTTGCCAAGCTATGTGCACGACATGCGGCTGCCCGGCATGGTGCACGCGCGGGTCCTCCGCGGACCATCGTCCGGCGCGCAACTGACGCCCGACCACGGTGCGCTACGTCGGCAACCGGGTGTTGCCAGGGTCGTGGAGGTCGGCCGTTTCGCGGCGATCGTCGGGCCTCGCGAATGGCCGCTCGAACAGGCACTTCGCGTTGCCAATCGCGGCCGCTGGGTGCGTGACGCCGCGGTGCCGGGGCTACCGCCGATGCCTGCCGGGTTGCTGACCATGCGGCGGGAAAGCCAGGTGATCGACAACCACCGCGACGATCCCGGCGCGCACGGCGTCCAGCAACTGTCTGCACGCTATGACCGGCCCTATCTGATGCATGGTGCGATCGGGCCGTCCTGTGCGGTGGCGCTGTTTGCGGAGGACCGGCTGACGGTATGGACCCATAGCCAGGGTGTCGAGCCGTTGCGGCAGGCGATCGCCGAACTGCTCGCGATACCCGCCGACCGCGTCCGGTGCGTCCACCGCGAGGGGGCAGGGTGCTACGGGCATAACGGTGCGGACGATGTGGCCGGGGACGCTGCGCTGATCGCCCGCGCGATGCCCGGCGTCCCCGTGCGGCTGCAATGGAGCCGCGAGCAGGAACATGGCTGGGAACCGCTCGGCCCGGCGATGCTCGCGCAGGTCGACGCGACGCTCGATGCATCGGGACGGATCGTCGACTGGCGGCATCAGGTGTGGAGCAATACGCACAGCACGCGACCGGTCGCGGCGGGCGATCTTCTCGCCGGTGCCGAAGTCGTACCGCCGTTCAAGCCGACCCCGCCGAAACCGATCCCGCAGCCCAATGGCGGCGGCGACCGCAATGCAATCCCGCTGTACCGCTTCCCCAACCAGACCATCGTCAGTCATTTCCTGCCCGACATGCCGGTACGCGTCTCGGCGCTGCGCGGACTGGGTGCACACCTGAACATCTTCGCGCTCGAAAGTTTCATGGACGAGCTCGCGGCTGCAGCAGGCCGCGATCCAGTCGCGTTCCGGCTGGCGCACTTGGACGATCCACATGCGGCCGCCGTGATCCGGCAGGCCGCAGCACGGTTTGGCTGGGCGCGATACCGATCCGCCCCCAATCGCGGGCGAGGCTTTGCCTTTGCCCGCTACAAGAACCACGGGGCCTATTGCGCCATCGCGCTCGACGTCGAGCGTATCCCCGGCGAAGGCCGGCTGATCGTCCACCGCGCCGTCGCTGCCGTGGACAGCGGCGAAGCCGTCAACCCGGATGGCATCCGCAATCAGGTGGAGGGCGGCATCGTCCAGTCGCTGAGCTGGACCGCACTCGAAGCGGCCGGGCACGACGGTGCGCGCCGGACCGATTACGACTGGAGCACTTATCCAATACTCCGGTTTGCCGATGCCCCGCTCAGCGTGACGGTTGAGGTCGTGGACCGGCCGGGCACGCCTTTCCTCGGTACCGGTGAATGTGCCCAGGGGCCGACCGCGGCTGCGCTGGCGAACGCTCTGGCTTCAGCTACAGGGGAACGGCTGAGAAGTATGCCTTTGATCAGCCGGTTGTTGTCTCAGGCGTAACCTTTGCTCTCTGCGCGCCAAGTATCAGATACGTAGGGCAGCATGAATGAGCGGCGAAAGTTGGGGCTGACAGAAGCAAGCTTGAGTGTTCGAATGTGGGTCACCGTCACATGCAATTAGCAATCTTATACTAGCCTTAAACGCCACCGCATCCTGCATGCCAACGGTACGCAGATCTGTTCCGGGCCTTGGTTTCGCCTGGTATAAAAACACTTGTCTGATGAACTACGATCTCGCGAACTACTTCGGCTGAAAACCTGCTAATCCTCCGCGCCAAAGAGCAAAGCTATAGATATCGGTCCAAAGTTCTTCCCTTTGCGTTCGTGTCGATCCTACTCCGTGACCTGCGTCAAAATCTATACGAAGAAGTACGGGCTCACCGCTGGCCGTGCCTGCGGCAAGCTTGGCGGCATATTTCGCGCTATGAAAAGTAGCAGCTCGCGGATCGTTTATACCACTTACAACGAGTGTTGCCGGATATCGAACCCCTGACCGGATATGCTCGTACGGGTCAAGATCGAACATCGTCTTAAACGATTTTTCGTCGGTGATCGGTCCGCCCCATTCCTGAATATCAGCAAAGTTCTGTTCGGAAACGTAACGGATAGGGTTCATGAAGCCGACGTTGGCGATGGCCCCATTGAATAGGTCCGGTCGCTCGTTGACGGCTTGGCCAACCATCACGCCGCCTCCTGATGTACCCATGATGGTCATGTGTTTTGGAGACGTGAGTTTGTTTTTGACCAATGCCTCGGCGACATCAATGGCATCACGCCAGGTATTTGCCTTGGTCTCTGCCTTACCGGCATAATGCCAACTGCGCCCGAACTCACCACCACCTCTGACATTCGCAGTTACGAATACACCGCCAAGATCGAGGAAAGGGATAAGCTGGCTTTGGTAGTCAGGTGTTAGCGATATGCCGTAGGCGCCATAAGCCTCGATCAGCAGCGGATTACGGCCATTGGAGGTGATGTCCTTACGCATCACCACAGTGTACGGTACCTTCGTTCCGTCCCGCGCCGTGGCGGTCAACGTCCGGACTTCGTAGCGGCTCGGATCAAGACTGCGAGGCGCCTGTACCAGACCCATATCCTGGACAGTGTTATCCGCTAAGAGCTTATAGGGTCTTGCCGGTGTGAACCAGCCGGCAAGGCTGACATACGCCGTGTCCGACGTCGGTTCATTTTCAATCCAACGAACCGTGCCGGAAACAGGTAGCGCCACACGCGTCGCTGCCCCCGAAGTGCTCACGCGCCATAACCCGGATTGTCCACCCTCGATGGTCTGCACGAGGGCGCCTGACTTAGTCGCCGAGATGCTTTCTAAAACTGGATTGCCCGGAATGACCACCTGCTTCGCGGAGGCTAGGTTCGGCTTGGAGGCCGACGTCAGAATGACGCTGCCGTTGCTGTTCCCTTTCCGTGAAAGAAGCCAGAGATTGTCTCCAGATATCTTTGCGCCGACAACGAGGTCGTTGAAGTCACTGATCCGTGTCCAAGTGGCGGGTCCGGCAGAGAGCATGCCGATATCGGTTCGGTAAAGTGCTTGTTCCCGGCGTCCGTCTTCCACTGCCAGCACTGCCGAGTTGGAGCCCGAGGTGACCGATACAGTCGCAAACTGTTCCGCGCCAAGCGGAACCGGTGACTTTGCACGGTTGATCAGGAGCCGATCAGGCACCGATGTGCCCAGCAAATGCAGCCGTGGCTCGGAATTAATATAGTAGCTTGGTGTCCCTTTCTGACCGACGAAAGTAAGATAAGTAAATCCACTGTTGTCAGGTAACCACCCGACCACGCCGAAGTCGGTATTGGGGATGCGATCAGGAAGCAGGCGGCCCGATGCCGTTTCTACGATGTGGAGAACCGAGGCCTCGCTCCCCCGCTTTGATAGCCCAACCGCGACATATCGCCCGTCGGACGATGTCTGCCACCAATCAAGAACCTGATCCCCGCCCGCAATCTTTGCGGGATCAATCAACATCCGCTCTGGCGCATTCCCTATGCGCGCAAAAAGCATTGAATCTTCCGCCCCGGCTTTCCGTCGCTGGATAAACTGGGTCTGGCCGACGGCAACGACCTTTTGCACCGTGGTCAGATCACCAGACAGCGCCGTGGCACTTGCAAGAAAACGGTCGCGCGCAGGAATCGCATCAAGGGCGTGACGGGCGGCAGTGGCCTCTGCTTTCAGCCAGGGCATCCAGCGAGGATCCTTGCCGTTTTCCATCCAACGGTAGGGATCGACAACTTTCGCACCATAATAGTCGTCAGTGACAGCCTGAACGGCTGCTGGGTTTGGTCGGTCCGATGCCCCGACCGGGGAGCATAAAATCTGAACCCCGAATGAGAGAGTGATACGAACAGATAGACGTGACAGCATTCGGATATGCTCCAGCAAACTCGACCGACTAAGAAGGGAATGAAAATCTAAAGATTGCAGATTTTAACCCACGCGCAAGCTATGTTTCATGAATGCGAGAGTTTCTTGTCGGTTCGGCAAGCGCTGAAGACAATGCAGCATGGGAGCCAAGTCCGAGAGGCCTAACCCATCCCAACACCACGTTCCTGACGATATACCACGAGCTATAAGCAGAATGCCTGAGCATGAACGAGTGTCTGGAGTCGGGAAGCCGGGGAGGGAGCGCGAATGGCCGACAATGGGTCTGGCCGGAAACCGTAGGGCAGGGCGCGTTCGCCCATAGTCCGCCGTTCAGGCCCAATCTGCGGATACTCAAAACCGGTCATTGCTTAATAGTCTGCAACCGTGGGACGGAGGGATATGGCAGAACCCTCAACCCTCATCGCCAACCGCGTTCGCTACTTTCACCAGAACGACGAGGCTCTGTTCTTTGCATGGCTCGATCGGATGGAAGTTGTCTTGGGCTATGAGGGACGAGGCGATGGACTACACATCCGGCTTGCCCGTCATCCGAATGACGACGACCTTCGCGAACTGATCGCCTTCCACCAACGTTATGCCATCGAAATGCGCCAGCTTGCCGCGTTCAAAGCGCCAGGGAACGCGGATTGGTTCGCTGTACCGGGAATGTATTGGCATGAGTCAGTGTTCGGTTCGGCGTAAGCTTGAACCGCCCAATCCCGGTCACTCCGTGCTTATCAAAGGGTGTCTGAAACCGAACGTTCACCAAGGCAGCCTACGCTGGCGGAACGGCTCGAACACAGAAGGGCGAGAAAATGCAAAGGCTTTGGTTTTTTGCACACTTTGTAATCAGCTTTTTGGTGGCAAAAATCTCGTTTAACTATATTCATCCAGACCGAGTAGGAAAGCTAGGCGCTCAAAGTGTAGCAGCCTACCATTACTTCCACATTTTCTATGTCGCGCATGCTATCGCGGCAATCGCTCTGTTCGTAGTACTGCGAAAATCCCAAGGGCCTTTAAACGCTGTCCTGACGATTTTGGTAATCATTTGGACCGCGCTAATGTTCCTCGTCACTGAACTGGCAGGCACAACTCTATAGCGTTGCGGTGGATTGGCCGCTTTTGACTACGAAAGACATATAGCAGACCGTCCGCTCTCCTTCCCTTTCAAGCCGTCGAGGAAATGGATCGTCCGCCAAACGCTACCGCTCAGCCCGATGAACGAATGGCTGAAGTTGGGAGGCGGGAATGAGCACCTGAATGTCTGGATGTGGGTCTGGCCGGAAGTTGTAGGGGAGGGGCGCGTTCACCCACCTGTGCCTAGCGCCTAAGTCCGGTTTGTGGAGGCTCGATGGCGACCGTTAGCGTGCGGCAGGCAGCCAATCTTGATCGGGAAAAGGTTGCCGCTCAGGCCGGGCCGCTGTGGCCGATAGCAAATCGGCGTTAGGCAGTCGATAATGCCTTCCATTGCGCTCAATAAGCCCCCGAGACGTTAGCGATGAAAGTACGCGACTTACATGTACAGAAGTAAGACCAAGTACATCGCCTATCTGCTCTTGAGTTACCATCAGGTCAAAACTGTTATCTTGCACAAGGCCAAGCGGCTCTAAACGTTCTTTTATATCGAGTAAAAAGGAAGCCACACTTGCTTCAGCCCCTACTCTACCGATCGCGGCAAGGCGATCCATAAGTACGATGCGTTCCTGCTGAACGCTCAACAAAAATCGGGCGGCAACGCGTGGGTGTGTTTCAAACAGTGCGCCAAAGCGAGCGAGAGGCACATTAGCGATCACGACCTCGGTTATTGCTAACACATTCTCGGTCGAGCGTCTCATTGCCATGCTTGGTGTTCCAAGCGGTTCGCCCGGCAAATGGATCTTTGCTATCTGTCGCCCGCCGTCTGGCATGACGTTCCATACCGCGGCCCAGCCCGACAGAAGCAGGTAGAAGCCTCTTGCTTCATCGTTTTCCCGGAGAATCGTTTGGCCGCGTTCGATCGTGTATGGCCGGCCCGGCAGAGCCAAGACTGCCTCGCGCTCAGCTTCGCTAAGCAAGCCAAATTGTTCAAATCGGTGCAAGGGCAGCAGTTTTGTCATAACCCTTCGATAAATCGGCTGTGCCCGGTTTTGCAATTGTGAAGCGCAGCCTCGATCTTGTGATCTCGGTAGGAGCAAGAGCCCTTCCCATGCGGTTCTTGCCCCGGTTACCGTGCCTTAGCCTCAAGTTAAGCTGTTGAAGGCGAAAACACAGCCCGCAGGCAGCCATCGAAGCATGCGAGGCGAATGGTATCACACCCTTCGTCGCCCGGCCGAGACGGGGCAGCGCCATCGCCAATGGCCGTTTCTCTAAGGATCTCTTTCGCTACGATGCCGAGGCGGACGCGTACCACTGCCCGGGTGGCCGGACCCTCGACATCAGCTATCGCGCGGTGACGCGCGGCCACGCCAACATCCAATATTCCAACCCCGCCGCCTGTTCGGACTGCGCAATCAAGGTGAACTGTACCAGCAGTCGCTGGCGGCGCATCAACCGTTGGGAAAACGAGGCGGTGCTGGACCGCATGGCGGCGCGCTTGGTTGCACGCCCTGATATTCTTGCCGTTCGCCGCGAGACGGTCGAACACCCGTTCGGCTCGATCAAGCAATGGATGAACCAGGGCGCATTCCTGATGCGCGGGCTGGAGAAGGTTCGCGCCGAGTTCAGTCTGACCGCGCTCGCCTACAATCTAAGAAGAGCCATTACCCTCATCGGCGTGCCGGGGTTGATCAAGGTCGTACAGGCCTGATCAAGCTCGCCAAATCTGCTGCGCAGCGCTCAATGGCTTCCCCTTGAAGCCACCACAGCGCCACCACGGCAGTAACTCAAGAATATTTGCGCCCAGCTCCACCGTTTAACAACAGACGTCCGTGCCCATGTGACGGCGAGTTCTCGCACGGTCTGGAACGGTGATCGAGAAGGCCGGAGCGTTCTCGGAATCGATCGAATTTCGGTAATACCTGGCTTTAGCAATTTATTAGTCGGTATGGTTCCGACCAGCGAACAACAATGGAACAGCCATGAGAAGAGCGGCGAGCCCAACGTAGGCTACCGCCTTTAACCATGTCAGCGTGCCATTGAGATGACTCGACAGCAATGCTGCCGGGAGGAAGAATGCCGTCAAGCATCCGAACGCACCATAAGTTCGGCTCGTGTCTCGGTCTTTCGTCGCCATCCAGCACAGCTACGCTGCCCAACAGATGCCCGCAATCGGGCAATTATACCCTTCCAGACCATTCTCGACCGGGATCGAATTTCGAGAATTGCTGAGTTGAGAGGTTAGCGGACGGTCCTCTTTCTACACTCGCGGTATTCCCGAAATGCGGCCCACACGAGCACCACAGCAAGGATGAGGAGGGTTCTCGTAGGAAGGTGACTGATGGCGGACTGTAAGTCGCTTTCAATCCAGTCGAATGCGAACTGTCCGATCAGTACCGGCAAGCCGACCATGACGATGAGTTTTAGATGCGGCGCTGCATCTGCGCATCCGCCCGTCGGATATAAGATTCGAATGTCTGCAAGGGGCGGTTTTGACAAGATCATTTTCTCGATCGGGACTGACTTTCGATGATATCTGGGTTGGAGAGAAAGGCAAAATAACTCCGTCACTTTTAAGGGGTAAGCTCAACAATGGAGGTATTAGTAATTTGCAATCTATTCAACCGGGCTGCTTGAGCTATGATGACTATCGAGCCAACATCGCTCGGCGACGGACGGCTAGGCCACCGCAATCTGATCGAAGCCACGCCATCTTCGTTGCTCGACCTACGTTCAACTATCCACTGATGCGGTACTATTTTTGTCGTATTCAAAAAAACCTGTAGATCAGACGGCTGACCCGTCAGAGTTAGCCCTGTGCTCGGGTCATCTTGTACCGTCGCCGCGCTACTCGCACAGCCGGAGACGCATAAGAGCGCTACTGATCTGAAGATAGTTTTGATCGGCATTGTGCCGTTGTGACAACGATAGCCGTTGTCCGCAATCGGCCAACCGCTTCGCATGTTGAAATGCCTGAAATTGGGCAAATCCGGCCAACCGAACTTTCTCAGCAGGCGTTGGTCACCGCGCGGACCCAGTTGCTAAAGATGCAGCTTCAGCTGTCGAACCAGATACGCGGCCTGATGAAGACCTTCGGCCTGATCGTACCCAAGGGGCTAGGCCGTGTGTTCGACGGCCATGTCTGCGATCTGGCGGGGTCTCATCCGGGATTAGCGCTGATCATCCTACCGCTTCTGGCCGTGTGGCGGGAACTCCGTGTCAAGGTTGCTGGGTTGAGCAAGCAGCTCGTCGGTACCGCCCGACAGAGCAAACAGTGCCAGCTTCTCACTCAATACCTGGCGTTGGCGCCTTGACCGCCTGCTCCTTTATCGCCGCGATCAAGGACCCGGCCAACTTCGCCAGATCACGCTCGGTTGGCGCCTGGTTGGGGCTCACAACCAGACGCTATCAATCTGGCGAGGTCGACTATGACGGGCATATTTCGCGGCGGGGTGACGTCTACGTGCGAGGACTGCTCTACGAAGCCGCGACCGTCATCCTGACGCGCGCCCATGCCGACAGCGATTTACGCCAGTGGGGGATCAAGCTTCGGGAGAAGGTCGGCTTCAAGCGTGCCGCCATCGCAATCGCGCGCAAGCTTTCCGTCGTCATGCACGCGATGCTGAAGTCCGGCGCATGCTTCGAGCGCCGGCCGGTGACCACAGCATGACCATGCCAGCAGAGGAGTTGCCAAACGAACTTACGCCATAGCGTCGCTTCTACCCGACGCGCCGAAACGTCCCTGCCGGGGCGTGGTTTGGATCATTCCGCCTTTCCCGTTGCAGCGGCTCCCCAGCGAGCAGCCTGCGTGAGAAACCTTGGAAGATCTCGATCCGCGAATAGCCATCCTGCGGCAGGCACCGTCCCGACCGCGTAAACGACCCTGCACCCGGTATACGTACACGCTCGACGACCACGGAAAGGCGATTGCTTCAGTCGACCACCCCGGAGCGGCTCCATCGTCGCCTCGAGCATGATCTATGCCTTCAAACCTTGACTTCGGGGTCGATATTAAACGACGGGAAATGGCTCACCGGCGCTCGAACATCGTAGGACGCGCGCCTCGGTACTCGGTTTCACCGAAACCGACATATCCCAGCTTCTCGGCTACCCGGATCGAAGCCCGATTGTCGGGGTGGATGATGCAGACGGTACGTTGAGGATTCTGGTGCCGATCCATCCAAGTGTGTGTACCGGCGACTGCCTCGGTCGCGTACCCCTTGCCATGCGCGCTGGTGGCTAAGACCCATGCTGCCTCCGGGAATGGATCGAAGGTTTCGCCTAGCCCGCGCGAGAAGTGGGCAAACCCCACTTCGCCGACGAAGGCACCGCTGGCTTTCTCCCGAACGGTGAAGATACCGTAGCCGTAAGAAGCCCAATGTCCGATATTCCGTAAGAGTTTGGTCCAAGCATCCTCCCGGCTTGCGGGTTTGCCGCCGATGGACTCTGCAACTTCGGCATCGCTGCTCATCGCATACGCGTCATCAAAGTCCGCGAGCGTTGGCTTGGTCAGCGAGAGGCGGTCGGTATCAATCATGGCCGCATCATGCGCACCCAGACAGCATTATGGAAGTGACCTGCCGTCTGCGCCGCTTTCCCGTTTGGGAACGGCGGTGGAGACGGCCGGCGCTTTCCCATTGGGATCGAGTTTCCGGAATGTACGGGTTGGGCAGGGAAGCGGAATGACTGAGTTGGAGGCATTTACATTGCCTAATGCCGGTTGCTGTCGCCCTTTTTTTTAACCAGCAAAACATAGGTTAGATCGCAGATTTCGTACTTTGTTATTTATTCGAAATGAAACCAAGTAAGGTTCAGGGCTACTTCGAACGAGCCCTGGGCCGGCCGCTAACGTTGGTTGAGCTTGAGGCTATGAGCACCGCCAGGGCGTCAACTGAGGGAAAGCGTGACGCCGTTAAAGCCATGCGCTCGGCAATCAATTCCGCCATTAGCCGCCAGATACACGAACAAGATCCCTAAACCGCGCTTGGTCGAGGACGACCCCATTATCGTCCAATATCTCAATCGACGTCGATAGGCACAACTTGCCGAGCAATATATCAGCCGCCATCATCTCGCGGGCGCCTGCGACGGCCATTTCCCGAGCGGCCTCCCGTCCCGAGGCAAGAAATCCGTCATCGTCTGTGATCAGGCGACCGTGTTCAGTCAGGTTTACGAAATAACGCTGCATAGCCCAGTTATGTCGACATACCGACGGGCGGTCATTCACCCGTGATATTCCGTCGCATCGCAACCTTTGTAAGGTTCCCGGGGGTGTTTCTGAGGTATCTCGTACTACCCAACGTTCGGAAATTTCGCGTTCTAACACCGAGATTGTATCGATCTCGCTCAATCCGATTGTTGCCTTCGAGCGTTGCCGGTCAATGGAACCAAACGAACCAATGTTACGCGATGCGTATGAAGCGGGCTTGAAAAGCGGTCAACGTGAAGGGGTTCCAGACCAATGCCCCTTTAATTTTCATGACAAAATGTCAGAGCGTTTCGCGTGGCTTTCCGGTTTCAGCGTTGGAAAAGCTGTACGAAGGTTGAAGTAGCAATTCTAAGTTTGCATCAAACGACGGGAACGCGATTTGCACGTGCAGGGCACCGGGTTCATTAACACCAATTCGGGAAAGCGGTATCTACTCAAACACAATTGATACGTGACGGTTCGGACCAGTTGCCGTTTAACGGCAGGACCGTGTAACGACGAGTATGCTCGATGACTTTGCAGCTGGCGCCGCTCGCGACGGTGATGATGACGGTATCCGCCGGATTTTAGATGAAGTTGCCGCTTCAACCGGAATGGGGTTTGTCGCCCTTGCTCGGGTTACCGATACACGATGGATAGCCTGCCAGGTCGTCGATCAGATCGACTTCGGGATGTCGCCAGGTGAGGAACTGAGGGTTTCAACGACCATCTGCAACGACATACGCGAGCACGGTAATACCGTGGTGATAGACGACGTGGCGGGGAACGCTAAGTGGTTAAGCCATCCCGCCCCAGCTCTATACGGGTTTAAAAGCTATGTTTCACTCCCAGTCGTCCTCGCTGACGGCTCGTTCTATGGGACCCTTTGCGCCATCGATCCCGAACCGCGGAAGCTAACTGATCTCGGCAAAGTCTCGATGTTGAAGGGGTTTGCAGACAGGATCGCCTCGATACTATCCGCCGCTTGATCCAGGCGTGAGTTAGGATAACGGGCAGTGTTTCGTCGCGAGGCCTAGTCCGCACGGGGCGCATTGTCCGGCACAGACGATTATGGCGGAGCGCAGAACGCCCGCATAAACGTCCAGGTGTGGACGTTAGCGGCATGGTTGAAATGGGAAGAAAAGCGGCCGGTCCCGCTTATAGCGAGTCAAGGAAGATGAGCTGAACGAACGGCCGTTATCGGGAGCTTGGATCACATGCGCGGGTGTCCGGATGTGGGCGTTTTTGCCAATGCCGGCCATTCTCGAAATTCGATCCTCAATCGGGAAGGCCCGCGCCGCCTGGGCAGTAGCGATAGAAGGTCGATAGACCAACTTGTAGCAGCTTACGCGCAGTGTCGATCTTGTCGGGCGTCATTGCTGCTTTTCGGCCACCACTGGTGACGCCTCTTGCGCGAGCCGCCGCCAAGCCCGCAATCGTGCGCTCCTTCACCAGCTCACGTTCCATCTCTGCGAGCGAGGCCAATATATGAAACAGGAGTCGACCAGAAGGAGTAGCCGTGTCGAACCCATCGGTCAGGGAGCGAAAGTCCACATTGCGGGCGGACAGGCCCGCTGCCAACTCGATCAGACCTCGGATCGAGCGGCCAAGCCGATCGAGCTTCCAGATCACGAGGGTGTCTCCCGCGCGTGCGAAATGCAGCGCTTCTGCTAGACCTGGCCGATCGACTTTTGCCCCGCTCGCTTTGTCGGTGAACAATCTCTCGCAGCCAGCCTTTGCCAATGCATCGAGTTGCAGCGTCAGATCCCGATCGGTCGTTGAGACACGGGCGTAACCGATCAACATGGGTGCGTCCTACTTGTTCGCCGTTCGAATCTTGGAAGGAAGCCGCTGCTAGTGGTCGCATTTTCAATGGCAAAACGCCCAAAGATGGAATGGCAGGCGATATATAGATGCGCCTCCGGCTCGGCATCCTGGGCGGCACTCATCAGCAAGCGATACCGCGCCCGACGCACAAGCTGGATATGCTCTCAGAGGTCAGAAATAGTCCGCCGTCTGGCGCCGGAAATCGAAGATCTGGCCGGTAATCAGTGCATCGGGAATTTCGAAGCCATCGAACCGTTCATAGAGCGGGCGCACGATCGCGCCGACAACCTTCTCTAGATCCACATCGATTTCGTAGGCGCTGGTCAGAGTAGTCAGGTCGACTCTGTCGGCACGCGAGCGGTGGCGCTCCTCTAGAGCGAGGCGCAGCCCCGGTTTGGCCCAGCTGATGAGCTCGCGGCCTGACAGCCCGGTGTAACGTCCGGTGAAACGTATCTGATCCTCCCCGCTGGCACCGAGTTGCCGCGCGAGCCAGGCGGCATGGAGCAGTACCTCGGCGGTCCGCCAGATTGGCAGGGTAAGATCAAAGAAGGTTCCAGCATCAAGATCGCGCCCGTCTTCCTGATAGCCGCGCTGGAGAAAGGCGGTGCCTGCGCGGGACACCTGCCAAAAGTCGCTCGACGCCGGATCATTGAACACTCGATCATCGGACGGGCGACCTAGCCAGCATTCGAGGAGACCGTCGAAGAATGTCGGTTTGATCGAGTCCTTGGTCGGCACCCAGAACGGCGTCCAGCCTGAGGTTTTGGGCGCGCGGGCGAGAATGTTGCGCAGCTGAGAAAGCGTCGGCGGCTCCTCGATGCCATCGATCGAATAAGCCTGCTCGCTATGACCGAGCGGCTGCCGCGAGGGATGATCATCCGCAAGGTTGGCAGTGAGCTCGGTGAAGCGCTTGCGAGCCTCGTGCACGAAGGATTTCAGGCTGTCGGACCGCCCAGGCTGGACGAAAAGCCCGAGCGCATCAAGGATTGCAATCACGCGTTCGAAGCGCAGGTTGATCTCGCCTTGCTCGAACGCGACGACGACCGGCCGGCTGACGCCGGCCAGCGTAGCCAGCGCCGACTGGGTCAGGCCTTCCAGCTTACGCCGGCGAATCGCTTCGTCGACGACGGCTCGCCAATCGATGGGCCAGTCGGTCATGCGAAGATCCTTGCGGCATTTTCGAGAATGATCTCGCGGTATTTGAACCGGAAATCGTCGGGCTGGACCCGAGGGCCAAGGACGAGCGTCTTGGCGTTGGCGAAGCCCTTGGCCAGGACGTCGAGCGATCGTGACACTTCCCGGGCCGGCAGTCCGATCGAGACCCCGAGCGCTTCGATCAGCCCGCGGTCGAGTGTGTCGAACGCGCGCTTCTTGCCGCCGATTTCGAGCGCTACGTTGCGCTCATAGTTGGTATAGATCAGCGTGTTTATTAGGTCATAAGCGGGACTGAGGCGCAGTCCGCCGCTGCCTTCGAGTAGCGAGAAGTTTTTCAGATGCGCATCGGCATTACCGAGTGTGAGATTGAACACGACGAGGCGGAAGTAGCGGGCGAGATCGATCCGCGCACGCGCGGAGAAGCGCGTGATGGCGGTTGCCGCCTCTTCGTATGAGGAATGGTATTTACCGTCGAATTCACGGCCGCGGGGCTTGCTGAGAATCTGCGCGAAGTCCTCGAGACGAAGCTTTTCGTTACCCTGACGATCAAATCGCTCGACGAGTAGAGCCAAACCCTCGATGCCAGCGAGCTGCCCAGGCTTGGCGGCAGTGACTTCGGCCTTGCCCAGTACCTCGCGGGCCAGTTCGAGCGAGACATTTTCATTCTGTACGAGCGTCGGCAAATCCTCGCGGTTGAATTTCGCGATGTACGTCGCCGGATCCGACGGCTTGACGCACGGCTCAAACCCCTTCTCGCCACGAAAGGCGAGCAGCTTTTTCTGGACGCCTGACAAAGTACGGCCCGGGAGCGCTGCAGCTTCTTCCAGCGCATTGGGTTCATCAGGTGCGACGAACGCCGGACCTTCGGCCGGAAGGATGCCAACTGCGCCGATGCAGTCGGCACCATAGTTTAAGAGCAGGCCTAAATCATCCTGTTCGGCTGTCCCGCCGGCACGTGCCTGACGGCCGCGCAGCCAGCCCTCTGGCCCTAAATGCTCGAAGAAAGGGATAAGGCCGTTGCGGTGATAATGGTCCGGCTGCTCGATCGGCAGCGCACATGCTATCGGCGTCAGCCACGCATCCTTGTACACGAAGCGGCTATCGCCTCCCTCCAGCTCGCTAAGCTCGCCGGCAGGTGTGCCCTTGTAGGTAACAATGGCAATACGGTCTGGAATAGGCGCTTCCTGTCAAGCTTTATCGACCCAATGCCATTGAACAGCCAGTATGTCAATAAAAACTGACATTTTCGGTTAATTTTAGCATACGCTTAAGATAGCTAAACATATCGATTTTGTGTCAGTCTTTGCGACCTATGGCTGCTGGATCGTATTGGATGTACCCGTATATTTACAAGATGGTTACCGTAGACCAGCGTACCGCGCTGACGGCGTAGCTCGGCCGCGACGACGCCGCATATGATCCGATGCACAGCTGAACGTTGCAGGCGGTGCTTAGTCACGCAACCTCGGTCTCAGCCACAAAGACGCGGTTCCGTCCGGCATGCTTTGCGGAATAAAGACGTTTGTCAGCCAACGCGATGAGCCCTTCGATCGACCCTTCGGTCTCGTCGAGCGTCGCACAGGCCAAGCTGGCCGTTACCCGCAGAGTGCCCAATGGAGCTTCGATGACGACATCGGCAATCGCTTCGCGAAGTCGCTCGGCGAGCTCCATAGCTTGATTACGATCGTAGCGCGGAAGCAGAACGCCAAATTCCTCGCCCCCTAAGCGCGCAAAGATACCGCGTGGTGGCAGGAGTGCGGTGCACGCCTCAGTCACCCGGCATAGAAGCGTATCACCTACCGGATGGCCGTGTGCGTCGTTGACAGCCTTGAAGTGATCGAGATCGAGTACAACCAGCGAGAGCGACTGACGAAGTTCACGCCAGCTTTGCTGTTCGCGAGCCATTGCCTGACTGAAATGCCGTCGATTTGCCGCGCCGGTTAGATGGTCGCATGTCAGAAGTCGCCGCACGTCTTCGGTCGCAGTGTCGCGACGCGGTACATCACGAAGCACAACCGAAAATCGGGGTAAGGTCGCATTGTCGCGTGCCGAGCGAGCGACGACGAGACGCTGACACCAGTAGCGTTCGCCATCGGCGCGTTGCTGCCACCCTTCCTGAAGATGCCACCCCTCACGGACAGCGATTGCCAGCTGCTCGTCCAGACGCAGATCGCCGCCAGGCAAATCTGTGCTGAGGACATCGGCAAGGTTGTGACCGGTAACGTCGGCCGGCTCATACCCCGTCTGGCGGGCAAAGCAGGTGTCAGCTGCTGCGATTTGGCCGTCCGGCGTGATCGTCAGCGCGGCGTAGCCGTTGACGCCATCGAGCAGCGTTGCGAACCAGGTATCGGCCTGCCGCAGTCGGTTTTCTTGGAGAACCTGCTGACTTATATCTGTGAGCGTCGCCATCAACCTGTCAGCGCCGAGTTTGACCAACGAACAGGCAAGGACTTTCGGCGTCGCACCGTTCTTGCCTGGTCCCAGGTCTACGAAAACGCGATGACCGTCACAAATGCGCCCTGTAGGCAATGCAAAGGCTTCCGCCATGCTTCTAAGTTCCGGGGCATGATGTTCGAACGCCGAAAATAGGTTGCTGACGCCGCGCGATCCCGCCAGCGGCAGCAGATGCTGCATGGCGTGCGGATTCATCAATCCGATCTCGCCAGTCGCGTCGCATTCGATCAGTCCGATCGGACAGGCGTATAGAAATTCGAGGAGTTCCTCCTCGCCCGACGTATCGGTCATTCGGCTAGCCTTTAGCGTTCGATGAGTACGTAGCGACGCGGCGTCTGCGCCGTCGCGAGCAGCCGCAACCGCACCTTGGTCGGCCGCATGCGAAGCGTCAGAACGTAAGGGAAGACGTCATCGAGTTCCGGTTCGTCTTCGAACCGCTGTGCCACCATGAAATTGTTCATGCATTGTGCGACCGCGTCGAAGAACGGAACGCCGACCACCGTGGCCGGATCCAACCCTGACATACGAGCCTCGGTCGCATTGTAGACCTGCACGATCGTGTCAGCGGCAAAGCCGACCACTCCGAACGGCAACGCATCCTGGTCTGCAGTGCTCATCGTCTCAAGGTCGTGCAGTCCGACCGTTTCGAAATCTACGTTTGTTGGTGACACGATCAATAGCTCCTCAGCGAGGCATTATGGCCTAAGCTGCTTAATTAAATACCAAACTTTCGCAAATGCGCCGGTTAGCTGTGCATCGATGCAGGCCGCGCAGGCCCGGCTTATGGTAACGTCAGGCAGCGTACGGAAAAGCTAGTGACGCCTCACGCCGGTCTGAAAGCCACATGACAAACTGGTCGGCTTCCATTGGCCGCGCGAACCAGAAGCCCTGGGCTTCTTCGCAGCCAAGCTCTTCCAGAATGACGGCCGCCTTTGCAGTTTCCACGCCCTCTGCAACCACACGGTAGCCCAGCCTATGAGCCAAGCCGATCATCGTTTCCACAAGAGCAAAGTCGGATCCTGTCGCTCTGCTCAGGTCGCGTATGAACGTCTGATCGATCTTTACGATCTGTGCTGGCAGACGCTGTAGATAGGCCAGACTGCTATGGCCGGTGCCGAAGTCATCGATAGCAAGGCAAACACCTGCATCTCTGAACCTTCGCAGCATAGCTAGCGCTTGATCGGGCTGATCCATAATCGCGCTTTCGGTTAGCTCAATTTCCAAGCAGCTAAACGGCAACTCACGCCGGGCAAGCCCAGTCGTAATCCTCTCGCTAAGGTCTGCTTCGCCGAGATTAGCGGCCGAGATATTAGCAGATAGCGTCATAGCCAGCCCACCACGTTGCCATGCCGCCAGCTGGTCCATTGCCGTTTCAAGAACCCATTGCGTAGTAGGTCGGGCAAGCGACGTCTGTTCGATGATCGGAATAAATTCCGCAGGCGACACGTCGCCCAAGACTGGATGACGCCATCGCAGTAGCGCCTCTGCGCCAATGCACGCCCCCGTAGAAAGGTCGATCCGAGGTTGATAAACGAGCCGAAGTTGATTGCCTGCCTCGAGTGCTGTGCCAAAGTCTTGCAAAAGGCCATATTGGCGGCAATGCGCGATGTCGCGTGCCGGTGAATAAAGCGCAATTGCTCCTTCCGCTTCCCTCGCGTCTTGGGCAGCACTCGTTGCACCACGAATAACGTCGTCAACCGATACCGACCCTGCGACGAAAGATCGGACGCCAATATTTACGTTCGTGACAAACCGGACCGACGACGAAGCCCGCATGGATGCAAAACTTGTTCGCAAGAGCTCGATATAATCCGACCACTCAACGTCCGATGGCGAGATAAACCCGAATTGTGCAGTGCCAACCTGATAGGCATTTCGGCCCGGACCAAGCGCAGCTCGCAGCGCCTGGGCCGCCTCATGTACCATTTGGTCGACGCGGGCAGCTCCCATGGCACGCGTGATTCTGCTGATCTGATCTTCGCGGGCCAGATCCACCACGACGGCGAAGTACTGCTTTCCCGCATGGTCTCGCGCCAGATCCATTAGATCCTCACGAAACTGGTTTCTGGTCGGCATTCCGCTGATGGGATCGATCCGACCGAAAGCATGCTGCAGCTCGATCTGCGCCATGACCATGGCGGCTAGATCTGCAAGAGCGGCAAGTTCGGCAGATGACGCTTTGCGCGGTTCAGTGCCCAATACGCATAACGCACCGAGGCCATATCCCTCATTGGTTACTAGCGGTGCGCCAGCATAGAAGCGGGTACCGGCACGACCCAGAGGGCTTTCGGCATAATCAGGGTCCTCAAGGAAATCCTCGATGACTAACGCTTGCGTAGACTCGGCAACCTCCGCACACGGAGCCCCGGCTCGTGGAATGCTGCAATGATCAACACCGACGCGCGACTTGAACCACTGCCGATCGTGATCAGTCAGCGATACCGCGGCAACCGGCAGACCGAAGATCTGGCTCGCCATCCGGGTTATACGGTCGAAGCTCTCGCTTGCGGGGGTATCGAGCAATTTTAGCTGATGCAGCGCGTCCAGGCGGGACGTTTCATGTTGGTTGCGCACACGAACTCCTTCGCGTTTACACCTATATTCAAAACCTTAACGGTTCTAAACTCACGTCATAGCGAGGGATTAACTTGCGTCACATTAACTGTGAATAGGGGGCTAGTTCACGGACGCTTTCACGATCAACACGGAACGGTGATCGCGTCCGTAGCTCAGGAAGGATTGATCCGAGTTACAAGGTGAACGGGTGCCAACCCTCTGCTCGTTACCATGCGCTGAGCTGGCTACTCCCACCGCGCCGCACCGCGCTAAGTATGGTTAGCCCGCGATCCGGCGTTCTCAAAAACGAACGGCGATCGAGACGGCCCGCGCTTTCCCAAAAGATCGAACTTTGGGAATGTACGAGTTGGGAAGCGGTCAGGCCGCTTTAGGTTAAGCCTGACGCATAGCGACGTTTTACCGTCCCGTCGAAGGTTTGCGCGTCCGTCGGATCAGTGTCGCGACTGCGCACAGTAGCCAGAAGATGCCCCCCAGTAGCATGACAGGGTTTGGCGCTATGTTATCCCACCATAGCCACAAATGGCTGCTGCCAATCAGGGCAGGTAGCCAAATGGAGACTGCGTACCGGTCGGGTTGGTGAGCCCTCATGCGACCGTTCTACAGCCAATGGTAGCGGACACAAATAATTGGTCAGGAATGGCAGAAAAGGGACGCAAAACGGCTTAATCGCCGTTGAGATGTCGACCGGAAACAACCGACATCTCGCAGCGCGACCGCCTTCTCGAAAGGCTCAAGGGCGAGATTCGACTTATCCTTACGAGGCTCGCGTTCCACGCCTCGCGAATTGGCGCGGCGTACCCTTTTCCAGCCAGGCCACAGCTATAACCGCCAAGCCGAGAGAGAGGCCCCACATGCCGTAATATAGATAAGGCGAAAGATCAGCTTTCATTCCAGGTAATAGCATGATGGGCATGATCGCGGGAAACATGACAACCGGCAGGTATCGCTCTCTGGCATTCCCCTTCATCTTCCACTCCTTATTCCGATCTTGCTGTAGCCTATGTGACGAACCTGAAGTTGTCGAGGGTCCGACTGTCTTGCGATCTAACCCTTAGCTGAGCGCCGGCAGCCGTTAGGTTTGCCCCCTTTCGCGGGGTTCGGCCCCGTCTTCCGATCCGCCAACGAATGTCGCGAGGTGGGAAGGAAAGCGGCCATTCCGTTTTCGGTGCGATAATCGAATTAGCTGCCGTCTAAAGTGGCAGTTACCCTAACTCTCCAGATCTAGATGGCGTCTCGGCCTCACGCCGCATGAACGTCCAATCGATAAGGGCTTCGATAGACGGCCCAAGCGCCAGGCCGATCTCGCTCAACGCGTATTCGACTCTGGGAGGAACCTGAGGATAAATCGTCCGGGTGACGATCCCGTCCTTCTCCAGTTCTTTCAGCTGTTGAATGAGCATCTTCTGATTCACGCCTTCGACACGTCGTTCCAGCTCGGAGAAGCGCAAAGGCACCCGCGCGGCAAACAGTTGGAAGATGATCACCATCTTCCACTTTCCCTCCAGGACGCGGAGGGCCTCGCTGGTCGCCGCAGCCCAGACAAGCTGCTGCTGTGGGTCCTCGCATTGCCAGTCACGCTGCATAGCTCACTTACCTTTTGGTGGGTAACCCACCTTTCGGTAGGTTCTTGTCACTTCTGGTACCTGACCATAATTCCCGGTGCGAAGCAATGATCGCAGAGGAACGACACATGAAGATCGGCATTCTTGGGACAGGGCACATCGGCAAGACACTCGTCACCAGGTTGAGCGAGGCGGGCCATGAGGTAAAGGTGGCCAACTCGCGCGGGCCCGAGACGATCGATCCCGAGCTCCTGTCAGCCGGCGCCCGCGCCGTGACGACGGAGGATGCGCTGACCGACGTCGAGGTCGTCATCCTCGCGATACCTCTCAACCGTATTGCCGCAATTGCGCCGTTGGTGGCTCGCCTGCCTGACGAGACGGTCGTGATCGACACCTCCAACTATTACCCGTTCCGGGACTCCAAGATCCAGGCGATCGAGGACGGACAGGTCGAAAGCCTGTGGGTGGCTGAGCAACTTGGCCGCCCGATCGCAAAGGCATGGAATGCGATCGGCTCCGCCTCTCTCGCCAAGAAGGGCAAATCGGCAGGGACACCGGATCGGATCGCCATTCCCGTTGCAGTGGATCGTGAGCGCGATCGGCAGATCACAATGGCGCTGGTCAGCGATACCGGCCTGGATGCCTTCGATGCCGGCTCACTTTCGGCTTCGTGGCGTCAGCAGGCCGGCGCGCCGGTCTATTGCACCGACCTGACCCTCGCCGAGATTCCTGCGGCTCTCGCCGCTGCGGAGAAGGACAGGTTGCCCAAGCGTCGGGATCTGGCGGTTGCGGTGATGCAGGAGCGCCTGGGTGACGGAACCACGAACCCTGACGAGGACTGGGGCGTTCGCCTCGTCCGCGCCATCAATATGTAAACGCCGCCCGAACCGCTCCATTCCAATAGCCATCTATCTACCAGAGGATCAGACCATGACCCGCGTTGTACGCTTTCACGAATACGGGCCTGCAGACGTTCTGCGTATCGATGACATCGAGGTTCCTGCACCTGCCGCCGATGAGGTGCAGATCGCAGTTCGAGCGATCGGCTTGAACCGTGCAGAGGTAATGTTCCGCAACGGCGCTTACCTGCAAGAAGCGGAGTTCCCCTCGCGGCTCGGCTACGAGGCCGCAGGCACGGTCAAGACCACCGGTAGCGACGAGTCAGGCTTCGCGGAGGGCGATGCCGTTAGCGTCATCCCGACGCTCGATATGTCGCGCTGGTCGACCTACGGTGAGATCATCAACATCCCGGCGCGCTACGTCGTCAAGCACCCCGCCGCCCTCTCATTCGAGAAGGCAGCAGCCTCCTGGATGCAGTATGTCACCGCCTGGGGTGCGCTTATCGATCAGGCGAAGGTCACCGCAGAGGACTTTGTCATCGTGTCAGCCGCATCGAGCAGCGTTGGCATCGCGGCGATCCAGGTGGCTCGCAGTGTCGGGGCTACGGTGATTGCGACCACCCGTACGAATGCCAAGGCGCAGGCGCTGACGGATGCGGGCGCTCACCATGTGATCGCCACCGCCGACGGCGACCTTGCAGAACGTGTGAAGGAGATCACCGGCGGGAAGGGCGCCCGCGTGGTGTTCGATCCGATCGGCGGTCCTGCGATTGCACAGTTTGCCGAGGTCATGGCCGTGGGTGGCATTCTGCTCGAGTATGGTGCGCTCAGCCCGGACGACGGTCCGTTCCCGCAATTCGCGGTGCTGGGTAAGAGCCTGACAATCAAGGGCTATCTCTACACAGAGATCGTCAGCGACGATGACGCACTCGCGCGAGCCAAGACCTTCATCACCGAGGGTCTGGAAAGCGGCAAGCTCGATCCTTTGGTGTCGCGGACCTTCCCGTTCGACCAAATCCAGGAAGCAACGGAATTCCTGGAATCCAACGAGCAGATCGGCAAGATCGTCGTAACTGTGTGATCCCCGAGTGGGAGAGCCGCTTTTGGCTCTCCCACTATGAGGCGGACCACGCAGACTAGCGGCTGCACCAAGACATGTCGCAACTATACTGATTTTTGCGACACGGAAACCGCTGCCGGCCAGTGGAATGGTATGTCCTGAAAACACCTGTTTGTCGCAAGTCTTGTTTGAGACCGGGTTTTTCGCACGCTCGGCTGCTTTAAGGCGATAATGGTGGGGAGCGGAACGGCAGTTTTCGGTAAGGCGCGTGGCGGTAGTCGACATCGCGGAGCTTCAGCTTTTCCCAAAAAGATGCCGTTTCAAAAATTCGCAAGACGTCCGTGGTTGAAGCAGAAATAGGCAGGTTTGTGACAGCGTTGTTGTACCGCTTCCATGACAACAATTAATGTGCCGTCGGCAGCTGCAATTATCGGCATTCCCGATCCGCGACATCGACCACGGCGATATCGAGCGCTGACCTTTCGGCGACCTTTCGGCCGACGTCGCGGTCACGCGGCTCTGGTTTTTTCCAGGACAACACCCCTGAACAGCTCCGCGACACGATCCTTCGGTGAAGCTGCCTTCGCCGCAGTTATCGCGGCAGTGTTCAATCGGTACCTGCCCGTTCCTGTCTCCGAACCAAGCGATCCGGCTGCTGCACCAGCGTCGTCGGTCGAGGTTGCGCTGATGACGCGAAGACTGTTGGCCGAGACGGCCGGATCGACACGGATCTGGGGCATCTGCGGCGCCGGTATCTTCGTCCGCTCGGCCAGCGTCTTCTCCTTATAATGGCGGATCTTCACACCATAGGTCGCGTACATGCCGCGCCGGAACACGATGAGATCGTCTTCCGGCAGCAGTTCGACCTCTTGGGGCAGCATCAGCGGCCGGCGCTGCTCGGATACCGACGTCGAGCCGCCACTACCGCCCCATGTCCCCATCGACCGCGACCGCGCCTTGAAGGTGTAGCTGCCGAGCTGCTCGGAGATCTTCTTGGCCTCCGACAGCCCGGCCGGCCGCAGGACGAGCCGTACCGCGCAGTTGCGCTCGATGTCGGCCGCGACCTTGTCGCCGTAGACGCCCTGGATCTGCTCAAGCGACTGAAACGCCGGCAACATCCGCAACCCATAGCCGGCGACATAGCTGAAGGCGCTTGCCAGGACGCTACATTTGCCGAGGCTCGCGAACTCGTCTAGTGCCAGCAGGACCTTGACCTGATGCTTGTCGCCGCTGGGCCGCTCGCGGACATTGCGGTCGATGAGTTGCTGAAAGAGCAGGCCGTAGATAGGAGCAACTCGCTCCAGATCGTCCGGCGACACGCTCAGGTAAAGCGAGATGTGCCTGTCGCGGAACACGCTCAGATCAAAATCGCTTTCCGACGTCGCCGCATCGACATAGGGGTTTAGCCAGGCATTGATCTTGGATGTGACCGACTGGCGCAAGCCAGAAAACGTGTTTGCCGACGAGCTCGTGTAATCCTGAATGGCCGAAACGCACGCGGTCGAGAGCGGCCTTCCGGCCGCTGCGCGCTGCGCGATGATCTTGGAGAACCGCTTCTGGGCATTGCCAGCCGCGAACTGGCGGTACACCTCGCCGAGCGTGAAGGGCAGGGCGTCCTCGCCGTCGTCGACAGTCGCGGCGATATAGGCGGTGATGCCGAGGAACGCGGTCCGTGCGCCCTCGGCCCAGAATTTCTCACCAGTGAGCGGATCGGGGTAGAGCATCGCCGCGATCTTTTGCAGTTCGTTGATGACCTCGACCGGATCACGCCGGTTGATATAGCTCAGCGGATTCCAGCGCACCGTATGTCCTTGGGGATCAAGCGGGTTGAACAGCAGGACCTGATGCCCAAGCACCTCTTTGCGATAGCCGGCCGTGTTGGCGTAATTCTCCTGCTTGATGTCGAGCGTGACAACAGAACCCAGCCAGTCGAGCAAGTTCGGGATGATGATGCCGACGCCCTTGCCGGCGCGGGTCGGCGCTTCGAGCATGACATGCTCGGATCCGCCGAAGCGCATCACATTGCCCTTGAACTTGCCGAGTACGACTCCAGCTGGCGCGAGCATCTGGCCTTTGCGTACCTCGCCGATACGCGCCCAGCGCGCCTCGCCGTGCAGCTTCTGCCGAGTGAACAGCGATGAGATTATCGTGACGATCGTCAGGACGATACCGACGGCAAAGCCGACCGCGAACGGCTTGTAGACGATCGGATAGGTCTTCAGCGCCCAGAGTGCTGTCGGCACCTTCGCCCACTGCGTATGGATGGTGAGGAGATGTGCGCTCCATAGCACCGTCACCGCGCCGATCGCCGCGCTGACGGCTAGGCCGATGATAGCCAGGAACGCGATCGCACCTGGTTGCGCCCCCCCGTCGCTCCGCACCCATTTACCGCTCACGCTACTTCCCTCCTCCCTCGCGAGACTTGCTCGCGGGGTCGAACCACACTTCCGTCATCCGGTAGCGCGCCGGCTGTCCGTCGCCCGGCGGCAGCCGGTGCATCTGGACGACGATGTCGACGAGCGAGCGCAGCAGCGCCCGGATGTCGTGACGATCGAGATCGTTGCCGCCCTCGGATTCCTTAACCAGCAGGGTCAGCTGCTCGAACGCGCCCTCGGCCGTGTTGGCGTGGACGGTCGTGATAGAGCCGGGATGACCCGAGTTGACGTTGCGCAGATAGAAGAAGGCGGTACCGTCGCGCAGCTCCTGGAGGAGGATGCGATCGGGGCGCATCCGCAGCGCCGATTCCAGCAACTCCTTGGCACCGGCTTTCTGCAAACTCTTGCCGTCCTTGGCGTACATCATGTGTACGTGGTTGCGCTGGGGCACGACCAGTTCGCGGGTGTCCTCGATGGTCAGGATCCGCTCGTCGTCCGGGATCAGCTTGATGAGCCCCTTGGAGAAGCTCGTCTTGCCCGAGCCGGTCGCACCCGAGATCAGGATATTCTTGCGTGCCTCAACGGCCCGCCTGAAGAACGCCGTCCAGTCGCCGGCGTCGCGGTGTCGCTGCAGTTCGCCGTCGACGTCGGCGTGGAGGCCGTGCGCGCGGACCTCGCTGAACACGCCGGCGCGCTCGAAATCGTCGATCGTCATCGTCACGCCCGACGCCTTGCGGATCGTGATCGAGATGAAGCCCTGCTCGACTGCGGGCGGCACCACGACCTGCGCGCGCTCCCCGCCCGGCAGCACCGAGGAGCAGATCGGATATTCAGAATTGATGTCCTGCTTGGTCAGGCCTGCGATCAGCTTGGCAAGCGTCATGAGCGCGGCGTTGTCGAGCGCGGGCTCCTCATGCCATTCCCAGCCGCTGCGTGTCTCGAGCCCGACCATGCCTGGCGCGTTGATGACCAGTTCGCTCACATCGTCGCGCGCTAGGTGCCGCTGGATCGGTGCCGCGTTGTGCGCGTAGATCAGCGACGTAGGGTTCGAGGCCATCGCTTAACGCCTCAGGCTCACGTCGTAGACCGAGCTGAAGTCGAAATCCTTGGCAACGAAGATCGCCGCGGTATCGCCTTGGTTCTTCTTCAGGATCGGCTTGATGTCCATCGTGTTCTGAAGAACCGTTTCCCCCGTATGTCCTGGAACCTGCGTCGTGTTGCTGCCAGCGTTGGCAACGGCCCGGCCCGCAATCTGCGACGCATCCTCCAGCACCGAGATGACGAGCCCGACGCCGAACCGCGCCCAGAACTGGGTGTCGACGCCGCCCGGCATACCCGCACGGGCAAGGCTGTCGGCCGCGGGCGAGCCGAGATCGATCGCCACCCCGCGCGGGGTCAGTGCCCGGGTCCACACCACGAACAGGCGGGCCTGCCCCTGCGTGATGCCGCCCGAATATTGACCGAGCACCTTTGTCCCCTTGTCGAGCAGGACGATGCGGCCGTTTTCCGAATAGACGTCATGGTTGATGACGCACGACACGAACCCGGCCTGGGTCGAGTTGATCGCGGTCTGCAGCGTACAAGGGATGACCGTACCCGCACTCAGGAGGAGATTGCGGTCCGCGACCATCGTCGCCCGCACGGTCTGAATGGCGGCATGGCTCAGTTGGCCGCGGAAGTCGGTCGGACCCTTTTCGGCAGTGGTCTGCCCGCTTTGGCTAGGGGGGGCGAAGCCGCTCGCACTGAAATCCGGGCGCGCGACGGTCGATTGCCCGCCTTGAGGGTCGGGTGGTTGGGACTGCCCCTCTACGCCGGCAGCCTGAGGGGAGGACATGGCCGACGACGTGCCCGTGTTGCCAAACGCCATGATCGGCGATCGGCGTGCCGCATCCGCCATGCTGCGCGCCTGCTCGGCGCGACGCTGTGCGGGCGATTCCTGGCCGTTCGTCGTCGTCCCGGTCGTCTGTACGGTGTTGCCGTTGGCGTCCGCCATCTGCGTGCCTTGGCCCGCGGGGATCGGCCGCCCGAAAATATCGGTCGGCACTGCGCCCGGCTGGCCGAGTTGGCCGGCCAGCGCCTCCCGCTGCGCGTCTGGCGAGCCCATCACGTCGTCGACGGACCGGTCGCTGGCCTTGGCCGGCTGCTCGGCCGTCGTTGCTGTGGCGCTGTGGTGAAACGCGCCGTAGCCGATCGCAATGCCGCCCATGGCGCCGATCAGGCCGATGCCTGCACCGATAAAGGCGATATTGCTCCATCCACCGCTGCGCGTGACGGGGCTGTCGCGCTCGTCGCCGGGCACCGTGTCGGCAGCGACGTCGCCGCCCCGGTCAATGACAGTACCGACCATGTTATTGCCCCTTCACGTTGCGAGTCACGACATTGGAGACGGTGCCGGTCCGATCGCTGCGATCGTCGCTGAGCGGTGCCTCGTTGTAGATGCACAGCACCGACGTTCCCCGCCGGAGGCGAATCTGGCGATAGACCGCGTGGATGACGACGAAGTCCTCGCGAACGTCGTAGGGCACGATGGTCTCGGTGCCGTCGACGTCGACCGCGAAGATCGAGGGGATGTCGGCATGGCCTGGGTAGCGCAGCACCGTGAACGCGCCATTGTCGGAGATCTCGGCGGGCTGCAGCGAGGCGTCGCCCTGGACCGTGTATTTCAGGTTCCGCGTGCCCTCGATCACGGCATGGTCGAGCGCCGACTGGGTGATGCTGGTCTCGATCGCTTTGGCGGTCTGCGCCTGGGCGAGCTGCGCCTGCAGCGCTGCCATCGCGCGCTCCTCGCGTGGATAGCGGAAGCGGATGCCGTACATCGTCGCCCCGGTCCCAAGTGACAGGTTGAAGTGATAAGTCCGGGGCGAGCCGTTCGCGTTGGTGAGCACGATTAGGTTCGTGCCGCCCGCCTTCTCTCGGGGTTTGAGGAAGACGATATTGCCGACCGGTGCGATCTGCCACGAGACTGTATCGCCCAGAGCGGCCTGGGTGACCGTTTCGCCCGAGCCGAACTGGATCTCGATCGCATGGCGGAAGCTGCCGACGATCCTCACCACCTGGTCGGGGTCGTAATTGACATCGCGCACGCGCGCGTCCTTCGCGCCGGGCGCCGGCGTCTCGGATGCAAAGGCGGGGTGGGGCACAAGTGCGATCGCTACTGCGCCGACGACCGAGAGCGCGACAAACCGACGCCAGATCGCACCGACCCCGCGCCAGAGGCGGCTCTTCGCGCCGCTTTCCGTCACCACCAGCTCGGTGGGCGGTGACAGGCGGGCGGCCAGTTCCTTGTGCAGTGCTGGCAGTAAGGGGGCGATGGTGTGGTCGGCGGTGTCTGAGGTATTGGGGTGATTGCTCATGTCACGCCTCCGGGTCAGAGCGGTAGTTGACGACCTGGAAGCCGAGCGGATTGATGTTGCGATCCTTCTCGTGTTCTGGCGCCGTGGTGTATTTGAAGGTCAGGATCGCATTCCAGTTCTGCGCGATCGGCGTGTTCTGGCCGAACGTGATGATCTGAAGCGGACCTGCGCGACCGTCGGGCTAAGGAAGCTGATCGTCCGGATCGAGATCGAGACGAAGCCCTTGTCGCCGTAGATGTTGGAGGGCGCGTTCTTGTTGTTCGACTGGACGCCGTTCAGGTAGCGCGCGCCCTCCGCCTGGTCGCTCATGAGCATCACCGTGTAGGCGTTCTCGCGCGCGGCATCGTTGAGCCAGCCTTCGCGCAGCCGCACATATTGGGCGATGAAGTAGCGGTTGACTGCATCCTCATAGGTGCGCGGCTGCGGCCCCTTGAGCGCCGTCACGATCTGCGTCTCACCCGACGCCTTGTCGACCCGGATCACATAGGGCACGACCGTCTTCAGCGGGGCCAGCATCGCGAGCGCGCCGGCCGAGGTGACGGCCAGGGTGCAGGCGCCGGCGGCCACGCCCCAGGCGAGCCGCTTTGACTGGATCGCCGCGCGCATCCGGTCATATTCCCACGTCCTCGAGGTCTCGAAATATGCCTCTTTGTCTTCGGCCTTCACCACGCCCATGGCGGCGATTCCTTCAGCAGGGGGAGTAGGTCAGCGCGCCACTGCGCTGGGACAGGCGTGGCGCTGGTGGAACATTCGTCGCGGCCGGCGCGGCTGGCGCGTCCAGCAAGCCGTCAGTATCCATGGGCGGGGTCGGCGGTGGCCCCGGCATCGAAGCGGATGCCGGCGACGAAGCAGGAGCAGGAGCTGGCGTCGAAGTCGGAGCCGGCTCCTTTACGGATCCAGAGGGCGAAGCGACGGCCGACTGCCCCCCGCGCTGCTGCGACGCCGGCAGTGGCACCGGCAGGCTCGGCAGCACCGAACCGTACAAATTGGCGGGACGCCGATGCTTGCCGTCGCACACCGCGGCGGGCTTGATACGGCTCCCGGTGCAACCGTTCAGCGCCAGCGCACCTAGCACGACGATGATCAGGCTTTTCATAGCGTCTCCGTTCGTATCTTTCCCGCGCTGGCGGTTTTGAGGGGCATGATCTGAAGAGGGGCAGGACTCAGGAACGCGTGGCGGAGCCGCCCTTCTGGTCGCCCCCAACCTTGTCTTTGTTGTTCTGCGTCGCGCGTTTGAGCATGAGGCGGTTCGCCATCATGTTCGCACCGGTTTGTAGGAAGCCGTGGCCAGCTGACGACGCACCACCGGCAATACCTGCGGCGATCGATGGCGAATGGAAGAAGAATAGGGTCCCAACGGCGTAGATCAGAAGCGCCGCTACGACAGCGACAAGCACCTTCGCAGCGTTGATGCCTATCCCCACGCCTGTGACCGTGAGGAAGTAGTTGCCGGTAGGATCGATACTCGTCATGACATCGTTCATTGCAGTGGTTTGAAGGCTGGTGACGAACCTCGTCATGATCGCCATTACGACCATAAGGAGGATGTAGTTAGCGGTCTGCTTCAACCACCCGTCAAACAACCATCGCGACGAGCCAAAAAGCAAACAGGCGAGCGCTAAGGGCGCTAGGGCGACACATATCGCGACCGATAGCTTTGCGAATATCACGATGCAGAATCCTGCTACTGCAGATACTGCGGCAAAAATGTAAAGAATAAATACCGCTAACATCATGAGTATAAAATACTCTAGCTTTTGGATCGATAGAGAAACATTGAAAATACCGCCTGCCTGCTGACGTTGCACTTTTTCATTTGCTAACCAAAGCGGCCGCGTAATTTTCACTACATCTACAACATACAAGTCGAAAGTCGTTCCCGGGTTCGTAACTGGGGTTCCAGTGCCGGCCGATATGATCTCATCCGGCAGGTTGGTTACAACATTGACGGCAAATGTTGTGTAACCAATAGAACTCGCCGCAGCTATGACGAAGCCTACTTTACCGGCTTGGAACACCAACTCTCGTAATGGCGCTTGGATTGCTCCGCGCAACACCGCAAAACCCAGCAACAGAAAGTAGATGGTCGCGGCAATACCGAGCGGCGCGACAACAAATGTCACAAGGCCAGAGCCAAGACCCGATACCGAAGTGTCGATCGCAGAGGATATGTAGTTCCACATGGCCGTGAAAGGGCGTGAAAGGGACATAGATATTCACCTTGCAACAACGCTTTTGGAGCGACCTATTCTCTTCCAGAAAGGATGTTGCTGAATGTGTCGTTAGCTTCCTTACCTGCCTGTTGCTGAACCTTGGCTATGGCGGCTGCCTCAGCAGAACCGCACATGTGCCGTGTCTCTTCTTGGCCCAGGTTAGAGTATTCCTCGTGGTGGCACTTATCGAGCCACGTCTTGAGCAAGTCCGGGTTCTTCTCAAATTGAGATTCTGAGGGAACTTGGACAGGTTGTGTGCAACCAGCACTTGCCAGCACAAGCGCTAGTGATAGTGATAGTCGTTTCCGCATCGTCAATTCCCTGCAAGGGTATCGTTGAAAGTTGCTTCTGCATCGCGAGCCGCAGCAGTTTGCGTTGCCGCGAGAGCCAGTGACGCCTGACCTTCCTGGGACATTCGGATCGCTTGCATTTTGAGCATGTCATTCTGGAGCTGCGCCTGCTCGACCGCGACACGCGCTTGCAGATCCATGACGTCCTTCGGATCACGGGCGCTCGACAATTGTTCGCGGAGCTGATCGAGGCCCTGCATCCGGGACTGTGTGATGCTGAGCGTGTTTTCGCCCAGCGCGGCCGTTACGGCTGACGAACCGGTCGCGTCCTTCAGCGCCTGGTTATAGGCCGCGTCGGCATCCGAACCCGACGACGATAGCGCGTATCGGGACTGGATATTCGATGCGAGCGAGCCGAGCGAGCCCAGCTTCGACAGATCGCCGCTGAGCAGGGTCGAGGCATCGATCGTCGTGTTTGGCAGGATATTGCGGACCTGCTGGTTGAGTAACTGCGGCGCGATGCTGTTGACGTTCGTCAGCTTGCGAAGCGAGTTGAGCTGGTTCGCGGCCGTCTCCAGCTGCTGCTTGCCCTGCTCAACCATCGTGAGCGTCTGACGGGCGGTCTGCAGCGCCTGCATATGAGTAGTCGTGTCGAACACCGGGATGCCCTGCGCCGATGCCGGTGATGCGGCTGAAGCCAGCGCAATCGGCGCGGCTGCAAACAGGATGATCCGTCTAAGTGACATATCAGCTTCTCCTTTGGTTTGCGTAGAAATGCGGCAACCACGCCGCAGGATCGTTGCCCGCCAGGGCAATGGCCTCCTCCATGGCGACGAGAGTCTCCTCGCGGCCCGAAAGCACCTTGAGCTCGTCGTGCATTCCGCGGAGGTCGAGCTTCGCGACGATCGACGTATGGCCCTGCTTGACGAGGAAGCACCGGCTCTCGAGCGTCAGCTCCTCCCGGATCAGGCGGTATTCCGCATCGGTCAGCCCGAGCCCCTCGCAATAGTCGGCGCGCTTGGCGTCGGGGTTGGGCAGGAGGATCTTGGTCGCGGTCTGTTCGATGATCGAATGCGCGATCGGCGAACCGAGCGCGTCCGCCGGCGACTGGGTGCCGAACACCAGGAAGGCGTTGCGCTTGCGGAAGGTTTTGAGACCGTCCTGCGCGAACGACCGGAAGGCATCGTCCTGCAACGCCTTCCAGAATTCGTCGATGTCCACCACCACGCGCTGGCCGTTGAGCAGTGCGTCGACGCGGTGGAACAGGTAAAGCATCGTCGGCGTGCGGATCTCCGGATTTTCCAGAAAGTCCGTCATGTCGAAGCCGATGAACCGCTCCGACAGCGACACCTCGTCCTGCGGGCCGTCGAACGCCCAGCCGAGCGGGCCGCCCAGGCACCAGCGCTCCAGCCGGGCACCAATGCCTTCGGCATCGGCATAGCCGAGCATCTCGCGCAACGCGCTGAACGAGCGCGACGCTGCCGGCAGCCGCATGACCGCGTCCAGCCCCTCGTCGATCGACCGCTCTTCGGCGACCGAGAGCGGCCGGTTCTCCCGGCGCACCAGCACCCGCACCAGATGGCGCAGGAAGGCGATGTTGGCGGACGTCGGCTCGAGACCCTTGAGCGGAGCAAAGCCGGTCGGTTCGCCGTTGCGCAGCGAGAGGTAGGTGCCGCCACAGGCCCGCACGAAGATCTCCGCGCCGCGGTCCTTGTCGAAGAAGATCTGCTTCGCCCCGGTCTTTTCGAGCTGCGCTTGCAGGAAGTTCTGCAGCACTGTCTTGCCGTAGCCGGTCGGTCCGATGATGAGGGTGTGGCCGACATCAGTGCGGTGAAAGTTGAACCAGAAGGACGAGCCCGCGCGCGTCTTGAGCAGCGTTACCGCCTCGCCCCAGTGGTTGCCGGACTTGCGACCGGCGGGGAAGGTGTAGAACGGGCTCAGTGCCGCAAAATTGCGGGTGTTGATGACCGCGGGGCGCGCGCGCATCGCGAAATTGCCGGGGAGCTGGGCCCAGAACGCCGCCTCGAGTGCGACATCTTCGCGCGCCATTACCATCCCGGTGTCGGCCGCGGCCGACCGCGCGATCGCCAACCGCTCCAGGAGGCGCTTCGGGTTCTCGTCGATGACCGAGATCGACAAGTGATGCTCGCCCATGGCGAAGCGGTTCGCCATGAGGTCGTCGACGCCGTCGAGCAACTCCTCTGCCTGGCTCACGCCGGCATCGTCCGACGACACCATCTGCTTGTGCTTCTTCGTGAACCGGTCGCTCGCGTCCGACTTGACCAGCGGCGCGAAGCTCTGGGTCAGCACGAACGGAAAATCGAGCGTCAGCAGGCTGTTGAACTGACCCGTTCGCGTGCTGGCGACATATTCGCGCACGCCGAACATGCCGAGATAATGCGACTTGTGCGGCAGCCGGATCTCGGCCGCCTCGCGCCCGAATATGATCCGCGAAGTATAGAGCGCCTGGCCCAACCGCCCGTTGAGCAACGGGACGCGGATGCGGTCGCCGGTGAGGATGAAGTGGAGCACCTCCATCGGCTGCGAGAACAGCACGCCACCATGCTCGTAGAGCGACAGCGGCTCGGGTGCGACATCGGCCAGGAGCGATTCAAAGTCGCGGCACTTGTCCGCCATGATCGTCAGCGCGCGCTCGTCGATCTCGGCGCCCGGGGGGCGCTTTCCGAAGATGCGCGCGATCTGGTCGCCGGCCATGTTCGACGGCCGCACGAGGATCGTGACGTAGAATTCGTTGTGGTAAAGGACCTTCTCCCGCAGCGCTGCGGTATATTTGTCCTGCAAAGCGCGCGCGAAATCGGAATGGAAGTCGCCCTCGATCACCGGGTCGGTCGCCGTCCTGACCAGATGCGTCCAGAGCGCGACGCGATCGTCGCCGATCGAGCGCCATGCGATGTTGAGCTTGTTGTGCCAGGTATTGAGGTCGGAGACGTCGCTGGTCTCGAACGGTCGCCCGTCGACGCGGTACATGCGCATGAGCGAGCCGTCTTCGAGCGCGATCAGGGTCTCGTCGACATGCCGCGTATAGAGGAGGAACTTGACGTCGTCTGCCTCGCGCAGCGCGGTCTTCTTATGCTTGAGCTTGAACTCAATCATTGCCGAAATGCTTTCGCTTCACGCCCTTGGCGAGGCGGACGGGAGAATAGCTCCCGCCCCCCCAGAACTTGCGGTTCTTCGAGAGAAATCCCGTCTGGAACCATAGCCCCCACAGCCGGAAAGCATTGAAGTCGTAGTGACAGATCCAACGCGCCGAAAAGTAGAGCGCCCCGAACAGGCCAAACGGGTAGAAGGGATTGTGGAAAATCCCCCACATCACCATGCAGACCATGATGATCGGCAGGATCGCCTCGAGCGGTAATCCCATGAACACCGATGGCCTGGTCAGGGCCAGGAACACCTTATCCTCGGCGAGCCTCTCGTCCATCTCAGGCCGATCCGCCCATCCAGCCAACGATCGTCGCTGCCGAGAAGATGATCCCGATGCCTATCAGTACTGTGACGGCGCGAGCCCAATCCATCCGGCCGGTCAGCTTGGCGTAGCCCACTGCCATCACCGCGATGACGCCGACGACGGACGCTACCGTGGTCATCCAGGTCTTGATCGTATTCAGGCCGCTCTCGATCGAGGTTCCGTCAGCAAAGGCCGGCTGCGCGATCGAAATGAGGGCCATCACGCCGACAAAGCCGACGAGCTGCCGGGCGCGGGCATCGGACATCATCCGGCCAATTTCGGGTTTGAATTTCATGACGGTCTCCATGGCTTGAGGTTACCTCTCCAGGTCGTGAGTGAGTTCGACCGGTTCGATCTGCCGCACTGGCGTTGGCTCCCGGACCGAGACGTCGAGGCCGCGCCGCAACGTGTCCGAGATCATTTGGCGGCTTTCGAGGTTCGCGGCTGTCATCTGGTCCACGTCACCATCGAAAACCGCGGCAATATGCAGTTTCATCGCCGCTTGTGCCTCGAGCGCGCCGACGAGGCGCGGCTCGGCCGCGATCTGCTCGGTTCCGCCGTGCAGAAACAGCTCCGCCAGGTCTTCGCTCTCGTGATCACGCTCGGCGCGGTCACGCTCGCGTTCCTCACGAACGATCTGGGGTTCCGGTTCGGGCTGCCGTTCCCGCGCGATCGTTGATTCCGCCACCAAACGATCCTCGACGTCCGCCTTGATCTCGTCACGCTCGGGGTCGGGCTCGACGGTCAGCACATCCCGGTGGAGTCCGGACCGGACGACGTAGATCGCGTCGGCGATCTCTGTGTCCCACTTCCCATCCCGGCCTTTCTGGCGCAGCTCAGCCGGCTCGTAGCCGGCCTTCTCGAAGGCGCTGACCAGCGTTGGGCTTTCCAGCGCCCACTCGAATGCGTTGTCCAGCACTTCCCGGTTCAGGCCGAGGCGCTCGTTCTTCAACTGGCGCTCTACCGGATCCATGCCCTCGTGCACGGTCTCGGCTAGCGTTTTGCGGTCTTGCATCAAACTACTTAGCCCCAGCAGCAACCTGCGATCCGCATCTGACAACTCCGCGCCGTTGCTTGCGGGCGGGCAATCCTGCGCTTTCGCATCGCGATCGGCATCAACCGTCCTTGGTGTGATCGTCGCTACGTTCGCTTCGACAGCGGACATAGGCGTGACCTGCTCGGGGGTAGGGGGCGGCGCCTCGGTTGTCCCCCGATGACGGCGCGTTGCATCGGCGCGGCGCATCTCTTCCATCTTCGCTTGCTCGCCGAACTCCGGTTCGTAGCCCCGGACGATCAAACCTTCGCGGGAAGCAGCTGCCCACACGGCTTTACGAAACGTCTGCGAGCCTTCGACGTCGATCCCTTTCCAATCATTGTGCTTGGCGATCTTGGTCAGGGCAGCGATCGTCTCCGGGTCTTCATTGCGCGCCACAATCCGGTCGCCGTTTCCGACGATTTCGATCGACGGAATCTCCCGATCCCTAGGCAGGAACATGCCGACACGACGCTCGCTGCCGTCGCTCGGTTCGATAACGCGGATCTGATACTGATACGCCAGTTCGGGCGGCATCTGAAATGTCGCCGTCTCCTCGACAGTAGACTCTATAGTGCGATCGCCCCGCGCGACCATGTTCTCGGCACTCACTTGAACACCTCGACAGCATTCGAGGCGATCTGCCCGACCACCCAGCTATCGGCATCGGCATAGCGTTTGGCAGGGGGCGCTGTCGGTGCTCTGCCCGGCGTCGTCTGGATCGGGCGCGGCGCTTGAATCGAGCCCATTTCGCGCGCGGCGGACCACACCCGATCGACATAGCCGTTGCGGAAGCCGCGCGTCAGCGTGCCGGTGTTATAAAGCGAATAGGTCGCTGAGATAGCGTCCAGACCATTATAGTGACGGCTGGCGAGACGATAAGCTTCTTGGAGCATTGAGGAGGCAAGCTGCAGGTTTGTGCACGGATCAAATACCTGCTCGACCGTGACGCCCAGCCGCGCGAAATTGGCCGAGTTCAGCTGAGCCAAGCCCACATCGACCGTATAGCCAGCCGCGATATACCGACGTACCAGCGCCACCCCTTGTGCGACTGAGCGCACACGCACGCGCGGGCCCTTGTTGATGTTGATCGACAGGTCGTTTCCGCCGCTTTCTGTCATGACGAGTGGAACAACCGCCTCGGTCGCGACCTCCGGCGCACATTGCTGCGCAAGAGCGGTAATTGCCACGACGGTCTGGGTCATTGCTCGACTACCGGCCGGTAGTGGGTATCAATCGGGTAGTGTAAGGTTCCGACAGGTCCGATGCGGCATAAAGCATGATTTCTGCAGATTAACGGCATACCAATGTATGAAAGACACAGTATGAATACAGGAACTCTATTTATATACTGAACGGCCTTGATAATATCCGCGGCGTTGAGTTTATAGGCCTGCTGTACGCCGACCCCGTTGAGCGGTACCAGGCTGCACATGCCGGGCGTCTTATCGGCACCTGCAATATCCATTCGACGTGAAACTCCTAGCAAGCCCGCTCATCTCTACTGAGATGGTCTCAAGCTGGCGGTGTATGATTTTCACCTACCAAGCGCAGCCACCGTAAATACGGTGATACCGTGGCTGCTGCGTACGGTGTGGTTATATTGCGTACGACTGCCGTGTTTTCCCGGCATCGTCGCGAGTGCCCATAATGTGGGATTTCACTGTTGATTTATGGATCGGTGCGGCAACCGGAGTTTGTCATACGGCCTCATCAGCCATGTCATGCGTGACACTTTACCTTAAACGGGCAAAGTGTCATCGTTGGTACGACTGTCGTGCGCAGTTTTCGGACAACAAACCACATTAGATGTATTACCGGCATTATAGGTGTGTAACTCGCATGGGTTGGAGATGAGCGTCCGTCGCCGCTAGGCTGATATTGTGGGGCTTAGCCGCGCCAGGCTTCGCGCCGGGGAACGGCAGAGTGTCACAGGTGGCAAAAGTTTCTTGTTCGCCACGTCCGGGATTCACATTCCCGCTAGGCGTGGTAAGATTCACATTATGTTCCTGCAGCTTGACCTTTTCGATTGCGCGGAGCCGCCCTCAAAGGGGACCGCGGAGAGTCTCAACCTTCCGGCCCTGATTGAGAGGATCACCGATGTGTCTGCGCGACCGCGCTACGCCTTCATGGTTCTAAACCTCATTGCGAAGGTCGCAGGGAAGAACAGCGGCAGCGCAGGACCCTATGTTATCGATCAGGAGCAGCGCATCCGGCTACGGGACTGGCTTTGCGACGCCCTGATTCCCGTCGCAAAACGAGATCCCCGCCGGTTGGCAATTGTGGAGCAGGTAAAGGCAGGGCTGGTTGCGCAGCAGTTGCTGCCCGCCGACCCGACGGCTGCTGCTCGCATGATCGACGAAGAAGTGAAGGTTCGCGTTCGGCAATCCGGGCGTTGCAATGTGAGTCGCGCAGTGTCCGACCTTGTTCGGGCAGGTCTCATCCGCAGACACTATCAAGGCTACCGCGTCGACCATCATAATCGTGGGGCAAAGCGCGAAGCGGTATACACTATTACTCCCGCAGCGGCTGGGGCCTTGGCGGGGCGCCTTTAGTTGCAACAGGATCGTACGCACCCTTCATCTCCCGCAATGGCGTTCGTTGCTCAGCGATCCCGCCAACCGGTGCCTGATACCGCTGACAGAGTTCTGCGAATGGGCGCGAGCCTACCGATCTTGGCGACGGCAAGAAGCAGATCAAAGGGGAAATGCGGTTTGGGGTGACCGATCAGCCATTGTTCGCGATTGCCGGTTTCTGGCGATCCGTCGGCGATAAGCGCTACTTCGCGATAATGACATGCAACGCGAACGAACTGGTTGCGCCAATATACCCGAAGGCGATGATTACGATTCTGCGGCCGGACGATCACGAGCGTTGGCTCACCGGCAGCTATGACGACGTGCTTGCGTTGCAGCGCCCATATTCTACCGATCGTATGACCGTGCGGGGTCCCGTGTTCCCGACGCGTGTAAGTACCCCTCTTGCCTGAACGGCCGGCCTTGTCGGATCGGGAGGTCTGGGAGAAGGCGTCGAGGATCACTGCAGAATTCGGGGACGATGAGCCTGAGCATTTCGCAGCGAGGCTCTTCGATATCCTCCGCGATACCGCCAATCCGGAAGACTGGCGCCGGATAGCGGTTGCGGTAGATTTTATCGCCGCGTCGTCCAAACAGTAGGGACGGTTCGCCACTGATCGCTTTGGCTCCATAACGTCGCCTGTGCGTTTTAGCGCAACGAAGGAGACAGACATGGCGAACAAAGAAAAGATCACGGACGGTGCCAACGAACGTGCCATCGACGAGCCGATTGCCAGTACCGCACCGGGCATCCCCGATGACGCACTCCTGCCTGGTGAGGAAGTGCCGGACGAGCCTAGCGACGAGGAAGTTGCGCGGATCGCAGCGAAGCTTGGGGCGCCTGACCCAAACCGATAACGGGTTAGGCTTGCGACAGGTTTGGCGTTTCCGGATCAATCTGGGAGACTTCGTCAGCAGGTTCGTAGCGCAGGGTCCACCGGGGGTAGCCCCCTGGTGCGATCTCGATATCGGGCAGTCCGACGGGATCGGCGCCGGTCTCCACCCAGCCAGCACCGTGACAACGATCGCAAGCAGTGCGCTTGCAACGGAAACTGACGAGATCGATCTCGGTGTTCCACTGGCCTCTGCCTTGGCAGACCGGGCACATTGCATCCAGACTACCCTTGCGAGGCTGGAGTGGAACGATGTCGAACGCATGCGGGCTGTCGGGGCCGTCGCAATAGACGATGTTGCTGGCGTGAGGCATGGGCCCTACTCGTGGCACTGTGAGCTAAATGCAATATGGCTCGGCTCGGCGCGGCCAAGGCTCGTTATGTCGGCACCTGCGGCATGTCCGTCGTCTATGGTGGAGACCCGCGTCTTGCACTCGAACTTTAATCCTACAATGCCGTCACAGCTGACAACGGTTTGAATCTGACATTGCTCAATTCGAAGCGAGATCGTGATGTTATGCTTCTAGCCGCATGAGTTTAGCAAAGGCATCTATCTTCATTAAACTCAGATTTGTCAGATTATAATAGATAGAGGCGGCCGTGAACACTTATTGCGCCTCAAGCATACCCTATTGAATATCTCGGATGCGAATGGCATCGAAGATGTAAGCACAAGGACTCAGTGTTGCCTCGCTTGTCGATCTGACGTTCAACGCCGACCGGGTCGCTTACCGCGCAGAAGTGAGGGCCGGCGGCAGGGGTATGTTTGCCAGTGTCCGGCTGATCCGGAGCTTGGCGCGGCAGCGCAAAAAATAAGCTTCGTATAAGATTGGTATCCTGCACCTCCACGCGCAGGTTCTTCGTGCTGCAATCTCGCGGCAATCGAAGGAGTTAATCATGGAGCGCAATGACGATCTCATCGAACTCGGCGTAGCTAGCGTCGAGACCAAGGGTTCGGTCGGTGCCGGGCAGGATGAAATTCTGCAGCGCGCACTCGCCGGCCTCTCCGACGACTGAGCGAAAGGCGGCGCGCGGGCCACTCCGCGCGCCGTATCGCTTGTATGGGATACATATTTCGCCCTGGTCTGCACGCCTGCGATGTCGCTGGAAGCCTTGTCTTTCTCGATCTCCCCGCGGATCGCTATTTCCTGTTGGCCCCCAGCCTCAACACGGCGTGCCTTCGTCTGTGCTCGGGGCATGATACCGACCCAACAAACCAGCTTGCGATTCATCGGTTGGTTGATCGTGACATTGTACGCAGCATTGATGGTGCAATCCGTCCAACGCTCTGCGCCCCGTTAGCGTGTCACACCCCAACCGGAAGAAATCGCGGTATCGAAGCAACATCCTCCTCGGTAATCACTGCACTTGCGCAATATGCCTTTGCTGCCGTGGACCTGAAATGCCGGTCGTTGGATCGCGTTTTGAACGGTATCGCTCGCTCCAGGCTATGCAAGAAACGGGTGCTCGGTGTTCGGTCGGCGCGTGATCCAGCCGAGGTTGCCTGCGCTTTCATGGCCGCCGACCGCCTGATAACCCTCCGTGGACACTGCTTGGTGCGATCGATCGCCATTACACGGACCATGGTTGCGCGCGGCGTCGCACCTGATCTTGTCTTGGGCGTGAAGCTAAGACCCTTTGAAGCCCATTGTTGGGTCCAGCATGACAATATGCTGATCAGCGACGACCCGGGTACCGTTGCTCCCTTTACGCCGATCCTGATTGTATGACGACGCACCGCTATTTTGCGCTGCTCGCGTTCGATCCGGCTACACGGTTGGCGTGGGAAGCCGCTTACGCCAGGGTGATTGCCGAGGCCGGGACTTTCGCCGTACAAAACGTTGGCCCGCGAGTGGTTGTGATCGCCGAGCAGAATGGGCTTGTCGCGATTGGCGACCAAGGTGCCGTCGTTGGCCGGCTTCATGCAAGGCAATCCACTACAACGCTGCATACGTTCGATGCCGAAGCAGCCCGCATGGCCGTGCGCACGCAGGGCGCATCGCTTCTGCGTGCCTGTTGGGGCTCCTATGTCGCATTCATCGCAACGTCCGCTGAAGACGGCGTTCACGTTCTTCGCAGCCCGTTCGGGGACCTAGGCTGCTATTGGGCGCGATCACCATTCGGCATTCTGGTTGGCTCCGACATCGATCTGCTGCGTCGCTTCGGTGGGTATAGCCTCAAAGTTCTATGGTCCGCTGTCGTGCGACATCTGGTAGCCAGCGATCTTCATGCGCAGCAGACTTGCCTCGAAGGCCTGAACGAACTTTTGGGTGGCGAACGACTGAGCGATAGGGCGGGCCGGTATACCGTAGATAAGCCCTGGCGCGTCTGGGATTTTGTCGATGCTGATGTACGTATACGCGATGCAGACGAGGCCGCAGACAGCGTACGCGACGCCGTTCAAGCCAGCGTCGCCGCACAGGCCCGATCTCATTCGAAGATACTACTGCGGTTGTCCGGCGGTCTCGATTCTTCGATCGTGGCGGCGAGCCTGGCCAAGACTGAGACGCCGTGTGTAGCGGTGACAATGGTGACGCGAGACCGAGGCGGTGATGAGCGTAGGCACGCGCAGTCCGTTGCTAGGCATATGGGGATACCCTTAAGCGAGGTAATACGAAGTACAGACCTGGTCGATCTCGCTGTATCTGAGGCCCGCACTTTGCCCCGCCCGACGGCACGCGCTTTCGCACAAGCCAGCCTGTACGTTGCAAGTGCGCTCGCGCGCCAATACGGCGCAACCGCGATCTTCGATGGGGGCGGGGGCGACAACATGTTCGCAGCCTTGCAATCCCCGGCGCCCGTTGCCGACTGTCTTTACCGAACCGGAGGATGGGGGCATTTCTGGCGCACGGCGCGATCGATAGGGATCGCGGCTGATACCGGAACCGCGTACGTGGCACGCCGCGCAATCTGGCGTGCTGCAACGCGGGGGCCTGCTAATCGGTGGCACGCCGATCTACGTTTGTTATCGTCCAAAGCCTGCGCAATGGCCCGGGGAGCGACTGACCATCCGTGGCTTGTACCGCCTAAAGGCGTTCTGCCCGGCAGTGCGGCGCACGTTGCTCTTCTTGTCGCAGCCTCGAGCGTCGTGCAATCGCGCGATCCCCAAACCGCTATCCCTTTGTGTTCTCCCCTGATCACGCAACCTGTCGCTGAGGCATGTTTACGCGTCCCGAGCTGGCTGTGGACGCAAGACGGCCAAAATCGGGCAGTCGCCCGCAACGCGTTTCGGGGTGTCCTGCCCTCAGGCATTTGCGACCGACGCGACAAAGGCTTGCCGGACAGCTTTCTTATCGAGCTTATCGAGGTCAACCATCGTCAAATATCGAGTATGCTATTTGACGGGCTTCTTGCTGCCGAAGGTCTTATTGATACGGCTGCGCTGGCAGAGACGATGCATCCGGCGCGGCTGGCTAAGGGCGCAGGCTATATTCGAGTAATGCAACTGGTGGATACCGAGGCCTGGGTCCGATCGATGCTATTGCAAGCGCAATCGCTAACCAGGCTTTCTGTTCCCAGCTGACACATCGGAATGCTCAGCGCGTAGCATCGACCAGCGTTGATAGTCGGCAACCTTTGCAGGATCAGGGTCGACTACACCTTGGAACCAGAAAGCAAACCAATCGATCGCCCGGGTATAGGCCGCCAGTCGATGCGCTGGCTGCCACTTGATATGATGCTCGTCGGGAAAGACGACCATATCGACCGGCTTGTCGTGTTCGCGCAGCGCTGTGAAGGTTTCGAGTGCCAGCAGGTATTCGTCGTCTGATGCCTGGATCAGCAGGGGAACGTCCATTGTCGATGCATTAAGGGCAAGGGATGCAGGCTTCCAGAAAGCTGGCGCTTCGTCGGTTGCGCGGGGGTAACCAAGCATACGATTAAAGTCGGCCCACGCGGGACCGCCATAGGTCATGGCGGTCTTGGGTTCGAGGCTGCTCGAACTCACGGCTGCGGCCGAGAAGACACGACTGTTGATCAGCGCGAACCGCGCGCTGGTCGCGCCATCGCTGACACCAGTAATGCCGATGTGATGGGTATCGATCAGCCCCCGCGCCGCTACCAGCGATATGCCTGTCATCATGGACGAAAGCTGGCTGCGGCGGTCGGCCCAGTCGGTAAGACCGGCACGATTGACCGCGTCCCAATCCTTGAGGCCTGGGAAAGCAAGGCCTATCGTTTGTGGTACTTCAAGGCTGAGAACGGCAAAGCCGCGCGCAGCGAGTGCGAAGATAGGATATTCGTCACCGGTCCCACCGCGCAGGAATCCCAGACTGCGATACTGGACGACGATCAGCGGCAGTGCCTTACCGGTCTTGTGGCTGGGGGGCAGAACCAAATCGCCCCATGCCGGTAGTCCGTAGTCGTTGGTCCATGTCAGCCGTTCGACGGTACCGAACTGCCACCGAGCGGCCTGGGGATTTGGATCGTATATTGGCGCTGCGACACCTGTTTTCGCCTCAAGATCGACGATCTGCCGCGGTGATGTGGACGTCTCACGCAAGCATAGCAGGCGCGATGCATGCGTGAGACAGCCAAGCAGCACGTCGTCGGTGACCCACAAACGTTTGGGCGCGCCAGTGCCTGGTATCCATCGGTAGAACGCCAATTGGCTTTTTGCCCACCCCTCGCGACGCAGATACAAAACCCCGCGTTCGGTCGCGGTCCAGAAAAGGCGGACGATACCCCCTACGCAGGCGCTGGCTGTACATGGTGACTGTATGCCGTCCGCATCGGTAAAGTGGAGCCGACGAGGAGTAGCAGGTGAAGCATCATCGGCATCCAACCAGGCAGTTGCGCCCTTCGCGCTGACCAGTCTGGTCCCATTTCCGCCCCGTTCTCTGGCTTCCAAGCGAAAAGTCTGGACGGAATTTGCTTTGTTGATCGTGCCTGCCCGCAAGTCGATCGCTTCGATCACGGCCGGTACAGTCCCGCGCATCTGGGGGTGGGGGCCATAGGTCGGCGCGAAGCGGGCATCGTAACGCCACCCCATTCGTCCCTCCGCTGTGTCCTGTGCGCGGATCGCTATCTGTCCGGGACGGCTTGAGACGACCATGGTGCCGTTCGACGCCCAGATCCATTGCTCGATATCGACCGGCGAGCGGGTTACGGGCTTCGCGGTTCCAGTCGCGACATCGACCCGCCAAACTTGCGTGGTTCCATTGTCCCGGCGCAGATAGCCAATCGAACGACCGTCGGGAGACCATGCCGGCGTCACCGTTGCGGCCAAGCCAAAAGGGACCATCAATCCGCGGACATTGGCCGAGACCATCATGAATGCGCCGCCCCGATCCACGACCCGCGGTACGGCGCCCGGCTTGATGTCGGCGACGAGCAGCATGCGGCAATAGCTGTTGGTATCCGGGTCACCCTGGCTGAGGACGAATGCTACCATGGTGCCATCTGGCGAGATTGCGAGCGGGCTTGGCATATCTACTGCCGAGGAGTCCGGCGTCCCGATATCGCGCAAGCGCACCAGATCGTCTGGAGTGATGGTGTGAGCACGCTTTGCCGCCGGCGCGATCGATGGAGGCAAGCAGTCGGCTCCGGCGAGCATGGGGCCGAGCAGCCAAGCCGTCGTCATGATCCCGATCATCACTCTAAAAGAGCGGCTCACCATGATTTGGCGATCGATAGGCCGACGTAGCGACCGACAGGCGAGTAGTTCGTGGAATCATACGGCGCTTCGAAGAAAATGCCCGCAATCGAGGCAGGCGTGTCGTTGAACACGTTCTGCACGCTCAGCGCGATATCGATCCCCCGTAATGTTTGGGGGCCTTTCGTGTTGTAGCGAACCGTCAGGTCGAGCGGTGCCATCGCTGCAACACGTTGGCTGGGTACGGCGCGCGTATCTGTGACGCTGCCGATATAGCTCAGCGTAGTCGTGAGGGTGAGTGCGCCATCACGCCAGCTAGCGCCGCCACGCGCCCGGACATGTGGTGGGTTGAAGATGGTGCCGGCGAGCGTGGTGACGGGCAGTGTAGGGGTGATCTGCTGATTGCTCGTCAGATAGGTCGCATTCGCACTCAGATCGATGGATTGGTCGGGTCCACCGATCTGGAAATGGTATCGTGCCAACGCATCCACGCCGTGGATCCGTTGCCTGCCTGCATTGACGTTGCTTGCATCTGCGATCGCGACGATCGTGGCCGGGTTATAGGGGGCACCGCTTGCGTTGACGAACGACGGCGACGCGGTCACCCGCGCGGCGATCTCGGCTGCCGTGGGATTGCGGGTGACATAATCAGCATAGATCGGATTGCTAAGGGCCTGCGACGCGCGGTCGATCGGCGTGACGATGCGGTCGCGATACCGGGTATCGAAATAGCTGATCTCGAGCTGCGCACCGCGGAGGGCGGGGGGATGGATGACGAGTGTTGCCGAACAACTCGTGGCGCGTTCTGGGCGCAGGTCGGCGTTCCCGCCGCTGACCAGGGCAACGGTCGACCCTGCCGGATACCCTGTACCGCCTACCTGCGCGGCGCGGTACAGGACCACGCCGGTTGGTTGAAACGCCTGACGCAGGGTCGGCGCGCGAAACGACTGACCCCAGCTGGCCTTGATGTCGAAGGTCGCGTCGGGTGCGTAGATCAAACCGATCTTGGGTGTCGCTACGTCGCCAATCCCAGGATAGCGCTCGTACCTTGCGGCAGCAGTGAGATTGAGCCGGGCAATGCCGGGCACGGCCATGTCCGGTGAGGCGATCGGCAGACTGAGCTCGGCGTAACCATAAGAGCTGTCTTGGCCGCGTGTGAAATTCTGGGTGTTGCCTGAGCCTGCCGAAAAGGCCGTCCCGTTCGATCGATATCCAGCGCCCAGTGCAACCTTGAGATTGCCCGCGGGCAGGGTGGCAAGCGCTCCGTTGCCATTCAGTTCAATCGACTGCTGGTCGTTACAATAGCATCCGGCGCTGGTGTAATCGAGCCGGGTACCGGTGAACTCCCGGGTCAGGAACCGGGTGCGATCCTGCGCAACCGATCCAGCAAGCGCGATGCGCCAGTCTTGTCCGACCCGCCATTCGACCGAAGGGGCAATGACAAAGGACCGGGCGCCACCCGTGCGCTCGCCATGCGCGATTGCACGATCCCCGCTTTCATCAAGCGGGTAGGCGAGCGCCTCGGTTCGACGATTGTACAGCGCATCGAGCGACACTGTGAGGTTGTCACCGATCGTCTGGTGGCCGGTAAACAAGACGTTGTGGCTCTTGATGGCCGGATAGAGGGTCAGCCCGGGGGTGACACTTTTTGCATAGTCACGCTGCGACGCCGTAATTTGCGTGTTGCGGTTGAACTCATAGGCAAGTGCGAAGCCGCCCGAACGCCACGTCGTACCGCTCAGCACGCCATATTGCTGGGTGAAGTTTCCGCCGTCTGCTGAAACGCCCAGACCGGCCCGCGCCTCTATGCCGCGGTAATCGCGCTTCAATACGATGTTGGCCACCCCGGCAACGGCATCGGACCCGTAGATCGCCGAGGCGCCGTCCGGAACGATCTCTAGTCGGTCGACTGCGCTTAGTGGGATCGCCGACACGTCGACACTCTGCCGCGCACCGCCATAGGAGACGCGGTGTCCGTTGAGCAGCGTCAGCGTCGCATCGCTGCCCAACCCTCGCAGGTTGATCGAAGATCCACCCCCGACATCGCCACCGCTACTCCCAGGAACGTTCAGACCGATCCCGGGCTGCTGGCCCCCGCCAAAGCTTTGCGGCAGCGAGCGGACTACGTCGCCAAGGGTGGCCTGTCCTGTGTTGCGGATCGCTTCCTGGCTAAGCGTTATGACAGGGGACGCGATCGGTGTGCCGCGGATTCGTGAACCGGTGACGACGATGTCAGACGGCGGGGTTGGTATTGCGTCGCTTGCGCCGACGACGGGCGGGGTGTGGTCGGCAGCGCGAATAAGGATCGCATCGCCGTCATAGATCGCCGTCAGCCCCGATTCAGCCAGGAGCTGGTCGATGACCTGTTCGATTGTGTAGACCCCCTCGACGCGCGGCGCTTGCCTACCGGCTACGCTATGAGCCGGAAACATGATCTGCCGGCCAGATATGCGCCCTGCTTCACGTAACGCCGCTTCCAAGCCTTGTGCCGGCAGATGATAGGCCTGTGATGGGCTCGTCAGGCCGAATGCAGGTGTCGAACATACTGCACTTACGAGTATGGCTGTTGCCAGCATGGCGCGTCGGATGCGTCGGTCGTGATGTCCCATTCTGCCCCCTTGTGTCCGCCGCAATTGATGCGACGATCAGGACATCGACGGATCGCAGCGACGGATTATGAGACAGGGTCGAAATATTTACGGCGCGCGCAGAACGAGCCGTGTGGGATCACTATGGTCGACACGCAGATCGAACAGCAGCGCAAGCCTGTCGGCGAGTTTACGGGAATCGTCGATGCGGATGGCGCCCGATACGCGCAGATTACCAAGGGCGGGGTCAGCAAGGGCAATCCGTATATTGCCGTAGCGGTTGGCGGCGCGTGCGACTGTCGCCAGCGACGCGCGATCACAGTCCAGCTCACCGTTGGGCCAATTTGCATCGATCGGGCTGGAGAGGCTTCTCGCACCAGTCAGCGTCGTACCGGCCATGACGACCTGCTGGCCCGGTCTCAGGCGTTCTACCACCGGCTTGCGCGTCAGTCGTTCTGCCGTGTTGCTAGACAGCGCTACATCAATCACACCGCGCAACAGCCGGACGGCGACCGTGCCCGTCGACTGCACGGCCACATCGAATACTGTTCCACGAGCCGTCACGCTACCGGTGCCAGCGCTGACGACGAAAGGGCGGTCTTCATGCGCGACATCGAACCGTGCGCGACCAGAGCGCAGACGCAGGAGCCGGCTCGTCTTATCGAAAGCCACGGCGATCGAACTGTTCGTGTCGAGCGTGATCGTTGATCCGTCCGCAAGACGGATCCGACTGATCTGCCCCCGGCGCGTCGCATAGCGCGCATTCAAGGCCAAAGGCCCCGTTTCTGCCCGTATGGATTGCGGCTTGGTGTGAAGAGCCGATTGCGCGAGACCAATCATCCACGCACCGCCACCAAGTGTCGCGACGACAAGCGACAGGGCAATGATTGGATACCGTGCACGACCGCGGTCAGGGACCGCCGCTGCGGGTTGCTGCCGTGATGCTGGTGTCGCGAGGCCTTTGCCGAGGCTGAAGATTTCCGCAATCCGCGAGTAGGTTTCACGGTGCAGCGAATCCTGCGCGAGCCATGCCTCGAACTCTGCCCGGCGGACTTCCGCATCGGGACCCCGCATTACGGCGAACCACGTCGCGGCGACCTCGCGCATCGCCCCTTTGCGATCTGAACGATCTACGCCTGTCATCCGCGATCAAAAGCCTTGTCCAGCTGCATGAGTGCTCTGGCGACATGATATTGCACAGTCGGCACGCTGATCCCCAACTGTTCGCCGATGGCCTTGTAGCCGAGCCCGTCTACCCGATGAAGAGTGAAGACATGCCGGGTTCGGTCGGGCAGGGCGGCCAGCACCTGACCGTACATACGCAGTGCGTCGTCGGCTTCGATCGCGTGGCCTTGTTCAGGCTGCCCGGTGACTTCGCACTGGTCGTCGATCGAGACGTGGAACCGCGCGAGGCGTGTGTGCGGACGCCGCGATTGATCGATCAGCAGGTTACGCGCCATGCGCTGCAGATAAGCAGCTGGACGCCGACATGTTTCGCTCGCTTTGGCAGCGATCAGCCGGGCGAAGGTTTCCTGGACGAGGTCGGGCACCTCATCGGTTTGGCGCGCGTGACGACGAAAATATCGGGCGAGACGAGGGGCTTCCTCGCGGTATAGCGCATCAAGGTCACCCGAACCGGACAGATCAGAGGCTAGATCTGCGGAGAGCGGGTTACGATTTCTCGCTATCGGCGCGGTCTTGCCGCTCATGATGCGCGCGCGCCGGCGCGCGGTCGGCGAGACCGATGATCGGGGGCAGTCGGATGAAGCGGCATGACCGCACCTCACGCGCCAGCATCACCGCATCTTGAGAAGACGCGATGTTAAGCGAGGTGTGTCTTGGGGCGACTTGATGCGCATATTGCACCAGGGCGACCCATGGACCGCCCGACCGTTATGGACGGACGTGATAATGCCCGGCGGGAAGATCCCACAGGGTGGTTGCCAGCTTGGTCTACCCTGCGTGGGCCATGATGCAGACAAAGCGCGACGACAGCAAGGCGTTAATACGCTTAGCGCTTGAGTAGTGCATTGACGCGTCTCGACCGCTACCGCGGTGCGCACTGGCAGCTATCGTCAGATAGGAAACAGTGTCAGTTAAACCATCCTGGGATGGCGGACAGGTCCCATATCTTTACAATTGCCCCCCCTGAACGGGCTTTTATGCTAAGCTAATTACGTAGGAGACTACCGGGTTGCTGATATTGCATTCTTGAAGAATTAGAAATGGTGCCCGTCAGTGGCAGAAGGTTAGGGTTTTCTGCGCGAGCAACTACGCAGCTGCGGCCTCCAGCTTGGCGATATGCGATGTGCAAATCGTGTGAACGGCTTGACCGAGCGCTTCAATACGGGTGCTCAACCATGCGAGTTCGTCGTCGGTAATGCGGTAATGCTTTGAATAACGCGCTTTCACATAGGCGTCCTTCAGCTTCTCAAACATTGCCCGCTCTTTGCGCGTTCCGCGCGGCCACACCGCAAATAATCTCGGATCGAGCCGCTCCGCCTGCGTTCGTAGGAAGGCGAGGTTGTGATTGTAGGGGGTGTAGAAGGTCAGCGTGAGGAGTAAGCAATTGTAGAGACGCTCAGTGGCCTGTTGAAAGTCAAAAGCCGCGTCTTTTCTATAGCCTTTGCCAGTGTAAAATTGGCCACCCTCAAACCGTTTAATGGCGGATGGAAACCACTCGTCAAAATATTCTTGCGACATTGTGTAAGCGTTAGCAGGGGTCTTCGGTTTGGCTTGGTGCAGTTCGCGATCATCAGATTCGTAGAGAACAATTCCCTCGCGAGCGATTTCGAGAAAGAAGGTTCGGCCGTGGGCAAGCCCATCATTCACTTGCTGTAACGAGTGAACGATAAAATTTACGGGCGTGGTAAGCGTTTTCTCGATCAGATATTCACGGACCAGCCGTTCCTCGGCCTGAGACCAATAGGCGGCTCGGTCCGCAAGCTCCTTCTGGTTGACGATGACGAGCAAATCGAAATCGGATTTGTAACGGTTGGCCGACAGGGGGGCGTCGATCCAATCGCCACGCGCATAGGATCCGAATAATATGATCTTGAGAATGCGCGCGCCCTTGCGGCGCCCGGTTGCAGCGTCGGTTACGAAGCCGAATTCTTCGAACAGTGTCGCGACGATACGGTCCAGTTCGTCACGCTTGGTAGGCGGCAGAAGGTCGAGATCGTTTCGCATGCTTATTATCCTAACCGGTGCTGCGTCCGCGCAACACCCTTAGCGAACGATATCTGGCGCGCTCCTGCAGCATGCGGGCCTCTCGTTCTACCGCAGACGGATCAGGATTCGACCGTCTCTGCCCGCTATCCATTGAATATGATGAATACGTGTATTACATATAATCGTGTCTTGCATCGCGATGGATGGCATTTACGTTGCGACCGCACTGCTGCAAGCGTCGGCGATGATACCGAGTTATGGCCGCACGCCGAACGCCAAGCGCTCCATCGTCGAGCGCCTGTAGGAGATCAGTCGTCTCCCCCAGCGTGGCGATGCCTAGTTTGAGCTCGACGATACGCGCGTAAGCAAGCCGATCGCTTACGATGTTTACAGCGGCGACCAATTCGCTCTGGCCTGCCCGTTTGGCAATTTCTTGGAACAGGCGCGCGGGGTGCGTTTCCAGGTTTTCAGGCTCAAGCAGAGATACTGGCAACCCCAACGGTGACTTGGTCAGCGATCCGAGGGCGAGCAGGATCAGCATTTCGTTCCAACGGTAGCGGTCGTGAAGGTCGGGCTCAGTGAGGCTGGGCACAGCGAACCCTTCAGACACGCCTAGTACGACGAGCCGCTCGCCGACCAGCCTGTATAATGCGTCGCGGATCGGGGTGATGCTGGCATTCAGATCGTCAGCAAGAAGCGTAAGGTCAATCCGCGCGCTCGGACGCCACCATCCGGTCAGAATACGACTTCGAATACGAGTATAGACCCGGTCGAAGGTGGGCGCCGAGTTCATAACCCATACCTGCAACGTCGTCGGTGGCTCACGATCCCAGTCTGTCCTTTATTGGGCGCGGCGGCGATCACGCTGCCATTCCAGTGGGCCGAGGCGCGGTTCGGGCATAGATTCCGGTCGCCATCATACGCTCGACAATGTTAGCGTCGACGTCGATGCGAAAGGGGATCAACGTTTTCGGTCCAAGCTGCTGCGGCTGTGCCAACGCGCGGCAGAGCCAACCGAATTTAGAAAATTGCTCGAACCAACCAGCCTCGGCGACGCCGGTAAAGGTCTTTACCGCTTCAACTATTGCGTAATCGACCAGCGCGGCGACAAGGAAATCGCGTGCAGCACGGCGTTTGACGCTGTGCTGCACGCGATCCAGGCAGAACCGCGTAATTTCCAGCACGGCCGGCCCTGTCGGCACCGGTTCTTCGCATAAGTGCGAAAACAACGTGTCTAGGATGTGCGGACGTGTCGTTGGCAATAAACGCGTGGACGCTGCATGACGACCGTTACAGGTGATGACCAAGTAGCGCGCCTGTAAATCATCGAACTGATCAATTTCGTAACGGTCATCGCGTAGGGCTAGTTCCCACCCCAGTAGATCAACGAAAACCGATTTACGTGCGGCGAACATAATATTAAGGATATCGCAGTTATTAGCGTCGTTTCTCCCGCATGTTATCAGCTGCATAACCATATCCTTTAGTTGCCAAAGGATATTTAGGCAGCAGTCATCGGATTTTCGCTATCCCGCGAATACGGGAATTGGCGATCGATAAATAAGATCAGACCACGTAATCGCTCCGGTAATGAGAGCACAGATGACTAATAGGGTACTTTTGCGGACACCGAACCGCTGTCGCGCATGTTTAAGATGGTCGTTTACCGTATCGGGGCTAATGCCGAGTATTCGTGCAATTTCCTTTTCAGATTTGTCGTGACCTAGTAGGATGACGATCTCGCGTTCACGATCTGTTAGATGCGCGCGAGAGTTATTAAGTAGAGCTGGCGTGCCTACCAGCCGACGTGCGACTTCAAACGCAAAGCGTCCTAAAGCTTCTAGCAATGGGATGCATTCACGAGGAAATTTTGTTCCTGGCGCAACGGCAAATGAGCAGGATCCCGTATGTTCGCCCGGCATGTGAATGGGGACCGTGTACCCCGTGCCGAGACCGGCGTTACAAGCCATTTGGAGAAATTCTGCGTCACCTGCGGTCAAGTTCGTCAACGCGGGTAGTGCGGCCCATGCAAAGCCCGCACTCCTCTGCTCGCTTACGCGGTGAACAGGATCCCGGATCATTAACCCGTTATGATGGTAATAGGCTGCGAAATCAGATGGGTAATTATGGAGGTGGACTGCATCAACGGGTTTTTGACTGAATTCTATGTGATGTGTAAGCGCGAAGTACGGGATCCCAGCGGTGGTACAGAACCCGGTAATAAGATCTGAAAGCCGTTCCTGCGTATCGACCAATTCCATGACATCGTAAAAATCGGCAACCATCGTTTGCAGGTGCATAGCGATACACTCGGCCCTGCAGACACGCGATACGGTTACAGTGGCCGCCCCTAGTTATTGCTCGACGGCTCGCGCTCGCGCGCTGAATCGTCTGCTTTCTATAGATCGAACGGTCGCGAACCGGCCGTCCGGTGCCGATTTGTAAGAAAGCTACGACACAAACTACAAGCAAATTGTTGTTCACGGTTTAAGATCTACCGGGATGGCAAAATGTATGAGGAAGAATCAAAGGCTCGCGCCATATCCTGTATTTACGGTTGGTGAGGCGATTATCCAAAATGGCTGGAAAAAGGTATCTGAGCGGTGACGCGTGTTCAGGCATCTGAAGGCGCCATGTTTGTCGACGGCGACCTTGCTGGAAAGCCTCGTTGTGTCTTGCGATATAACAGGCTGTTATGGACTTGCAGGTTCTGTGGCCTACCCGTGACGGATGAGTACTACCGTGCGCCGTATCCTCTGATGCAAGCAACGGAAAATGGGTACGGTCGTGCCTGCCTGGCCTTCCGTTTCCACGGCAACAGCTCGTCAATCAGGGGTTGTGAACAGTTCGAGATCTGAGCGAGGACCTTGTGGAACCAGGGCGTGCAGTTCGACGTCGTTGAGGCAGTAGGTCTGGATTAGCGTGCACATATGGCGGCTACCCGTTCACCGCCGAGGTCCGAACCGTAGCAGGTCCAGTACGCAGCCCGAGGGCAACGCTCCGGAGTTGCTCTCTGGCTGCCCTCGACGTCGTTTAGGGCAGCATGGGCGGCATGCAAATCCGGTCGTCAGACATAAAGCCAACAAAGCTGGCCCGGCGTGATAGCATGCAACCGATGATCATCGCCTGATCGCGCTTGTGCGACGGAAGGCCATATTGCTCGCGTTCGACAGCAAGGTGAGCGGGTGCTGATTTGAATTCGAGACCAGCGCAAACAGAACATGTAATTCACGGCATTAGCAGGCGGCAGCATGCAAATGGCTACATGTCGAATTGTCGACATGTAGCCACGTTCTTTATTTAGAACCGCAACCGCACACCCGTCGCGATGCTCTCGCGGTGGTCGTCCTGGCCGGTCTGCGCTTCGACCGTCGAGAACAGCTCGACGCCGCTCGGCAGGCGGTATGCGACGCCGGCCGATGCGGTGCCGGTCACCTTCGCGCGCGGGGCGCCCAGCGCGGTCAGCGTCAGCGGTGCACCGGCATAGCCTGCAACCGCATCGGCGCGCTTGCCTTCAATCCGGGTGCGGGCGCCGAACCCGACATAGGGACGGAACGCGGCGTCTGACGCCTCGCTGCGCGCGAACGTCACGCCGGCATCGGCAAAGCCCGTGACATGGCGATCGCGCGCCACGGTCAGTGCGAACGGTCCGCCGGCCTCGCCCACCCGGTCTCGGCTGGTGCGCAGATAGGTCACGCCGACCTTGGGGGTCAGTGTCCAGTCGTCCGCCATCGCCAGCGCATAGCCGACCGACACGTCGCTCGCCCAGCTGTGCAGGCCGTAGCGCCCGGTTGCGCTGCTCGTCCCCGGTAGCGCGCGCGTGGTGCGGGCATCGCCGCCATCATACAGGATCGACGCGCCGATCCGGATATTGCCTGCCGCATAGCGGCCGTGAACGCCTGCGACGACACCATCGGTGCTGGTCGCGGCGCCGAGCGCGCCGATCCGCTGGCGGCTGTCGAGATAGCCCGCAAACGCACCGACCGACCAGTCACGGTTGCCGACGCCGATTCCGCCGAGGAAGCCGTAGCCGCTGCCACGGGCCTTCGCGGTGCCCGCGTCGCGATCGGCGCCGAGCGTGTGCCACTGCGCGATCCCTTGCGCGAAGGTGAAGAGGCCGACATCCTCGCGGTCGGTGGTCGCAAAGCCCGGTCCGCGTGCGACGTCGGTCAGGCTCAGCGTCTGGTCGACGCCCATCTGCGTCGCCGATGCATAGGCTTCAGGCGTCAATTGCGCGAACGCTTGGCTGTTCGATGCGCCGCTCGCAGTTAGCAGTGCGGGCAGGGCGGCGAACAGCGTACTGGTCGCCGGCTGCACCTGGATCGCTGCATTGGCATAGTCGATGCTGCGCGTGACCTGTGGGTTGAACGCGGGATCGCCGAGGAATTGGCCGAGCAGCTGGATCCGGTCGGCGCGCTGCACGACGAACCCGAACAGCGACGCCGACTTGTCGATCGTCGTATAGCTGCCGGTGATCCCGTTGCTTGCGACGATCAGGTCGTAGGACGTGCCCGGCCGGATCGCACCTTCCGCCACGATGCGGAGCGTCGAACCCGACGCGATCGAAAGCCCACCGTTGATCACGAGCTTGTCGGCTACGGTCGGCGTGATCTCGAACAGCGACACCGACCCGCTCGCAAGCGAGACGTTGCCCGTCACGGTCATTGTGCCCGGCGAAGCCCCTGGGCTGAGCGTGCCGGCAACCGCGATGTCGCCGATCACTGAACCGGCCGACCCGAAGGTCGTGCCCGAGCGTACCGTGATCTGCGCCGCACGGATCGTCGATCCCGCCAAGCCGACAAGTCGACCACCCGAGATGTCGACACTGTTCAGCAATGCATTGCCGGCAATCGTCGCATAGCCTGATGTCATGCCGAACGCTTCAACGTTCGTGATCGCGCCAAATGCGGTCGGTGCCGTGGCGCTGCCGCCCGATACCAGGATGGTGTCGCGGCCAGCCCCGCCGTCGACCGACCCTGCGAACGAGCCTGCGACCGTGAAGCGGTTATCGGCTGCGCCGAACACGACCGCAGCCGTGAGCGATGCCCCCGAGCCAACCGTCAGGTTGGTCGCAGCATTGACGCGCTCAAAGGTCTGAGTGCCTGCCAGCGTCAGCGTGCCACTGCCTTCGCCATTCAGAATCTCGAAGTCGCGCAGCATGTCCGCGCCGAGCGTGCGGTCGCCCGCCAGCTCGAGCGTCGCGGTGTCGGTCCCGGCTCCACCCGAGACGGTGCCAGATAGCGTACCGCCTGCCGCCAGGCGGAAGCTGTCATCGCCCGCGCCGAGATCGATCGTGCCGGCGAGCGTCCCGCCTGCCGCGACGACGACGCTCTGTGCACCGTCGCCGAAGGTCAGCGCGGTGCCGCTGGTGCCGAGCGTTCCCGCCACGGTCAGCGCGCCGCCTGCAAGCGCGACGCGCTCGAAGCCCGTTGCAGTGCCCGCCAGCGTGACCGGCGCGTTTGCGGTGAAGCGTAGCAGGTCGGCGCCCGTACCGCCCATATAGAGGCCGGTCGCGCGCATCGTACCGAGTGTCAGCTCGTCATTGCCGGCGCCGAGCGAGACCGCGCCTACATCGCCGTCAACCGATAGCGTCTCGGCTGCATCCGAGCCCGTCACGGTGCCGATGGTGAAGCCACCCAGCGCAGCATCAAGGCCGGTGCCGGCAAGCGCGATCGACTGGAAGCCCTGGTCGAGCGTCAGCGCGAGCGTACCGCTGCCCTCGACGCTCAAGCGCTCGAAATTGCTGCGCTGGCCGATACCGCTGCGGTTGCCGGCGAGCGTGACGCTGTACAGGTCGTCGCCCGCACCACCATCGACGCCGCCCGCGACGCTGCTGCCGACGCCTTCGACGAAGCGATCATTGCCGGCGCCCAGCAAGACGGCGCCCTGGATCGTGCCGGTGTTGACGACGCGGTCGTCGCCCCCGCCTAGGTCGACGCTGCCGGCGATCGTGCCCGCATTGATCACGCTTTCGGACGCATCTCCGCCAGTGATTGTCACCGTACCTGCGCTGGCGAGGACCTGTCCGGCCGCGACCGTCACATCGCCGCCGGACACGCCGATCGTGTCGAAGCGGAAAGTCCCAGCGTACGTGACGTTGCCGCTGCCGATCTGTGTGAAACGCTCGAAATTGACGAACTGGTCACCATTGACCGCGCCGCCCACGGTCGCATCGATGATCAGGCCGTCATTGCCCTCACCGGCATCGACAGTGCCGACCAGCACCGCATCGGCGCGCTGGAGGAAGCTGTCGTCGCCCGCACCAAGCAGGACATTGCCCTCGATCCGGCCGCGGTTCTCGATGCTGTCGTTACCGTCGCCGAGATCGACCGAACCGAAGATCGCGCCGGTATTGACGATACGGTCGTCGGCGTCGCCCGAGCTCTGGATCGCGCCCGCCAGGCTGGTGCCGACAAGCCGATCGCCGTTCGCCAGCACGCTGCCGGTGCCGCCCCGGATCGTGCCGCTGTTGGTCAGGTCGAGCGCGGTGCCGGTTACCAGCAGCGCGACCGCGGACGTGCCGGTCGCCTGGATCGTCCCGCTGTTGGCGATCGTCCCGGTCACATTGGTTCCAGCATTGACCAGCAGACCGACCGCCGGACTGGTGTAGGTGTAGGTCGTGCCGTCCCAATACTGATAGGTCTGGGTCAGGCCATTGCCGGTCGCTTCGATGGTCCCGCTATTGGTGATCGCGTAGGTCGAACTGCCAGTCGAGTCGAGGCTGTCGTATATGGAGAGTTCCGCGGCGACGCCGCCTGCTCCGCTCGCGGTGACGGTACCGCCATTGGTCAGCGTGACCGCGCTCGGCCCGGTAGGATAGTAATTGCTGCCGGCCGAGATGACTAGCGCGGTGCCCCTGGTGGACGTGATCGTACCGCTATTGGCGAGCGCGATCGTGGCGGGCGCCGTCTGATCGACAAGCGTGGTGGCCGATACCGCGAGCCCGCCGGTGATCGTGCCGCTGTTCGTGGCGGTGAGGGCGTCGATGCCATAGCCATCCAGGCTTGCGGCGAAATAACCGCTGGACGAGGCGATTGTCCCGCTGTTGTCGAAGGACAGCGTCCCCGACGAAACGCCTTGGTACACGGCGTTCGACAGCAGCGATTCCGCGCCAACCGTGCCGCTATTGGTGAAGGCGTAGACCGCACCGTTCACGCCGCCTGAGATCGTCCCCCGGTTGACGAACGCGGCCAGTCCGTTGGTCTGGGCCAATCCGGCCGTGCCGATCGGAAGATAGGTCCGCGCGGCGCCATCGATGGTCGCGTCGTTGACGATCGTGCCATCGCCCCGAAGGTACAGGTCGCTTGCGATACGGTTCGTCGCGGTCAACGTCACGCGCGTGTCGGTGCCGAGCGCCTCGACGTAATCGGCTTCGAAATTGATCCCCGTTCGCTGGTCGAGCGCGATGCTGTCGCTGTTTTTGCGCGACCAGCCGAAGATGTCCGAGCCCTCGCCACCATCGATAATCCCGCTCACCCCGGTCGTCGTGCCGGTCTGAAGGAAGATGTCGGAGCCCGACCCGAAGGTCACGTTCCCGGCGACCGTACCGCCATCCGCGATGTAGAGGCCACTCCCATAGGCGTAGGGCGACGCCGCCGCGACATCGCCGATGATCGAGCCGCGGTTGACGATCGTCCCGCCGTTCGAAAGGTCGATCGCGGTCAGCCCGCTGATCGTCCCTGTCGTCTCGTTGGTTAGCGCACTGCCATAGCTCAGCGTGACGGCGGTCGCCTTGCGGCTCTCGATGGTACCGCTGTTGGTGATCTGCACGGCGCTGTAATAGCCGCCCTGCACGGCGGTGCCGTCGACCCTGATCGTGCCGCTGTTGGCCAGCGTGTTGAAGGACGTCACGCCGATCGCGCCGGCACCGGTGCCGGAAATATCCGTGCCGGAAATATCCGTGATCGTGCCCGAATTGACGATATCGCGCGCATTGCTGATCGCCGTGCCGCCCCCGGTCAGGGTGATCGTGCCGCTGTTGGTGACCGTTTTCCCGCCGCTGATCGCGACGGCCGGATAATAGCGGCCGGCCGCATTGGCGACAGTGATCGTGCCGCTATTGGTGACGTCGGCGGTCCCTGCGGCGATCGCTGCCAGCGTCGAATAGGAGTTGTACTGTGTGGTCGTGGTTAGCGCCAGCGTGCCGGCGTTGGTGATCGTCAGGGCTTGTGCCGGCCCTGCCGTGCCCATGGTCAGCTGGTCGACCGTCAGGATCCCGGTATCGATCAGCGTCCGATCGGTTGCCGAGATCGTCCCGTTCAGCGTCACCGATCCGTTGCCGGTCAGCCCGATCGTGGTGGCAAATGGTGTAGCGGCGGTCAGCGTCAGCGCCGCGGCGTTGGTTAGTTCATAGGCGAGACCCTCGAACCCGTTGGTCAGTGCCAGTGCCGCGCTGGCATCGGCATTGACCCGATAGCGCAGCGTATCATAGCCGGCGCCCGCATCGACCCCGCCGATCGCCCCTGCGAGCGGTCGCGTGTCTATGTTTGCCAAGTCGAGGACGAGCATATCGTCACCGCCACCCAACCTGATCGCGGCGGTTACCGTGCCGCCCGCGTCTACGAACACATCGTTGCTCGAATCGAAGCTGTAAGGCGAAACCAGGTTCACCGTACCGACTATCTGGCCGGCGTTGACGATTACGACGGGCGATCCGGTGCCGCTGACTGCCGCGGTACCGCCCGTGATCGTGCCTGAGGCGGCGTTGATCAGCGTGCTGCTATATCCCAGCGAAACGCCCGTGGTGCCGCCCGTTATAGCGCCGGTGTTGACCAGTCGTCCGCTCGACAGCGAGAGGCCGGTGGTCGCGCCGACGATCGTCCCGTCATTGGTCGATGCGCTAAAACTCCCGCCCGACATCGTGGCGCCGATACCCCCGGTCGAACGGATCGTACCGCTATTCGCCAGCGTGCCATAGATGACCGCAGCGCCGGTTCCGGTCGCGGTGATCGTGCCGCTGTTGGTCAGCGTCGTATAGGTCTGGACGCCCGAGCCGCCATTGGCGGTGATCGTGCCCGAATTGGTCACTGTCGCGGGCGTACCCACGGCAAACAGGCCGATGCCGCCGAGCGCTGCGGTGATCGACCCCTGGTTGGTGAAGTCGAGACCATAGGACGAGAATGCAGCGACCACGGCCTGCCCATTGGTCACGAGCGCGGCTTGGTTGACGAGCGCGCCGGTGCCGCTGACCGATACGCCGGTGCCGGACGTAAAGCCCGCGGCCAGCGTCGCCACCGCATTGTTGCTCAGGTCGAAGCCGAGCAGTTCGAAATTGGTCGGCAGCAGCGCGCGGGTGAACACCGCATTGGCATCGACGCCGATCGCCAGCGTATCGCTCCCCGCTCCACCGTCGATCGTTCCGGTGATCGAGGCGATCCGGCCCGTCGCGACGTCATAGCGCGCACGCAGCGTGTCGTTCCCCGCGCCCAGCACAAGATCGCCGTTGATCACGCCCTGGCGCGTATCGATCGTGCTGCTGAATCCGGATCCTGCGGTCGAGATGACCGATCCGTTGATCGTGCCGGCGTTGACCAGCGACAGCGCACCGCTAGTGTTGATCGCGGTTGTACTGGCTCCGATCACCGCATCCGCTGCGTTGTTGACGTATAGAAAACCGATGCTGCTCAGGGTCGTAGCTTGGCCGTTCGAGACGATCCGGCCAGTGTTGATAACGTTCGTCCCCTGTACGCTCGATGCAAGGGCTGCAATATTGCCCCCATCGATTGTCCCCGCGTTCGTGATGTAAGAGACGGCGCCGCTGATCCCGCCGATCAGTCCGGTTGCACGGTTGGTGATGGACATTGACCCGATGCCCGTCGACGGGTCCATAAGTATGGCAGGACCTGCCGTGCCGGTAATTGTACCTGCATTGTCGATCGATGCGGAGACATATCCGTTGGTGTTGCTGGGATCACGTCGCAGTAGGATACCTTGCGCGCCGGTGATCCTGCCGCCTTGTGCGATCGAGATGTTGGCGCTGGACGATGGATAGGTCGTGTAGGTGGAACCGGGCGTGCAATAGTTGACCGAGGCGCCCGCATACGGGTCGACACATACAGTCGTGAACGGCGCTGCAGTGGTCACGAACAAACCTGCTTTTCCGGCCCCGCCATCGATCAGCCCGTCGACCTGAAAGACGGCGCTGCTCGAGTTGCTCGTGACTGCGGCCGCTGCACTGCCTGGCCGTACGATCGCCCCGCTTGCCACGATGATGCGCGTATTGAAGGTCGTTACCGAAAGTCCGTCTGTGTCGGTGCCCGCGCAGGTCGTGGTGCTGCTGGCGACGGTGGGATCGGGTGAGCATTGTGCCAACGCCGGGTCTGCAACCAACACGGCTGCCAACATCGCGCTCGTCTGCAACGCGCACATACGAACACGCCGCGTGCGCGACGTCATTTCCCCGACCTTCATGCATTCCCCCAATATTTATGACGAAAGCATTATCTTTCTATCGGATGCGTGTCCACGCGTATCCATTACTGTTGGCCAGTTTGATCGATATGTACGCGACCTGCTCCCACTTCCGAGCTGCTGTGCGGAAGGACGGCGATTATGTCTGGTCCGATCGCCTCGATCTCGACGTTAATGGCCTCATGCCGCTACTCGTCAAACCGCTACCGTGCCGCGAAGTTGGGTCGTCGAGCGGTCATTTGCGTGGGCGACCCGCTTACGCCACTTCGCCACCGTCTTCGGGTTGATCCCAAGCTCCCGGCTCAGCGTCGAGAGCGAAGCTTGCGATCGCTGTATTGCTGGTCGGACGGCGTGCGTGGTCGTGGCGCTCCCGTGACGTACCTGTCCCATACTGCTTCCTTCCATTCTAACGAAAGGATCGCACCTTAAACCGTGGGATCAAACACCTAGGACTTTGCCATTCTTGCTTGGTTCATGTTAATAGCAGGCATGTTAAAAATACGTACTAAACGGCGGGCCGAGGAAGGCTTTCGTGTGGCAATCCGTCTTGCTCGAATTGAAGCATCGATTACGGGGCTCCAAGATGAAGACCTGCTCGATCTAGCCGATATATTTAAGTCCCAAGCGGATAGCCCGCTTTTTCAGATAACTTGTGATGAGATGAGGAAGCGAAACATATCTCTATAACCTCGTGATATCCAAGAACAGCTATGGTGCTTACAGTAAGATTTACTCACCTCTAGACTGAGGTTCCGACTGGATAGGGTTGTGCTGGAATCGGTGAGCATGTCGATTATCGTGAGAGATCGATCAGCGGATTGGGGCGGGGGCATCCGCGCCCAGTCCGGTACGGGTCTAGACCGAGCCTCTACTTATCGACCAGCCACATGTCGAGCTGGGGCTCGGCCGGATCATTGGTCACCATATTGTCGAAGTATCTCATCGGCTATTTTTACCGATGCGAGCGTGGATGGCCAGCGCCAGCCTATGCGTTTGTCAGTCCGGTACGAGCCAGCCAGAAGCTGGACCCACGTCGTTAAGCGCAGACCTCACCCATGTATCCCTCAAGCTCTTGTCGTTCCCGCTTCGCCTTGGCGATGCGCCAGATCTTGAAAGCTCCTACGCCTATGGCGACCAATCCCCAAAATGCGACCGACAGGTCGACCTTCTGCAGGCCGATGACGACCATCAACGTTCCGATGATGGCGAGCGCGATCTCGAACCTTCCGATTTGCGGCATGTCGATGAAGCTCGTGGCGTCGAGGACACGGATCAAGCGGCCCTTGCCGGAGATGTTCGTTGCCGAGATCACTTTCGAATCGATCATGTCCAGGCGAGTCACTGCGCCTTCACGCGCGGCGACGCCAGCCGGCAGCTCCAGCGTCTGCTCGGCGCCGTCCTGATCCCGGAAGACGGCCGTCACGACGCCCTTGTGCACGGTATCGACGAAACCGCCGCCCCCGGTGACGAACCCGTCGCCGTCCTTGCTCAAACCGAAGACGCCAGCCGTGCGGCCGAACGTCGTCGACTGCTGCTGATAGGTGACGTGCATGACCTCGGCGACGACGCAGCTGCCGCGAAAGGTACGATTGCCGATCGTCTTGGGCGATACCATCCAGCTCTTCAACAGGTGCGCCAGTCTGCTGTTGCTGTCAGCCGTCGTCGTCACGTCAGTCATCAGTCATCTCCTTTGACGCGATTCGCGACATGAACACATCTTCATCAAGTCTAAGGGTTAAGGACAGGTGTTATTTCATCCGAGCGGCCCAAGCCCGCGCGATCTCCGGCCCGCCAGCGTCCGTGGCGAACGGCCTCAGGAAGGCGCCGTACCCATCCGGCCCCAGCTCCCTAGCGGGCGCCACCAGGTGGACATGCGCATCACGCCGGACGCCGCTGCGGGCAGGGACGTGCAGTACGGCGATGCACGCCATGTTGCGCTTCTCGGCGAACTCGACCGCGGCGAACCGGACGATGCGCGGCCACTCGGCCAGAATGCGATCGCGCTTGTCGATCGTGAACTTGGCCACGCACGCTAGATCCTTGATCCCGACGAACGCCTCGTCCTCGTACCGCTCGGCCAGCCGCTTGGCATCGAGCAGGTCGCTGTCCGCCTCGCAGGGATGCAGGGAAGCTATTTTCCTGAGACCCTCGCGTTTCGCGTCTCGCGATTGCGGGCGCTGGGCGGGCCCCGGTGGCGGCCCTGATGGTTGGGATCGAGTAGGGCAGGGCGAAGAGATCGACACTACCGTGACGCCGTTCCGCAAAATTGCTGCATGACGATCCATCGATCAGCTCCGGCAGGCGAACTTGCCCTGTGCCGCTCTTACAGGCGAGATGCGGCGTCGCCTCATAGCGGACGGGTTGGATCCGCAATCAGAGCCAGAAGGGCATGCCCGTCGAACGTGTGCGGCCGGACTCGGCGATCGGGTAGCGAAACCGAGAAGCCGCGGCGCCCATCTTTAGGGGTACCAGCAACTTTCGCGATCACGCGGTACAGCGGACCCTCAAACAGGATCTGTCTGTCAGCTTCCGCGCCGTTAGACCGGTCCGTGATACGGACCAGCGTTGCCAGTTCATTCCAAGGAATGTTCATGGCATGTCCCCCTTATTTTCTTTCGACCCGGCATTCATAGCACGCCGCCGGGGAAACCATATTGATACTGGGCAGTATGGATTCGATTTGGTTGTATCAGCTTGGTGGGCAACTTTTCGGCCCGGCCGACACGGTGCGGGTGTCAGGCTTTCACGCACCGTGCCGGCGTCTTCGCGTTCAGTCGGTTTCGCTGGTGCCGCTGCCGTCGTCGGTCGACTTCCATTTGCCCTCGGCGACCTGGTCGTTGTCCTCGTCGTCGCTTTCGATCGCCTGCTCGTACGCCGCGCTTTCATCGGCGATCCCGGCTTCGGTGCTCTTCTTGGCCGTTTCCTTGAAGTCAGCTGCGCTCGGGTCGGTAGGATTGCCGTCGGTCATGGTCTGCTCCTTTGCTGGAGGGGTTTGAACGCGCGACTTCGGTCTGCGGGCTCCCGGCCGTCATCCTATACCTCCCCAACCCTCTGGAGCGGCAGCTGATGGGCCTTGCACTAGAACGGCTGCCTGACTGGCCTGTCGCAATGAATAGGGAGTTGGCGCTCGCCTACACCGGTGTCGCTGAAGCTCAGCTGCGCGAGTGGGAACGGCGCGGGACTGTCCGCTTCTGCATGCGCGGCCCTCAGGCGTCGTACGCCATGCAGGTCTGCCGGCTCTTCTAGACTTGGGCAGCTCGTCATCACCGGTCACCAGTGTGAAGGAGAACCCGCTCAAAGGCATGGGCCTGTCCAGCACGGCCGCTAAGGGCAATCGCGAGACCAGCAGGGCAGAGTACAACCTCTACCGCGAGACAACGCGTAAGCTGGGCTTCCAGTCAATGGCGACTGCCGTCGCGCTGTGCTTTGAATGCTGTCAGCGCGTCTGGGACGCGTTCGGATTTGGGGATCCGGACGGTGTCGAGCGGCGTGGCATCGAGTGGGCAGGGTATCGGCCAGGCGAAGAGATCAGCTTGGCGCAGTCCAAGACCGGTAACCCGGTCACGTTGCCGCTGTCGATCGTCGTGACCGGTGAAGACGGCAAGCCAGAGACGGTGTCGCTATATCCTGAACTGGAAGAGGAGCTTGCTCGGTCGCGTACGATGGTCACCGCTGACGCCGAGATGATCGTGCTTGAGGAGCGCAGCGGGAAAAAGTACAGGGAACGGCGCATGTCGTCGATCCATCGCCAAATCTGCGTGGAAGCCGGCCTACCCAAGGATATGACGTTTACCGGGTTTCGACATGGGGATCACGGAGATCGGCGACGCGGGTGAGGACGACGTGCGAGCGGTTTCAGGGCATAAGACGCTGGCTGTTACTCGGATGTATAACAAGGCGAATGCTGAAAAGGCCCGGCGCATTGGCGCAGCACGGCGGGCTCACCTGCTTGACTTAGTTACCCCGTAGAAACGGCGTTGCCCTAGGCCTCGCGCTAGTTTGTACCAACAGCATTTACACCAGCGTGCGAGACCTGACGAGGTTACTGGCTATGCGCGGCTAGGGTGGCTTACTCGCGTTATATACATCACCTGTAGTAGGTGTCGCGATCTTCTTATTCGGCAACCGCCATGAGTGCTTGCTCACCGAGCTGGTTGAGGCTTCTTCCAGTCAACTCAGCTTTAAGTGCAATCTTGGCATGAAGCTCGGGCGATACACGCAGCATTATTTTGCCAGAATAAGACCGCTCAGGCTCCTTGCCGATCTGCTTACATGTAGTGATATAATCGTCAACTGCCTCATGAAACGCAGGTACGATGCCACGCAAATCATCTGCGTGAAAACCGATTACATCGTTTATGCCGGCGATCCTGCCAACAAGAATGCCGTCATCGGCATCAAACTCGATACGTGCCGAAAAGCCTTTATAGGACACAATGTCGGTCATGGCTCAACTCCTAGCTTAGTCAAATAGTCACGAGCGTCACGGACTTGGTAAAACTTCGCCTCCTTGGCGGGGTGCGGCCTGTGGAAACTAGCTATTACGCCATCTCGCTCAAACCGGGCGCGCGATCCGTCGCCTTCGATTACGTTGCACCCGGCAGCCTTCAGCAAGGACTCAATGTCGTCCCAGTTGATTATTCCTGACACTGGGTTCTTAAAAACCGCTTTGAGCGTCTTGGAATGCCTGCCCTTCATGCAAGCATATAGTGACAGCACTGTCAGCATTGCAAGCAGAAAGTGATATCACCGTGGTATCAAAACGGAGCCACTAAAAGGCTTGCTTAACAAAGGCCGGCCCAGTTCCGCTTTGTGGGGGCGGCGGGGAACCTGCTCGAACACGTCTGAAAGCCGGTCCCGCTAGCATTGGTAGGGCGGGGCAAAGCCATAGGGTGCATCGATGGCTCTGATGACATGGCCAAAATTACGCCTCGGACATGAGGTTGAAGCATAAGCTTCCAAGCAAAATTGCCGGAAGACCGTGTCGGAACATGTCGGGAGAACAAAGCTCCGCCACCGAGAAAATCGTTTGTATTTAAAGTGGAGGATGGTGGACACACTTGGGCTCGAACCAAGGACCCGCTGATTAAGAGTCAGCAGTTTATCCAATGTTTTTAGCGTCGGTCCCGACATCTTATCGATCTGTACCGTGTAGAGTTACCGAGGGAAGGCCTTATTTGTCAGAACGCGTTAGCGCGTCACAATTACCGGCACGCACTCCCCTTTTCTACATCGCATCGCGGCGCTTTGATCATGTCTGTTGATCGAGAGTGTCATACCATTCGGCATAGGACGTGTTGCGAGCCAGGTGCCGGTTCAGGTCGACGTCATCGTCCCACCACACCGGTCCGCGTTCGCCTAAGCCGATTTTCGCAGCGTTCACGCTGGCGCGCGCTTCTGCCAAGGCTGGGTCATTAGGGGATGCCAGTGCTGCGCGTACCGCCCGTCGCGCGTTCATCAGTTGCGTAACGAGTGCCGTACGCTCATCATCGGGCAGATGCGGGTTTGCTCGCCGCCACAGGCGTCCGCGGACGACGATGTACCTTCCGTCTGGCGTTACAGCGGGCGTGGACCGTTTCAAGGGCAAGTGTCGTAGAGCATCAGCACTAGTACGACGCGAGGCAGATGATCGTTCCGAGTTGTGCCATATGGTCATCGAGATCGTTAGCGAATGACGAGCCGCTATTCCCCCGGCCCGCCGCAAAAGGACTTCGTTTGCCTAAATTCCTAGTCGCCGAGAGTGAAACGGCAACCGAACGTGACGAGCGGCGCAAGCATGCCGGTAAAAGCTCAGGCGAAACCTACGCGGCCACACTCAGCCAATTGCGGCCTGAAGCTGACGTCACGATCGTTGCACCAGCTGACGCCGATGCGGCGTCGCTCATGCCATCTGATTTGGCTCAATACGACGCCGTCTTCGTCACCGGCGCCCCTCTGCACGTCTATGACAATAGCGCCGAGGTCCGCCGGCAGTTGGCCTTCATGACAAGCGTCTTCGCCTCCGGAACACCATCGTTCGGCTCGTGTGCCGGGTTGCAACTCGCAGTCGCTGCCGCGGGAGGGACTGTCCGCAAGATGAAACGAATGGAGGCGGGCATCTCGCGCCGGATTACCCCTACCGACGAAGGCCGCCATCACCCCTTACTGAGCGGGCGGGGTCCTTGCTGGGATGCTCCCGCGATCCACGGCGATGAGGTAGAGACACTGCCAGCTAACGCAACGCTGCTGGCAAGCAACGCGGTAAGCCATGTGCAGGCCGTCGAGATACGGCATGGTGGCGGAGTTTTCTGGGGCGTCCAGTATCATCCAGAACTGGCCCCAGGTGAAATTGCGGTAGCGTTACGTCGCCAAGCATCAGACATTGTCGATGCTGGGCTGGCGGAGACCGTAGGAGATGTCGAACGCCGAGCCGACCAACTCGATGTGCTGCAGGGTGACGCGGGCCGAACAACTGCTCTTTGGGCGCTAGGGGTAGATCACCAGTTCGCGGATGAGGAGAGCCGCAGGCTCGAACTAACGAATTTCCTCGAGCATCTCGCCAAATGCTGATCGTGCTTCTTGCCGCGGCTCCCACTACGTTTGCTTGTACCGTAACGCGCGTTCACGATGGCGACGGCCCCCTGTGGTGCTCGAACGGCATCAAGGTTCGGATCGCGGGGGTGCAGGCGCCGGACTTCGAAAATGCTTCGCCCTGCCGGGCTGCAGATTCGCGTCGGATGAACTATCGGTGCGACAATGCCGCCGCCAAGCGCAGCCAACAAATCGTCGAACGGCTTGTGCTGAGCAGAACGTTGCGATGCGAGGCGACCGGCAAGAGCTACAGTCGTGTCGTCGCGCGATGCATGCTGCCCGACGGCCGATCGCTTTCATGTGCGGCGGTCGCCTCCGGAGCGGCTGTACGGTGGAATAGATACTGGCGTCAGTACCGGATGGGAGAGTGTCGTTAGCGGCCAAGGGTAGCAGGCGACATTAGGCCAAGCCGCGAACAGGCCGAGCCACGAACTCCAGCCCTTCCTCATCAGGATAGAGAGTCATGAGTCGGTAAGGTCCGATGCCGCAGCACCGGACCTCCTGTTTTAGTTGCTGTCGGAGTTGTCGTCTTTGTCCTCATGATCGATTATGAGGTAGGCGACACCGGCGATGACACCTGCGCCGATCACGAGCGGAACGATGCTCGAACCTTCGGCCAGCTTGCTCTTGGCGTTTGCTGCCGTGCCGGCACGAACCGGCTTCGAAACCGAGAGGCTCGATGCGGAATTCGCAGGGGCTGCGCTTGCTGCGACAGGGGCGGCGATCATTGCCAAGCCAGCCGTGGCCATCGTCAAAAATTTGATGTTCATAAAGCTTCTCCAGGAGTGCGGCATTGCCTGCCACGCACGTCGAACGACTAAGATAGCCGTTTGTTCGAATATGTCCGCTACGGATCGAGCTTGGTTATGCATCCCACTCTGGCCCGTGGGGATCAGGATAGAACGCGTAGGGCTCGTACACCGGTCGCTGCGCCGGCCGCATCTGGCGGGGAGGGGCGGGCTTCGCAACATCAGGGACCGGGGCCGGCAGGGTAGGTAAACCGCCTCCGAACCGGATCGGGATATAGGCCCCGCTACCGTACATCGCCTGGAAGACCGCAGTCGCGTCGTCTTCCTTCATCCGCTTGCCGATCAGGGGCGCACTCTCCGCGTTTCGCAGCATGGCTTCTGCGGCACGGCAAGAGCAGACACATTATTACAGGCTATGCGCGTGACAGCATCGGTAGCTTCGCCTCGGGTCGTAGCCAATCCAGACAGCACATTGAAGCTTTCCTCGTAGTACGCCGCGAGGTTCAAGTGCATCTCGATGAGCGGCACGGTCATAGCTCGAGACGCCAATACGACATGACGCCGACGGCCCGACTCAAGCTCGATGAGATCGAAATTGTGGGGGAAAAGCATTCAACCGTTTTGGGTTTGGAAAGTTAACGGGACAGGTAGATTGCCCCAAAAAAGGTGGTGATCTCGATCAACCTGATTCAAGCACCGCCGCTGAACGAAGTGGTGACGAATGAGTGGTTGCACCTTCTCTAATTCCCGTTACCTACGGGGTGTCGCGGCAGGTAGAGCATTCCCAAGACGCCTCCCTGCCGCGGTGCATTAGATAGTTGACGTACCGGCGATGGCCTCGATTTTAGCCATCGCCGCATCCGCCTCCTTCCGCGCGGTCAGTTGCTCCAGGGGCTCGGCCGATGAGCGAGCCCCCGAGTGAGCCTTCAGATGTCAGCTCGTTAGCATTCGACCACCAGACCTGGCAGCTGATGCGTCATAGTACTTTATTGAGGACTGACGCACTGGTGTTGGGTGCATAGGTCTCCCAGACCAATACCACCACCGCCGCCACTACCGCCGCCGCCGCCGTAGTTGCCACCGCCACCACCGCCATATTCGCTACAGTATGCGCGATACTGCTCGAGCGCATTCTCATATGCTTCGGAACCTACGGGACCGGCGGCAAGAGCGTACTCCGTGCCGTCTGTTCCGCAGGAATAGGTTTGTGCGGAAACTGGCGCACCTCCCGCGAAAATTAACGCAACTGCTGAAAGTACTGCAAAACGGTTTCTACGGTGCATTTTTCAACTCCGTTCTTACGTTTGGGATCTGGCTCCCGCAGGGTGCGGCTCGACTCGTCGTCGGATCATTTGCCAGAACCCGTCAGTATTGCTGTCATTCTAGATTGCCCTGCGCAAGTCGGGCTCACCGTGACTGCGATCCAATAGGAGGTAGATTGCGGCAAGCGGTGCGTCGTCCACGCTGACCCGTAGTCACGGCTGTGACCCGGACGTGAGGGTATGAACTCATCAGTTGCCGGGTCATCGCACGCCCCCCGGTCAGCCATTATCGAAATTACGATATCGGCCGCCGGAAATGTTCGAATGTCGGGACTAAGGGACCGGGCATGGCAAAGCCACGCCGGCTCATTAGCCATCGTCATGTATATTCCTTCCAAGGTGAGGCGATATTCTCGGCGAGCGGTTCAGGCTTCGCTGGGGTTTGCTCCAAAGCTCCGGCCGGCCCGTCTCGCGTTCACACGGCGCTTGAGGCGGGCCGTTAAAGCTCAAATTTTTTTGCGTCTGGAATGGACAGGTTTACGTACCTGTTTACCCGCAGCGCGGTTTGCTCCCACGCTGATCCGCTGCGAGGCTCGATACGCGGGCTACCGAGGCGGTCAGCCTATCCGTTTTTCTCAGCAGTTTTCCGGATAGGCTGGCCGCTGCGCCTAACTTGCGGCTCTCTTTCCCAGTACCCATAAACCATGGGCGAAGGCTGTCCTCCGGCCCTAGTCGGCCCGTCCTGTATCTCTCTTGGCTATCAGGGCGGGCCGTTACCGGTGAACCTCTCTGCTGCTCTGGCGTTTATGCTCAGCCACGACCCGGAAAGTGAATGGCCGGCCCGCTCTTGGCTGACCCTGGGGGCGGGCCGTTACGTCACTCGACCTTGGCCGCCGAAAGCTGGCCCGCAATCGATTTCGCGAGGACGAGGACAAAGCGCATGGCGCCGAAGCCCATCCATCATGGGCTGGTGCCGGCGACGAGCGTCGCCATCCGAAATGGACGGTAGGCCCGCGTGCAATCTCTACGGTCCGTGTCGACCAATCGCCTGACGTCGAGCCGGCTTCAGGCGCCAGCTTGCGGAAGCGATCGGCCCACTCGGGGACGCTGATGCGTCGCGGCGGGGTGATCCCTCGCCGCCACGATCGTTCTAGCCGTTCGTCCTTACTCTGCGTTTGCGAAGTCGGCTTCCGGCTTGCCGAAGGAGGCGAGGTGCTGCTGGACATGCTCGTTCAGCACCTCCAGCAGCGGCTCGACGGCGATCTTTAAGGGCACAACGGGCACGGCTGGCGTTGTCGGTGCCGTTGCCCTGCTCCCGATCGCTGGCTTCTTCATGACCGGCACCAGCGCCGAAATTCCGCTCGGTGCACCGGTGAACGCATTCGTTGACGAGGACATCTCGGTTGCTGTGGTTCCGGCCTCGGCACCGATGATCGTTGCCCCCGCCGCGCCAGTCGCAGTGAGTGCTGGCGTTGCTGAAAAGAAGTAGCCGATCCGCCCTCTCGCCGGGCTTCTTGCGAGAGGGCAATACCTGTCAATAGTTAGAACAATTGCTCCTTCATCGCGATAATGTCAGCCCCGAACTGCACGGTCTTCCGAGCGGCGCTCACCTGATCAATTCGGCAGGCCGTGAGGTCCGATCCAGCAAAACCCGCGGCCATGTCAAAGCGGCACACGTTCTCGAAAAGGCTCCAGTACTTCGGCGGCACGTAGCCCTTGATCCGTTTCAGATCGTCAAGCGCTTCCTGCTCTGCCCACCCGTTACCCTGCCCAGCGCCGGGGATGCGCGCGAGGTCCATGACCAAGGCCTTGCCTCCCAGCCGCGACCAGAGTGTCTCGCAGTGGTCGATCGCCGCGACGTGGCTATCCGACAGCAACTTGGGAGCCTTCCAGCGCGCGACTGGAGTACCGCCCCGGTTGATCAGCGTGTGCTCGGTCAGCTCGCGCCCGGCGTCGCGCAAGGGCACATCGACGATAGCACGCAGTCCGCGCGCGACCTGGATCGCCGGTGCCCCGATGGCCTCGCCCTTAGTCGCCACCGCATCAGCCATCAGTTGCGCCGGGGTCTTCGATTGACGTTTGATTTTCGTACTTGTCCTGCCCGCCCGCGCCATCGTCTCAATCCGATCCTGCGTGTCAGCTATTGTTAGTTCCTGCCAACATCCGACCGCTGTGGAGCCCGGCGGAACCAAACTTTTGTAAGTGCGATTGGAATAAATCAAGATTAGGCACCGAGCTTGATCGGAATTGTAATCGTGGAGGAGCGGTGAATGCCGACGGACCGCCATTCGTTGGAACGCTTGGACCGACCCGGTAATCTGTCGCGTGAAGATCAGGCCTGGTACCTCAATCTGCTTGCCCGCTGGGCGCGGGGCGAAATCGGGATCGCCGATATCGGCGTGGATACTCTTCGCAGTGAAGCAGCGGAGCGAAACAACTAGGTGCCCCATGCGACTGGATATCTCACCTCGTTTTTGCGATCCGGTGATCGGGGGCGTTGGTGCAACGCTTTGGTAACGCTCACTTAATATTAAACTGAAATGGCCCCACGCTTCACGATAACCGCCGCCCCGACACTCAACCTGGTGACAATCATCATAGGCGGGTTCTTCGCCCAGCCTGACATCGACGCGTTCGAACAGGCGCGCAACATCGCTCATCGCGAGCTCCAGTGCGGTCCGAACCAGCACCTCACCCTGGTCGACATGCGTGAGATGCTGATCCAGTCCCAAGAGGCGATCGGCGGGTTCCAGCGGGTCCTGAACAACCACGCGACCAAATCCAAGCGCATTGCGATCGTCACGAGCCAGACGCTTGCACGAATGCAGGTCGAGCGAGCTGCAGGACGCCGAGACGTTCAATACTTCAGCGGGGAGCCCGCGGAAGCGAGGAAGTGGTTGTTGGCCGGATGATGGATCCGCGCCCGGGGTGTCGGCTTGTGCGTTAAGCTTGCCGGACAAAAGGGGATCCCGATGACCGAGCGCAACACACCCGAGTCCGTCGACAACGTCAGCATCAAGTCCGCAGACGCGGATCGAACCGCGGATGGCTTCGGCAAAGGCGAAGGTTACTCCGGCGACGAGTACGATAGCTCGAACCATGCAGCCACTTCATCGCGTCGACCCGGCGTTGATCGAGCGGTCGGCGCGGATCGCGGACGAGCGAGAGCTGCGCAGCATAGCGCGGGGCAGGAAAGCCTGGTTGTTCGTCGGCTCGGATCGCGGCGGTAAGCGCGCTGCGTTGATGTACAGCCTGATCGGCACCGCCAGGCTCAATGGCGTCGATCCGCTCACATGGCTTACCGATGTACTTGCCCGCATCGCTGATCTGCCGCAGTCCCGGCTTCACGAGCTGCTGCCCTGGGAATAGATAGTCTTCGCAAAACACCGCTCGTGTAAGAGGCTGTCTGATGACTGATTCCCAACCTGAACCCGAACTGATCGAATCTTCGCTGAACCGGTCGATCGAGCAAGGTGGCCGGCGACTGGAAGTCCACATCGTCCGTCTAGCTACCGAGCGAGGGTAGTCGCTCGAAGTGGTCAACGATCACAACACCTCGATCGTCTGGGACGCCAAGTTCGAAACCGATCGCGACGCTGATGCAGCCTTCCAAAGCGCGCTGGCCGAAGAAGGTTTCGAGGCCTTTCTCGACAAGGACTAACGTACCAGACCGGCTCCACGAGCCGTCAATCCGCGGCCTCTATCTGATGCGTACTCGACAGCTCGACAAATTGCGTATCATGCCGCTCGCTGAGCTTCGCTGGCCGCTGCGAGGTCCTTCATCTTCCAGGGTTGCCTGGTACCGGATAAATCTATGTCGCGACCGCTCTGGTGTCGAGGACGTGGAAGAGGCAAGGGCGCGTACTCCCGGCCGCTGGCTAATCTTATCGTCACGCTTGCCTAGGCGCGCGAAGTACCCTGGGTCAACGGATCGGCATCTCAGATCCGTCGTCGCGATGCCAAAATTAAGGGGGGGCTAAGTCGTTAGCTGTCTTCGACTCACCAAAACCTAAAGGGCGATGTTAGCACCCCCCGGAAGGGGGCGTCTGAATGCTAGAAAGGGGATTGCTGACCGGCCCACCGACGGGTCCGGAACGATCTTCAGGCTGTACAGTGCGCACGGGGGGCGGGATATAGATTGTTTTGCCGGTCTGATCCGTGNAAATATCGGGCGAGACGAGGGGCTTCCTCGCGGTAGAGCGCATCAAGGTCACCCGAACCGGGCAGATCAGAGGCTAGATCTGCGGAGACCGGGTTACGATCCCTCGCTATCGGCGCCGCCTTGCCGCTCATGATGCGCGCGCGCCGGCGCGCGTTCGGCGAGACCGATGATCGGGGGCAGTCGGATGAAGCGGCATGACCGCACCTCACGCGCCAGCATCACCGCATCTTGAGAAGACGCGATGTTAAGCGAGGTGAGTCTTGAGGCGACTTGATGCGCATATGCCACCAGGGCGACCCATGGACCGCCCGACCGTTATGGACGGACGTGATAATGCCCGGCGGGAAGATCCCACAGGATGGTTGCCAGCTTGATCTACCCTGCGTGGGCCATGATGCAGACAAAGCTCGACGACAGCAAGGCGTTAACGCTTAGCGCTTGAGTAGTGCACTGAAGCGTCTCCGCTACCGCGGTGCGCACTGGCAGCTATCGTCAATTACGAAACAGTGTCAGCTGAACCATCCTGGGATGGTCAGGTGTCGCGGCGCCGGCGCGGACCGAACCGGCTCGGCTATGCGGTGCAGCTCTGCTACCTGCGCCATCCGGGGCGTGCGCTGCTGCCGGGTGAGGCGGTGCCTGCCGCCATGCTGTCGCTGCTCGCCGACCAGATCGGTTGCCGAACCGACGACTTCGCCGACTATTCTGCTCGCGCGACTACGCTGCGCGAGCATCGCGCGGAGATCGAAGCGTATCTCGGTCTGCGCGCCTTCGACCGAACCGACGTGCGATCGATGCTGGCGCTGGGATCGGAGATCGCCACTTCGACCGATCGGGGCGAGGCAATCGTCGCCGGCATGGTCGATCGCTTGCGGCTCGACCGGATCGTGCTGCCTGCGGTAGGAAGTTGCCGACGCGCTCAAGCTAAGGCGGGTGTGGCAGCCGTGGCGCCCTGCCGATGTTTCTTTGCTGGCGGCGTGATCCGGAACCAGAGCGCGTAGAGTGCACGCAGGAACAGGCGACAAAGCCAGTGGCATTGCCGGCATAACTTGCGACGTTCTTTCAGATCGAGATGCTGGAAGTTATCTATGTGCGACCTCTAGGGGCCGGGATTAAACGCCCGATGGTTCGTGCCAGCAGCATAACCTCTTGCGCGATCGGGTGACGTCTTTTGTAAAGAATGGCGAACCACCCCAGTATACCGAGCATTATCGCTGCGCCAGCCAACGGCAAAGGGACGTGAGGCGACCAGTGCCACCACGCCATGACGGCGACCGCTGGAGCGACGGCAACTGCGGTCAATTGCAGGCTTTCTGCGTAGATTCCTCGTATCTCTCCGGGGACGGTACCCGCCAAGCGATCGATATGCGGGCGATAGAGTATATAGCCGACCAAGGCTTCCCCAATCCGGCCTAAAGCCGCCGCAGCAATGCCGAACATGCAGCCGATTGCGAAGATTACGGTACCGATGACAGCGCGCGTCAATTCGATCTTAGTCTGCCGGCCGGTTTCTTGGCGCAGCACGAACAATTCCCAGTTCATGCCAAATCCAAGCACGATGAATTGGGCTATCATCAGCAAGGCAAGGGGTAATGCCGCGGGCAGCCACTTGGCGCCGTAAAGTGTCAAGACCAACGGCCCCGCCAGTACGGCGATCCCGATCAAGAGCGGCCACATGGCACCTGTTATCATCCGCAGCGCGCGCACAAACGTTTGATGCATTTCGCCTTTTTCGCGCAGGTCCCGTGAAAGTTGAACGAAGATCACACCGGTCGCGAGGCCGTAGACGTTGAGAAAAATCAGCGTTGCGAGTCCCGAGGCACGGGCATAGAGGCCCAAAGCGGCTAGTCCAAGCATCTGGCCGAGAATGATGTCGGAACTGCGTTGCGCGAGTTGGGCGACCCCGCTGATCGACAGCATCTGGACACCAAACACCATGATTGTCCGAAACTGGTAGAAACCGGGACGAAACACCAAGTCCCGGCGACGTAACAGCATGAACGTCAGTGAGCACAGCAGATTTGCCGCTACGGGTCCCACTGCCAAACCAGGAGCGCCGCTGCCCGAAAGTACGAAGCTAAGCGTAACCACGGCAGTGGTGATCGCGCGCAGTACGGAAACTGCCGAAATTACATCATAGCGCATATCGCGCATGAACAGCGCAACCGGTATGAATTCGAACGCCGAGAACAAAGGCCCGATCGCCATAATGAAAAAGACGATCGCTAGCTCGGACTGCTGCCATGCGAGTTCCGCCAGTCCGGCGATGGCCAAGCATGACGACAAGATGAGGCTGAGCAGCAGATTGACGGTAAACGCCGATCGGACGGCGCGCGGATCGAGTGCCTCCTCCCGAACCAGATAAGCCTGGGTGCCGAACGTCAAAAATACTCCGAGAACCCCCGACACCGCAACCGCCAAGGCGTAGATACCCATTTCCCGTGGGGCTAGCGATCGAGCGACGACGATCGAGGTGGCGAACGTTACCACCAGCGTCGTCATCTGGCCGCCATAGGACCAGACGAGGGAACGACGAACTGACATTCAACGCTCTTTCGTTTGTAGGCCTGGCTGTGAATCGCTTGGCTGCGATGGCCTTTGCCGGGATAGCCAGCGGGCGTGAAGCCGACGCGGCACTCGTGTCAAAGCAAGGATCGACCGTGCCACCGCGAGATGCAGCAGGCCCGTGATGCCGCGGCCGTGCGGCGATGCGTGATAATCTGACACGATCGTCGCACGTATTTCTGGCCAGTAGATTTGCGGCCACGCGCTCATCATGCCGAAGCCAGGCCGGGGCAGGGGCCTCCGTACCGTCAGATCGGCTTCGATCATGGCGACGAGGTCAGGCGTATGCGATCCAACGACGATCGGCCAGGCGGCGGTATCGGTCACGCGCATGCGGTTCAGCCGCAACAACTCGATTTTGACGAACGGGACGCCCGCATCGATCATCTCACGCCACAGAAGGTGGGCAGGATTGTACGGATAGCGCCGAGCGATGCCATCACGCCCTCGAAGCGAGAATGCGGCATAATAGCGTAGTCCTGCTGCGGCCAGATGCTGTGTCAGACCGACTTCGTAGCGGGTCACCAAGGCCAGCTTGTCGGCCATCTCGGGCATAGGCGTACACATGAGTTCGGTAAAAGCCCGCGATCGATAAGCGGCGGGGCGCAACATGACGAACCAGCTCTGCAGATGCGGTGCGATCTCTTGCGATTCCACGGCGCCGTAAAAGTCGGCTTCATGTGCAAGAAGCCGGTCCACGAATGCCGACAGATCGGAAAGCGGCCCGTAGACGCTGTCATTGGCAAGCAGCAGCAGGTCCGCACGTAGCGGGAAGAAGCGTCGGCAGGCCTCGATCCAGCCGCCAAAATCCATGCCACGATTCTCTCGCAGGATGACGTCTGCTCCGGCGTTGCGCAACGCGTCGCACCCTTCGGTGTCGAGCGATGCAGTCGAGAGCACCACCGTGACGAAGCCCGCATCACGCAACGCCCTCAGGTAGTGAAGGACGTGGACCGCAACGATCCCGTCCTGGTGGTAATGCGCGAACAGGCATACGCGCCGCGCCTGCCGAATACGGTGCTCGTCTATTTCCACGGGGCTAGCGCCATTGGCAGACGTCACGCGGGGTGGGAAACCGCGATGGCCGCATCATCCGCTAACGCCGTGAGGACGGGCGCGAACGATGTCGCCCAGTCGCGGTTCAGGTCCGCCCGCTCGTACGCCGCGTGCCGGGAGGGCGTGTCTTCGGCTCGTGCAATGCCCTTGATCAACCCCTCGACCAGCGCTTCGACCGCGAGCGGCGAATAAATGATATTATCGCAATACTGCGCCGTTTCTCCCTTGGGCCCAAAGCGGTTCGTCACCACCACGGCGCCGCTCGCGGCCAAATCGAGCGGCGGATAGCTGGGGTGGGGCGTATACATCAGCGAGAAACCGAGATCGGCGCGCCGCATCAACGCGGCATAGTCATGCCAGGGCAGGGTGTTGTGGACCTGTATAGGCCGACCGGGGAATGTGACCTGCGGCACGTTGACCCCGAAAAAATGTACGTCCCACTGCGTGGCCGGGAACAGCCCTGCCGCGAACGCGAAATCGAGCGCCTCGATACCGCGCAGGAACAAGTTCCGGGGATGATCCGGTCGCGCATAGAAAACGAGATTGCGTCGCGCACCACGAGCTTCAGGGTAATAGATGGTATCGGGAAAAGCCGGTTCGAAGGCTATGCCATGGTTTGCGGGACCAAGGGTCGCGGTCGCCTGAAAATGGGTCATCAACAATGTGCTGTTGACGACATAGCGAATCTCAAGATCGTTCAACGTCTCGTCGCACAACAGATGCTGATCGCCGCCCGCATAGAACATTCGCTCGTCTTCCTGGAGAAGATAGACGATCTGTCGTGCCGGAACCGTTCTGCGGGTAGACCACGTCCCCCACCAAGACGTGGTGATGACCAGATCGTCCGTGTTCAGAGGAACTCCCGGATCGGACGAGGAGCCATCGGAAAAAATGATCTCGATCGGTCCGTCGAAAACGACTTTCTGCAAAGCGAGTAGGGTACGGACAGCGAGGTCGTCGCAGCGGAATTCGCGCACGACGATCCGAAGCCTCCAATTGCGTGCGTGCGCGATGCTGGCCGCGAGCAGTACCGCGGTGCCGACCCCGCCCATCAATTGACCGGGGGCGACGCTGTCGGTGACCATCGTGACGCAAGGGCCTGCCAACGCCGGCACAATCTTTAGCGGACGCAAATTGGGGAAAGCCTTGCTGGTCAGCACGTCGACTGTCTGAGGCCTTGCCGCACGACGTCGTTGTACCGTCTGGCGGATCGAGCGCTGCAGATCTACCGGCAGCAGGCCGAACATCGGACGAAGAAATGTCATGATCAGCCTTTGTATGACGAACCCCGCAGGGCGGGGTATCGCATTATCGCGTCTTTTGGCCGTCGACGGCTTGCAGGATCGCCTTGCCGTAGTTGGTCTTCTTGAACCGTTCGCCGGCTGCACGCGCCTGATCGGCCGAGATGAAGCCCTGTTCGAACGCAATCTCCTCGAGGCACGCGACCTGGACGCCTTGGCGATGCTGCAACGTGCGGACGAACTCGCCAGCTTCGAGCAGGCTGTCATGCGTGCCGGTATCGAGCCATGCATAGCCGCGGCCCATCTGTTCGACGAACAGGTCGCCGGCTTCCATGTAGATTCGGTTGAGATCGGTGATCTCCAGTTCGCCCCGCGCCGAAGGCTTGAGGTTGCGGGCATAATCCACGACCCGGTTGTCGTAGAAATATAGCCCCGTCACGGCGTAATTGGACTTGGGGGCCTCGGGCTTTTCCTCGAGCGACAGCGCCCTGCCGCCTTCGCCCAGTTCGACAACGCCGTAGCGCTCGGGATCGTCGACTCGGTAGCTGAACACCGTTGCGCCGTCCTTGCGTGCGACTGCGCTGGCCAACAGGTCAGTCAGGTGGGCACCGAAAAAGATGTTGTCGCCCAGGACCAGCGCGACGTGATCGTCGCCGATGAAGTCCGCACCGATCGTGAAAGCCTGTGCGAGTCCGTCGGGGCTTGGCTGCTCGGCATAGGCCATGGTCAAGCCGAGCGCCGATCCATCGCCGAACAAGCGCCGGTAATTGTCGAGATATTCGGGTGACGAAATGATCAGAATCTCGCGGATACCGGCCAGCATCAGCACGGACATCGGATAATAGATCATCGGCTTGTCGTAGATCGGCAGAAGCTGCTTGTTCACCGCCAGCGTTGCCGGATGAAGCCGTGTGCCAGACCCGCCGGCCAGAATTATGCCCTTCACTTCGCTACTCCGATCAATTCGTCTAGGATATCGCTTATCGCCGCCTGCCAGGGGCGTGGCGCGATGCCGTACGCGGTCTGGATCGCGGCGTGACTCAGCAGCGAATTGGCGGGGCGTGCGGCAGGCGTCGGATAGTCGCTGCTCGGGATCGGAACGACATTGGCCGAAGGGCCGCCTCGCGCGGCCGACTGGCGGAAGATTTCGGTCGCGAAATCGGCCCAGCTGATATCGCCGGCGTTCGAGAAGTGGAAGACGCCGGTGGGCGCGTTCGCGTCCTCGACAAGGCGTACCGCGATCGTTGCCAGGGCCTGTGCCAGATCGGCCGCGCTGGTCGGGCTGCCGCGCTGGTCGGCGACGACCGAGAGGCTGTCGCGCGTTTCGCCGACGCGCAGCATCGTCTTGATGAAGTTGCTGCCATGCGCTGAGACTACCCAGGCAGTCCGCACGATCGCATGTCGCGTGCCCGAGGTCTGCACCGCGAGCTCGCCACCGAGCTTGGAAGCACCATAGACGCCGAGCGGACCGACCGGATCGCCAACGTCCCACGCACCGGTCTTGTCGCCCGCAAAGACATAGTCGGTCGACACCTGGATCAGCGGTATGCCCGCTTGCGCACAGGCTTCGCCAAATGCAGCCGGGGCCATTGCGTTGACCGCCCAGGCGGTGACGATATCGGTTTCGGCCTTGTCGACTGCGGTATAGGCGGCACCGTTGACGACCGCGGCGAACGGCTGGCCGTCATGCCCTGCCGCCACGCGCGCGCGGATCGCTATGGTATCGGTAAGGTCGAGTTCGGCGACATCGACTGCAACGACCGTCCAGCCCTCGGGCCAGGCGCAGCGCTGCAGCTCGGTCCCAAGCTGCCCGCCTGCACCGGTGACCAGCACCACCTTCGTGGCCGATGTCATGCAGCGACCCCGCGGCGCTCAGACGCCTTGTCAGCGACCAGCGGACGCCACCAGGCTTCGTTGTCGAGATACCAAGCGATGGTCTTCTCTATCCCGGTCTCGAACGTCTCGGCGGGTGTCCAGCCGAGCTCGTCCTTGATGCGGGTAGCGTCGATCGCATAGCGCTTATCGTGACCAGGGCGGTCGGCGACATAGCTGATCTGCTCGACATAGGAGTTGCCGTCGGCGCGCGGACGCAGCCGGTCGAGGATCGCGCACAGCGTCTTGACGACCTCGAGGTTCTGCTTCTCGTTGTTGCCGCCGACATTGTAGGTGCGACCGGGCTGGCCCTTTTCGAACACCGCATGCAGCGCGCGGACATGATCCTCGACGAACAGCCAGTCACGGACCTGATCGCCCTTGCCGTAGACCGGCAGGTCGCCGCCATCGAGCGCTTTGGCGATCATCAGCGGAATGAGCTTTTCGGGAAAGTGATAGGGCCCGTAGTTGTTCGAGCAGTTGGTGATAAGCACCGGCAGCCCGAACGTGTGGCCCCAGGCCGAGACGAGATGGTCCGACCCAGCCTTCGACGCCGAATAGGGCGAGCGCGGATCGTACGGCGTCTCTTCGGTAAACAGACCGGTATCGCCAAGCGAGCCATAGACTTCGTCGGTCGAGATATGGTGGAAGCGGAATGCCGCCTTGGCGGTCTCGTCCAGTTCCAGCCAATAGGCGCGAGCCTCGGCGAGCATCGTGTAAGTGCCGACCATGTTGGTCTGGATGAAAGCTCCGGGGCCGTCGATCGAACGGTCGACATGGCTCTCGGCCGCGAGATGGGTGATCACGTCGGGCTTGAATTCGGCGATCGCCGCCTTCACCGCATCTGCGTCGCAGATATCGCCTTGGACGAAGCGGTAGCGGTTCGAATTGGCGACCCGCTCGACCGTCGACAGCGTGCCGGCATAGGTCAGCTTGTCGAAGTTGAGCACCTCATGGTCGGTGTTCTCGATGAGGTGGCGTACGAGGGCCGATCCAATAAAGCCGGCCCCGCCGGTGACGAAAATGCGCATGGAATATTGTCCTTCAGGCGAGGGGGACGAGCGGCCGGCCATCATAGGCGAACGGACTGTCGAATTCGGCAAGGCCCGGCTGGATACGGTCCTTGTCGCTCAATTCGGGGCTGGTGCCGGCTGGCATTGGCCAGTCGATGCCGACGCTGTCCCAGCGGATGCCGCCATCATGTGCGGGTGCATAAACGTCGGAACATTTATAGGTTACTTCGCAATCTGTCTCGAGCGTCACGAAGCCATGCGCGAAACCGATCGGGATAAACAACTGATGCCCGTTATCGGCAGACAGTTCCGCGCCTACCCACTTGCCAAAGGTTGGCGAGTCTTTGCGGATATCGACCGCGACATCGAAAATTCGTCCCCGAACGCACCGGACCAGCTTGTCCTGTCCATGGGGAGGAGTCTGAAAATGCAGGCCTCGTAATGTGTAGGCAGGCACCGACAGCGAGTGGTTGTCCTGCACGAATGTGCAGTCGATACCCAGCTTCGCGAAGGTCGGCTCCGAATAGACTTCGGTGAACCAGCCGCGGGCATCGCCAAAGCGTTTTGGGGCGATTAGCCGGACGGGGGAGGATTGGTCAATCATTCCCGAGCGGTTACCGGCATCGTGGCGGGATCGCAACGCAGGTCTTGAGACAACGCAACATTATCGCCGGCATGGCCGGGGCCAGCAATCATCGCGGTGTCGATAAAATTCACGATTTCCCGGCGAAAGCGCGAAGTGGAAAAACGTTCGGCATTGGCACGGCACGCGTCTGACGAGATTGCGGACAGGCGGCGGTCGAGATGCTCGACTGCGGCAACGATCGCCTCAACGGACTGATTGCCAAAGAACACGCCGGTCTGATCGCTGCCATCATAGCCACGGATCGTTTCGAGGGCACCGCCTTTGCCATAGGCGATCACCGGCGTGCCGCATGCCTGCGCCTCGACTGGAGCGATGCCGAAATCCTCTTCGGCAGCGAACACGAACGCCTTGGCGCGTTGCAGATGGTCGACGACGACGGTGTCGGGCTGCTTCCCCAGAATTGTCACATTTGGTCCCGCCACGGCGCGCACCGCCGCCATTTCCGGGCCGTCGCCGATCACCACCAGCCGCCTGTCGGGCATTCTGGCAAATGCGTCGACGATCAGCGGAATCCGCTTGTAGGGAACCATCCGCGAGATCGTGACATAGAAATCCTCGCGTCGGTCGGCGACCGTGAAACGGTCGATATCGACGGGCGGGTAGATCACGGTCGCCTTTCGGCCATAGACCTTCTGGATGCGACGAGCAATGAACTGCGAGTTGGCAATGAACTGATCGACACCGTTGGCAGTCCGGCTGTCCCAGGATCGGATGTAGTGAAGGACGATCCGCGCCAACCAGCTCTTGACGCCGCGAACCAGCCCGGCTTCGTTGAGGTACTGATGCTGAAGATCCCAGGCATAGCGGACGGGGCTGTGTGTATAGGCGACATGAATCTGGTCAGGGCCGGTAATGACGCCCTTGGCGACTGACGCAGACGAACTCAGGACCAGATCGTAACCAGTCACGTCGAGCTGTTCGATCGCGATCGGCATCAGCGGCAGATACGACCGGTAGCGTTTGGCAGCGCCTGGCAGCCGCTGGACAAAGCTGGTCGTGATGCGGTGGCCTTGCAGGAAGTCGCGCTCGTGTTCAGGCAGGAAGTCCACGACGCAAAATAAATCAGCCTGTGGATACAGTCGCAAGAACTCCTCCAGGCAAATTTCCGCGCCGCCCTTCAGCGTCAGCCAGTCATGGATGATCGCGACCTTCATCAAGTCCTTCTCGGGAAGTGGGGGAGGGGAGGGGAGCGCGCTACTACCGTCTTGCATGGCAGGCCCGTACGTAGAGGGAAAGAGAGCGTCAACCACGTGCGCGAGCCGCTCACGGACGCAAACTAGACCATTCGTCATTATAGTATGATCGCCGCACCGCATGCGGCTGGACATGCCGTTGCGATTTCGCGTTGTCGTTTTTTTTGGCTCTTTGAAGGATCGAGATGGCTGAAATTCCTGTTGACCCCGTACGTCGAGCAATGGTCGGCGTCGCGCCGATGATGCTGCTGTCCGCGAGCGATCGTGCGGCGACGACGGCACCCGGCAGCATGACCCGCCAGATATTGTCGGCCACCGATTTCGGCATTACCGGTCGCGACGATGTCGACGAGACACGCCGTGTGCAGGCCTTTCTCGATGCCTGCGCGCAGGCGGGGGGGCGGACGGCCCATTTCGGCGGTCTGAGGGTCCGGATCAGCGGACCATTGGTCGCGCGCAACGTCGGTGTCGTCTTTGATCGGCAGAGCTACGGCGTGACCGATCCAGGGTTCTATGTCAGTGGCAGCGGATACACCGCGTTGACCGTCACCGGCCTGGTCCCGGATTTCAACGTCACGATCTACGGTACGGGTGAGGCCCAGTTCGGTCCGGATGGCAGAATCGTCAAGGACACGCGACCGGCGGTGAATGGTATCCAGTTCGGTCATCCGGACGAGAAGGAACCGCTGATGTCGAGCATGATCCGCTACGCGCGGGCCTACAAGCTCTCGGGTTTCGGCATCCGTCATACCATCTGCTTCGACACGACGTTTCTCGCCGAAAGCGTCGAGGAATGTGGCAACGCGCGCCACTACGCGTTTGAGGTCAGCGGCTCGCCCACCGGTAACTGCAACGAAAGCGTCTGGGTGCGCGTGCAGGTCGAATTGGCGGCGATGCAGGCGATGTATGTCCATCCCAACACGCTGATGTGCGCGTTTGCGAAGATACATAGCGAGCGCATCACCGCAGTCGCAGGAACACCAACCTGGCTTCTGGGCGGCTCGTGCGAATTTGGATCGGTGCGCTTTCAGGCGAACAACCCGGACCGCGCATCGATGCGTGTCGTCAGTGCTCAAGCCGAGTGTCGTAACTTTCGCGTGGAAGGCAATATCCCGATCGAGGTCGATGCGACCGGTGGAGTCGTCAATTTCTACAATCCAATCGCGACGATGACCCCCGCGAACAGCCAGAATGGGCGAGTAACCGTAACGGGCGGGCAGGTTCATGGGCTGGCGATCGGAGCCGAATGGACGTTTCTCGGCACGCGTCTCGATTCTATCGAACTTGGCTTCATGCCGCCCGGACTGAGCGCGGTCGCAATCAGCTGCGAGATACGTGCTCTACGGCCGCAAAAGGGACGGGTAGACGGCGAATTGATCCTGACTGCGAGCCGTGCCACCGGCGTGGTCGTGACCGGAGACGGTCGGATACGACATCTGCACGTTCTTGGCGGATCGCGGTTCGTGGCCCAGGACGGCGTTTTGCGCATCGTTAATCAAACCGTGACGGTCGATGCGGCATCCTGCATCGTCGGACGTGTTGCGATCCGACAGGCGGCTTTGAGGCTGTCGGGGCGGATCGAGGGCGATCTCATCATCGAAGGCGCACCGCAATCGCTTGCAGGAAGCGAAGCGGTCGTGACGGGTCGCGTCATGGGCTGGGACAGGCCTCGTGCGACCGATACGCTAGGCAACGTTCCCGATGGAACCTATTGTAAGCATCTGGCGCCGACACGTGGCGTCTCGCGTTCGGGTGACGTGCTGGTAACAGGGTGGATCCGCTCGTCTGGCGAGTGGGTAGCGATCTCTACGCCAGTGTAATCCGGTAGCGTAAGCTGGGCGCTGGTTCTCGACGTCAACGGCCTCGACAGTGTTGACGCGTGACGAAGTGTACCTGCCACGCTAAAGGCGCGCGTATGTTCATCTACCGGGTATAGTATGGCGCCGACCTCACGATCCAGATCGCGACCCTCGCAGACCTCTCGACACGGACGATCCGCAAAGGGGATGGCCGAAAACAAAGCCGGCCGGAACGGGGCGATGGCCATGTTTCGGGTGGCGCATGGCGAACGATCGCTGGTCATCGCGATCTTGGTTCAGATTACGGGGCTGACCTTGGCTGGGGGGGGCGTCACGGGTCTCGGTGAGACGCTCGTCATCGCGATGCTAACGATGGCCTTGCTCGTCGTGGTCGCGTTCAACGACGGCGCAAAGGCCTTTGCCAGCGTGGGCATTACGGCCCGGATCGCCCTGGCTGCAATTATCCTACTACCATTGGCTCAGATCATTCCTCTGCCGCCGGCGATCTGGCAGCAACTGCCCGGGCAGGCATTGCGGCTGTCCGCATATGGTTTGATCGGCATTGCCGACACTTGGCAGCCAATGTCGTTATCTCCGCTGGATACGACCTACACGGTATTGATGGCGATCGCATTCGTCACGCTGACGATTGCGCTGTTAACGGTATCGCGTGAGGCCCAGGCCGTCGTGTTGCGGTTCGTTTTTGCGCTGATCGTGATCGGCCTCCTGATCGGTGTCGTCCAGATCGCAAGCGGGGGAAGCGCCTTACGCGTGCACGACCGCGCGGATCATGGCGCCCTGATCGGGTTCTTTTCGAACAAGAACCATATGGCGCTGATGCTTGCAGCCTCTTTGCCGATCGCGGCATTGGAAGGCGGAATCTACGATCGCCAGCGCCGTGGCATTCCATGGATATTCGTCGGCTATTGGGGTGTCGTGGTTATCGCTATTCTGCTGACCAACAGTCGCGCGGGCGTGATGCTCGGGTTGGTGGCGACGATTGCGATCGCTGTGCGCATGCTACGTGATCAGCCCCGCCGTTATCTGATCGGAGGGCCAATCCTCATCCTCGCGATCGGTGCGATCCTGTTGTCGCTGCCCCAGGTCGATGCGGTATTTAGCCGGTTCAATTCTGTAGGCGACGATCTGAGGTGGCGTTTTGCCCAGCAAAGCCTTCCCCTGCTGCATGAATATTGGCTCACTGGATCGGGTAGCGGTAGTTTCAGCCGCCTCTATGCCGTTCATGAAAATCTTTTGTGGGTGAAGCCGACATTCGTGAACCAATTGCATGACGACTTCTACCAGCTCGCTATTGAGCAGGGTCTGGCTGGCGTATTGCTGTTGGGGCTGACGATACTATCGCTGACGATGGCCGCTGTCGCGGCATGGCGCCTTTATCCGCGTGATCGCAGTGCCACAGTATCCGCTGTGACGATAATAATGCTGTTTGCGTTTCACAGCATCGTCGATTACCCGCTCAGGCGGCCGGCGACCTTTCCCCTACTGGCCATGGCCTTCGCTATCATATGGTGGCGAGAAAAAGCTGCGAAGGTAGCCATAGAGGCATAGGTGTCGTTCGCGTTGCGGGTTTCCGCTAGGCGATCAACCTTGCCGATTGGGGATTTTTTCTGCTAATTGCCGACTGTACCAAGGCGATGTCGCGCTGGATGGTTGCGCGAATGATAGGGTGTCAGTTGCTAAGCAAACGGAAAATTCTGCTCGGTGCGTTCGTCCTGCTCGTTGCAGGCTGTTCGAGTGGGAAAAAGGAACCGCTAGGTGTTCCAGCCTATCAGCCGAACCCGATTACCGTGCAGGTACCCGGTGATGATTATCGCATTGGCCCCCGCGATACGCTGTCGGTCAAGGTCCTCGGCGAGCCCGATCTGACGCTCGATGAACAAGCCGTGTCGCTGGCGGGGAATTTGTCGATGCCGCTGCTGGGTCAGGTCCCCGCCGCAGGTCATACGGTAGAAGAGGTTGCCCAAGCGATTACGCGTGGCCTCAACAGCCGTTACCTGCGTAACGCTAGCGTCGCAGTGGCGGTCGTAAAAGCGATAGGGTATTCGTTCACCGTTGAAGGACAGGTTCAGAAGCCTGGTGTCTATGAGATCCCGGGGCGGATATCGCTGATGCAGGCCGTGGCGCTAAGCAGCGGCTTTACCGCAGACGCCGAAGTTGAAGACGTTATCGTTATCCGGCGTATGAATGGCCAGCAATATGCGGCGCGTTTCAATGTCGAAGACATCCGCTACGGCCGTTACCCCGATCCCGAGATCAAGCAGTCGGACCTGATCGTAGTGGGTATTTCGCGGCGCAGTCGCTTCTCGCGCAATCTCATTTCCGCACTTCCGGGCTTAGCGGCGGTCGCGGGCGTCTTCCTAGCGTTCCGCTGAGCAGGATTAGTCATATAATGTCGTCCGATATGTCTGCCCGCGAAGGGTTTGAGCCAACGCGCGCAAAACAGTCCACTGATGCCGGCGGAGTGGCGCCAGGCGGTTTCAATCTGCGCGAGCTATGGGCTGCCGTTTATCGCTCGCGGATCGCGGTCATTGGTATCATGGCATCGGTGATTGCGATCGCGATCATCTATTCGCTCGTCGCGACGCGCTACTACCGCAGCACGGTGACCATCGAAGTTCGTCAGGAAGCGGAAAAGGTGCTCGGCACCGAGGCCGATCGCGAAAGCGGTGCATCGCGAGGGGATTCAGAAAAATTCCTTCAGACCCAGCTTGATATCATTCGCAGTCGCGGTGTCGCAAATGCCGTCGCACAGAGCAAAGGCTATTATCGCGGAACCAATTTCCTGGTCCGCATGAAGACTATCGATACCGACGATGCGGACGATGCGATTCCGCAGGACGTTCGTCGCGAACAAGTCATCGCTGCACTGCAGAAAGGGCTTAAGGTCGAGTATAGCGGCAATACCCGAATTGCCGATTTGTCGTTCCAAAGTCCTGATGCGGCGCTCGCAGCCGAAGTTGCGAACGCTTATGCCGAGGCTTTCATCCGCAACAACCTGACGCGTAAATTCAATAGTTCGTCCTATGCGCTCGATTTTCTTCGCGATCAGTTACGCGAAGCACAGGAACGACTGCAGAAGTCCGAGCGCGATGCATTGGCGTATGGCCGTCAGACGCGGATCATCGATGTCAGCAACGCAGCGGGCGGCAGTTCGAGCGGTGCGTCCTCGCAACCACAATCGCTTGTGACAGCGCAGCTCGTACAACTGAACCAAGCCTATTCGACCGCCGTGTCGGACCGAATTCAAGCCGAGCAAAAATGGCTGCAGACCGCTGCGTTGCCGTCGATGAACATCCCCGAAGTGCTGGCTAGTCCCGCCATCCAACAGCTGCTTGACCAGCAAGCGCAGCTTGAGGCGAGCTACAAGCAAGAATTGTCGACACGTCGTGCCGATCACCCTGCCGTCGTCCGGGCGGCCGCGCAGCTTGCCGGGATCAAGGTTCAGATGAACGCGATCGCGGCGAATATCCGGCGGTCTATCAAGGCGCCGTACGACGTTGCAATCGCCCGTCAGGCAGAAATCGCAAGTGCGATCGAAAAGCTCAAGAACAACACCCTCACCGAGCAGTCGCAGGGCATTCAGTTGTCTATCCTGCGTCGCGAGGCGGACACCAACCGTCAGCAATATGACTCGCTGCTTCGCCGTTACAACGAATTAAATGCCGAGGCTGGCGTCCAGACAAACAACCTCAATATCGTCGACCGTGCTGACGTACCGCGTGCAACGGCATGGCCAAAGCCGCTGTTGAACCTTGCACTGGCGATTGCGATCGGCCTCATTCTGTCGATGGGCTATGTCATCGCGCGTCAGCAGCTGTTTGATGGAGTGCGTACGCCGGACGACGTCACCGATCGACTGCGGCTTTCGTTCTTGGGCAGTACGCCGATCGTTGACGATCCAAAGGAAGAGATCGCGATTCCCAAGTCGATCATCAGTGAGGCGTTCGGTTCGATCAGGACGAGCTTGGCGATGGCATCGAACAATGGCATGCCACGCACGCTGATGGTGACGAGCACCCAGGCTCAAGAAGGTAAATCGAGCGCAACCCAAGCGCTTGCGGTCAGCCTTGGCCGTCTTGGTCGTCGCATTGTGGTCGTCGACGTGGATTTCCGTCGCCCCAACGTCCACCGCATGTTCGACGCGTCGAACAAGGACGGCCTCAGTAATGTTGTCGTAGGTCAGTTGGACCTAGCTCAGGCGATACGCCCGGCTTCGTTCGAAAATGTGAGCTTTGTCACTGCCGGCGCGCTGCCGCCCAACCCTGCCGAACTGCTGTCCAGTGACCGGATGAAGAGCGTTACCGCCGATCTGATGGCACAATTCGATATCGTTCTATTCGACTCCGCGCCGGTACTGGGGCTTGCTGATGCGGTGATACTTGCTGCCGAGGTCGAGGCGACCCTCTTTGTTATTGAGGCGGGACGTAACTCCATTCGGGGTGTCCAGGCAGCCCTTGCTCGCTTGGATCAGGGCGGCGCGCGCATCGTCGGTGCGATTTTGACCAAGTTCGATCCAAGTAAATTCGGTTACGGGCAAGGTGATGCCTATGGTTATAACTACAGCTACGATTACTCCGAGAAGTGACGGTGCTGGAACGCAATCGGACGTCACGGGGGCGCGCGCTTGTTGGCGCGGCCTTAGCAGTTATCGGGACTGCCGCACTGACCGCAAGTTATGCTTATCAGTCAAACGCCGTTTCGATTGTGACGCAGTTCCGGGTCAGCGATTTTCTGCTCAAAAGTACCGTTCCAGCAACAGGTGCCCCACCACCGTCGAGGGCAGTGATCGAGCGTGCGATTGAGGCTGATCCCCTCAATCAGAGTATCTTTAATACTGCTATGATGCAGATCGGCCGGCGCGGAAGTAACGTGTTACCAGCCGAAACTTGGTTTACGACCTTGGGGCATTATGGCTGGCGGAGTACGCCAGCCCTTCAAAATCTCATTTATTACCATGCCAGTCGCAATAATATTGGTCGCGTCCTCGACGTTGCGGATGCACTGTTCCGTCGTGAAAAACGCATGGAGGAGGCGACCACGGTATTCTCGCTAGCGGAAACCGATCCCCAACTACGCGCCGACGTCGTCAGACGTCTACGGGCTAGTCCCGCCTGGAGACGTCCTTTTCTGCTGGGCAGCAACGTCCTGACCGATCCAGCTGCAATCGAGGGGCGGTACCAGACCCTGCGAACGTTGCAACGAACAGGTGACCGTCTACCCGAGCAGGAGATGACAGCTCTGCTGCCGGTACTGGTCCGGGTAGGCCGTACGGCAGATGCTTTTTCCCTTTGGTCGTTTGGCCGTAAGGGTATCGCACGACCAGTGAATGATCCTCAGTTTTCGGACGCTGCCACGGTCATCAATCAAGATGACACAGCTAAGCCCTTCAACTGGCGTCTGCTTTCGGGCGATAACTTTGACGTAACGCCCCGAGGACGTGGTGCGCCAGGCGTTGTCATCCACTGGAACGGGCAGGGCGTTCCTATTTTTGCGACGCAGCAAACCTCCGGGGCGGCTGGCGCATATAAAATGCGAGTGGCATTCGACCCAGAGGATGCAGCAAGCGCCAAGGCAGTCGGGTACCGCCTGATGTGCGGGGACGCCCGGATCGACCTTGTCTACGTATCTGCACCAGATACCACACATAGCGACTGGCGTACCGTTCAACCGGTGCCTTGCGCCTTTCCTCGACTGGAGATTTTTGGCGTTCTTACCGATACGCGGCAGGATATAACCTTTACGTTGAATGGCATAGCGCTACAACGCACTCCCAGCTAACTACCATATGATGCTAGATGGTTTATAGGTATAGCCGGCGCCATACTCGCTAAGGCGCCATCGTATCTTGAGATTTGATAATGTTAGATCCTGCGCCGTACAAAGCAAAAGCGAAAGACACGGTGCACTTGCCTAGTCTAAATTCCGGTTCCGGAAGGACGCATTGGCGCGCTAGTAGTGCAACTATCAGAATACGTACGTTCACTTACCCAATAATATTTGACGCATTGTGCATTATCGCCGGTTTTGCAACTATCGGGCTTATAAGGCGCGGTGTGCCCAGTGGGGCGAGTTGGCCCTTAATAATCGCCATGATACTTCCATTCTATCTGATAGTAGCGTTGAATGGAAAAGTGTATTCTGTACGATTGCTATCAAATCAATGGCATTCGATATGGATAACGGTAAAAGCTTATCTCATCGCGCTTGCAATCATGATGGTGGCAAGTTTTTATACCAGAACGACAACTGAATTGCCGCGGCTGACCGTAGCGGTGGGCTCTATACTGTCGATTATTTTTCTTGTCGTAAGTCGATATTATTTCATCGTTTATCGGAAAGCCATCGTCGGCGGTGAGCCTTATAGCGTGGCATTAATATGGGAACCCGATCAGCCCATTCCCCCAATTGAATTCTCGGTAAAGATTGCCGCTGAAGGGTTCATTGATCCCGAACGACACGATCCCATGATGTACGATCAGCTCGCGGCTGCATTGGGCGGGGTGCATAACGTGGTCGTCTCGTGTCATCCCGACCGGCGCAATGCCTGGACGCATGCGCTCAAGGGCGCCTGCATCCAAAGCGAGATACTTATGCCCGAGCTTCAATCGCTCGCTCCGCTGGGTGTTAACATGCATGGGGCGATGACGGCGCTGGTCGTATCGCACGGACCGCTTAATTTGGTAGATCGGGTAATCAAGCGGACATTCGACTTAGCAATCGCCGTGCCTGCGCTGATCGTGCTGTCACCGCTGTTGTCGGTGATCGCTATCGCAATCCGGTTGGAAACCAGCGGACCAATCTTTTTCCGACAGGACCGAATCGGTCGTTCCAACCGGGTGTTCCGTATCTTCAAATTTCGAAGCATGACGGTCGAGGGTAGTGATAGCGGCGGACATCGCTCGGCATCGCGCGACGATAACCGCATTACGCGTGTTGGGCGGTTGCTGCGCCGGATGAGTTTGGATGAGCTGCCGCAACTCTTCAATGTCCTTTCAGGCACGATGAGTATTGTTGGTCCGCGACCGCATGCCTTGGGTTCCCGTGCGGCCGACAAACTGTTTTGGGAAGTCGATGGCCGCTACTGGCATCGTCACGCGGCCAAGCCAGGACTTACCGGACTGGCGCAGGTTCGCGGTTATCGCGGCGCAACAGTTGTGGAGGATGATTTACGAAATCGCCTTAAAGCCGATCTCGAGTACTTGGATACATGGTCTATTATGCGTGACATCAAGATCATTATCATGACCTTTCAAGTTATAGTTCACAAAAATGCCTTCTGACGTGATTGGTGCTATTTCACACACTGTCTATTGGATGGCCTCGCGTCTTCAAAGCGGTGATTAGTTCGGCCCGATCGAAAAAATGCGCGTTCTTCGACAAAAGTGACCGCTTGAGAAAAGGAAATCCAGCTTCGAGCAACGGCAATGCTGCGAACACGCTAGGGTCGCCACATGTAATTCCGTCGGCGTACCAAAGCGCGCCTACCGACATTGATCGCGCGGCAACCGACGCAAATCGGCTTTCCTGCCCGTAAACGGCACCACGATAATCATCAAAAGAGAAGTGGGCGAATAGGACGCTCCTGAGCGCTCTGACCGTACGGTGGTCAACCTGCTTCAGGAAGAATGCATAGGATTGGATATGGTTCTGGAGCTGTGCCGAGGCAGTAAAACCCGTCAGGCTCCATTGCATCTTTGACCATAGCGTATCGACCGGGACGAACGGACCAAAAACTGAATCGTTCAGGACTAGGAGGTCTGCACCCGGGCTGTGCTGTGCAACTTCTCGGACTGCGATGGCATAGGCGGAGAAATCGAAGCCCGGGGGCGCTTTCCAATAGAGCGCATCGACCATGCCGCGCAGTTCGGGGGGAATGTCGTCGGGCGTTGGCGCAGCACAGATCACGCACAGCCCGGCCTCTGCCTTACGCAATTGCGCAAGCGTAAAACGATGGGCCGACGTCAGCGCGCCGCCTGTGGGTAAGTAGACGAAGTAGCTGATCCAGCGTGGTCTGGCAGTGATCGGTACGATTGCAGTCGAGGCGGGCGCGCTGGACAGCCCGCGTAGCGTGGTCAACCGCACCGCAGCCGTAATGCCGTCCGGCCGGGAAGGATGGAACGTCCAATTTGGTTTCAGGGCATCGATACCGACTTGCGTCGTCGGCGACGGACGGTGACCCAGAAGTTTTTTTACAAAGGACTTCAACGGTCGCGCTCCTGCGTATCATTGGGATGTGAAAGTCACTGGCCAACAGCAGCAATCTGGACACCGCGGACAGCGGTGGGTATGGCTCGCCACGAATTTTCGCAACGCACCATGACGATATGCCGGCGCTACGAAGGAAATGATCGTAGGGCAACCAGGCATGGCCTAGCTGGGAGCATTTCGTGTCGGCTCGGTAAAAAGGCAGCAGATGAACGTCCTTGTCACCATCACCTACAACGCGTTGGGGCACGACATCCTGCCCGCGTTCTTGGATTGCATCCGCGCGCAACGCGATACCGATTTCACGCTGCTGGTGATCGACAACGCCTCGACCGATGGTACTCCGGATTATCTGCGCAGCCTCGCATTGCCCAATCTCCGGTTGATCCTTAACGATGAGAATATCGGCTTTGGTCGTGCCTGCAATCAGGGAATTGCGGTCGCGCGCGAGTTGGGCGCGACCCATGTCACCTTCATCAACAATGACGTGGAATTCGGCCCCGATCTGATCGGCGGGATGGTCGCATCGCTCGAGGCAAGCGGTGCTGCGGGTTTGTCGCCGCTGATTACTCTGTTCGATCAACCTGAGCGGCTGTGGTTCGCGACCGGCTCCTATCGGTGGAATCGCGGTATGATTCCGTATCACGATCTGATTGGAGATCTGGTCACCGATCTGCCTGCTTCTCTGGACATTCGAGCAACGGATTTCGCGCCGGGTTGCTGTTTGGTATTCCGCCTTGACACGTTCGAGACAATACCAGGCTTCGACGACCGTTTCTTCGTGTACTGGGAGGATGCAGATCTCAGTATGGAATTGAAGAAGCGAGGCTTGCGGATCGTGACCGATACGGCGCTCGAATGTCGCCACAAAGTTAGCGTATCGACCGGGGGGTCATTTAGCGACTTTTCAATCTTCCATTTTAATCGTGGTCACATGCTGTTCGTACGGAAGCATTTCGGGTCGTCCGCTCTGGCGTTCGTGCTGCCGGTTGCGTTTGCCAAGGCGCTGCTGAATGTCTTGCGTCGACGAATGAAGCCAAGCCAGCTTGCAGTCTGGCGCCGGGGTATCGCTTCGGGTCTGGCGAGCTGACCAGGCGGTGAGACGACCTCCCACCCTGACTGAACGGACCATAAGGGTCAACAACGGCTCGCTATGCAACGATCAGCCAATTTCGGCTGTGCCTGGACCTTTTAGTTCCGGCTTGGACCGGCCACACCCTTTCTTACCCTTGGTAGCATCCTGATGGCGCAGACGTTTTCTCCTCGACCTCCTGCATCCCGAGTCGCCTTCCAGGCGCCGCAGGTCGCGATGCCCATCTTCTTGGCAGTCATCATCTGCCTTCTGTCCGGCTTCACCAACATCAAGCTTGCTGACATCCAAAGTGTCGAAGTGATCGTGCTCGTAGCGATCGTCCTGTCGCTGCTGTTACCGCATCGGCAGATCAATTTGCGCGCGCCCGGCCCCATCGACAGCATGAAGATGAAGTTCCTATGGATGTTCATCCTGATATTTATCGGATCGGTGCTTTCGCTTCGACTTAGTTTCTATCCGCCCGATGGTATCAGTGCGCTTAAGCAGCCGCCCTTTGCCACTTTTGCTCGCATGATTCAGGTTATGCTGTCGGTATGCGCCCTATTCATCGTAGCCTTGGCGGGAAGGCAGAGCCCTGATGCATTTCGCAAGCTTTTAACCGCATATGTTTGGTGCGCCTATGCCGGTGCACTCTGGGGCATCGTGTCGATGCTGGCGTATTTCGCCGGATTAGAGTTGCCGGGTGTCATCGTGCAAAGTACCGCGCGAATCCGTGGATTTTTTATTGAAGGGGGACCGTTCGGCATCTATCTGGTCGGGGCGATTATCGTACAGGTTATCAGGGGGCACTATCTAAAATATATTTCTCGTCAGTCATTCTATGCAGGTCTTATTTTACTCATGTTAGCATTGGTCGGTGCTCAATCGAAAGCATCTGCCTTGCTTATCGTGACAGTCTCTATTCCTTATTTGATACGTGTTCGGCGCATTAAAATAATTTTGGCCTTGGCTGTGGTCGCTATCCCTGTCGTGATTGCGAGCAACGTACTTGAGGGCATTGGCGGCTATTACGATAGTATGGCCAATTTCGAGACGGCTGTCAGTGAGCGCCCGGACGACACAAACCTCATCATGGGCCGAATTGCAGGAGCGATATTGCTACCCCGAATGGTGGCTGCTCATCCGTTCCTAGGCATAGGAGTCGGTAATTATTCATTGGTACGTAACGATCCATCGATTTTGCAAGGCATGCCGCGTGTGGAGTCGTGGGATCTGCACGGTCTCGGTCTGTTAGGCTATTGTGCCGAGTTGGGCATTCCTCTGACAATCTTCGTCATGTGGATTTATGCTTATCCGATCATCGTGAGTTGGCGAACCCGTCCATGGATTGTTTTGCTCGCCACGTATCCAATCGTCGCTGCGGTCTTTGGCGTTCAGCTGAATTTTGCCTATCCCTGGATCATATCAGGCTTGGCGTTGGCCGCGGTGGAGCTAGATCGCGAACACCGTATGAAGCTTGCTTGTCAAGCAGAGAGCGACACGATGTCTCTGCAAACGCCGTCAGTATCGGGCAATGGGGTACGCAAGTGAAGCTCCTCGTTGATGCGCGAGTCGGTTGGGGGCATGGTATTGGGCGGGTTATTGGGAACACGCTACCCCGGATAGCCCGATTAAAACCTGATTGGCAGATAGGCGTTTTAGTAGGGCCAACTGCCATTGCGATGGCCGAGGATGTATTTACCGGCAATGCCAACTTAACGATCATACCATGTCCGATCGAGCCATTTTCGCTTGCTGAACAAGTGTCGCTCTCGGGCTATGCAAAAGGGTATGATCTGACGTGGTTTACGAACTACTGGGTGCCTTTGCATTGGCAGGGTCGTTTCGTTGCGACCGTTCATGACATGCTGCATCTTATTCCAGAATACTTTCCCGCGTCTAAAGCCAAACGGATTTTATCGAAGCAGGCTTTCAATAAGGTTCGTCGTGACGCAACGATGGTCATGTTCGTCAGTCGGTTTACGCAACAAGCTTTTGTGCAGTCGATTGGCGAGCCTCGCCGTAGCGAGATTATCCATTTGGGTGGCGATCACCTGAATTATGGGAGACCTATGCTCATAGGTGATCGAAAGCGCCAACTCATGGTCGTGGCCGCCTCCAAGAAGCACAAGAATTTCCCGTTGCTTCTAGAAGCTTGGCGTCAAGCCCAAACATCGCCGGATTGGTCGCTGGTCATAGTTTCACCGGGGTCCGCATTGAAGTCGTCCATAGATATAGAAGAAATGGCATCGTCAGTAGAGAGGACGACGGTACGCCGCGGTCTATCTAATGATTCTTTGACCGAGCTTTATAAGGAAAGCTCTATTTTACTGATGCCGTCGCTATACGAGGGATTTGGCCTTCCTTTATTGGAAGGTATGCTCGCAGGTAATGTGTGTATCAGTTCTAACGCCGGTGCGATGGTCGAAGTTGCCGAGGGAAGTCTCGTTCAATTCATTAATGGCGACGATCTGAAAGGGTGGATCAACACAATCGAGGCAACCTGCAATAGTATCGATCGAGGTGAGAATTATATCGATCAAGTAATTCGGCATAATCTTTCGCAAGCACAGCGTTTCCGCTGGGATCATAGCGCTGAAAAGATTGCAACCACTCTTCAACATGCGGTCCTGTGAGGGGGCGGGACACCGAACGGACCCAGATATACACTAAGCGCCAACAACCGGTGCCGAGGCAACTACGATACCGGCGCTTGGCGTAGCTGCGATGATTAGCAGCGACGAAGCGCTCACGCGTAAACTGGTTCGCTTCTCCCATACAACCCGACATGCCGGTTTGATCAGCTAGGGTCAGGACGATTGCGATTTCTCGCCTTGGCTTGCGACGACTGGGCAACACGTTAAGCGTCATGGGTATTGCCGCTTTACCGGAGCTTTCGATGCGCTTGACCTTTGCTGCCGCTCTCCTCGTTGCATCCGCGGCGCCGACATCGGCGCAGTCGCTTCACCAATATGGCGCCCTCGCGCTTTCGCCTGCGGGCGACCGGATCGCGACGGTCGAGAATAGCGGTAAGCGCGGTGTGGTGACGATCCGCAGCGTCGTCGACGGGCGGGTGCTGCGGACGATCGATCCCTGCGCGACATGTAGCTATTCGGGGCTGACCTTCACGCCGGGCGGCGACCTGGTTTTTCTGGTGCGCGACGCCACCGCGGGCACCGTGCGGCTGACCTATGCAGATGCCAAGACGACGCGCACCGTCGCGACGATCGCCGGCATCGCGCAGACGCCGCGCGTATCCCCCGACGGCAAGCGGATCGCGCTGCTGGTGACGCTGGGCGCCGCCAAGGAATCGGGCGCGACACAAGCAGGCGTGCGGATGATCGGCGAGATTGGCGAGAAGAGCGACGAGCAGCGCCTCGCGGTGTTCGACATTGCGAAGCCAGCCACGACGGTGAAGCCGCTATCGCCCGCGGGTCGCTACATTTACGAATATGCCTGGACGCCGGATGGTAGCGGGTTCGTCGCGACGACCGCGCTCGGCAATGGCGACAATAACTGGTGGGTGGCGACGCTCGACGCGATCGATGCGCGGACCGGCGCGGTGCGCCCGATCGCGAAGCCCGCAACGCAGCTCAACCAGCCGCGCGTGTCGCCCGATGGACAGACGGTGGCGTATATCGGCGGGTTGATGAGCGATTTCGGTTCGATTGGCGGCGACGTCTTCACCGTACCGCTAGCAGGCGGCAATCCGCGCAACATCACCGCGGGTGCGAAGTCGACCGTGACCACGATCGACTGGACCAAGGCCGGTCTGCGGACGGTGACGCTGGCGGGCGACCAGGTCCAGCTCGGCACGCTGACGCCCGGTCAGCCGGTCGTGGCCGGTTTCACCAAGCCGGCAAGCGTCAGCGCAGGGGACGGTCGTGCGGTGTTTTCCGCCGATGGCCGCATCGCCGCGGCCGTGGTGCAGGATTACGAGCATGCCCCCGCAATCTATGCGGGACCGATCAAGGCGGTGCGTCAGCTCACGCACGACAACGACGCAGCGCCCGCGCTCGTGAGCGCGCGCAGCGTCAGCTGGAAGAACGAGGGATACGACGTGCAGGGCTGGCTGCTCGCGCCTCGGACCCCTCCCGCGGGCCCATCTGCGGGCGCATTTGCGGGCAGGGCGCCGATGATCACGCTCGTCCACGGTGGGCCGTCCGCGGCGTCGACGCCCGGGTATCTGTCCGAGAGCTCGCTGAATGCCGCGCTGTTGAAGGCCGGCTATTACGTCTTTCTTCCCAATCCGCGTGGCAGCTACGGGCAGGGCGAGGCGTTCACCGCCGCCAACAAGCGCGATTTCGGGGGTGGCGACCTGCGTGACGTCCTGGCCGGGATCGACGCGGTCGAGCGGATCGCACCGATCGACGACAAGCGTCTGGGGCTGGGCGGGTGCAGCTATGGCGGCTTCATGGCGATGTGGGCGAATACGCAAACCGACCGCTTCAAGGGCATCGTTGCGGGCGCCGGTCTGTCGAACTGGGTGAGCTATTACGGCACCAACGGCATCGACCAGTGGATGCTGCCGTTCTTCGGCAAGTCGATGTACGACGACATGAAGGCGTATGAGGACGTGTCGGCGATCTACCAGGCCAAGCGCGCAAAGACGCCGACCTTCATCTATGTCGGCGAGCGCGATATCGAGGTGCCACCCACCCAGTCGATCGAATGGTGGCATGCACTGAAGGACCGCAACGTGCCGGTAAGCCTGGTGATCTACCCCGACGCCGGCCACTGCGTAACGGGCCCCGACCAGTCCGCGGACGTGCGCCAACGCGCGATCGCCTGGTACGATCGGTACGTGAAAAACGCCCGCTGAGCATTCCCTGAAACCCGTGCGCCGGCATAGGCGCGCGGGGTTCAGACGAAGCGCCCGACCTCGGTCAGCGCCGGATCGATCGGATACCGGTGGCGATGACCCGCCGGCTTCTAGGTGTTTAGTCCCGGCATCTGGTGGATCGGATCGACGATGAACCTATCCGGCTCTGCCGTCCAGATTTTGGCGATGTATTCGTAAGGCGTGAGGCCGCTGAGCGTTTTGAGCCGACGGGCGAAATTGTAGGCCGCCATGAAGTCGGCGAGGTGCACCCGTAACTGCTCGTGGCTTTCGTAGTGGAAGCGTTTGACGGTCGCCTCCTTGATCGTGCGGTTCATCCGCTCGACTTGTCCGTTGGTCCAGGGGTGGTTCGGCTTCGTGAGCCGGTGCTCAATGTCGTTCGCTTCGCAGATCATGTCGAAGCGCATCTGACGCGACCAGGCGGTGTTACGGTTGCGCGGCTGGTCGGCGAACTGGATGCCATTGTCGGTCAGGATCGTGTGGATCCGGTACGGCACCGCTTTCAGCAGGTGCTCAAGGAACTCCCACGCCGTTCGCCTGTCAACCTTGTCGACGAGCTGGGTGACCGCGAATTTACTCGTGCGGTCGATGCCGACGAACAGGTAGAGTTTGCCTTCGGCAGTCTGAACCTCGGCGATATCCATGTGGAAGAAGCCGATCGGGTAACGCTTGAAGCGCTGTCGCTTTGGCTTGTCGCCCTCGATATCCGGCAGACGGGATATGCCGTGCAGCTGCAGGCAGCGGTGCAGCGCTGACCGTGTCAGATGCGGGATCGACGGCTGCAACGCATAGAGACAATCGTCGAGCGGCAGGAGTGTGTGGCGCCGGAATGCGACGACAGCTGCCTCCTCGGCTTGGGTCAAGGTTGTGGAGCGAGGGGCCTTCGGCCCGGTCTTCAAATCCTCGACCGTCGCCCGCTTCCGCCATTTCGCCACCGTCTTGGGGTTGATCCCAAGCTCCCGGCTCAGCGTCGAGAGCGAAGCTTGCGATCGCTGTATTGCTGCTCTGACGGCGTGCGTGGTCGTGGCGCTCCCGTGACGTACCTGTCCCATATGGCTTCCTTCCACTCTAACGAAAGGATCGCACCATCAAACCGTGGGATCAAACAGCGAATTCATGCCAATGCCGCAAAGAGGCTTCGGTTGTCGGGTGCCTCGCCCAGCACGCGGTCAGCCTGTTCCCGGCGATGATCCTCATGCCGTCGAACTAACGTTTCCCTTGATGGGAAATAAGGCATTTTCCTGCTGTGGGAAACCGGGCACTCTGCGTCCATATATAAGGCCTGACCAATGCCGCTTGACCGCTATAAAAAGCGTTCGCCGGCATGATCGCGGAACAGTTCGTGGTTACGGACATAGTCGGACAGGATCTCGAGTGACTTGTGCCGGCTGACTTCCTTCATCTTGAATACCGTCGCTCCTTGCCGCGCCGCCTCGGTTAAAAAGCCGGCACGCAGTGAGTGCCCTGCAACGTGCGCCGGATCATAGCCAGCGGCTGCGGCCCGCGCCTTGACGACCAGCGCCACGCCGCGATCGCTCATCGGCTTGGCCGTGATCCGCCCTTGGGGGGTCAGCTTGCGGAATACAGGGCCATCGCCGAACCCGGCACAGGCGATCCACGCCAACAGCAACGCCTTTGGTCGGATCCGACGGCCCTCGGGCACCGCGATCGTCGCGCCTTCGCCTTCCTGGTCGGTCTTTGATTTGCGGATCGTGATCAACAACCCATCAGGCGTGATCGCGACGTCGTCGATATCCAGAGCGACCAGTTCGGATCGCCGCAACGCCGCAGCCATGCCGATCGCGAGCATCGCCCGGTCGCGCACATCGCGTATGCTGTCACCATCACAGGCACGCAACATATCGCGTAGCATGTCGCCGTCCGCGGCACGCTTCTGCACTTTCTTAACGCCATGGGTGCGCCGGATCCCGGCCACGACATTGCGGATCGCGACCGCGCCAGCCTGTTGCTGCGGTGGATCCAACCCCGCCTGCGCATGCATGTAGCCGATCGCCGCCAGACGCCGCCCGATCGTCGATGGCCGTGCGCCGTCCCGCGCCTCGCCTGACAGGAAGATCGCCACTGCGCTGGGCGCGGCCGGCAGCGGATCAATCGCGCGCGCCGCACACCATGCGAGAAAGATGCGCCAGTCCGATTCATACGCACGCCGCGTCGCTGGCGCACGCGCTGCGGCAACGTAGGCCCGTGCGGCTTCAATCTCTTCGTCCAACAACAACGGGATCAACGGTGTCGACGAGATCCGCGTCAGCGCGGTGTCGTCGAGGTCGTCGCTCATGCGCAATTGCTCCAGGTTGGGTCACACCGGGTGTGTGCACCAAGCGCGCATAGCAATTCCGCCTGATTTTGCCAGATTCTTTATTCCGAGAATGCCATTTATCGGAATAAAGAATCGCTATTCCAAGATCCGCGGAATCGCCTTGGGTATTCGGTCGAAGGACGCCATCCGACCAATTCCGTCCTAACTCTCGCTAGGCGGTGGATCGCTAACTGTAATTAACGCGACTTGCCGTTACACTGATTGAGAATAAGGAACCGATTTTGACGGAACAGGCAGGGGTGTCGAACATGGCCAAAGACAAGCGCGTAATAGTGATCGGTCTCGGCTATGTCGGGTTACCGCTCGCTGTCGCGCTGGCCAAGGCGTTCGAGACTTGGGGATTGGATGTCGATACCGGCCGCATCGCCGAACTCGAACGTGGCCATGACCGTACCGGTGAGATCGACGCGGACCGGCTTGCTACATCGAGCCTGCGCCTGACGACCGATCCTGCGGCTTGCCCGGATGCCGACTTCTACATCGTCACGGTGCCGACCCCGGTCGATGCCGACAACCGGCCCGATCTCAGCATCGTTATGGCCGCGACGCGCACGGTGGGCGGCATGCTGAAGCCGGGTCGGCGATCGATCGTCATCTACGAGAGCACCGTCTATCCTGGCGTCACCGAAGACTTGTGCGGACCCGAGCTAGCGCGCGTCAGCGGGCTCGTCTGTGGCAAGGACTTCTTTCTCGGCTATTCGCCCGAACGCATCAATCCGGGCGACCGAGAGCATACCGTCGACCGGATCACCAAGGTGATCTCCGGCCAGACGCCTGAGGTGCTCGAGGATATTGCCGGTCTATATAATAAGGTGACGACGGGCGGCGTGTTCCGTGCCGCCTCGATCAAGGCGGCCGAGGCGGCCAAGGTGATCGAGAACGCGCAGCGCGACATCAACATCGCCTTCGTCAACGAGATCACGCAGATCTTCGCAAAGATGGACCTGTCGGTGTGGGACGTGCTGGCCGCGGCGGGGACCAAGTGGAATTTCCTGAAGTTCGAGCCCGGCCTCGTCGGCGGACACTGCATCGGTGTCGATCCCTATTATCTCGCACACCGCGCGACCGAGCTCGGCTGCGATCCGCGTATCATCCTGGCGGGGCGCGACATGAACGACGGTATGGCGGCGTGGGTGGCGAAGGATGTGCACGACTGGCACGAGGGTTCAGGAGGGAGCGGGCCTTGCAAGGTGCTGATGCTCGGCTTGGCGTTCAAGCAGGATGTTCCCGACCTGCGCAACTCGAAGGTCGCCGATCTGGTCGCCGCATTCCAAGGTCTCGGCCACCGGGTCGACGTCCACGACCCCCTCGTCTCCGCATCCGACGCGTTGCACGAATATGGCCTCGAGATCGTCGCGGCTCCCGGCGATACCGCCTACGACTTGGTTGTCCTTGCCGTGCCCCACCGCGAGCTGGTCGAGGATTTCGCGCGCTTCACGGGACTATTGGCACCGGGCGGCGGGATCGTCGATTTGAAGAACGCGCTGGCAGGGTCGGGACAGGCGCCCGTCGGAATGAAGCTATGGACGATGTAGCGAACGCGCCTACACACTATCCAGGCGGTCATGGTGCGACCGTCCGGATTTGCGGTCGAGGTTTGCGTGTTCTCTAAGCTGTTCCGCCGCATGTCGGCCACCGTATCGTCGACGCGCAGCTTTACCGGCCCCAAGGGCAAACGGTTATACGCGGTCGGCGACGTCCATGGCCGCCTCGATCTCGTCGATGACCTTCTCGGTCGCATCGAGGACGACATTGCCGACCGCCCCATCGAAACCGCGGTGATTGTCTTCCTGGGTGACCTGATCGATCGCGGTCCCGATTCCGCAGGCGTCCTCGAACGGTTGCAGAGCCTCCAGCACTTTCCTGCCAAAACCCTGTTCCTGCTCGGTAATCATGAGGAATTCCTCCTGCGGGTACTTATGGGAGAACCCGGCATCGCGCATGATTGGCTCGGCTTTGGCGGCGACGCCTGCGCGGAAAGCTACGGTATCGCACCTTCGGCGTTGCAGGCGATGGACGAACGGCGGATCGCGGAGGTGTTGCGTGCCGCGATCCCGGTAGGACATGTCGCGTTCCTGAAGACCTTCGGCGATACCTTCGCGTTCGGCGACTATCTTCTCGTCCATGCGGGTATCCGGCCAGGCGTGCCGATCGAACAGCAACAGCCTCGCGACCTACGATGGATCCGGCAGCCGTTCCTGTCCGATGCGCACGATCATGGTTGTATGGTAATACATGGCCATACGATCAGCGATGGTGTCGACCGCCGCGCCAATCGTATTGGCATCGATACCGGTGCCTATCGAACCGGGGTTCTTACTGCGGTAGTGATAGAGGAATATGATCTCCGCTTCCTCGCGACGGGAGCGCAGTAAGGTGGGTGCTTCTCATTATCATACAAGAACGCGAGTAGGTGCAGCCAGACAGGGTCAAGACCTTGTGCTTATGCGTACGCCCTACCTTGGCAACCCACCTCACCACCGGGTGGACGGCAGCCTATCTTTATCCGTGTAGTCGCGTACACAGCGCAGGCCACTTATCTAATTTCGCTGGGAGCGGTTCTATGCGGACTTTACGGTGATGTGCTTTATACAAGCCACGGCAAAACCGCGAATTTCGAGAATTCTCTATCAAGCCTCGATTTATCATTGTTTATTTAAGATATTACGCTTTAACATCGTTATAAGCGTAAATTCATAACATGAATAGCGCTATTACATTGGCTGCGATTAATTTACCAAGCCTTGATTTTTTGAATTTACAAAAAGATTGTACTTTAAAAAGTCATGATAGTTTATTTCAGGAGCCGGAAGCCTCACCCCATGAAATCGTCCATGACGGGAATAGAGGCCGTACGTTACCAGCAACGGAAGTTTGAAAAATTCTTCTGGAACGGGCTGAAGCGTTAATTGACTTCTAAACTTGTTATAATTCGAAAAGTTCACAGGCTGCATTGATTTAGTTAAAAGTATGAACGGCTCGTTAGAATCAACGCCCATCCAACCTCTATTTGTGAGAACTTCCGTAGTTGCATGAGAAGCAACATTTGGCATAAAATATGCAAAATATCCGTACTTACTACTGTCATGCAGAGATACATGACGAGTCATATATCCAAATTTTTCCAGGGCCTTAGACATAAACCTAGCCCTATCGTAACAACACCCGTACCCTCGCCTAATATAATTTATCGGCTCTATCAATTCGTTGGCAGGAGCGCATCGCTTATCAGGAAATCTAGTTTGTATAGAATGCTGTACTGATTTTATGCAGGTTAACTGATTTTCAAAGTTATCCATACTATTGCACCGACTATCTACATTTAATGTACTTATAGCATATAAGTCATCAGCACTGATATCTTTAGAAACCGAACCCGCCAAAAATATATATAGCGCCAAAACACTACAAGACGAAAACAATATAATCGCTATCTTTTGCAGCATGATAATTATCATCTCTAAATATACTAAACAGCGATTCCACTTGAATCTATTATTGCAATTTATTAAAATGTATAGTTTTTGAGGTAGGTTTTGTCAATAATACCAACCTTCAAAAAAATTATAAGAACATATCACTTATAACTCAATGATTAATTTGATTATTCTTTAGTGATCATAGACCTGATAGTTTAAATGACCTCACCAATCCGAGCTGTTTTAATTTTACAATTAATATCGATTTTTCTATCGCTCGGCGAGGTTTTGGTACGGGCTAACCGGCTTAATTTAGCCAAGAATAGTCATTGTTCGGGTTGTGCTTCATTTTGCATCGTAGGATTGAGCGCTAGCGAGCGATGCTCAGCGGTTTGCGCTTACGTCGTAGAAACGTACGGTGTAGCGCTGGATGCTACAGGTGAACCTCGCCGATCCGGCGCGTAGCCGTCAGGATACAGGCAGTGGGAAAGAATAAGTGCGCTTCGGCTGATCGCGAGAAGCCTCGCTTGATTGTCAGCAGCGGCGCCCGTCACTGGTTTGATATTGGGATGTGCCATGCCACCGCTACACCTGCGCTAGCATATCCTCGTCTCTTACAGTAGCCTGCGTTACCACCTTCTGAACGCCGGGCTGATATCCGGCGGGGTCGTTTGCTCAATCTTGCCGCATCGTCGCGGCCAGCATGGCCACTGCCGGATCGGCAATCCACCTATCCGGCTGTTTAGATTTCCTCGCCGCCCCCCCCCTCTCAACATGCCAACCCGCAGTATAACGGATCGATTGCGCTGGCTTGCGGTAAACTGCAGTTAATTGTAGATGAGCTGCGTTGCATCAGATCGGTGCATTCCGTTTTTGCAGGGCAGCGACATGACTAGAAACGGATCGATGAGCCATCTGGCCGTTATCGGTCTAGCCTTGCTGCTCGCAGCGTGTGCGTCGACACGGGGCGGTAGCATCTCTTATGATTCGAGTAAGTTCGGAACCCCCGACGCACCGAAGATTACGGCGGTTGACGATACTTACAAGCTCGCCCCGCTCGATACGATTAGCATCATGGTTTTCCAGGTCGCCGATCTCAGCCGCGACTACGACATCGACCAAAGCGGACGCATTACTATGCCGCTGCTTGGCCGCGTCGATGCGGTCGGCCTGAGTACAACTGAACTTGGAACGTTGATCGGGCGTCGGCTAGATGAAAAATATCTGCGGAATCCGAGTGTAACAGTCGCTTTAAAATCGTCGGCCAGTCGCGTCGTTACAGTTGACGGATCAGTTCGTCAGCCCGGTATCTACCCGGCGACCGGAATTCTAACTTTGGTTCAGGTTGTCGCCCTCGCACGCGGCACCGACGACTTGGCCAATCCGCGCCGTGTTGCCATCTTCCGAACAATTGGTGGCAAACGGATGGCAGCGGCGTTCGACCTTACAAGTATTCGCCGCGGTGAAATGGAGGATCCGCAAATATATCCAGGCGACACCGTCGTTGTGGATGGATCCGGCGTCAAGAAGGCGCAGCGTAGTCTGTTGCAGAGCCTGCCACTCGCTTCTATCTTCATGGCGCTTTGACGCCCCGACTTCAGGATCTTTGTACATGGCAAGCCCAGGGGCCGTGGGTCCCACGAATCTGACCGTACAATCGGATCAGCGCCACGAACTCGCCCCTAAGGCTCGGGAGAATGGTTACGGCAATTATGGCAGTACGGCCAGCGGGCGTGAACTTTCGTTGTCTCTGCTGTGGCGCACCGCCGTTGAGTGGCGATGGCTGGTCCTGGCAGCGATCGGCACCGGCATCCTTGCCGCGATCCTCATCACGCTGCTGACGCCGCTCAAATATCGCTCAACTGCCTCACTCGAGCTCAATCCGCCCGAGGTGGAGATAATGGCCGACGAGGGCAGCAAGGGCGGCAGGGAGAGCAGTTCGCGCAACGACACAAATTTCGTTGGTACGCAGCTTGCCTTGCTCGGCAGTCGGGCGCTGGCCGAACGCGTCGCGCAGAATCTTAACCTTGCGGGGGATCCGACTATCGTCGGCGAAGGTACCGACCGTACTGCCAACACCGCAGCCGCAGCAGGCTTCGTGCAAGGCGGAACTCAGGTGCGCCTGCAGCCGCAGAGCATGATCGTAACCGTCTCGTTCGTTGCCCGCGATCCACAGGTCGCAGCGAAGATCGTCAACGGCGTCACCGACGCTTATATCGCGACCAACCTCGAGCGACGTTACCAATCCTCGTCTTACGCACGCGACTTCCTTCAACGTCAGATCGCCACCACGCGTCGTGATCTTGAGCGGTCGGAACGACAACTTACAACCTACGCCCAGCAGCAACGTCTGATCAGCACCGGCAGCAACGAGGAAGGCGGCGACACCAATTCACTGACCGGCAGCTCGCTGGTCTCGCTAAACACTGCGCTCGCCGCCACACAGGCGCGTCGCATCGCGGCCGAGCAGAAGTATCGCGAAGCGGCATTGGGCGGCGCCACAACCGAGGGCAGCAGCGCTGCGGCCCCCTTGCGCGCACAGATCGCCGCACTCGACGCCGAGTATCAGCAGAAACTCCAGGCCTTCCGTCCCGACTATCCCGAGATGGTCGCGCTGAAGGCACGGATCGATGCCCTGCGCGCCTCCGTCGTCACCGAGACGCGCACCGCCAATTCGGATCGTATCGGCACGCTTCGCCAGGACTTCCAGGCGGCGCGCGCCGAAGAAGACCGGCTGCGATCACAGGTGTCCGGGCTTAGCGGCACGGTTCTCGATCAACGCGGGCGCTTGATCCAGTATAATATCCTCAAGCGCGACGTCGACACCAACCGCACGCTCTACGATGCGCTGCTGCAGCGCTACAAGGAGATCGGCGTCGCCGGCGGGATCGGCACTGCAGTCGCCTCGGTGGTCGATCGCGGACTGGTGCCGGGGGGGGCTTTTTCGCCCAATCTCTACTTCAATCTTCTGGTTGGCGCTGTACTGGGCCTAGTAATGGGCATGCTCGCCGCGATCGCGCTCGAGTTCATCAACGACACGATCAAATCGCCCGACGATGTTCGCGACAAGCTGCAACTGCCGTTCCTGGGCGGCATTCCCAACGCGAAGACGGCAAAGCCGATCGAGGAATTGCGCGACACGCTGTCGCCGGTCGCGGAAGCCTATCTGTCGACCGCCTCGGCGATGCAGTTCATCACCGAAGGCGGTGCGCCCAAGACGCTGCTCGTCACCAGCACGCGTCCCGCCGAGGGCAAGTCGACCTCGGCCTGGGCGCTGGCGCACAGCTTCACGCGGCTCGGCAAGTCGGTACTGCTGATCGATGCCGACATGCGCCGCCCCGCTTTCGTGACAGGGCGCGAGAATGTCGGGCTGTCGCATATCCTCACCAACACCGGATCGCTTAGCGAGCATGTGCTGCAGACCGATGTCGATGCACTGTGGGTTATGCCGTCGGGCACCCTTCCGCCCAGCCCGCCCGAGCTGATCGCGTCGGCGCGTTTCGCTGCATTGCTCGCCGACGCGTCGGCGACGTTCGACGTCGTCGTCATCGACGGTCCGCCGATCCTCGGCCTGGCCGATGCCCCCCTGTTGTCGTCGATCGCGCAGGCGACGCTGATGGTGATCGAGTCCGGTCGCACCCGGACACGTGCGGCGGTGGAAGCGCAGAACCGCATGCGCACCGCTGGCGCGCGCATGGTTGGCGCCATCCTCACGCGCTACCAGCCACAGGCGTCCTATGGGTACGGCTATGGCTACGGCTATGGGCAGAACAAGGATCAATACCGCTATGTCGCGGACGGCAACGAGAAGAAGCGTCGGATCATGCTGACGATGCATGATGAGCCGTAATCGAAGCGACCGCAGCGGCAGTCCAAGCCGTAAATCAAGCCGTTATGGCCTGGGCAGCGTTCGCGGCTTTGCGTCTGCTGCGATTCTGGTGGTCGCCGGCGTATCGGTTGGCTGGCTATCGTTCCAGGCCGCGATGGTGCGGACGTTGCCGGCGTCATCGCCGATCATCGCGCGGTTCGCGCCCAAATACCCCGATGCCGTGCTCGCCAGGACTGCTACCATGCTCGTCGCGCAGCGCGGCATGCTCGATACCGCCACGCTCGACGCCGTCCGGCGCGCGGCTGCGGCCGCGCCGCTCGATGCGCGCGCCTATCTCATCCTAGGCCACCAGCAGCTGCTCGACCAGATGCCCAACCGTGCCGTCGCGACGCTGGAGGCCGGGCAGCGGCTTGATCCCCGGCAACGCCTCATCCACCTGTTGCTGCTAGACCGCTATCTGCGCACCGCGCGCTACGCCGACGCCGCAGCGCAATTCTCGGTCCTGGCGCGTATCCTCGGCGCGACGCAGGTGCCGATCGCGACCGCCATGGCGAAGATGACGATGGCACCCGAAACGCGCGATGCGGTCCGCCATACGCTGAGCACCGATCCGGTCCTGGAACGCGGCGTGCTCACCGCACTCGCCAAGTCCGATACCGCACCGGACGCGATCTTCGCGCTCGCGAGCCCCGCGGGTCGCGCCGATGCGCGCGCGAAGGAGAGTTGGGGCCCGGTTCTGGTGAACCGCCTGGTCGAACGCGGCCAGTATCCAACTGCTCGGTCGGTATGGCAGCGCATCTACGGCATAGCACCGGCGCAGACCGCAGCGCTCATCACCAACGCCGGCTTCCGCAAGACCACCGCGTCGCCCCCGTTCGACTGGACGCTGACCGCCAGCGGGCTCGGCGCAGCCGATATCCGCAACCGCAGCCTCATGGTGGACTATTACGGCCGTGACAGCGGCGACCTCGCCCGCCAGCTGCTGGTGCTGCAACCGGGTCGCTACCGTTTTGCGATCACCGTCGATCCCGGCAAGACCGATGGCGCCACCAAGCTATACTGGTCGCTCGCCTGCGGATCGGGTGCGCCAAGCGACCGAAACCAGCTCATGAACGTCGCCGTTACCGCGACTCCCAAACTGCATCGTATCGCGGCCGAGATCACCGTTCCGACCGGCTGCCCGGCGCAGACGCTGACGCTGCGCGGTGAAGCCGGCGATTTTCCTTCCCCGATGGGCGTGACGCTACGCGACCTCGACCTTCGCCCCCTGTCGGGACCGGCATCGGCGGGCATGTCGAAACCAGCATCGGCAGCCGCATCGGAAACCACGCCATGATCCGCCACGCGGTCGTCCCCGCCTATTTGCTCGCTTGCCTGTTGCTCGGGGGCGCGAGTGCGGCGGGCTTCATCGCCAATTTTGTCCTTCAGATCGCCAGCCTGCCGCTGATCGGCTGGGCCTTGTGGCAGATGATGCAGGAACGCCCCTCCGCACAGATCCGCGCACCGCTCAGCATGCTCGCGATCTTCGTCGTCATCGCGCTGCTACAGCTGGTGCCGCTACCGCCTGCGCTATGGACCCTGCTGCCCGGCCGCGGCGCGGTGGTCGAGGGCTATCGCCTGCTCGGCATCCCCCTGCCCTGGTTGCCGCTGACGCTGGCGCCCGACGTCGCGCCGTCGAGCATCCTCTGGCTGCTGCCCGCCTTCGCCACGTTGCTGGGCATCGTCGTGCTTGGTGCGTTTCGCGGACGCGGCATCGCCACGGCGATCGTCGCGGTCACGCTCGCCTCGGTCGCGATCGGCGCGTTGCAGGTGATCGGCGGGACCAGCGCCTATCTCTACCGGATCACCAATTACGGCGTGGCGGTCGGCTTCTTCGCCAATGCCAACCACAATGCGACGCTGCTGCTGGTCTGCATCCCGTTCCTCGCAGCGCTTCAGGCGACAGCGTTGAGGCGGAGCGGATCGCAGCGCAGCGCGTCGGCGATCCGCCTGCTGGTCGGCGCGGCCTATGCCGTCATCTTCGTCGGCCTGCTCATCAACTCGTCGCTGGCTGGCATCGGCCTAAGTGTCCCCGTAGCGCTCGGATCCTGGCTTGCCTTCGGGTACCAGCGGCCTGCGCTACGCCGCGGGATCGTCGTCGCCGCGGTCGCCGTATCGCTCACAGCGGTCGTCACGATCGTGGTCGGCCCGTTCGGTAACAACCTGTTCGGGACGCAGAAAAGCAACGTAGAACTGTCGCGCCAGACCTCCTTCGCGCTCACGTTCCGCGCGGCCCGGGCCTACTTCCCGATTGGCTCGGGCACCGGCAGCTTCCAGCCGGTCTATCACACGCAGGAGCCGCTCTCGTCGGTCACCACGACGTTCATGAACCACGCGCACAGCGACTGGCTTGAGCTGCTGCTGGAAACAGGCATCGTCGGGGTCGCGTTCGCCGCACTGTTCCTAGCTTGGTGGATTATCCGCGTGCGGGCGATCTGGCGCGCCGACGAACCCGATGCGTTCGCGCAAGCGGCCGTCATAGCAACCGCGGCGATTATGATGCACAGCGTGGTCGACTATCCACTGCGCACCGCGGCGCTGTCAGCGGTTTTCGCGGCGTGTATCGGCCTGATGTCCGGGGTCCGTCCCTATACGCAGCGCAGTCGCCAGCCGTCCTCAGCACGCCATCTGACGCTGTAGTTCAGGCGCCGGTTATGCGAGCGCGCGCGCGAGCGCATCGAGATAGCGCGCCTCGACGACCGAGACGTCGAACTCCCGCTCGGCAATCTCTCGGCTGCGACGCCCCATAGCCGCGCGCGCGTCCCCGTCCAGATCGAGCAGCGAGAACATCGCGTCGGCCAATGACCGCGCGTCGCGGGGCGCGCATAGAAAGGCGTTTTCGCCGGCCCGCGCGATCTCGGTGCATCCAGGCACGTCGGTGGCGATCAGCGGGCGCCCCATCGCAGCCGCCTCGAGCAACGACCGGGGCATGCCCTCGCGGTAGGACGGCAGCACAACCGCAGTCGCACGCGCCAGATACGGCCGGACATCGCCCGCCTCGCCGAGGTAGCTTAGCGTTCCCTCCTGCTCCCACCCCTCGACGGTGTCGCGGTCGATCGCGGTGCGGTTCTGTACGTCGAGGAAGCCGAGTAATTGGAACTGAACGTCCGGCCGAGTCTCGCGGACGATTCGCGCGGCCTCGGCGAACTCGAGCACGCCCTTGTCGCGCAACAGCCGCGCCACCATCAGGAACGCTGGCGGCGCAGCTTGGCTCGCCGGATCAGGAACGAACTGGGCAAGATCGATCCCTGAGCCGGGCAACAGCGCGGTGCGCGATGCGCGTACCAGCCGCTGTGCGACGAACAGGTCGCAGTCGTGGCGGTTCTGGAAGAACACCGTCGCCGATCGTGCTAGCGCAGTACGATAAAGCATCCTCACGATCCGCGTGATCAATCCGACCTTGATGAACGCTGTGCCGAGCCCGGAGATGTTGTTCACGACTGGAATGCCCAGCGCATGCGCCGCGAGAGAACCATAGACATTGGGCTTGATCGTCCAACCGAGGAATGCGACCGGGCGCAGCCGCTTCAGAAGGCGATAATATTGCGCTGCAAGCTTCAGGTCGCCGACCGGCGACAGCCCCTTGCTGTCGATATCGATCCGGAAATAGCGCACCCCCATCGCCACCAGTGCGTCGCTATGCGTATCGCGTGGCGCCAGCGCCACAACGTCATACCCCTCGCGCTGCAACCGCACGATCAGGTTGCGGCGAAAATTGACGATGTTCCAGCTGGTATTGATCGACAGGACGATCGTCTTGCTCATAATCTTTGCATCCTCCCTCTGCGGTAAGCGACGCTTTATGCGCTGGACCCGACCATAGCGAACGCTATATCGCCAACCTTCCGCAGACTAGCGGTACATGACGCGACAGGAATATTTTTGCTACCGTATTGGCTAATGTTCATACTGTGGGCGGTGGGCGCCGCTCAGGCGGAACGGCGCAAAGCCAATGACGCACGAGTTTTCTTCTTCATTCCGCTGGTGATACTCACCACGCTAATGATTGGCTTGCGTTTCGAGGTAGGCGGAGACTGGGGTGCTTATGTAAGAACTTACAATTCTATATATTTTCTATCATTACCAGCTTCTACCGCGATAACCGACCCTGGGTATGCTATACTCAACTGGTTATCAGCTTACTTAAATTTTGGAATATCTTTTGTTAATCTTCTATGCGCGGCGTTGTTTATGGGTGGTTTTGCTCGCCTAGCCTGGAAACAGCCGAACCCCGCCCTCGCTGTCCTGGTTGCAGTACCATATCTAATCATTGTCGTGGGAATGGGCTATACGCGGCAGGCTGCAGCGATCGGCGTGATATGTTTTGCGATTGCGGATGCGTCGGAACGACATCTAATTAAATTGGTGGTTTTGATTGGCATCGCCGCACTGCTTCACAAGAGCGCGATTATGATTTTGCCAATTGCCTTGATTCCCATTTTTCGGCGCAGTCCATTGCTCGGTATTATTGGCGCAGTATTATTTACTGTCTTATTTTTCCTCATTTTACGAGACACATCCGATAAACTCGTTCAGAATTATGTTACTGGCAATTACGATTCACAAGGGGCTGCAATACGCGTCGCCATGAATGTCATGGCTGCCGCGACCTTCCTACTTTTTCGCAAGAAAATCGATTTACCGCCTTTTCTTAAGAGCTTCTGGACAAGCTGCGCAGTTCTTGCCCTGGTATCCGTACTTGCGCTAGCCGCTTCCTCGGCATCGTCCGGTGTTGATAGAATATCGCTTTATCTTATACCGCTTCAAGCGGTTTGTTATTCTCGTCTACCTTACATTTTGGGTCGCAACAACAAAGCACTACCATCCATATTAATTGGAGTATTAGCTTATAGCTTCTTGGTTCAATTCGTATGGCTCAACTATGCAAATAATGCCAATTACTGGGTTCCGTATAAAATATCGCTTTAGGACGAATACGTATCTACTTTTTGTATACTATCTTTAAAAAGCGTAAATCCTCGTCCATTGATACAATGCGTCCAACTTGTAAGGATTTTACGCATATTCGTTGAATATTAATAGACGTACGGAATTTACAATTGGAAAAATCTGAATCTTTATGATCGACGCTTGGTTGTTTGCGGTTGCAATTGCTACAATCGCTTGAGCCGGAAGAAGCCGGGGTTGAGGTTACCGCGCGACTACTGCTAAGCGAATTCCGGCAGTGCCGATCCAGGCGAAGCCACTCGATCAAGGGCAAAGATGAAAACGATCATTGACGAGGTGGCCGCAACCGTCACCATAACCGATGCTGCGGGATGCGATGCTACCTATGCGATGGCGAGCGCCGAAGGTTTCAAGGCCGCGTCAGATGCTTGGTTGCGCGTGGGGTGGGATGCAAAGCACGTCTACTCCTTCACCTGGATGGGTCGCCCGATCATCCAGTTGCCAGAAGACATGGTACGATTGCAGGAAGTGATCTGGTCTCTGAAGCCAGATGTGGTGGTCGAGACCGGTGTCGCGCATGGCGGTTCGCTCATCTATTACGCGTCACTGTTCGAGGCGATGGGCAATGGCCGCGTCATCGGCATCGACATCGAGATCCGTCCGCACAATCGGGAAGCGATCGAAGCGCATCCGATGTTCAAGCGGATCGATCTGGTCGAAGGATCGTCGACCGCCCCCGAGATCGTTGATCAGGTGAAGGCCCTGATCCGACCGAACGAACGCGTTCTGGTCATTCTGGATTCGAACCATAGCTACGATCACGTACTGAACGAACTACGCGCGTATGCCGATTTCGTGCCCGTAGGCAGCTATATCGTTTCGACCGACGGCATCATGCAGCAGGTCGTCGGCGCGCCGCGCAGCCAGGGCGACTGGGCCACCAACAATCCCCAGGAAGCCGCGCGCGATTTCGTCGTCGAGGATACCCGCTTCGTCATCGAGGAGCCGCAATGGCTGTTCAATGAAAGCGTAGTGACCGAGCGCGTTACCTATTGGCCGTCCTGCTTCGTCAAGCGGGTCAGCTGAACGTCACCGGCTGATTGAGGAGACGGCACGTGAAAGTGGTGCTTCTGGCGGGCGGCCTCGGATCGCGCCTTTCCGAGGAGACGCATCTGCGTCCCAAGCCGATGGTCGAGATCGGTGGCAATCCGATATTGTGGCATATCATGTCGATGTACGCCCGCCATGGGTTTGACGATTTCATCGTCTGCCTTGGCTACAAGGGCTATTACATCAAAGAGTATTTCACCAATTTCGTGCTGCATCGTTCCGACCTGACGGTTGATCTCGCCAACGGCTCGATCACCTATTCACGTGGAGAGGATGTACCAAAGTGGAAGGTGACGCTGGTCGATACTGGCGCGGACACGATGACTGGCGGACGACTGAAACGGATTCGTCATTTGCTGCCGGACAACGAGCCGTTCTGCATGACCTATGGCGACGGCGTTTCCGATGTCGACATTGGCAAATTGGTAGCCTTCCACAAGGCGCATGATTTCGACGCCACCGTAACCGCCGTGCGCCCGCCCGGTCGCTACGGGGCTACGGTGATCGAGAACGACCGCGTGCTGCGTTTCGAGGAAAAGCCGGCCGGCGACGGTGGTCGGATCAACGGTGGGTTCTTCGTGCTCGAACCGCGCGTCCTCGACCGGGTGACGGGCGATGCCATGCCCTTCGAAGCCGAGCCGCTCACCGGGCTTGCTGCCGATAGCCAACTCGCGGCCTTCCTCCATGACGGGTTCTGGCAACCGATGGACACGTTGCGCGACCGGACCCAGCTCGAGGAACTATGGGCAAGCGGACAACCGCCTTGGAAGACATGGTGAGCGCAGACGGGCAGCTCGACCCAGGCTTCTGGCGCGGTCGTCGCGTGTTCCTGACGGGGCATACCGGATTCAAGGGCGCGTGGACCGCGCTATGGCTGTCCCGCCTGGGAGCGCATGTTCATGGCTATGCGCTGTCACCAGAGACCGATCCGGCGTTGTGGTCCTTGCTGGGCGACGATCTGCTGGCGGGTGAGACCATCGCCGACATCACCGACCGCAGCGCGCTTGCCGCAGCGATCGACGCAGGACGGCCGGAGATCGTGCTGCATCTCGCTGCACAGGCTCTGGTCCGGCGCAGCTATGCCGATCCGCTGGCGACGATCGCGAGCAACACGATGGGCACCGCCTATCTGCTCGATGTCTTACGCAATGTGCAGGGGCTGGCAGCGGTCGTCATCGTTACCACCGACAAGGTCTATGCCAACAACGATGGCGGGCGCGACTTCGTCGAGGACGATCCGCTGGGCGGACACGATCCCTATTCGGCCTCCAAGGCCGCGGCCGAACTGCTGACCCGCAGCTTTGCCGCATCCTATTTCGACAATGCCGGCGTTCCGGTGGCGACCGCGCGCGCGGGCAACGTCATCGGCGGGGGCGACTGGTCTGCGGATCGCCTGATCCCCGACATATGGCGCGCAATGCAGGCCGATCGCCCGCTGTTGCTACGGTATCCCGACGCGACACGCCCGTGGCAGCATGTGCTCGAGCCGATCCGCGGCTATCTGCTCCATGCGCAGGCTCTTGCGCGCGATCCCGCCACGCCGCGCGCGATCAATTTCGGACCCGTCCCCGGCGCCGCGATGACCGTCGCGCAGGTTGCCGACACGATGACCGCTGCGATGCAGGTCACACGCGCCTGGCAATGCGACGACGGCGATCATCCGCCCGAGATGAAACTTCTGTCGCTCGATCCGGCGCTGGCCCGTCATGCGCTCGGCTGGCGCCCCCGGCTCGACGATGCCGCGGGCGTGGCATGGACCGCGCGCTGGTATTCCGACTTCGCCGGGGGCGCCGATGCACGCGCACTGTGCGAAGCACAAATCGATCAATACGAGGCTCTTCCATGACGTCCGACACCCTGTCTCCCGGTCAAGCGCCAATCTGCCAGAGCTGCGGCGCGACGCTGACCCGCACCATGGTCGATCTGGGCCTGCAGCCCTTGGCCAACAGCTATATTCCGCCGGAACGCGCCGATGCGTACGAGCCGGTCTATCCGCTGCATGCTCGGGTCTGCGATGCCTGCCTGCTGGTCCAGGTCGATGCGGTCGCGCCGCCCGAGGACATCTTCGTCGACTATGCCTATTTCTCGTCCTTCTCGGACAGCTGGCTGGCGCACTGCAAGCGCTATGCTGAGGACATGGCCGCGCGCTTCGCCCTCGATGCGCAGTCGCGCGTGGTCGAGATCGCTAGCAACGACGGCTACATGCTACAGTATTTCGTCGCGATGGGCGTGCCGGTGATGGGCATTGAGCCCGCCGCCAACGTTGCCGCGACAGCGATCGCCAAGGGCGTGCCGACCGAGGTCGCGTTCTTCGGCGAGGCGACCGCGCGCCGGATGGTCGATAGCGGCTGGGCGGCCGATCTGCTCGCCGCCAAGAACGTTCTTGCGCATGTTCCCGACATCAACGATTTCGTCGCCGGCGTCCGTGAGATGCTCAAGTCCGAGGGCGTCTTCACGGTCGAGTTCCCGCACCTGCTCAACCTAATCCAGCAGGTCCAGTTCGACACGATCTATCACGAGCATTTCACCTATCTGTCGTTGCTCGCGGTCAGGACGATCGCCGAGCGTCAGGGTCTGCGCATCTTCGACGTCGAGAAGCAGCCGACGCATGGCGGCTCGTTGCGCGTGTTCATGGCCCGCCCCGACAGCGCACACGCGGTGACGCCCAACGTGCAGGCGGTGCTCGACGAGGAGATCGCGGCCGGACTCGATCGCCCCGACGGCTATGAAGGCTTCGACGCGCGTGTCCGCGCGGTACGCGAGGGACTGCTCGGCTTCCTCGCAGACGCCAAGGACAAAGGCGAGCGCGTGGTCGCCTATGGCGCCGCAGCCAAGGGCAACACGCTGCTCAACTATTGCGGCGCGACCGCAGCCGACATCGCCTTCGTGGTCGATCGCAATCCTGCCAAGCAGAACCGCCTGCTGCCGGGCAGCCATATCCCGGTGCGTACGGTCGACGCCCTGGTCGAGGCCCGCCCCGACCATGTCCTGATCCTGCCGTGGAACATCAAGGACGAGGTGATCCGCCAGCTGCCCGAGGTTACCGGATGGGGCGGCGACTTCGTGATCGCGGTACCCGAAATCCGGGTCGTGACCGGTGCACTTTGAGCCCAGCCGGATCGACGGCGTCGTCCTGATCCGGCTCGACGTGAAGAGCGACGCCCGTGGCGGCTTCGCCCGGACGTTCTGCGTCGAGGAGATGGCGAACGCAGGGCTGCCGTTCGTGGTCGTCCAGACAAACATATCGCGCAACATCGCCAACCACACGTTGCGCGGGCTTCATTATCAACGCACGCCACATGGCGAACCCAAGATCGTGTCTTGCCCTCGTGGTCGGATATGGGACGTCGCAGTCGATATGCGTGAAAGCTCGCCGACCTATCGTCAGTGGCAGGGCTTCGAGCTGTCGCCCGCGAGCGACAGTGCGCTGCACCTGCCGACCGGCGTCGCGCACGGCTTCATCACGCTAGAACCCGACAGCGAAGTCCATTACCTGATGGGTGCCGCCTATGTGCCGGGGGCCGCTACCGGCGTGCGCTGGGACGATCCGGCGATTGGCATCGACTGGCCTGTGCAGCCTGCGGTCATGTCAGAGGCCGACCAGGGCTATCCGTTGCTGAAATCGGCATGAAGCTTCTCGTGACCGGCGCTGGCGGTCTGATCGGCAGCGCGGTCGCGCGCGCCGCGGTGGCCAACGGAATCGAAGTGGTCGCCTGCGGACGTCGCACACCGACCGGCTTACCGGATGGCGTGACCAGTATCGGCGCCGATCTCACGGACGCGAGCGCGGCTGCGACGCTGGTGGAGACCATCGCCCCTAGCCATATCGTCCATGCGGCATGGGAAACCCGGCAGCCGACCTATTGGAACGACCCCGTCAATCTTGACTGGGTCGTCGCGACTGCCGCGATGGCCGGGGCGTTCGCACGGGTGGGCGGAACGCGGTTCCTGCAGATCGGCAGCTGCGCCGAATACGACTGGGATGGCGGCGTACCGATGCACGATGCCCCGGCGACCCGGTACGGCAAGGCAAAGCTTGCGGCGTTTCACGCTATCGAGACCGCCGCACATGCGAACTTCGCTGCGGTCGATGCCCGCATTTTCTGGGTGTATGGCCCTGATGAGAATGCCGCGCGGTTCATTCCCCTGTTGTGTCGGTCCTATGCCGCTGGCGTCGTTCCCGATCTCGGTAGCGGGCAACAGCGACGCGACCTGATCCATATCGACGATGCGGCACGTGCGTTGCTGATGCTGCTCGACGACGACGCGCCAACCGGCGTGGTCGATATCGGTACCGGCACCGGAACCTTGCTGGCGGATGTCGCCGTCCTGATTGCCGGACTGGCAGGCGCGAGCGAGACCGGACTGGGTCGCAAGATCGATCGTCCCGGCGATCCTGCCGCGCTGCTGGCGGACGCAGCGCCGTTGCGCTCGACCGGCTGGGCCCCTCGCATCACGCTGCACGCCGGCCTGGAACGCGTCTTTACCGGCTGGCAGGAAACGCACAGGGATAAGTCATGACCCACTGCAAGATATGTGAGAACACCGACGCGACCGTGCTGGATCGTCGCGGGCCCGTTCCCATCGCTCAAAACCTGATTCTGCCGACATCCGAGGCAGCGCGGCATTGCCCGGCGGGCGAACTGGACATGCGCCGCTGCACCGCCTGCGGGTTCGTCTGGAATGCGGCGTTCGATTCCAACCTGATGGTCTATGACGCCGCCTATGATAACGATCAGAATTTTTCGGTACGGTTTCAGCAGCACACTGCAGAGGTCGCCGCGCGAATTGCCGACCGCATCGGCGATCAGGGGGCGATAAACCTGGTTGAGGTTGGTTGCGGCCAAGGAACTTTCATGGCGGTGATGGGCGAACGCTTCGGCGCACGACTGTCGTCCGCGATCGGTTTCGACCCCGCCTGGCAGGGCGACACCCGCCACCTCCCCCCCGGCGGGGAGGTACGGGGCACCTATTTCGGCGACGGCTCGATCCGCGACGACGATCCCACTCCCAATCTCGTCATCAGCCGCCACGTGATCGAGCATGTGCCGGATCCCATCGCGTTCCTGCGCGCGATACGCGCCGGCATACCCGAAGGAACACCGGTATTCATCGAGACGCCCGATATCGACTGGGTTTTGCGTGGCGGCGTCTTCTTCGATTTCTATTACGAGCATTGCAGCTTGTTCGCGCAATCGACGCTGGCCTTCGCGCTCGAGCGTGCGGGGTTCATCGTCGACGATGTACGGCCGATCTTCGACGATCAATATCAACTGGCGATGGCAACCGCAGGGCCTCTCGACCGGGCGCCCGCCCCGATGCCGGCGCCCGGGACGTTCGACGACCTGGGTTTTCGCCACAAGCGTGCGGCGTACATCGCGGGTCTGGCGGCAACCATCGACAGCTTGGGCCCTCGCGGCAGCGTCGCGTTATGGGGAGGCGCATCGAAGGGTGTGACGATCTGCTTGACCCTCCCACACGCTGCCGAGCGGCTGTCGTGCGTGATCGATATCAACAGTCGCAAGCAGGGCTGCTATCTTCCCACGTCGGCAATCCCTATCCTGAGCCCCAAAGCTGCGGTCGCCACCGGAATACGCCACGCGATCGTCATCAATCCGGCCTATCTCGATGAAATCCGCAAGGACGTCGCCGACCTGGGCGTTGACCTGACGATCCACTCGATCGCGGAGTCGGTGACGGTTTGACCTTCGGCGATTCGACACCCCGCGTTTCGACGATACGGCGCGATCTCATCGCGACCTATGCAGCGCAAGCCTGGATCGCAGTCATGGGCGTCATGTTCGTGCCCGTCTATATCCGTTATCTGGGGATCGAGGCGTACGGCGTGATCGGCCTGTTCGCGACGCTGCAGGGAATGCTGATCATCCTCGACCTCGGCATGACGCCCACCCTCACCCGTGAGATCGCGCGCTTTACCGGTGGTGAGCGCGATGTCGTCGGGGTCCGTGACCTCCTGCGCAGCGTCGAAATCGTGGCAGCGATCGTCGGAATCACCGCCGCGCTGATCATCTGGGCCGCCTCGGGCTGGCTGTCGCAGTCATGGCTTCGCGCGCAGTCGATTCCCAACGCCGAATTGGCGCGAGCATTGACCATCATGGGAATCGTCGCAGCACTACGCTTCGTCGAGGGCATCTTTCGCGGCGCGATCCTTGGATTGCACCGGCAGGTACTCTATAACGCGATCGCGGCAACGATGGCGACATTGCGCGGGGTCGGCGCCATTCTGGTGCTCGCCAACCTGTCGCGTACGCTCGACGCCTTTTTTATCTGGCAAGGCCTGGTGTCGATCGCAACGCTGGCAGCGCTCGCAGTAGCGACCTATGCCACGCTACCTCGCGGCGATCGTGGCGGGCGGTTTTCGTTCGAGGCAATTCGCTCGATCTGGCGGTTCGCCGCGGGTATGCTGGGTATCTCGCTGCTCGCACTCATGCTGACGCAGATCGACAAGATCATGCTGTCCCGGCTGCTGAGCCTGACGGCACTTGGCCATTACATGCTGGCGACGGTCGCGGCATCTGCGCTCGAGACCATGGTCGCGCCGCTGTTTCAGGCAGTAGTGCCGCGGCTCTCGCGGTTGCACGCCACAGAGGACGATGCTGGCTTCGTCGCGCTCTACCATGCCGGTTCGCAGATAGTGACCGTGACTGCAGGCGCCGCGGGACTCGTGCTGATCGGCTTTCCCGAACTGGTGCTGACGGCGTGGACGTCAGACCGCGCACTATCCGCCGAAGTCGCGCCGTTCCTCCAGCTTCTGACGTTGGGCTATCTGTTCAACGTCCTGATGTGGATGCCCTATCAAGCGCAACTAGCCAATCGCTGGACCGGACTTACGCTACGCATCAATATCGTCGCGGTAATTGCGGTCGTCCCGGCATTGCTGTGGGCGGTGCCGCGGTTCGGTGCGATCAGCGCCGCGATGGTGTGGGTATTGCTGAACGCCGGCTATTTGCTGATCGGCGCACACCTTATGCACCGGCGTATCCTCCGCCATGAAAAATGGCGCTGGTATTGGCAGGATATCGCGGTTCCGCTGATCAGCGCGGGGTGCGTCATCATCGTGCTGCGATGGATTGTCGCGACCCAGTTCGATGGTCGTATCGACGGCAAGATTGGGCAGATCTGCGTGCTGGTTGTTATCTCGCTAGCCGCATTGATCGCAGCCGCGCTGGGAGCACCACTTTTACGGTCTCATGGGCTGCGATTGCTGACGACACGCGTCTCAGTACGGCTTTGAGGCAAGCTGTGGATCAGGTCGACATGCGAGCCTGACCTGTTCCCCACGTAGGCGAAGTTCCTGCTCGTCGCAACGTTGCGGCAGACGCGGGTCGCGAAGCTGGGGTGGCTTGGCATGACGAAATGCGGTGAGCCAACGCCGTATACCCAGACGATTAACGAGATATCTCAGCACACGACGATTGTCGGCCTGCCTCATCATCCGAATCTGATTGGCATAAGCCGTAGCTACCAGTTCGGCCGACCGCTCATCCCCATATCCGAGCACATCGGTCAGGAACGTTCGAGTGCAGGCTTCGAGCTCGGCTACGTCCCGTTGTTGCTTTGCCAAGCTCATCGGTTCGTTACGCCAGAGATGATCAGCGGGGTTCGCATCGGCTTGGCGCGCTAGAAATATTGCAGGTGTGAAATGCGTTTTCCCCGACGCCGCCTGCGCGACAGTGAAGAAGCGCTCGAACAGAAGCAACGGCAGATCGTAGTGGCTGCTATGATCCAATATGCGCGCCAGTACCTTGGTACGATGAAGCGCATACCAAGCGATCGTCTGGATACCATGAGGGTTTGCCGCAAGCTCGCCTATGCGGGCTTCAGCGGTGTCGCCTTCAAGCCAGGGGATCGCGAACCGCTCCGGTCCGCCGTCGACGATGCTCACCGTATCCGAGAACGCAGTGAAACGATTGAGACCGAAGACGCAGTAATTTCCGATCATTGCGGTTACGTCGCTTCGGCGATCGAATTCGCCCAGCACGTTGGACACCCAATCCGGGAAATAGAAATCGTCATCCGCAGCCAGCATCACATAGCGTGTGGAAACGGTGGCAAATGCCTGTTGCAAGCGTTGGGGAAAGCCGATCGTCGAAGAAAATCGCTGCAGATCATAAGTAATATCGAACGACGCAGATCGCATCATGGCGTCGAATCTCGTGGTATTTTCAGGAGTGCTGCCATCCGCTACCATTATCTTGCAGGCACCTATTTCCGGTGACGCGGCATAATAGCGCAACAACCGGTAAAGCTGCTCGGGTCGGTTGGCTGTCAGAACTAGGATTGTGACATCATCCATCCCGGTCTTCCGAGATGAACTGCAAGAAGCAGGGCTAGGCATAAATTTCTTATGTCGTCCATTGAGGGATTTTTTGACCCAAAAAACGCCCGTGCTGATCTCGCGGCCGCATCAATATCTATCAACATCGAGCATAGCCAGCTAGAAAAGTTTGGTACCCGCTCGACGAAGCAATCGTCGGTGTCCACCCACGCATGGACAGACTGCGAGACGCTGACGTCCGGTCGGGCTTCGAGCTGACGGGCATGGTGCTCGATCATGTTGAGCTCGACCAAGTCGTGTGCCCCATCCATAATTTGGATCGGCTGGCGGTATGATCGGCAACGAAGTTTAAATTTCGACTACAATCTATGTTGGCGGGCTGTCGATAATAATGGAAACATGGATCACGGGCGAAGAAGACGCGGCCAATTTCACCCGTTGCGTTCGTCGAAGCATCGCCACTTATAAGCATGGCAAAATCTTGCCATGCCTGATGCGCCAGCGACTGCAACGTTCGCTCGATCAATTCCGCTTCGTAGTAGCAGGGCACACCCACCACCTGTACCGGATGAGCCAATATTAGCTCGGTCTTTCGATCTTGTCCTTCACTATTCCGTTCACGCAACTTTTTCCGGTGTCATCAACCACCGCATTGAATTTACGCACGTTGCAATATGACCTGATCCGCTTCCCTGGTATTCAATTACAGCTCTTTACAGCGTCGGCATAGCCTGACAACCGGTGTCGGTATGTCTTACCTGTCTCTTCGTAACAACCGTGCGCCTGTTATTCGTTAGCCCATTCCTTCCCACCGCTAATGGTGGACGTGCAATGCTGGCTCGGCTGCATCGGGATGTCTTGCATGACCTGCTCGGCAGGGGCTTTGTCGATCTGGCGCTCCACCCTGAAAGTGCGCGGACATCGAACAGGCTTGCAGGCCATATCGACGGCGCCACGCAGTCAGGCATTGCAGCGGTCGTCGCGGCGCTCGATTCGCATGGTGCCGATACGTTGTGGCTCGACGGATCCAATCTCGGCCGGATCGCTCAAGCCGTGAAACGCGCCCGGCCGCAGGTCCGCATCCTGACCTTCTTCCACAACGTCGAGGCACGCTTCTTTCTCGGTGCACTACGCCGCGCACGAAACCTGCGAGCGGCAGGCGTATTGATCGGCAATTACGTCGCAGAGCGGATGGCGATACGCCACAGCACCGAGGTAATCGTACTGAGCGACCGCGATGGCGGCGGTCTCGAGCGGCTGTATGGGCGTCGTGCCGATCACATCCTGCCAATGGCGTTACGCGACCAGCTAGGCATACGCATACCCTCGACACAGGATCAGCTGGCGACACAGGATCAGCCGGCTACACAGGATCAACTGGCCGCCCCGGACGCGCCACTGCTCTTCGTCGGCGGATCCTTCTACGCGAACCAAGCGGGGATCGCGTGGTTCGCCAACGCAGTCGCCCCTCGTATTAAAATCCGGACGGATGTCGTCGGCCAGGGCATGGACGCGATGCGCGACACTCTCGAACGTGCACCCGACATGCGCGTTATCGGCGCGGTCGATAGTCTCGAACCGCTGTATCGCGATGCTCGGCTGGTGATCGCGCCGATCTTCGATGGCTCGGGCATGAAGACCAAGGTCGCCGAGGCGTTGATGTTCGGCAAACGCGTCGTCGGCACGCCGGAGGCCTTTTCGGGCTATGCGCATGACGTCGTCGCCGCGAACTGGTGCTGCTCCGACGCAGCCGAGTTCGTTGCCGCCATTGCCGAAGCGCGAGCCCTGCCGCTGCGATCTTACGATGCGGCGACGCGCCTGCTATACGAGCGCGATCACTCGCCCAGTGCGACAGCCGTGCGACTTGCGCGCATTCTGGACGTCAAGACACCATGAACATTAGCGGGAACGATCAGAAATTCAGGTGGGGTGCGTCGAATTGAAGATATGTGTCGTTACGCCGCGCTGGGCAATCGCCGGCGTGCCGCTCGCCCAGCGCCGCCTCGCACTGGCGCTGGCTGCGGAAGGTCATGATGTCGATCTCGTCATCGGCCGAAAGGATTCGGATCTGACGATCCCCGATACGCCAGGGGTTACGGTGGTGATCTGGAACGCTGCAGGCGTGCGGCACATGGTCTTGCCCCTGGTCCGCTATTTGAAGACGACCAAGCCAGCGGTGGTCTTCTCGGCGGAAGATCACCTCAACGGCGCCGTCCTGCTGGCTGCCTTGCTGGCGAGATCGAACGCGAAGATTACCGGATCGTCTCGGGTTCCGCCTTCCGACAGCTATTCGAACACGCCGTTCACCAAAGGCTGGTTCCGCAAGATCGCCATGACGATCATCAGTCGGCGTGCGGATGCACTCACCTGCGTTTCGCAGGACATGGTCACGGCCTATCGTGAATATTTTCCGGGCGGGCCGCACGAAGCGGTCTACAACATTATCGACGACGCCACCTCGCGCGCGCGCGCGGCCGAACCCGTAGAGCACACGTGGTTCGTCAAGCGCGACGTGCCGCTGGTCGTCAGTGCAGGAACGCTCACGGGCCGGAAAAACTTCAAGATGCTCGTCAATGTCCTCGGTGAGCTGAAACGGCGCGGGCGCTACGTACGGCTGGCGATCTTTGGCGAGGGCTATCGGCGCGAGGAGCTGGAAACGCTGATCGCGCATCATGGTATCGAAGATCGGACCTGGCTGCCAGGTCGCGTCGCCAATCCGCTGGCCTATTTCTCGCATGCGGACGTTCTGGCGCTGACATCCTATGCTGAGGGCTTGCCGAACGTCCTGGTCGAAGGAATGATCTCCGGGTGCACCCCGGTCGCCACAGATTGCCCCACGGGACCGCGGGAAGTCATCGAGGGAGGACGCGTCGGCCATCTCGTGGCAATCGACGATGTGATCGCGATGGCCGATGCCATCGAGCGCGCCCTCGAGTTCCCGGCCAGCAGCGCCGCGCTCGATCGGGCGACCGCACCGTTTCGGGAAAGGGTGATCCTCGCCCAACACTTCGCGTTGCTCGGGCTGGAACTGGAACCGGAGGAGAACCGGGATCAAGAACGATCTGCTCTGGTATAGTCGGCTCAGCGGTGGACGATCGGATCAGACCAGCATCGCGTAGCGGGCGGCAATCTGATCGGCCAACATATCGAACGTAAAATCGTGCAGCCGTGCCCGGCCGAACTGCACCTGTTTCCTGTGCTCGACAGGCTGTTGCCACAGCCGGTCGATAGCGTCGGCCGCAGCCAGCGCATCGTCGACCGGGAAATAGACCCCCTGCCCCGACGTCAGTTCGCGGAAGACCGCCGTGTCGGCCAGCACCATCGGCTTGTCCGTGGCCATGGCCTCGAGGATGGGTATGCCGAACCCCTCGTAGCGCGACGGAAACACCAGCATCTCGCATCCTGCATAGAGCGCACGTACCGCGGCATCGTCGGCGTGCTCGATGACCGTGACGAGGTCCTCCAGACCATGCTCGGCGATATGACTACGGATTGCCGCGCGATCGCCACCGTCGTTACCAACGATCGCTAGCGGACGGATCGCGCCGCGCGCACGCAACAACGCGACCGCATCAATCAGCAACGGCAGGTTCTTGCGCGCCTCTAGATGCCCAATGGTCAGAAGATAGGTCTCAGGCAGGGTGTAGCGCGCGCGTACCGCCGCCACGGCCTGTGCCGAAGGCCTCGCAAAGGACGCCGGATCGACGCCGTTATAAACGGTCGAGACATTTGCCGAAGGATAGAAAGTTCTGATCTCGTCCGCAACCGCGTCCGACACGGCAATCACATGATCGGCGCGCCGGAACGCGTCGTGGAGGACGAGACCGGACATCACGCGAGTGAGCAGCGGCGTATCGGCCAGGAGCGGGCGGAGGTCGTGGATAGTCAATATGGTAGGGCAATCGGGTGCGCGCACCAAGGGAAGATGGAACGCCTCGAACAGGTCCAGCCTGTCCTCACGCAAGCGATGACGCCAATAGTTGAATCCCGCTCGCACCCGCGCGAGCCGCCCGACGCTCGGTATCGGCGTGGCGCGTGCCGATACGTTGGGCGCGTCGCCGAACCAAGTCGCGATGCGCTGGTCGGACGGCTCGTACACGACGAACTCAATATCCGGGTTTTGCCTGATCAGCGCCCCGTATATTCCCAGAAAGCGCTGGTTGGCACCCGATGGTCGATCGTTGAAGCAGGTCGCATTGAGCCCAACGCGCATCGTCAGACCAAGACCAAGACGGCGCCCACAGGTCGCGTAGCTAGAAGCCACCGATTTACTCCGCGGCGGGCAACGGTCGTATCCAAGTGGTTACCTACCACGACCCGGGTCATCGGGCACACCGTCAATTGACAATACCCTTGTATACTCCACGCTGCAGCTTCTCATTGGCGAGGAAAAGGAAATTATTGTAATATCGCCCGGAACCGCTTTCGAAATTCGCGATGATCTGGTCCTTGGCAGGATCAAAGCCGGCAATCGGCTCAAGCACCGTCCCGCGTTGGAAATATCCTTGATATCCCAGCGATTCAATGCGCGCGAAAACGTCCCGTATGGGCTTTGACAAATGGCGTTGCTCGATTTCGATGAGCAACGCGGGCGACGACGCGGCAATAGTTTCCAGACTGCCTTCAATCACGCTCTGCTCATGGCCTTCGACGTCGATCTTGATGAGCACCGCGTCACGAAAGCCGAAACTGTCGAGCGTGCTGATCGGCACGGTCTCAAATCGCACGTCGGCACCCGTACCATGTTCGATCGACGCCGATGCATCATGCTCGACGCCATTCCCGTCGATCGGGATCGCCAGTTCGGCGGTCCCGTTGCTCGCGGACAATGCGACCGCGTGCACGCTTACCGAGCGTCGCCCTGCCGCCCAAGGGCGAAGCACGCGCAGGCAAACGGGATTGGGTTCGAAAACTTCGACGCGGGCGCCGAGCTGATCGAGGCGATAGGCATACGTGCCACGATTGCCGCCGACATCGATGACCCGGTCACCACGCGATACAAGCGCGGGCAGCAACATCATTTCCGGCTCAAGCTCCCTGCGGACGCGACCATAGAAATATTTGAACGGTACCTGCACGCTGGACGGCAACAAATCTCTGAAGACGCCTTTGATACCGCGCATATACATCACCCCCGAAAAACATATCGCGGGTTAGCGTAAACACCAGGATTTGAAAGCCCCGCGTACTCAAGCACCCGTACAACGCCACCGCCAGCACGGTCGCCATCGTATCGATCGCGCACATGACCGCACCGCCAGTTCAGCCGGAAAGGCAAAAGACCACTTCTCCTACGCGCGTCGTGCCGGCCGACGTCAATGATATCGTTCAATCTGCGATGCGATGGAGACCTTCTTCAGATGTACGTTTGCGCGGTGGAGGCCGGTTCCGGCGAACATGCTTCGGTAGATCAACGTCGCTGTCCCGGCGAATACCGATCCCTTGAACATCTTTCTCATTCTGTCCTTGAGCGCGCTTTGCCCCCTTCGCACGGACGATCCATCTTTCCACGCCTGGACATAGTCGCTTTGCTGGACGGATATAGATTCCGTATCGGCAAATTTTTCGGTGACGCACAAAATGTAAGTGGCGGACAACGAATTCGCCATCGCCCTCTGCCCACCACTGGGCGCCGTCACGGCGTACCATGACGATTCATTCATCAAGTCAGCAACGTAAACTATCGTATCCCTGAATCCGTTTCTTTCGGAGTAGAGAGAAAAAAACAATTCTGGCGAAATTTGATAAAATCCATGCCCGCACTCACTGTTTGACGGCAGAGAATGAATTATTCTACCACCTTTTTTGCACAGTTTTATAGCATTTTTAAAAGCCTGACCGATATCGAATATATGCTCGGACGTGCCAAAATCTATTACTGTATCGAACTGCTTTTTCAGCTTTATATCGTCGTTCAGATTTTCTATATAACTGGCGCCTTCATAATCGGAATTATCTATTGATGAAACCGATGAGGCACCCATCTTCTTCCTAATAAGATCGTCAGCATATTGGTAATCATCCAATACGGTATCCGATCCATATTCTTTTGCGACATCATATTTCGAAACATTCAAATCTTGGCGTGCAAACGTAATGACGTCTCCCAAGTCTCGGTTTTTGGCTACCATCGTTAGAAATTTGAGTTCGTGAAACGCAACACCCATGTTCTCATCCTCAGCTTCCATCGTCGATCGCGTGTCAACGACCAATCCAACGCGCCGACAAACTTAGCAGTCAGGGCAATTCCGCCAACCCTTCCTTAGCAAGTCTTTCTCGGTTCATCTGGACTTTCTCGACTCTATCCGCTCTGAACTCTCCGCTCCGACCACGTCAGGACGCGTATGCCGGGGCGGACAGGAGACAAAAGCGCATGTGTGGAATAGCCGGTTTCTGGAGCATGACGCGCTCGCTTACGGACGCCCGACCGATGGCTGACGCATTGACGCACCGTGGGCCCGACGATGGGGGCGCATGGTCGGATGCCGATGCCGGTATCGCCCTGTCGCATCGCCGCCTGTCGATCATCGATCTCTCGCCGGCCGGCGCGCAGCCGATGGCGTCGCCCGACGGGCGCTACATGATCGCCTTCAATGGCGAGATCTATAATCATCTCGACCTGCGCCGGGAGCTCGAGGCGACCGGAGCGATCGCGTGGCGCGGGCATTCGGATACCGAGACGCTGGTCCACGGTATCGCGCGCTGGGGCCTGGACGCGACACTGGAGCGCGCGGTCGGGATGTTCGCGATCGCGCTGTGGGATCGGCACGAACACACGCTGTCGCTGGCGCGCGACCGGATGGGCGAGAAGCCGCTCTTCTATGGCTGGAGCAAGGTCGGGCTCGTGTTCGGGTCCGAACTGAAGGCGCTGCGCGCGGCACCAGGTTTCGCCAACCCGGTCGATCCCGACGTGCTGTCGCTCTATTTGCGCTTCAACTACGTGCCCGCCCCCTGGTCGATCCTTCGACATGTCTACAAGGTGGAACCCGGCGTGATCGTGACGCTGCGTCGCGACGCGCTCGGCGCTCCGCCTGCATTGCCGCCAACCGCAGACGGTACATCGCCGCCCGGCGTTACATGTCGCCGGTACTGGTCGCTTGACGCAGTCGTTGCGGCGGGCGCCGATCCGGCGATGACCGAGAGCGAGGCGCTGTCCGGTCTCGAAGCGCGGCTGACCGAGGCGGTGAAGATCCAGACGGTCGCCGACGTGCCGGTCGGCGCGTTCCTGTCGGGCGGCGTCGATTCCTCGGCGATCGTCGCATTGATGCGCAACGTCACCAGCGCCGACGTGAAGACCTTCACGATCGGCTTTGCCGAAACCGGGTTCGACGAGGCACCGCATGCCCGCGCGGTCGCCGCGCATCTCGGCACCGATCACCACGAGATGTACGTGGGTGCCGAAGACGTGCGCGCGGTGATCCCCGATCTCGCGCGGATCTACGACGAGCCGTTTGCCGATTCCTCGCAGATCCCGACCGTTCTGCTCAGCCGGCTGACGCGGCAGTCGGTCACCGTCGCGCTGTCGGGCGATGGCGGCGACGAGTTGTTCTGCGGTTATAACCGCTACCTCGTGTCGCGCCGCTACTGGGATGCGGCCGCGCGCGTACCAGCGCCGCTACGGGCAGGCATCGGCAAGGCACTCACCCGGTTGTCGCCGGGGAGCTGGGACGCGCTGACCCGGCTCCCGGGGGTACCGCGCATCGGCATGCTCGGCGACAAAGTGCACAAGGTCGGCCGGATGCTGCAAACGCCGGTCGGGGTCGCCGACATCTACCGCGCCTCCAGCGAGGAATGGTCGGGCGCATTGCCGCTGACCTCCGACGTTCGCCTCGCCGCGTCGATCGATACCCCGCCCGTGCTCCGCGACGAGGCGGCCGAGCAGATGATGCACTGGGACATGCAGTCCTATCTACCCAACGACATCCTGACCAAGGTCGATCGCGCGGCGATGGCGGCGAGCCTGGAGACGCGCGTTCCGCTGCTCGACCACCGCGTCGTCGAACAGGCGTGGCGCACCCCGCTCGCGTTCAAGGTCCGTGACGGCCAAGGCAAATGGGCGCTGCGCCAGATCCTGTATCGCTATGTCCCCAAGGCGCTGATCGAGCGACCCAAGGCGGGGTTCGCGATCCCGATCGGCGCATGGCTGCGCGGACCGCTGCGCGACTGGGCGGACTCGCTCCTGTCGGCCGACGCGCTTGCCGAGCAGCCGACGCTCGACGTCGCCGCGATCCGCGCGCGGTGGGCCGAACACCTCGCCGGCACGCACGATCGGACCGGATCGCTTTGGGCCGTGCTGATGTTCCAGGCCTGGGCCCGCGAGTGGCACGCGCGCTGATCTCCCCGCGACAATCCCCGCTCGTCCCGTCGTTGCCGTTTGCGGGGCGGCACCCTAGAGCCATCTCGAATTTCCAGGAGTGACCGCATGCGCGTTCTCGTTACCGGCGCGGCCGGGTTCATCGGCTTCAACGTCAGCCGCCATCTGCTCGCCCGCGGCGATACGGTGCTCGGCATCGACAGTCTTAATGAGTATTACGACGTCACGCTGAAGCATGCACGGCTGGCCGAACTGGGCAAGCTGGGAGATGGCTTTGCGTTCAAGCAGGTCGACTTCTCCGATCACGTCGCGCTTGAGGCTGCGCTCGACGGTGAACGCTTCGACCGCATCGTCCATCTCGGCGCGCAGGCCGGCGTGCGCTATTCGATCGAGAACCCGCGCGCCTATCTGCAGGCCAATCTCGCCGGGCATCTTAACATGATCGAGATCGCCCGCCACCGGAAGGTCGAGCATATGGTCTATGCCTCTTCCTCCTCGGTCTATGGCGGCAACGACACGCTGCCGTTCCGCGTCGAGGATCGTGTCGACCAGCCGCTGTCGCTCTATGCCGCCACCAAGAAGGCGGATGAGCTGATGAGCGAGACCTACGCCCATCTGTACCGTATCCCGCTGACCGGGCTGCGCTTCTTCACCGTCTATGGCCCCTGGGGCCGTCCCGACATGGCGATGTGGCTGTTTACCAAGGCGATCTTCGAAGGTCGCCCGATCGACGTGTTCGGCGAGGGCCGGATGCGCCGCGACTTCACCTATATCGACGACATTGTCGCCGGCATCGTCGCCTGCGTGGACAATCCGCCGGTCGACGATCGCACGGTCAAGGCAGGCGGCAGCGTCAGCCCGCACCGCATCTACAATATCGGCAACAGCCGTTCGGAAGATCTCGGCGAGATGATCTCGCTGATCGAGCAGGCTTGCGGCCGTCCCGCCGAGCGCCGCCTGCTACCTATGCAGCCGGGCGACGTGCGCGATACCTTTGCCGACATCAGCGCGATCCAGCGCGACCTGGGCTTCGAACCCCGCACCACCATCGCCGAGGGCGTGCCGCGTTTCGTACAATGGTATCGCGAGTACCACGGACTCTGAGCGGTGCGGATGGGCAGAATCGATTGCCATAACTTTCGCCCGAATACTGTCGACCTGGCGACACGGCGAAAAGATTTATCTCGGCGGAGACGGATGGGAACTTGATCACGAAGGTACGAGATCGGGATTTTACGTGTCAAAGATTCCTGACACCGTGATGCCACGATGATTTTACGTGACAACGCAACCTATTCCGGTTTATGCCGTTCGGAATATTAGGTTCTTCTGAATCCTAAAAGAGGATAATGGCGTGAAATTGAAGATGCTTTACACAGCCATGGCGGCGCTCTCGCTCGTCGCGGCGCCGACGATCGCAGCAGCAGCACCTATCGGTACGCCGCTGACCCAGCCCGCGACCGAGTCGGTCGATGGCGACAACGCGCTTGCTGGCGGTGGCTTCCTGATTGCCGCGCTTGCAGTCGTTGCAATCGGCGTCGGCATCTATGTCGCTGCAGATTCGGACGATTCGCCCAACAGCCCGTAAGCCATCTGGCCTTCGGTAGAGAAATGGCTCGGATGGTACGCCATTACGGGCCTTTTTCTTGTCGGCACGTTCGATCGCGCATGTCTCCGATCAACTTCAAACTCGCGGCAATGAGTTTTCTCGCGATCGTTGCAGCTGAACCGGCATATTGTCGGTCGCGCCCACAGACCTTGCCTGAGCATAGCACACCCGCTCTCGGGGCAGTCGCTACTGCCGCACCAGCCACGGCAATTCCCGGCCGCGAGGAGGATGCCCGCGTTGAGCAGTTCGCGTTCCGCCTTGCGGTTGCCGGTCGAGCGCGCTGCACGACGCTAGAGCCCAATCTTGGTCTCGTGCTTCAACATCTATCTCAATTCGAATTGAACGACCGGCCCGGCATGATTGCCGAACAGTCGCTCGATCGCGGGCCCGGCGTGATCGTGGTGGTGCCTGACGGTCCAGCGGACAGGGCTGGGATAAGTCCTGGAGACGTGCTGCTGGCAATCGACGGGCGCGCCCTGCCCCCCGATATGGCGCCTTACGCGCCGTTCGACGCGGCACTTGCCCATGCGCGAGTAGATACCATTCAAGATCTGCTGGCGGGTGTCGAAACGCACCGCTTCGCGATCTCACTGCTACGCGGGAATATGGTATCGATCGTCAACGTGGCACCCCTGCCCGCTTGCCCGACACATGTTCATCTCGCACGCTCGAACCAGCGCAACGCCTATGCCGACGGACGTCATGTCTTCCTCACCACCGGTCTGCTGTCGCGACTTCGGAATGACGATGAACTGGCGTTCGTCATTGCGCATGAGATGGCACACAACATCCTGCATCATGCGACGATCATGCGGGGTGGCAATGTGAAGCATGGCCTGGGGCGCACGCTGGGACGAAGCGGCTGGATCGTGCGCGAGACGGAGCGCGAAGCAGACGCGCTTGGGGGCGAACTGATGATCGACGCCGGCTTCGATCACGTCAGTGGGGTCGCGATGCTTGAGCGCGTCAGCGGGGGTGATCTGGGGATCGACCTGTTCGCCGCACATAATTCCGCGGGCAAGCGCATCGCCGCTATGCACGCGCTGGCCGATGCCCGAAACACCCAATGAACCAGCGCGATTTCTATCAAGTCCTAGGCGTCACGCGAGACGCATCGTCCACCGATATCCGCGCTGCCTTCGTACGGCTTGCCAAGCACCACCATCCGGATCACGCACGCCGCGCAGGTGAACTGCCCGGACGCTTGCAGGAGGTACAGCAAGCGTATCGTTGCCTGTCCGACGACACCGCACGCACGGCGCATGATCGTGCTCTCCACGAAAGCGAACGGCTTCACTTCGCACGCCAACGAAGCTTGCAGCATCGCCTCCGACGCTATGACGGGCGCCATCCCCATCCACAGCCTCGACCCCAGCCCCATCAGCCACACCTCCATCTCGATCCTCACGCCCGTTTTTGGCGCAAGATTTGCTGGCGATTGCTCCTAATTGCAACCACGAGCGCAGTGATCGTCGCGCGCGCCCTCAACCTGGTCGGCTGACTATTTTGCGCCGAAACCGGTAAACATGATCCCCACGGTACGGATCGCAATCAGCAGATCGAGCCATGACGAAAAGAATTTGATGTAATAGAAATCATAGTGAAGCTTGACATGAACGGCGTCGAGCCCCGCCACATGACCTTGGTTGACCTGTGCCCACCCTGTGATCCCGGGCCGCACGATATGCCGATAGGCGTAAAAGGGCAGCTCGCTCTCGTACCAAGTCGACAGCGTCACCGCTTCCGGTCGCGGCCCGATCCAGCTCATCTCGCCGCGCAGGATGTTGATGATCTGCGGCAGTTCGTCGATCCGCGACCGGCGCAGAAAGCGTCCGATATCGGTGATGCGATCATCGGCGTCGCGCGTCATCGCCGAGTGACGCGCTGCAGCGTCATCGGTGGTCGTCGCCTGCTCCACCATCGTTCGGAACTTGATCATGTCGAAGGGTATGCCGCGATAGCCCATCCGGTGCTGGCGGAACAGAATCGGCCCAGGCGAGCTTGCCCGCACCAGAAGCGCAACGATGGTCAACGGCAGCACCAGGATGGGCAACAGCACGATGCTCACGACAATGTCGATCGTTCGCTTGACGCCGCGATAGCCGAGCGCCGGCAACAACGACCCGAAGCTGTTCTCCGACAGGTGCTCGATCTGGACGCGCCCCGTCAGCGATTCACGCAGTTGCTTGGTATGATAGACAGGTATCCCCGCGAGCGCTGCCTGCGCCAGCATCCGCTCCCATTCGGGCGAATGGTCCGAGCGCAGATCGACGACGATCGAGGCGTTGGGATCGTCCGGGACGATGGGCTCGACCATCCTGACCCAATCGACGTCGGGGGCGTCATCGACGATGCCGGTCTTGCCGGCAGGGACATAATACATGCACCGCGGCACTGCACGCTGGTTGAAATAGCCTAGCAGGAACGTCACGCCCACCGATGCAAGATAGCCCGCCAGCAGCATCGAGCCGCTATAGCTGACGCGCGACACCAGCAGCGCAGCCGCGGCAACACCGAAGGTCGTGGAGAAGGCAGGCAAGATGAACCCGAACGCGCGGGCGCCTGGGTAGACCGTCACGCGGCGAAAGACGAACAACGCCGCGATCGCAGCGATCAACGAGGTAAGTTGCGTGTTTACAGTACTTGCGAGATTTAGAGTGAGGGTATCCGACGCTATCAAGGGCGAGACCAGCGGCACAAAATACGATGCCAGCGCCACCATTAGCAGTGGCTTCACTAATCGAACTTCCGTTTGGCCCGCTCGCGTCGATCTCACATGATCACTTCGTAACAACAGACGCCATCCCATACTCAGCCCCCCGGCTCAAGCCATCTTTTCGTCAGGAGCTGAGGTTCTGCCAGCTTACGTGTCGAGTGTACCCGCGAACTATGCCGGACACTGCCCGGGATCAACCCGTGGTATTTACAATTATTGCGTCATATTAGGCAACGATCTCCTGTTGACGTGACCTGCTCCAAAAATCATGCCGTTGGTAAGTTAGTTTAACTCGTCAGATGGAGACGAGTGATGCGGTGAGGCCGATTTACCGAGGATCAGGTCATCGGGGGGCTGTGCGAGAATGAGGCTGGCATAAAGACGTCCGACCAGTGCTCAAGCATGGGATCAGCGATGCGACGTTTTACAACTGGGAGTCGAGGTACGGCGGGATGACAGTGTCGGAGGTGGCGCGATTGCGAACGCTAAAGGATGAGAACCAACAGCTGAAGAAGCTGTTGGCGGGGTCGATGCTATATGTATCGGCGCTACGATGCCGATAGCTTGCGCCGTTCTTTCCGCGGGGCAGGCGCTATCCCCGTCATTTCTGGACGCTGCAACCGGAAGCGAACCATTCGCTACGACAAACAACGATACTGCGGCCGCCACCTCATCGTGAACGCCTCTGCCACCTGAAAGATTTCCGCCACGTAGCTACTCGTCACGACAAGCTCGCTGCCAACTTCCTCTCAGCCGTAGCCCTCGCAACGGCTGTCGCCTTCTGGCTGTGAATAAGTCCGAGCCCTAGTATCTGGCTCCGGGCTGGCAAGAAATCAGCGTAGATACGACCGAGTAAACGCATTTGACGAATTCGTACCACCGTCAGCGCCGCTCGAAGCGACCTGTTGAATCACAACCACCGATTATCGACATGTGGCGGGTCCGACATGTCGACAAAGAGGCGTGGAATTGCCTAACCGGCGCCACGCCGGATGTTAGTCGATTTGCTTCACAAGGGTGGGTGAATTTCTACTCGAAAGCACGAACCGGGGGGGCGTAACGAGCCTTCTGCCCCTTGTAGCAGGAGATAGGATGCCAAAAGTTCGTGCTTTCGAGTAGGAATGCGGGATGACCAGACCGCCCACCATAAAGCGCACCAAGGACGGCAAAACGACGCCGTCCAGGATTCCCCAAGGCGAGCTCTTCCTGCTCGACAGTCCCTTGTACGGCGAGATCCGCGGCGAGCGATCGCTAATGGCCTTCCCGTTCTTCGCACTCAGCAAGAATGCGTGGATGAGGCCGCTCTCCTATCAGACCGATACCGTGACGATCGAGGTGCGCCCGAGCGCCAGTGGCGTGGCGACGATCTACGACAAGGAGATCGTGCTCTACATTGCCAGCCTCATGGCCGCCAAGCTCGAGGCGGGCGAGGATGTCGCGCAGGATTTCGTGTTTACCGCGCACGATCTGTTCAGCGTGACCGGCAGCAATCACAGCGCACGCTCCTACGGCCGGCTGTCGGAGGCGCTGGAGCGGCTGCAGGGCACGCAGATCAAGACCAATATCGAGGCTGGTGGCGAAGGCGAGGAAGGCTTTTTCTCATGGTTGTCAGAGGCAAAGCTGCATTATAACAAGACGCGTGCCGGCGAACGGCGGTTGAAGGCGGTCAAGGTACGGCTCTGCGACTGGCTGTTTCGGGCGATCCTGCTCGATAGGCATGTGCTCGACTATGCCGCGGCATATTTTCAACTGGGTCCGATCGAACGGCGGATCTACGAAGTCGCCCGTTCGACCGGTGATGGCGACGGGTTCGAGATCGACCTCGCGACCTTCCGCCTGCAAATCGGCTATCAGAATCCGCTCGCAAACTTCCGTGCGGCATTGCGACAGATTGCCGGTGCCGACACGATTCCGGATTACCGGCTCGAGCTGATCGAGACCGTCAGCGACCCCGATGCGGTCGTCGACACCGTCAAGCGCGGCCGCAAGAGCAACCCGGTCAAGGTCGTGATTACCCGGCGTCCGGCGCTGCTTGCCGAGAGCCCGCCGATCGGTCCGCCGACGGAAACGGCGCGCGAGGTCGTCCGTGAATCCCTGCGCGACTCGATTTCCGAATCACGCCGCGACTCAAATTTGCCCGATTCGAACGAGGCACCATGAATTCATACTCGAAAGCACGAATTTACATCGGAATTGATATCCGAAAGCACGAACATGCACAGCAATTCATACTCGAAAGCACGAATGAATGAGTGAATTGATACTCGAAAGCACGAACTTTCGACGCAAAAACTTAAAGTAATTCGTATTTGATACTCGAAAGCACGAACCGTAGGTGCTTTCGCTCCCCAGAATTTGCTGCAAAAAATAGGGAATGTCGGCGCTGATGCTGGCACGACCGAAGATGGAGCGGCTGTGACCCCATAAAGGAAAGCCCGGCACGAGGCCGGGCATCCCAAGCTTAAATGGAGCGACGTCGCCAAACGTCGATCCGGGGTCACTGTCAGACCCCCTCCATATAGCCGGACACGAACTTCGGTTCAAGGATGCGCGTTTCGCGCCACGCCCCTTTTTGCCTTGGTCCCAGCCCCGACAAGGGGATGGAAGATGACGGTTTTTACCCTGGGCCAGGCGACCGCGAAGGCGCTCGGCAAGGCGGGCGTGAGCATGGCCGCGCCCACAGGCTCGCGTGGTGTGGCAGCCACCACCCGCCTAACCGCCCAGTCAGGCGCTGGACGCGCTCGCATGCCGCATCGGACTGGTGCGCTCGTGCTGCGCGACAGCATCGAAGCGGGAACGTTCGAAGAGCTGTTCTTCGCGGTACCGGCTAAGGGCGAGACCGATAAATTGCTGCGGATCGCTCGTCGGACGCTCGATGCAGGCCGCCAGCTGCGCCGCGAGGCCCGCGCCGGCGATCGCGTCCTGACCGCCGCCGAGCGCCGGATCGTCACGCTCACCGCAGCCGCTGTGCGGGTCTATGAGGAGATACTCACACTCGCCCGTCTCAATCGGGGACGTGTCTTCCCCAGTTACGACCATCTCTCCATGACGACGAGCCTGGGTCGGGCGACCATCGCTCGCGCGCTCCATATCCTTGAAGATATCGGTTTTCTCGTCCGTCAGCGCCGGTTCAAGCGCGTCGATGCGGACGGGCCGGGACCGCGCTATCGACAGACTTCCAACGCGTACCGCCCTACCCTGCCGCAGCGGGTGCTGGGCTTCATGCCACGCTGGATGCGTCCGGCCCCCCTGCCCGATGACGTGGTACAGCGAGAGATCGACCGCACCGGCGAGGTTGCGGCGATGGTTGCGGGGCTGTCGTGCCACGAGCTCGCCACAGCGATGGTCGGCGGGCAATTGGGCAAAATGCTTGCCAAGCTGGGCGCGGGTATCGATCGTCTCGAGCGCGAGTCTCAAAACAATCCGCAACCACTACCAAATTAATATAATTACTTTACTATCGAGCCGACCTAACCGGTCAGCGCACCAGCCTGACGACACCGGAAGTGACAAACGAACACGATCCAACGAATCGCAAAAGGGCATTCCGAATGCCGGCTGCGCCGTCATATGCTCCCTAACTGGAGCAAGCGGCCGGCGATGCGTTTTATCCGACGCGACATCTACAGGTCGAACCGTCAACGGACGGGGCGGCTGGTTTGATGTCGTCTCATGCCATCAAGCCTCTCTCGGCTGTTGCCTCGTCACTATGTAGGGTCAGAACTCATTGGTGTGAGACGTGCAATCTGATGGGGTGGACGCCCCCCGACTGCATCGATGTGCAATAGTGGAGGTGTTGAGCACCACTGAGGGAGGCGTACGTGACAGAGGTTACCACAATCGGTCTTGATATCGCTAAGCAGGTTTTTCACGCGCATGGTGCCGACGCGGCCGGCCGGGCGATGTTCAGCCGCAGGATCACGCCGTGGCAAGTTCCTCAACTTTTTTAGAGCGCAGCCACGCTGTCTGGTGGCACTGGAGGCATGTGGCGGCGCGCATCACTGGGCGCGCGAACTGACGGCGATGGGCCATGAGGTGCGCTTGATCCCGCCAGCGTACGTGAAACCGTATGTGAAGCGACATAGAAACGATGCGGTGGATGCTGAGGCGATTTGCGAGGCTGCTCAGCGACCGAGCATCAGGTTCGTGGCGGTGAAGACCGAGGCACAGCAGGCGGCCGCGCTGGTGTTCCGCACGCGCGATCTCGCAGTGAAGCAGCGCACTCAGCTCGGGAACGCGCTTCGCGGACATCTGGCTGAATATGGCTGGGTCGCTCCGAAGGGTGCCGCCCACCTCGCGATGCTGGCGGATCTGCTCGATGACGGAAAGATCGGGGAAACGCTGCCCGAGGCGGCGCGACCGATGTTCGCAATGATGGTCGACATGTTGGCCGAACTCGACAAGCGAATAGCGGTCCTCGACAAGGAGATTGCGCGTCGTGCTCGCGAGGACGAGGTAGCGCGCCGGCTGATGACCATTCCCGGCATTGGTCCGATTACCGCCACGGCCATTGCGGCGATAGCTCCTCCCGCTGAAACCTTCGCCAAGGGGCGCGACTTCGCCACCTGGTTGGGGTTAGTGCCAAAACAGATGTCGACCGGTGGCAAGCAGAAGCTCGGCGCGATCTCGCGCATGGGAGAACGAACGCTGCGGCGTCTGCTCATCATCGGTAGCGGCGCGGTTGTGCTTCAGGCGAGCAAGCGCGGAGCACCGGCGGGCTCATGGCTCGAAAGCATGCTCGCGCGAAAACCGCGTATGCTGGTTACGGTCGCGCTCGCCAACAAGATGGCGCGCACCGTTTGGGCATTGCTGATCAAGCAAGAGGATTACAGAGCTCCGGTCGCGGCTGCGGCGTAAGCCAAGGCGGGCTAGAGGCGTCGGAGGGCGCAGTCGGACGAAGGAAGGTATGGCACAACAGTCGGCGAGACGGGGCCGGAAGAACCAGACTGAATCAGTGTGCTTCGAGCACGTTAATCTGATGTGGTTCCGGTCCGCGAACTCCCATACGGATTAGCGGCTTACGCTGCATTACAGGCCGGACAGATGGCAGCATCCGACTACGTGTCAGAACTTCCAAACTCCGCTTGCAACCGAAGGGGCGTCCACAGATGATTCAGGCTCCGTGAGGGGACTGAGGATGAGCGACCTGTACGGGTTGGCGGAGGAGCAGATGGCGCGCCTGCGGCCATATTTCCCAACGAGCCATGGCAAGCCGTGAATTGACGACCGGCGGGTATTGAGCGGCATCGTTTTCGTGAACCGCAATGGCTGCGCTAGCGTGATGCACCCAGCACTACGGCCAGCAAAAGCCTGTCCTGAGCCTGTCGAAGGGCCGCTCTACAATCGCTGAAAACGGTGGGGCGTGACGGGTGGCGGATTCGCGCGCTCTCGCCCGCGGCGAGAGCGGCGGCTAGCTGGTGTTGACGTGCGAGGCGATGCTTACCGGGCGCTCGCCGCGCTGACCGTCCAGGAGCGGTCGAACAGCGGCGACGTCCAGCTGACGTGGGACGGCAGCTACGAGATCGAGGACGCCCAACTCGGGCTAAAGGGGGCGCTACTCGCCTACTTCGACCGTGCGCTCGAGACCGAAATCTCCGCGCGCATCATGGCCCGGGGGATGTCCGAGAATTGGTTCGCTGGCGATAAGGTCGGGCGGCATAAGTTCGCACGCTACGTGCCTGCCAGGGCGTCGCAACCTCGCAGCAGTTCACCTCGGCGCGACGGATCATCAACGGGATTGATCGCGCCGAAAAAGTGGTAGGGTTGGCGATGTCGTTTCAGGAGGCGCTAATCGCGGGAGGCTGGCTATGAATCAGTGCGCGCGGCATCGACCGAAGGGCGGTCATTCCGCCGCTCCCGATGAGCTACGGGCGCCGATGTCAGTGTAAGAGGCTCAAAGCCATTCCCATTGAAGAGATATACTTGGGACGCGGACGATAACCCTATGTGGGGCGTCCAAACTTTCACATCGCTGCCAAACATAGTCACCCCCCACAGAGAACTTTTCCCTACGCTTTCGCCCGACAAATCGCGCTGTCGTTTCTTTACCATCCATTGAAGTCGCGAACTGCGCGAACTGCGCCTTTGCCTGACCGGCCCAAACGCCCCCGCCTGAGGATCAGGCAGAATCTTCGAAAAGATCGCTATGAACAAATTGCTGTCCACGGCGCTATGCGCGCCGTCGATGCTCGCCAGCTGCGCGACGATCTCGACCGGGCAAGCTGCGCATATCGGATCCGCGATCGATCGAGCTCAGGCCGCTTATGACCGGATCGCGTCGACGGCCGAACTCGTGCTTCCGTTCCTGTCTCGGGAACGCAGCGCGCGTGCGCTTGGCGACGTCGCTGGCGGAACGCGGTCTACTGGCAGCGCGGTATGCAGCAACGGCAGTGGAGCAACTGGCGGCGTTGAAGCAGGCAGAGGCCGTAACAGCCACAATCAAGGCGACGTCCGGGAGCTAATCTGGGATGCGTCGCGGCAGGGAGGCGCCCTGGGAAAGCTCAACCTGCCGCGACAACTAAGCGATAAATTAAACTAAAACGATATGCAATGTCGCGACGAATGCGTGTGACGAGCACGTTAAAGGACCACCCGTCGCGACTGATTCCATTAACGCGTAACTGTTGATTTTGTCGCAAGAAAATCGTTTTGGCCAAGCATGTAAGCCGTCCACAGCCAGTTCGGGTGTTGGTGGCCAATCGTTATTACGACCCAATTTGTTTTATGGCCTTAACTGCCCGGTCAATTTGGCGGCAGGCTTCAACTGCCTGATCGTCGTTCAGGACGTCGCTTACGCCCCACACTGCAGGCCTGCGGGCTACCGATTTTAAAATCAAACGACCTTATGGCTCCACAGCAGAAGCATTGGTTCGCTTCATCTCCAGCGGCGTTCAAGCTTCGCAATTCCGCGATCGACCATTTCTATGGATTCGCGATTGTAAGATCGGTCGTCATCGTTTTCGGCAATTTTCAGGGCCCGAATTGCTCGTTCTCGGCACCCTCGAAGATAGTCGAAGCGCGCCCGATCGCAGGCAGGCAATCGTTCCCGTCGTTCCGCTGCGGCAGCGTGCCCCGGTGTCGGATATCGTGCATCAAATTTGGCGATATCCATCAGCCGACTAATTTCCCTGAACCGCTTTGAGCCTCACTCTTGATCATCACCGCATCGACGAGGGTCGGTGAGGCCAGGCCGACGGTCTAATTACTATGGCATAAATAAGCTTATTGTGCACTAATTGGACTCTGTTCCGGCTAGGGTCAGGACTCATTGGTCATAGCCAGAAGATGACAGTGGCCGCGAGCGCGACGGCAGAGAAGAAGACGG
>NZ_JADBIA010000007.1:0-223098 GCF_014892665.1 Sphingomonas sp. CFBP 13603 | reverse complement strand
GAAAGACCTTGATGTATCAGACACCGGCTGAAATGTTCGCCCAGCGTGTTGCAGCCACCCGTTGAACCCACCCCGGATAGCGGACGTTGGCAGGTCGATCATTTTCGCTTGCTGCAGTCAGTCAGATGCCGAGCCCGTTTCGGTGTTGAAGCGAGGGTTTTCGAAATCGATCGGTGAGGGACGTGTTTCGGCGGGCGCGGTCGCACTCTCGGACCACGCACGGCAGAGCATGTCACGAAGCATTGCCGCCCCCGCAGTCGTTTGATCGTAAACGAGCGCACGTACGTCCCCATCGGCGAAATTGGAAAAGCCGTCCCGCTTTTCCAATTTATAGACGCGCTCCATCTTGTCGCCGGAGTCGTCGAGAAAGGCGAGTATCCCATCGAACATGTCGCCTTTGCGATGACCGGGCATGCCTATCCGTGGTGCAATGTCCGACGCGGTCAGCTTCATTCCATCGACGAAGCGGCTTTCGAACCGGCCGTGGATCGATCGGTCAGTCGTGTAGCCTTTCGGATTTGGCCCGCGCCAGCCGTCGCTGTTGACCGAGTCATGCAAAGGTTGCGCGCCGTCGCCGATATAGTGACCGAGGCGGATGACGTCGAAGGCGCAGTGCTGTTCGGCGAATGCGGCGTCCCGGCCCGCCGCCTGCGCGGCGCGGACGTCGCGCATGCAGACCACGATTCTCTCATAGGCTTCGATCGCGGCATAGGGGAGCGTGCCGGTCCAGCGCACGTTGGTACGTGCGGCGGTTGCGGGATCGGTGCGCTTGATCTTCTCGTGCTGTTTGAACACCGCGATGACGAACTCATAGCGTGAGCGTGGGATCGGTTTCAGGAAGGTGAACTGCTCGCGGAACCAGCCGTGATTGGGATCCTCCTCGATCTTCGAGAAGTTCTCGGACGAACCGCGCCACGTGTCCGGCAGCGAAGCCGATGCTGCGATGTAGTCGACATGGCGTCGCAGGAAGACCGGGCCGTCATTGGGGATTGCGTCGATCGCCGCGCGGTCGATGACGGCGTGCGCGGTGCCGCCCCAGGCCTGCGCCGAGGAGGGCATCCATGACACGGCAAGTGCGGCGATCGTGGTCAACAGGGCAGGGCGCATCACAGGTTCCAGACGGGTCAGGGATCGAGGGGATCGCGCGGATCGACCCGCAGGGATAGCGGCGAAGGCCGGAACTCCAGTTCAGTCGGCGATAGTCGCCCTCCGACCTGCCCGGGAACGTAGCCGAGTTCTGTAAGGTTTCGCTGCGCGAACGCGGCGCCGGCGATCGTCTCGCTCTGGCCCGGATTGCAGACGATCAGCGCGTCCTTGTCGAGCGGCGCGCCGAGAGCGGCAAGCAAACCGGTCGCGTTGCGTAAGTTGGTCGTGGTGTGCCGCGCATAGGGTTCGATGACGATTGCGTCCGCCGGTATGCCGTAGCGCTCGATCAGCGCGGCGCGCATCTGCTCGGCCTCGGTGAACCGGGTGGCGCGGGGATGGGCGCGTCCGCCGGTCACGATGATCAGCGCGATGTCGCCGCGCGCAAAGCGATCCGCGGCAAGGCGGATGTGATATTTACCGAACGGGCTGAGCGTGGTGTCGGGTGTCTCGGGGCCGACACCGGTAACGATCATTGCTGTGTAATGCCACCGCTTCCAGTCGAGCGACCGCGCGCGGTTTACGGCGGCGGCGTTCAAGCCTCCGGTCAGTGGATCGAAGCCGATCGCGTCGGTGCGGTCGCTGACGTCGAGCAGGGACAATGCGAAGTCCATACTTGGGTCGAGTGCCTGTGCCGATCGCGCACGGGGCGTGCGCGACAGCCAGTCGGCGGCCTGCAATCGCGCGCGCGTTTCCGACGGATCGATCGGGCCGGTGCCATCGATCTGTGGGTAACGTGGTAGCTGGCCAAGACCGAAAGTGCGAAGGACGACGTTGATCCCCTCGATCTCGCGCCTGGTCTGCGCCGCGGCGCCGTCATCGGCGGACGACATGTGCTCCGGCATTCCGGCGGCGAGAGTTGCGGACTCGGACGGCGTCCAGACCAGTGCCTGCGTGATGCAGGTCAAGTCGTCGGCACAGGCGGTCCGCCGCCCGGCGCGCGTCGCCAACATTGCCGCGACGGCAGGGTTCGCTTTCAGCCTGTCGAGCGCCGCCGGATCTGCGCCGATCGCGTCGAACAGCGGGAACAGCCGGCGCGATAATGTGCCGATCAAGCGGTCGCCGACCGGCTTGGCCACCGTTTGCGCAACCACCGGCTCGGCGTCAGCAGGTACGCACGCAAAGCCGACGATCGCCGCGGCAAGCGCCGAGCCGTATCTCACCAGGATTTGCCGACGACGAGCCGGACGTTGCGACCGAAGATCGGACGGCCGTAAATCGCTTCCGAACTACCCTGGCCGCTCAACTGATCGGTACGCGTGTTGCCTTCGGTCAGCCCGTGCGCGTTGAACAGATTGTCGCCGACGACCTGCACCTGCCACGTGCCATGCCGCACGGTCACGCCCGCGCCGGTCGTGCCGTACGCCGGCAGCGCGGTGTTGTTGTACAGATCGACGAAGCGCTTCCCCATATAGGTGTAGCGACCATAGACCGACACCGCGTTGTCGCCGAGATCGAAGTCAAAGCTCGGGCGGATGTTGCCGTAGATCTTCGGCTGGCGGACGATCTGCTTGCCCTCGGCCTGGACGGGATCGGCGCCGGTCGAACTCTGGAAGTTCTTGTATTTGGGGTCGCTGATCGTCAGCGCGCCGTTGAGCGAGAACCATGACGTCAGCGCGAGCGATCCGTCGAACTCGATGCCCTTGACCTGCGCTGCGCCGATGAAGGGGATGTTGACGTCATTGCGCCCCGTGCTCGGGTCGAACGCCAGGAAGGAGGCGTTGAGTGGATCGAAGTTGGTATAGAAACCGGTGACGTACAGGTACGAACGGCCCGCCGCCAGCTTCAGTCCGGCTTCGTACTGATCGGCGATCGTGGTGAGGATGGTCGGGTTGATGCTCATCACCGTCTGCACGCTCGGTGGCGTCTCGAGATGCGAGGCGCGACCGTACACGCCGATATGCCGGTTGAAGTCGTAGTTGGCGCCTGCTGTCCAGTTGGTGACGTGCGGCTTGCCCGTCTGGTTGATGATGTCGCCGGTAAAGGCACGCGTGGTGTCGTCTGCTAATGTCGTCGCGTCGCCAAGATTTGCTTGTCCCGTCAGCGCGGCATAGCCCTTGTAGCTGTAGCGTTCGTGACGGATACCGGCGTCGAACCGGAGCCCGGGGAGTATCTCCCAGGTGTCGTTGGCGAACAGCGCGATCATCTTCGCATCGGAATTGCCGCGGGTCAGCGTCGCGGCGTAGTTGAGTACGCCGTTATCCGTAACGGAGCCGATCCGCGTTCCGGCGGCGTTGTAGGCGATCAGGTCGAGCGTCCGTGGCTTGCCCGCCACCTCGATCAGGTAGTTCTGATAGATCGTCCGGCTGTCCTCGCCGTAGAGGCTGCCGTACACGCCGAGCTTCAGGTCGTGGCTGCCGAAGCCGGTCTCGAACTTCTTGGCGACCGACAGGTTGACCTGGTTCGAATAGAATTTCGAATGAATATCTCGGTACTGGCCCTGCACGACCAAACCGGAGGCGGCGTAGGGATCGTAGACCGTGCTGGTGCCGGCCAACACATAACCGAGCGACGCAACCGGACCGAACGCGGTCGTCGTGCGGGCGCGATAGCCGCTTGCAAAGCTGTTCGCATCGACCGGGTTGGTGGTCGAGTAGAACGCGTTGAAATCGAGCTTGCCCATCGTGAAGCCCGCCTTGGCGGAGACCAGCCAGCCATCGAAATCGGCATCATATTGCGTACCGATGTTGATCATTCGCATATGGCGACCGTCGGCGAGGTCGCTCGACTCGTTCTGGACCACGCCCGCCCCGTCGCGGTAGCGCAAATTGACGTTGCGCAGCGCCGGCGAGTTCATCGTGCCGGAGAAATAGTCGATATATCGATCGAGCGAGACCGCCGGATTGCGCGGATCTGCGGTCGGGATCGGCAGATAGAACACGTTGTGATCGTTGACGTAGTTGACGCTGAGCCGGAGCGAGCCGTTGTCGAGGTCATGCTTGATGTTGGCGCGGAACTGCCCGCCCTTGTCGTTGGGAAAGCCATTGTCGCGGTAACCGTCGTGATAGCGAACGAACCCGCCGACCGCGTAATAGGTCTTTCCGCCGAGGGGCCCCGACTGGACGATGTCTGCGCGGTAGAGGCCGGTGTCGCCGACCGTGACCTGCGCCTTGCCGCGCACCTCGTCGCGTCCCGTCACCTCGATCGCGTTGACGATCGCGCCCGAATAGCTCGCGTAGACGGGGGCGGGACCGCCGCGGACGACTTCGACTCGCTCGGTCATCAGATCGGGCTTCAGGATCGCGTCGCCGCGGAAGAACACGCCGTCATTCTCGTGGAACAGCGGCAGGCCGTCCTGCTGGAAACTGACGAAGCCACCGTCGTTCGGCAGGCCGCGGATACGGTAGATGTTCTGGACTTCGCCGCCGGTGATCTCGGTCTGGAAGCCCGGCAACTGTCCGATCAGGTCTGCGAAGTTTACGGGTGCGATCTTCTCGATGTCAGCCTGCGAGACGACGTTGATCGCATAGGACGCGTCGAAGCGGCGTTGCGCGCGCGTCGAACCGGTGACGATAATGTCGCTCTTGGTGTTCTGCGAGTCCGCGGCGGAGTCACTTGCCTCGACCGGATTGGCTTCGGTCGCTGCGACGGGGTCAGTCGTCTGAGCACATGCCGGCGTGGCGGTTGCGGTGCTCATCGCGATAAACGCGGCACCACATGCGAGAACGGATTTGAGCATGAACCCCCCACAGGAACTCTGATTTGGCAAAATGCCGACCCGGTTCCGTTGGGGGGGAATTGTTACATCTTGAATTAAATGACCAAAAAAAGACCAATTCTACTACGTTCGGCACTCGGGCAGCCGGTCCCCTCGTTATCGGTGCTCGGTCCCGCCGCGGAAATATTGGTTGTCGCTCCGCATTGCTATGCCGGTAACAGCCACCAAACCGCTTCAACCGGTGATGGGATGGAGAGCGCGTTCGCTGCTTGGCCGGTGCTGCACCCGCGACGCTCGGGATCGAGAGGTCACCGCGGCGCAGTGATGATGTGGGGGAGGGGGACGGCGGAGCTTCCCTTTGCACCACCGGGTCCGCAGGCGGATGCCCACAGCGCCTCCGATACCTTCGACAACGCTATCGCCGGCCGGACGAGGGCGATCGCAATCTTGGTCGAATATGTGTCATCGGCTGCCAGTATGACCTTGCCCGCTGCAAGCGCCGACTGGGCTAGTGAGAGCGGCACCCAGGCGACACCGCGCCCGTCGATCGCCATCGATAGCAGCGCGGCCGCAAGCCTCGACTGCAGCACCATTTCGGGAGGGGGGGCGAGGCCGCGGGACGCCCAATCGGCTTTCAGGATTCCCCCCAGGCCGGATTCCGAACTGTAGGCCAGGTATGGCACCACGGGGGCGTCCAGTGTCCATCTTGGTGCGCCGGCCTCATCCGGCTGGCACAGCGGCACGAGCAGATCCTCGCCCACTTCGACGCGCAGGAAATCCTGCGTGTCGAGCGACGTCGGCAGGAGTGGATGATGATGCGAGAGCAGGAAGGAGGCTTCCCCACGCTGCATCATCCGCTCGCACGCCTGCATGCTGTCGGACTTCAGGTTGATCGGCTCGTGCGGCGCGTGCTCGACGATCCAATGCGGGAAGAACGTGAACGATAGTGCATGGGTCGCGGCGACCGTGAGGACCGACGCCGCTTGATCCACGGCCTCCAGCGCTGCGGCACGTGGCCGATACAGGTCGCGTACCGAGACCTGGAACGTCGGTTCGCCGTCGGGCACGCTTTCGAACACGTTGCTGGTCCAGCAGGCCTTCGTCGATGGCACGTGGCAGGTCGGGCAAGTCGACGTCGGCGCCCGCGTCGGTCGGTAGGTCTTTATCGAGGGATCGAACCTGCTGTTGGCGAACCGCGACAACAACGCGGTGCAGACCAGTCTGACCGGCGTGCATCGCCGAAAGCGGCGTGGCGAAGATGATTTTTTACAAGCACTTCCCGTCCAAGGCGCGACTGATCGCCGAGTATCTACGGCACAAGACCGTCGTCCGGTTGGAGATGCTTGCGATCGCGACGGAACGCCCCGGGCTGTCCCCCGTCGAGCGCATCTTGGCGATCTTCGACGCGCTGGACGTATCGTTCCAGAAGCCACCGTTCCGCGGATGTCCGTTCGTGAAAGGGCTCGCCGAGTTCGGTCCGGATGCGGACTCGCCCGAAGTCCACGCCACGATCGCCGCCCATTTCCAGAGCCTGTATGAGCTGGTCGCCGATATCGTCGCTCCCCTATAACCGACGCGATCCCGCTCGTCCTTCCGGCTTGGCCTTATGACGGAATCTCCAACTGGCGTGGGCCAACCATGAACCAGGGCTGCGTAGCTGGAAACGGTGATCGAGCCGCGTCGCGTACGCTTCGGCGCAGCAGATGGGAGCGCTTCGTCGTGCCGAAGCGCTATCCCGCCCGCTTATCGATGCTGGTTGAGGATATTGAGCTCGCGCTCAACTCCCTTCGGCGTTGCGCGCCTTGCGGCGTGCTTCGGTCGCGGCTGTATCGCTTGCGGTGATCACGCCATTCTTGTCGGCATCGTTCATCGCAAAGGCGCGCGCGCCCGATACGTCGTATTCCGCCTTTTCCATGCGCAGGTTCTTGTTCGTGTCGAGTACCCCGAAGCGGACGTGCGTCTGGCGCACCTGGCGTTGGCGTTCCTCCGTCTTCTTCTCGTCGGTCATGTCGGAATGCGCGAGATCGGCTTCGAGCCGCGCCTGATATTCGGAGAGATATTCGGCATCGGAGACCCAGCCGTCGCCGTTCGCGTCGGTCGCCTTGAACCGCGCGTCGCGTGCGGCGTCGAATTCCGCGCGGGGCACCTGTCCGTCATGGTTGGTATCGTGCTCCTGCAGGAACGTCTTGGGGTCGTGCGAGGCGGCGAGGGCGGGGGCGGCAAGCGTGACGGCGCAGGCGACGGCGAGAAGGCGTAAGGTCATCATGGTCTCCGTGGAAAGGCTCACGCCGCGTCGAACGCGAGCGTGTAGGTGTAGCTGCGGTATGGCGTCTCGGCACCCGTCGGCGCGGTCGTCCGGTGGCGGACGAGGATGAGGTAATCGCCGGCGTCGTCGGGTTTCAGCGTGAACTTGCCCGCGGCGTCGGACTTCAGTTGCGCCGCGACCTTGCGGCCGTCGTGGTTGCCCGCGGCGCGGAACAGCGTGACGTCGGTGCCGCCGAGCGGCTTGCCGTCGAACAGCAGCACGAACGCCGCGTTCGACCCGGCGGCAATGCTGCTGGGATGCGTGATCGGCTGTATCTCGAGGCCTTGGTTGCGCGGTTTCAGCGCGGCGTTGCTGGGTTGGCCACGCGTGACATAGGCGTCGGCCAGTGTCGTGCTCTGAACCGCGACGGGCGTGGCGCCGGCGGGTGGCTTGCCGTCTTCGCCGCCCATAACCCACTTGCCGTCCACCTGAAGCATCGTGCCCTTGCGGCCAAGTCGCTGGCCGCTGGTGATCCGATAGGTGCCGGGCGTCTTCAGATCGGCCTCGAAAATCGCGAGATCACGCAGGTAGGTGATCGGGCCGACCGGGCCTGCGCTGCCATCGGGCAGCACGAGCGCGAACGCCGCATCGCGCATGGCGATTTCGGGAACGAACGCATCTTCGCCGAACGTCGCCTGCACCGTGACGTGATCGCGCTGGCCCGTGTCGAACGCGCTCGGCAGCAACTGCGGCATGTGCGCGCCCGCACCGGTCGTGCTGCCAAGCAGCATGACGGCGCCCAACGCTGCGATGCGGTTTCTGATGGTTTTCATGTGATCGCCCCTCTGTTCTGCTGCTCCAATATCGCTAATGAGAATCTGTTGCAATATCAATTTCGGCCGCTATTGAAGCCGCCATCGTTACGGGGGCAGCGAATTCGCTGGCCACCACCACCGGGGGTTATCACCATGCGTCGTCTCACCAGCCTGCTACTCGCCAGCGCGACCCTGCTCACGCTGCCATTGTCTGCCACTGCGCAGACCACGCAGGCCGAGGGCACGCCTGCGGAAGAAACCACGCAGCTATCGCTCGATCGCCTCGTGATCTCGGCCGGTGCGGAGAAGGTCGCGATCGACACTCCGCAGGCGGTGACGGTGCTCGACCAGGACGATATCGACCAGCTTCAGGCCACCACGATCGGCGACATGCTCGAGGGCATTCCGGGCGTGAGCGTGCAGGGGGGCGCGAGTGCACTCGGCCAGGGGTTCAACATCCGCGGCCTTGGCACCGGACTCGCCGATTCCGACAGCCGCATCCTGATGACGGTCGACGGCGTGACCAAATTCTTCGAGCAATACCGGATGGGCGCGTTCTTCAGCGAGCCCGAGCTCTACAAGCGCGTAGAGGTGCTCCGTGGACCCGCCTCGTCGACGCTGTACGGCGCGGGCGCACTAGCCGGCGTCGTCAACTTCACGACCAAGGACGCGTCGGACTTTCTAAGCAACGGTGAGAAGGTCGCGGTCCGCCTCAAGGCCGGCACCGAAACCAACGCCGAAGCCACCGTACTGTCGGGGATCGTCGCGTTCCAGCCGGTCGAGGCGGTCGAACTGCTCGGCACCTACAACCGTCGTCGCGCCGGCAATTACGAGGACGGCAATGGCAATCTGGTGATTCCGTCAAACGCGACATCGGACTCGTGGCTGGTCAAGGCACGCGTGGCGATCGGCGGCAATCGCAAGCACGCCTTCTGGGCGTCGTACCAGGATTGGGTGAGCGACAGCACGCAGATCTACGACCAGTCCGAAGCGCTCGCCACCACACCGGTGCGCCGCGACGTCCACGACAAGACCGCGGTCGTCGGCTATGAAAACGACTTCAACGGCAGCACCTTGTTCAACGTCGAGGCGCAGGCGTCCTACGCGGATTCCAACATCCATCAGACCGAGACGACTTTCCTCGGCGCGCTCGACTATTCCGAATTCTCCTACGCGACCAAGCAGGCCAAGCTGCAGAACCGGTCGAGCTTCGATCTCGGCGGCGACTGGAACGCGTTCCTGTTCCTCGGCGGCCAGTGGAGCGAGCAGAAACGCCGCAATCCCCGGAAAAGCTCGGTGACGGGGATCATCACCCCAGGTGGCCCGACGCATCCCGAAGGCGACATGAGCAAATATGGAGTGTTCGGCCAACTCGAGGTCTTGTGGTCCGACAAGCTGACGATCATCCCCGGCGTGCGCGTCGACTGGACCGACCTGAAACCCGGACAGACGCTGGCGAATGGGGTGCTCGTGCCGATCCCAGGCACTGAACGCGTGAAGGATAGCGGCGTCTCGCCGAAACTCGCGGGGATCTATGCGCTGACCGACTGGTTCTCGCTGTTCGGCTCGGTTGCGCATACCGTGCGCATGCCCGTCCTCGACGAACTCTACAGCCGCACCAGTGCAACCGCGACCAATACCAGCCTCAACCTGCGCCCCGAGGAATCGAACAATTACGAGGGCGGCTTCACCTTGTCGTTCAACGGCGTGCTCGGCGAGCGCGACAAGCTCCGCATCAAGACGACCGCGTTCCAGAACGATATCAAGAACCTGATCACGCGCGGGACGGCCAATTCCGCCTATTTCGTCAATGTCGGACGATCGCGTTTCAAGGGTGTCGAGGTCGAGGCCGAATATGGTGCGGGCGGCTTCTTCGCGCGCGGCAACCTGGCGATCATCGATGGCAAGGACCGGCTCAACGACGTGTATCTGAACACCGTGCCGGCGAACGAATATCGCCTGACGCTCGGTTATGCCGATCCCGTCTCGGGCTTGTCGGGCGGCTGGACCGGCGAGTTCGCGGAGAAGCAGACCAAGGTCTCTAGCGTGGCGCTCGCGACGCCGGGCTATGCGGTGCAGAACCTGTTCTTGGCGTTCAAGCCGCGCATCGGCGACGCGAAAGACTTCGAGTTCCGTATCGGCATCGACAACGTGTTCGACAAATATTTCCAGCGGCATTTGTCGTCGCTGCAGGCCGAAGGGCGGACGTTCAAATTCTCCGTCGCCAATACCTTCTAGGCGACGGAGGTGCGCGCGTCGTTCCGTATCGGTATGCCTGCGCTTGCGGCCTTGCTCGTCAACGGAGCATTGCTCGCCGCGCTGCTGACGCTCGGCGTGGGGCAACGCGCACCACGCAAGGAACGGGCGACGCTCACCGTGATGGACCTTGCCGTGCTGCAGGGGACGGAAGGCGGCGCGGACGAGGCCGAAGCAGCCGATCCGCCGGCCGCGGCAAGCGCGATGAAGCCTGCGCCACACGTCCCGGCGCCTGCGGTCGTCGTGCCGCCGCCGGTATCGGCACCCGCGGCGACCCCGGCGCCGACAGCACCGCCGTCGGCATCGGTGCCGTCGACCGCGCCCTCGACCGCGCCGGCGGCTTCGCCGGCCGATCGCGCGGCAGCCCCCGCGAACTCGGCCGCAAATGCCGCCGCTGCTCCCGCCTCTGCGCCGGCCCGTCGCGGCGCGCGCGACGGGCTCGATGCGAACGCGCCGCCGGGCACCAGCCGTTCCTATGCGGCCAAGGTACGATCCTGGCTGCTCGCGCACAAAACCTATCCCAAACACGCACGGATGCGGCGCGAGGAGGGGGTGGTGCGCGTGTTTTTCGTGATCGATCGTACAGGACGGCTGATCGAGGGCAGGGTGCTTGCCGCCTGCGGGCGGGCGGCGCTAGACGACGAGGCGGCGGCGATGTTGCGTCGCGCGTCGCCCTATCCTCCTGCGCCAAGCGACCTGCCCGGCGAGCGATTCGAAATCACCGCGCCGGTCGACTTCGTCCTGCCGGGTTGAACGACCGATGCGCAAATTGGTGGATCATGGTCGTACCCAGCATTCTCCAGCGTACGTCTCGCGGTTTTCGGCACCGAGATCGCGGTAATCCGGCGCGCCAGCACGCTGTCACGCTTTCCCTGTCACGCTGGAATATGGGTCGGTCCGAAAATGCTCCGGATGCCGTTCACTATCGGCAATTATTCCGTGCTTCGTAGCTGATCGAAAAGATCCCGTTTCCAGGAGCCAGTCATTCCGCGAACGGGCCGGCGGCGATCGCATCGACCCAGGAGGGGGCGCGGTAGCCGGGGACGTAGCGCTCGCCGAAATCGCGGATGAAGGTGTCGTAGGTGGACTCGGGTTGGCGCGTGGCCATAGCGATCGCGCAACCTGCGAATTCGCGCTTGAAATCGAGCCGGGGGACCGCGTCGATGACCGCGGCGATCTCGGCCGGGTCGAGCATCGCATAGCCGCCGACCCCGAAATCCACGCCGATCCCGCGCGAGGACAACGCGACCTCGGTTTCCTTGAACAGGCTGATCGAGTGCGTGACGTGCAGCGCGATACCGTCCCACACGAGTTGCGCGCGGCGATCGTCGAAGCCGAGATCGCGGACGAAGGCGCGCGCGACGTTGGCGCCGTTGACCTCGAACCGGTGCAGTCCTTCGCCGTGCGCCGTGAATCCCATGTCGTGCAGCAACGTCGTCACCGCGACGATTTCCGCATCGAACGGCTCGGCACGCCGCGCGCCGATCTTGGCGGCGAATATCCACGAGCGCGTCACGTGGTTGAACAGGACCGGCGACATCCGCGTGCGGGCGAACTCGAACGCCTTCAGGATCGCCGGCGTTTCGGCAAGGTCGGCGAAGCGATCACGCAACTGCCCGTAGGACAGAGTGACGGATCCGGGCGCGATGACGTCTGCGATGGACATGGCGGATCTCCCGCGCGCTCGCGTATCGCGGCAGCGCGATGGAAGGGTGATGGAAAAGGGGGGAGATGGCGGGCGGACGATCACCGCCCGCCATACTCGTCCGGGGTTCGGTTCAGCTGCGGATGAATGCCAGGATATCGGGATTCAGCACGTCGCCGTGGATCGTCGCCATCCCGTGCGGATAGCCCGGATAGGTCTTGATCGAGCCGTTCTTGAGCAGCTTGACCGCCAGCCGGCCGGTCGTGTCGATCGGACAGACCTGGTCGTCCTCGCCGTGCAGGATCAGCACGGGCTGGTCGATCGATTGCAGGTCGGCGGTGAAATCGGTGTCCGCGAATGCGGTGATGCAGTCATATTGCGCCTTGATGTCGCCGACCATCGCCTGCCGCATCCAGTTGGCCGAGACCGCGGGCATCACCTTGGCGTCGGGGCGGTTGAAGCCGTAGAACGGACCGGTCGCAAAGCCGTTGTAGAAGTCCGCGCGATTGGCGGCGACACCGACGCGGATGCCGTCGATGGCTTCGGGCGGCACGCCGTTGGGATTGTTCGGCGAACGCCCCAGTCGCGGTGGGATCGCGCCGATCAGCACCGCCTTGGCGACGCGACCGTTGCTGCCGTATTTCGCGACGTAGCGGATCGCTTCGCCGCCGCCGGTCGAGTGGCCGATATGGATGGCATTGCGAAGCCCGAGATGCGCGGTGACCGCGGCGACGTCGGCGGCATAGGTGTCCATGTCGTTGCCCTTTGAGGCAGGGCTCGACCGGCCGTGTCCGCGACGATCATGCGCCACGACTCGGTAGCCGCGCTCGGCGAAATACATCATCTGTGCATCCCAATCGTCACCACTCAGCGGCCAGCCGTGATGGAACACGATAGGCTGACCGACGCCCCACTCCTTGTAGAAGATTTCGGTGCCATCCTTGACGGTTATCGTGCTCATGGTCTTGACTCCTGAGTCGTGTTGGACGTTTTTCGGTGAGCCAGCCAAGCTTTCGCCACTAAGCGCGAGTGCGGATATGATCGCGGTTCCCAAGATCATGTCGCGCCGTGAGCCACTGATTAGTGGTTGTATTTCGCAATTCTTGGGCGTTGGCATGGTGTGATCCCCGAATAGTGTCGGCCTTGTTGCCTCCAACGATGTATTAACTTGCATCTAGTGATGCCGTGATCGGCCGATCCGACAAAATGCGAGGGATAAACGACAAATGGTGGCGACCCCCACTCACGCTCCCCCACCCATCGAGATCGCCATCGTCCTGCGTGAAAAGGTGATGCTCGGGATCGTGCACGGTCTGACCGACCTGTTTCGCATTACCGACGACTTGAGCCGGATACGTCTGGCCAGCGACATGCCGGTGATCCGGCTCAGCCATTTTTCCGATACCGGCGGCTCCGGAATCGTGCGGACGTTCGACACGGTTCCGGATGCGACTCCGATGGAGGGGCATGCCGGCCCGGATGTCATCATCATTCCACCCTGCGAAACCGCAGCGCTGGGCATCGAGCACGACAGCAAATGGTCGGACTGGCTGACCGCGCGCCACGCCGAAGGCGCAGTGCTGGGATCGATCTGCGGCGGTACGTTCCTGCTTGCGCAAACCGGCTTGCTCGATGGGCGTCGGGCGACGACCCATCTGATTTGCGCTCCCGATCTGGCGACGATGTTTCCCGCCGTTCACGTCGATTTCGACGCGTTGCTGACCGAGGAGGACGATCTGATCACGGTGGGCGGGGTCATGGCCTGGACGGATCTCGGGCTCGTCGTGGTTCGACGATTGTTAGGCGCTGTTGCGATGATGGAGACCGCGCGCTTCATGATGATCGATCCGCCGGGACGTGAGCAACGCTTCTACAAGACCTTTTCGCCACAGATGGATCACGGCGATGCGGCGATCCTGAAGGCGCAAAATCAGCTTCACGCGTGCGGACCGACCAAGGCAAGCGTCACCGAGATGGCCAATTGGTCGGGACTGGAAATGCGGACGTTCGCGCGCCGCTTTCGTGGCGCGACAGGATTGCGGCCCAGCGAATATCATCAACATCTACGCATCGAAAAAGCGCGCGAGCTTCTCGAGACCTCGAAAACGTCGATAAGCCAGATTGGACAGGATGTCGGCTATGGCGACCCTGCCTCCTTCAGGCTGATCTTTTTCAAGATAACCGGGCTCAGTCCCAGCGACTACAGAAAGAGGTTCGGGCATCACCTGGTTTCGACGGACTGATACCCGAAGCGGCGGTTACGGAGCGCCGGCACGTCGCGCATCCGTTTTAACGCTCGGGATTGGGTAGACCCGTTCGGGGGGCCGACGCGTGGTTGTAGCCTGGTCCTCGGCATCGCGGCGGCGGCGCAACGGATCTCAGCGTCAGCGAGGTTCTTCGGTATCCGCCGATAGTGTACGAATTGCGAGTTCCGCGAGGTGCTGTCCCGACAGCCAGGCGGCCTCGATCCGTGGTCCGAGAAGCCAGTCGCCGCAGGCGCCTAGCCGGATATCCGCGTTCCAGATCGCGCCGTGGTTCAACGCCTCGACTTTCGCATACCGCCAGCGATGGACGCTGGTCGCGATGACGGCAGGCGACCCGGCGCCGATATGCTCCGCGAACGCCGCGAGAAGCGCGCGTTGGACCGTGTCCGGAGCGTCTTCGAGATGCGCTCGCGACCAATCGGCACTGGCCTGGAGTACCCAGGCCTCCGGTCCGGTTCGCGCTGGCTTGGCCGAGTTGCGGGCGGCAGATCCGATGATGCCGAGATCCGTGAGCCGATCGCGATCGATCGGTACGGGGCCGTCGAATGCTGCCATGACGGTCCAGCACGGATCGGAGACGGCAGAGCGGGCTGCATCGGCCAGCGCGACATCGTGGGCGGCGACCAAGGGCGCGACCTGTTCGGCGGGCACCGCGACGATCGCCGCGTCAAACCGTTCGTTGCCGATCCGCCATTCACCGTCATAAGTCAGGGCGTCGATGGCCGTGTTCCAGCGGACGTCGCCGTCGCTCGCCATCGCGCGGATCGGCGCGTTCATCGCCGGCGTCCCGACCCACGCATCGGCGCCGGCGGGCGACCAGCGTGCGACGTGGCCGTCTTTCGCCCAGTGGTCGACCTGCGCCACGAACGCGGGGTCGCGTGCCGTGAGATATTGCGCGCCGTGATCGAACGCGGCTTCACCCAGCGGGGTGTCAATGCGGCGGGTCGACATGCGGCCACCCGGCCCGCGGCCCTTGTCGAACAGGACGACGGTGTGACCCTGATGGCGAAGCGCCTGCGCACAGGACAGGCCCGCCATTCCCGCCCCGATGATTCCGATCCGCATGACTACCCCCGTGCCGGCGTGCAGCAAACGAACGTGCTGCCGACCGGACAGCTTCAAACGCGGAGTTTGTCGATTGGAGCCGACCACGCGTAGATTTCGTCTCGGGCGGGCGGCTCCAGGATGACGCGTCAGCTTCGGACATCTCCGCCGCCGAAGACGACCTGGTTGCGCACGGCAGGGGCGAACAGGCCGTAGAGAAACGGCAGGTGGCCACCGCTCACCGCATCGAGCGCAGCACGGTGCTCCGCCGACAGGGTGAGGCTGAGCGCGGCGACATTGTCGGTTACCTGCCCCGCCCGGCTCACGCCCATCAGCGTCGATGCGACGCCGGGCTGCCCGACCACCCAGGACAGCGCGACGCGCGCCGGCGTCTCGTTCATCTCCGCTGCGACTCGCTTCAGTTCGTCGAGGATCTGCCAGTTGCGCTCGGTGAACAGCGTGTCGCCGAACGGATTGTCGCCATCGAGCCGCTTGTCGTCGACGGGCCGCGCCGCGTAGTCCTGCCCGGCTTGGTTGGGGACGCCGCCCGCGCGCTTCGGACCCGCCTCGACGGTCGCGCGGTCGTATTTGCCGGTGAGCAGGCCATAGGCGAGGGGGCTCCAGGGCACGAGACCCATGCCCGCCGATCGCGCGAGCGGCAGGTGCTCGGCTTCGACCCCGCGTTCGACGAGCGAATAGAAATATTGCAGGCCGATCGGCGCCGGATCGCCCTGGACCCGCGCCAGCGTCGCGAGTTCGGCGACGTACCAGGCCGGGGTATTGGATATGCCCCAGTAGCGTATCTTGCCCGCTGCGACGAGCGCGGTCATCGTCCGCAGAAGTTCCTCGGGCGGCGTGATGCCGTCCCAGACATGCACCCAGTACAGGTCGATGAAGTCCGTCCGGAGTCGGCGGAGCGATCCCTCGACGGACGCCAGGATATGGCGCGCGCCGTTGCCGCCTGCGTGATAGCCGCGGCCGGTCGCAAACCCCGATTTCGTCGCAATGACGATCCGATCGCGCGACGATTGCGCGGCGACGAAACTGCCGACCATCTCTTCCGATCGCCCGCCCGCATAGACGTCGGCGGTGTCGATGAAATTGCCGCCCAGATCGGTGTAGCGATCGAACACCGCGCGGCTGCCGCTTTCATCCAGCCCCCATCGCGGTGTGCCGAAGGTCATCGTGCCGAGCGCCAGCGGGCTGACGAGAAGGCCGGAGCGGCCGAGCGGGCGATAGGTGTCGAGGGTCATGGTGGCGTCCTGCGTTGTGTCGCCTCCAGATGGACGCCGGACCGCCCGAGGATTAGATCATCTGCGGCGCATGGGTTGCTGAAGGAAGTTCAGGAATGGATCGTGATCTCTGGTCCGGTCTCGCGGTGTTCGAAACGATCGTCGAGGCTGGCAGCTTCGCGCGAGCGGCGACGCGGCTTGGATTGTCCGCCTCCGCCTTGAGCCATGCGATGCGGTCGCTGGAGACGAAACTGGGCGTCAGGCTGCTCGACCGTACCACCCGGTCGCTGGCGCCGACGCCCGCAGGCGAGGAACTGCTCGCGCAGTTGAGACCGGCGATCGCTTCGGTCGCCGGCGCGCTGGCTGACTTGGATAACGCCCGCGAACGACCGGCGGGGCGGATTCGGGTCAGCGCGCACCGGGTCGCGGCGATCTACGCCATCCTGCCGCGGCTGGCCGACTTTGCGCGCGCCTATCCCGACATCGCCGTCGAACTGGTGGTCGACGACGGATTCGTCGACATCGTCGCGGACCGTTTCGACTGCGGGGTCCGGCACGCGCAGACGCTGCAGGCCGACATGATATCGGTCCGCATCAGCGCACCGGTGCCGCTCGTCTTCGTCGCCGCCCCGGCCTACCTCGCCGATCATCCCGCTCCGCTCGATCCCGACGATCTCGTCGCGCATCGATGCCTGTGTTACCGGTACACGTCGTCTGGCGTCGTACATCGCTGGGAATTCGAGCGGGACGGCCGGACGGTGGAACGGTCGGTCCGCGGCGGCTTCATCACCAACGACATCGACGTGATGCGCGACGCCGCGGTGGCAGGGCTGGGCGTAACTTGCCTGCCGCTGCCGCACGCCGCGGAGCAACTGGCCGCCGGTACGCTGGTCGAAGTGCTCGCCGGCTGGGCCCCCATACTGGCCCCGAACCACCTCTATTATCCCAGCCGCCGCCAACCGACTGCCGCTTTCCAGGCCTTCGTGGCGGCGATGCGCGTCTGATCGTACGGGAGCGTTCGCCGGCGTAGGAACGGCTTAGCCTAGGTCCCAGGCACGGCTGACTTGCCGCATTCGCCGAGGTTTCGCGTAGTGATGTGCGATCCGACGGCTACGGCATGGGGGTGTGAACAGGACCGGCAGGGGGGCCTGATCACGATGGTAGCGCAGTTCGAACCCTTGTCTTGCGCGTTCCAAGATGTCGCGCGCGGCTGCTGCTGGCAAAAGCCTTCTGCAAGTTTATGACGGGCGGATGGTCATTTTCTACGCCCTGGCGCTGGCGTCACTGCTTCAGCTCGCCGATACTCCGAATATCGGGCCTGCGGAGACTTCGGAAGTCGACGCGATAGACTGCCGCCTCGACGTGCCCAGCTACACGCAGTTCGCCATGGCAATCGACGGCGAAGAGAACGTCGCGCGAAAACGACGCTGGAAGCGGGTCGCCTCGCGCAATGCGTTCATAGCGGAATATGAACTGCCACACGCGATCACCGTCGTCGGCGCGTACAGCACGCGCCGGATCGCCTTCACGAGCAACGCGGTCGTCGCCATCCTCGATCTTCCAGACCCGACGACGCTTGCGCGCTCCGAGCAGGTCGAAAACGCCATGTCCGCCGAACCGATGATCGACGCGCTCGGCGAAACCGGCAGGATGCCCCCCGCGCAGGCGAAGGCCTCGGTCCCGTTCCGCAAGTTCATAGGCGAGCGCATTCTGAAGGACGTCACCGAGCACGCGGGACAGGGAGAAAGCTACGGCAGCCATTTTGTCGTCGCGCGAACCGTCTCCAACGCGACGACGCATCCCGGCAAGACCTTCTACGGCTGCACCTACCGGTTCGAGATGCTCGACAAGGACGGGGCGCCGCTTTGAGCCTGCGCGTGCATCGCATCGCCGCCGCGTTGCTGATGGTCGTCGCGCCGTCGGTCACGGTCGCGGAGGACACCGGGCTGGACAGCTTCACAGGGACGCTGTCGATCGAGAAGGATGAGGTCATCCTCACGCGTTGCGATCTAGCCAGCTCGCGCTATCTGCTCCGCGACGCGGCGGGCGCGACGGCGGTGGCGCGCTATCGTAAGGACGGTACGCCAGCCTATGCGGACGTCATCGCCCGCTTCAGCGAAGAGGGCAGCCGCAATGTTCTAACGGTGACCGGCTTTGCCGACCTCACGCCCGGCAAGAGTTGCCATCTTCTCGACGCGCTGGACGCGCCAAGTCAGCCCGGGGCGCCCAAGCTAAAGGATGCGCCCGCCAATCGACGGATCGAGGGAAGCATGGCGACGCAGGGCTCGCTGGTCGGGCATTATTATCTCATGGGCGTGATGGAAACCGGATCTGAGCTTCTGCTGCGACCTGACGGGCTGTTCGTCTGGTCGTTGAGCTACGGTGCGCTGGATCAGGATGCGCAGGGCGCGTGGCACGTCGAGCATGACGAGGTCGTGCTCGTCACGGCCGCGCCGATCGTGCGAAAGCCGCTGTTTTCCTATCTCTCGACCGGGCCGTGGACGGACGAAGCCGAGCAGGAACGCCGCACACGCAAGCGCAGCGCGATCGAGGCCGCCATCCGCGCGCGCTGCCCCATCTTTCCCGCACCGGAAGTCATGGCGACATCCGGGGAGGCCGGCGTCCCGGCTTTGCGCGTTCGCCGGGAGCGCGCCGCCACGGCCTTGCGCACGGCGATCGCTGCGAGGTCGACCGTCGAAACGCTTGCGGCGAGCTTGATGGCGAAGCCCGCGGCGACGGGCGCGGGTACCGATCGGCCGGGTGCGGACCGCGTGCGACAGGCTGTGCACGACTGGCTGAATGCCCGGCAGGCGGCGCTCGACGCGGCGCACGCCGCTGGTTTACCGGAGCCTGCGCTCGCCGATCCCACACTGCCGGCGGTGTGCACGATGCCGCCTGACGAGCCCGCCGGAAACACGCCCGGCTCGCCCCCCGGGCTTGGTATCCAGATCCTCGACCCGGAGTCCGATACGCCGGCTCGCGGCATTACCGTAGCGCTGCAGTTCGCCGATGGTACCGAGCAACAGCTGGTTACCGATAGGAATGGCTTGGCCCTCGTTCCCGGCGAGGTGTCTGCAAACGCAGTCGGTGCGATGATCCACGCCAAGACAAAGGCGGGCGCCGTCGCGGTCAGCTTTGCACCCGTGCGCAGCGGGATCATCCGCGTCGGCATGGACATGCGACAGTTGATGGCGCGACCATTCGATACGCTGCGCCTGCGCATCGTCGGCGGCGCGCTGGTTCCGGATACCTTCGACAACGGGAGATACGAGCGGCAGCCATAGCTACGACGGGAGCGTGTAGTTGGGGCGGGGGCACGGGAGGAGGGGGGCGCCATCTATTAGAGGGCTGGGGTTTCCGACTGGAGCAGCCGTTTCATAGCTCGATGAACGCGGCAAGCTCGTCTGGCGTCCCTTTGGGGAAAGCTCGTTTCAGATGATCGAGAAACGCTGAAACGCGAGCGTTTAGCAGACGCCGTGAAGGGTAGAGCGCCCACAACGCCGTGTCCGGCGCGTCCACGTCGCCCCAATGCACCAGTCTGCCCGCCGCCAGATCGCGGCTGACCAGCGATACCGGCAGGCGCGCGGCGCCGGCACCCACGAGGACGGCATCGCGGACCATCACGAGCGACGACAGGTTGAGCACCGGGGCGAACGCGATCGTCTTCGGGCCAGCCTCCGACTTCACGATCCACGACGAGCGTCCCTTGTCCAATCCGTGCCCAACCGCAGGCGCCGCATCGCCGTCCTGCGGTCTTGCCACGCCAGGCCCTGCTACGACGACAAGCCGGTCGTGCAGGAAGGCGCGCCCGACGAGGCTTTCGTCGGCATGCGGATTGACGCGGATCGCCAGGTCATAGCCTTCCTCGACCATGTCGACGGAGCGGTCTTCGCTCGTGACCTCCAGGATCATGTCGGGATATTGGAGCGAGAATCCCGCTGCCAGCTTGCCCATCGCGATCTGCGAGAACAGCAGCGGTGCGCTGATCCGCAGCTTTCCGCGCGGTTCGCCCCCGCCCGATGCGATCGCAGCGGTCGTTTCCTCAAGCTCCGTCAGCAGCGCGGCGGAGCGGGCGTGGAGGGTTTTGCCCTCTTGTGTGAGCTTCAGCGTCCGCGCGCCGCGCTCGAACAGGCGCAGGCCTAGCGCAGCCTCGAGCTCGGTGACACGCCGCGACAGTGTCGCCTTGGGCCGGCCGGTCGCCCGTGCGGCCTTGCCGACGCCGCCATGGCGGGCGACCAGGTTGAAATCGGCAAGGGCGAGAAGGTCCATATGATCCACCAGTGAGACGGGGTGTCTAGTATTGGCAGCTATCGGCGCGAATGTGGATCACTAAATAGGAGGTGTCCCAAGCCACTCAGGAGCGTTTCCCATGACCATTCTCGTTACCGGTGCAACCGGCACCGTCGGCCGCAACGTCGTCGATCAGCTTCTCGCGCGCGGCGCCGACGTCCGTGCGCTCGTCCGCGAACCGGCGAAGGCCGATCTTCCGGCGGGCGTTGCCGTCGTCAAGGGCGACCTGCTCGACGTCGATGCGATGCGCGCCGCCTTTTCCGGCGTCTCCACGCTGTTCCTGCTGAACGCCGTGGTTCCCGACGAATTCACCCAGGCGCTGCTCGCGCTCAATCTGGCGCGCGATGCCGGGATCGAGCGGATCGTCTATCTCTCGGTGATCCACAGCGATATCTACGTGAACGTGCCGCACTTCGCCGGCAAGTTCGGTGTCGAGCGGATGCTGGCGCAGATGGGCTTCAACGCGACCATCCTGCGCCCGGCCTATTTCATCGACAATGATCGCGCGATCAAGGACGTGGTGCTCGGTCACGGCGTGTACCCGATGCCGATCGGCGACAAGGGCCTGGCGATGATCGACGCGCGCGACCTCGGCGAGATCGCCGCGATCGAACTCGTCCGCCGGGAGCAGTCCGCCGCGCCGCTGCCGCTCGAGCGTATCAACGTCGTCGGCCCCGATACGCTGACCGGCACCGATGTCGCCGGCATCTGGTCCGAAGCGCTGGGCCGGACGATCCACTATGCCGGCAACGATACCGCCACGTTCGAGCAGAACATGCGGAGCTATGCCCCGGCCTGGATGGCCCTTGATATGCGCCTGATGTGCGAGCGCTTCCTCACCGACGGCATGGTGCCCGAAGCCGGCGACGTCGATCGCCTGACCGCGATGCTGGGCCGCCCGCTGCGGTCGTATCGCGATTTCGCGACCGAGATCGCCGCTTCGGTCTGATCCACTGCACCGCCGATCAGCGACCTGTCGATGTACGTCAGCATCGGCAGGTCGCGTTGCGTCGAGAAGGGGTTTGTCGAGCAAGGATCGTTGCGTGCTCATTTTGCACGGAGTTCCCGCGAGGCATGTCCGATGATCGAGACGACGTTGATCGACATCCTCGTCGAATGGTTCGGCAAGTCCCTGACGTTGGCGAGCAGGTAACCGACCGTCCCTGGTCCGTGCGAAGCACGCGCCCAACATGGTACGGTTTTCATGTAATGAGATATTGTACCTGGAAATCGGTGCCGTTAATGCGCCGCGGGTCCTTGATCGTGAATGGCCGACAATGATGCGTTCCCGCCTCGCTATTGTGTCGTCTCGCCGTTTTGTCGTCGCGCCGTGCCGTAGGCGTCGATCGGGCATCCGGCATTTATCGCAAGCTTGTCACACACCCGCTCTATGAGCCGTGCTGGTCCGGTGCTGCAATGGACCGGACGCTCGCCGGTCCGCCGGCTCAAGGTTCGCACGATGATCGTCGACGGCCTGTGGGATCAGGAGGATAGCTGCGGCGCGCCCGCAGTCCATCGGGCGCTGGAAGTGAAGGACGACGGCAACGACATGGTCTATCGGACGATGGCTCCCTGGTATGACGGGCAGGGGATATTCGACGGCAGCGCAGTGGGTGCGATCGGATGGGATGCCGATACGGCGAAATGGTGGCGCTGGAACGTGCCGCTGAAGTACGGTTTCGCGCTGCCGACGACCAATCCTTCCTGCCGGGGCACAAGATCATGGTACAGGTGCAATCGGGCTGGTTCCCGCTCCACGATCGCAATCCGCACACCTTCGTCCCGAACATCGTCTTCGTGAAGGCGACGCAGAGGATTGCGGTTGCCGGCCCGGATCGAAGCCATGTCAGCCTGCCGGTGGTCAAATGAAGCGCGTGGTCGTGCCCGGTCGGGATCTTCCTCCTACACGTCCACGGGGGCGCCCGGACGACGGCGCATATAGTCCACCTATCGCGACGGACACGCGAGACCCGAACGATGGTGCCGGCATCATCGCGCGGCTCGATCGCCTCCCGGCGACGCGCGGCGTCTGGACCATCGTCGGCTTGCTGAGCCTCGCGTTCTTCTTCGAACTCTACGACATGCTGCTGTCCGCCTATATCGCGCCGGGACTGGTGCGCAGCGGTCTGTTCACCACGACCACCGCCGGTGCCTTCGGCATGACCGGCATCGCGGCGTTCATCGCCGCACTCTTCGCGGGGTTGACGGTCGGCACCTTGGTTGCCGGCGCCCTGAACGACAGGTTCGGGCGACGTGCGATATTCACCTGGGCCCTGCTCGGATACACCGCCGCCTCCGTATCGATGGCGTTTCAACACAGCGCGACCGCGATCAGCCTGCACCGGTTCGCCGCCGGCATCGGACTGGGGATCGAGATGGTCACGATCGATACCTATATCTGCGAGTTCGTACCGAGATCGTTGCGCGGTAGCGCGAACGCCTTGTGCCAGACGATCGGTTTCTGCGCGGTTCCGATCGTCGCCGGCCTGTCGTGGCTATTGGTACCGATAGCCCCGCTGGGCCTCGACGGCTGGCGCTGGGTGGTGCTGATCGGCGCAAGCAGCGCGCTCGCGGCATGGTATATCCGCCTGCGTCTGCCCGAAAGCCCGCGCTGGCTCGTCCAGCGGGGACGCTTGAGCGAAGCCCGCGCGATCGTCGAGCGGCTCGAACGTGGCAGCGAGCAAGGGCAGGGCATGCCGCTTCCCATACCCGCCATGATCGAGCCGGTGGCCGGCGCGGGGCGTTTCGCCGAGCTGTTCCGGCCGCCGTATCGCAGTCGGACAATCATGATGGTGGTGTTCAACATCGCCCAGACGATCGGCTATTTCGGGTTCACGAACTGGGTCCCGACGTTGCTGATCGAACACGGCATCACCGTGACGAAGAGCATGGCATACACCACGATCATCGCGCTGGCTGCGCCGATCGGGCCGATGCTCGGGCTGGTGATCGGCGACCGGTTCGAGCGCAAGTGGATCATCGTATCGGGCGCGGTCACGATCGTGCTGGCGGGCGGGCTGTTCGCGGTCGCTACCGCGCCGCTCTTGCTGGTGCTGATCGGCATCGTGCTGACGGTCGCGGGCAACATCATCTCGTTCGCGTATCACGCCTATCAGGCGGAGATATTTCCCACCCGGATCCGGGCGAAGGCCGTCGGGTTCGTCTATTCGTTCAGTCGCGTCACGGCGATGCTCAACGCGTTCGCGATCGCGTTCCTGCTGCGTCAGGGCGGCGTGACGGGTGTGTTCGCGTTCATCTGCGCCGCCTACGCGGTCGTCATCGTCGTGATCGGCGCATTCGGCCCCCGCACCCGCAACCGGGCTCTGGAATCGATCGCATGACCGTTCGCCGAGCGTACAGGAACCGTCCGATCCTTCCCCGCCAACCACGGTCATCAAGGTGACGTGGATGAATCCCGCTCTGACTCTCCTGCAACCCTACCCGTTCGAACGGTTGCGTATAAAGGTCATTTCCCAGGAAATAGTGTCGTGAGTTTGGAAACTTCCCGCCTTCGACTGTCCGGGTTCGATCCCTGATGATCGCCGCTAACCGGGCGGGGCTATTGCCAGTGGCGCTTGGGCGACCGCGCCATCCGGCAACGGGAGGCGGTCGGCGCGACGGATCGGATCATCACATTCGCCACCGCACGCCGGCCATCAGCTGCCGGCCGCTCTTCGAGTAGCTGTTGACGCGGTCGGAGCTGTCGACGAACTGGTCCTCGGCCTGATTGGTCAGATTGACCCCCTCGAGCGTCATCGTGACGCGATCGGTGACGTTCCAGAACAGCGACGCGTCGACATAGGTCGCGGCGTTCACCCCGGCGACGTCGTTGCCGTTCGCGCCCGGCACCGCGGTCAGATATCGTCCGCGATAATTCGCCGACACGCGGCCGCCATAGTGTTTCGTCTCGTAATAGAGCGTCGCGTTGGCGGATTGCTTGGACAGGCCGATCAGCGGTTTTCGCATGCTGGTCGTCGCGGTCAGCGCGTAATCCGTGTCGGAACTGGTCCGCGTGTAATTGACGATTCCGCCGAAATTTCGAAGCGGGCCGGGCAGGAAGGTGAACGCCTGCTGCGCGATTACCTCGATCCCCTTCAACGACGTGCCCGGGCCGTTCACCGGCTGCGTGAAGAAGAAGATGTCCTCCGGTCGCGCGATCCGCTGGTCGCCGAGGAACGCGAGCGGATAGCCCGAGGCGGCATAGCTCTGCTCGACCGTCTGGCTGGTGATGAAGCTCTTGATGCGCTTGAAGAACGGCCCGATCGCGAAGAACCCGTCGCGCGTCGGATACCATTCGAGCGACAGGTCGACCGAGTCCGCGCGGAACGGATCGAGTTCGGGATTGCCGACCGACACGGTCCGCGTGTTGACCTGAACCTGCCCGCCGGGCGTCAGCGAGGTCAGCGTCGGCCGGGTGATGTTGCGGTTGGCGCTGAACCGCAGCTGCACCTTGGGCGCCATCTCGAGCACGAAATTGGCCGATGGCAGCCAGTCGGTATAGCGGCGCTCGAACGTCACCGGCTGAGCCACGCCGCCGACGATCACCGCGCCCGTCGCGGTCGTCTGCGTGCGGGCCACGCGAACGCCGACGTCGCCCCTGAGCGGCATGCCCGCGATCTCGCTCTTCAGATCGACCTGCGCATAGCCGGCGACGACCTCTTCCTTGACGCGTCGATCATTCTCGCGGTTCTGCGTCAGCGGCGTGCCATTCGGATCGATCAGCGGCAGCGCTTTGTCGAAATCCACGAACAGCCACTGCCGCGGCGTTGCCGCGGAAACGCCGAGCGCCTTGCCGAAACTGTACGGCGAGTCGGTGTAGACGAGATCGCCAACCGCGCGACCGCGCGACGCGGTGCTGTCCTGCCCGAAATCGACGGTGTCGAAGACATAGCGCGTGTACGCCGCGCCCGCCTTCAGGATCGCCCAGTCGGTCGCCTCATAGGCGATGTTCAGCTTGCCGATCCGGTAGTCGTTCTTCACGATATTGACGCGCGGGCGATAGACGTCGAGCCGCCACGCCGTCGGATCGGTAAGCGACACGCCGTAGCCCATCGTCGGCACGCGGTCGTTGTCGCGGTAATCATACGAAAAGTCGTGATTGTCGGTCAGCAACTGGAACGTCCGCGTATCGACGGTGTAGTTCGAGCCCTCGACGCCGACGAGCGCGTCGATCGTCAGCCGGTCGGCCGGTTTCCAAATGGTGGTCAGCGCGATCTGGTGGAATTTGGTGTCGTTGGTGTCGAGCCGGTTGTCGGATCGATTGTCGACATTGCCGAAATCGGCGGCGACGATGTCGTTGCCCTCGACGGTCATCCTGCGGATCGTGGTCTGGGGGAGCCCGGTCGCATCGGTGCGGCTGAACGACTGCGCGTCGAGCGAATGTTCGATCCGCGTCGAATGGAGCTTGGCGTAGAGGAGGTCGAGATCGATATGGAACGCATCGCTCGGCCGAAACTGGAACGCGCCGGTCAGGCCCAGCCGCTTCTGATCGTTGTCGAAAATGAAATACCGTGGCGTGCGGGGATAGAACAGCGCGTCGCTGCCCGTTCCGTTCAGCCGCGCGCGCAGGGCGGGGTCGATCGACGACGAGACGTTGGCGAGATTCCAGCCGCCGCTTTGCCAGCGGAGCGTCTGATGGCCGTCCTCGATCACCTGGCGACGCGAATAGGCGGCGGAGATCAGCCCGCCCCACACACCGTCCTCGGTCGTATCCGATATCACCAGCGCCGCGCGCGGCGCGACCTTGTCCGCGCGGGTCGCGTAGAACGCCTGCGCCGAGGTGACGACGTGCAGGCCGGGGTTGTCGAACGGGCGCAGCGTATGCAGGTCAACGGTCGCGGCGATACCGCCCTCGTCCAGCGAGGCGGAACGCGCCTTGACGACATCGACGCGGCTGAACAGTTCGGAGGCGAAGATGTTGAGATCGAACGACCGCGATCGGTTGACGCCACCGCGCTGATCGCTCGATCCCGTGGTCGCGAGCGCCTCCATGCCGTTCAGCCGGACGCGCGTGAAATCGCCGTTCAGGCCGCGCACTGCGATCTGCCGCCCTTCGCCTGCGTCGCGCGTGATCTGCACGCCGGGGATGCGCTGGATGCTCTCGGCGAGGTTGGTGTCCGGGAACGCTGCGATGTCCTTGGCGAAGATGCTGTCGGTCAGCCCGTTGGCGGCGCGCCGCGCATTGATCGCGCTCTCCAGGCTGCCGCGCAGGCCGGTTACGACGATGTCGCGATCCTCGGGTTTCGTATCGGCCTGCGTCGGCGCGGCCGAACCGGCCGTCGAAGCCGAACGGGTCTGACCGTCAGTAGCGCGCGCGCGTGTTGCGGGGTTCGGAGCCGTCGCGATGGCTGTATCGGTGTTGGTCCTCGCATCGGCCTGTGCCAGCGCCGATACAGGGGACAGAATCGCGACCATGACGCAGGCCGACGGCAAGGGGCAGTATAATGCTCTCGCAAAACTGGTCATACATTGGGCTTCCCTGACGGAGCGCGGCTGGTCTGAAGCCGCTCGCGATCGTCGCCCTAGTTGTGGCGAATGACTGTTTCGTGACGCCGGCGATATATTCTCGACCTGTCATCTACTGAACGTAAGAGTCATGTTTCGCAGCGAAATAACCGTCTTATTATTTAAGGAAAATTCGATAGAACTGCTATTTCAGATAAAACGGAATGTATATTTGCGATATAAGGCGAACCTTATCACCGCTTATCTTGCAGCAACGTACAAGGAGGACGGGAGAGACGTTCTACTGTACAGTTGAACGGTGTATATCTTGGTTGGCGAATGAAGGGGCTGATTCGGCCGAGCGAGATGTGGCCTTGCGATCGAATATGCGGCCGCTCGCCGCCGAACCTCTGGCGCACCGACCGAGGCAATACCAATATGTTATGGGGCACGGTCAAAACGGCGGAGACATGAAAGCGATCGATCATGCCGCCGCGTGTCTTTGCCGTGTCTGGAAGCCCTGCGCGGGGCCCAGATCCTGCATGGTTCCACAAGGCGCCGAGTGTCGGTCAGCGCCAAAAAACTCCGCTCTCGGACCATTGCAGCCACCCGCAATTTCGCCTATCGAGAGATGATATACCATTGCATTGGACCTGCCGTGCCATCACCTCTCATTCCCGTCACCGTTCTCACCGGCTATCTGGGGGCGGGCAAGACGACGCTGCTGAACCGCATCCTCAGCGAGAACCATGGCCGGAAATACGCCGTCATCGTCAACGAGTTCGGCGAGATCGGCATCGACAACGACCTGATCGTCGATGCCGACGAGGAGGTGTTCGAGATGAACAACGGGTGCATCTGCTGCACCGTCCGCGGCGATCTGATCCGCATCATCGAAGGGCTGATGAAGCGCAAGGACGGCTTCGACGCGATCATCATCGAAACCACCGGTCTCGCCGATCCCGCCCCGGTCGCGCAGACGTTTTTCATGGATGATGACGTTCGTGCACGCGCGAGCCTCGATGCGATCGTCACGGTCGTCGACGCGCGCCACGTCCTCGCGCGGCTCGACGACAGCCATGAGGCCGAGGAGCAGATCGCCTTTGCCGACGTGATCCTGCTCAACAAGATCGATCTGGTCACGACGCAGGAACTCGAGACGGTGCGGCATCGCATCCGCGCGATCAACGGGCAGGCCCGGGTGCACGAGACCCAGAACTGCGTCGTCCCGCTCGAGGAGGTGCTGGAACGCGGCGCGTTCGACCTCGATCGCATACTCCAGATCGAACCCGATTTCCTGTCGGAGAACGATCACGAGCATGACGATTCGATCACCTCGGTATCGCTGCGTTCGGCAACGGCGATCCGGCCGGAATTGTTCATGCCCTGGCTGCGTCGGCTGACGGCCGTGCAGGGGCAGGACATCCTGCGATTGAAGGGCGTGCTGTCCTTCCCCGACGAGGACCAGCGCTACGTCGTGCAGGGCGTTCACATGCTGCTCGACGGCGACCATCAGCGCGACTGGAAGCCGGACGAGGTGCGCACCAGCCGGATGGTGTTTATCGGTCGCAACCTCGATCCCGTCGCGTTGCGGGCCGGGTTCGAGGCCTGTGCGGTTCCTGCCACCGCATGATCGACACGATGAATGCACCGTTGGTGAGAAGCCATGGCCGGCGTGTCGCGGTCGGCGCGGAGGCAACTTCGATCCTCTGGCTCGGGGACGACGCGCTGCTGACGCTTGGCGACGGCAGCGTGCGGCGCATGACCGATGCGGGCGAGGTTGCCGCGCATCCGGTGCACCGCGGCGCGATTCTGGCGGCGTGCCGTCATCCCGACGGATGCGCCATCGTCACCGGCGGCGACGATGGCCGGGTGTGTCGCGTCACGCCGGATGGCGATAGTCTGGAGCTGGGACGGTTTGAGCGGCGCTGGGTCGAGCATCTGGTCGCGAGCCCGGCGTCGGGGCTGATCGTCGCCGGCGTCGGCCCCGAGGCGGTCGTCTGGAAGCGCGGCGCGACCGCACCGTCGCATCGCTATGCGACCGGCTCGACGATCGGCGGGCTCGCGCTCGACGGCAAGGGCAAGCGGCTGGCCGTCGCGCATTACAACGGTGCGACGCTGTTCCATGCCTCGACCGCGGGCAGCGGACGGGTTGCGCTCGATTGGATCGGCGCGCACCTCGCCTGCACGATGAGCGCGGACGGTCGCCATGTCGTCACCGCGTTGCAGGAGACCGGACTGCATGGCTGGCGGCTGCCCGATCTGCGCGACATGCGGATGTCGGGCTATGCGGCCAAGACGCGCAGCTTCTCGTGGGATCGGCGTGGCGCGTGGCTGGCGACGAGCGGCAACGCGTGCGCGATCCTGTGGCCGTTCGACGGCGAGGACGGCCCGATGGACAAGCCGGCGCTGCTGCTGGCCGAGCGGCGAGGCACGATCGCAACGCGCGTCGCCTTCCATCCCCGTGGCGATTTGCTGGCCGTTGGTTACGACGATGGCGTCGTCGTCCTGACCCAGACCGGCGACGATCGCCCGCTGCTGGTCGATGACGACGGTGCGGCGATCACCGCGCTGTGCTGGAACGACGCGGGTACCCGGCTCGGCTGGGGCGACCGGGACGGCCGGATCGGCATCCTCGACATGGCCGCACGCGCGTGAAGAGCCCGTGCATCGATATCTGCCGCTTCGACGGCCGGACCGGCTGGTGCGTCGCCTGCGGTCGGACTCAGGTCGAATGTCGCGGCTGGCGCAAGGCAGCGCGACCGACCTTGCTGGGTATCCAGGCCGACCTGCCCCGGCGCCTCGCCAAGCTGGCCGCGCGGGGCATCGTTGCCGCCCACCCGGATCTGGAAGACCCATCATGATAGACTCCACGTTTGCGATGCCCACGCTGGGCCTGATGTTCGTCCTCGGGCTGCGCCACGGGCTCGATCCCGATCATGTCGCGGTGATCGACAATATCGTCTTTCGCATGGTCGAGGAGCGGCCGCGGCTGTCGCCCTGGACCGGCACGCTGTTTGCGCTCGGCCACAGTCTGGCGGTGGCGAGCGTGGCGATCGGCGTTTCGCTGTTCGCGCACTGGATCGTGGTCCCGCGCTGGACCGCGCTGCTGGTCGATACGATGGTGATCGCGTTGCTGATCCTCGTCGGCACACTCAATCTTGCCGCGCTGTTGCGGCATCGTGACTATGCGCCGGTCGGGTGGCGCGCGGGTCTGGTGCCGCGATCGCTCCGGTCCAGCACGCACCCCGCCGCGGTCGTCGCCATCGGCATGGTGTTCGGGCTGGTGTTCGATACCGCGACGCAGGCTGCGGCCTGGGGCGCGGCGGCGACGACCCGGGGCGGGCCGGCCGCCGCCGCCGGCATCGCGCTGGCGTTCACGGTCGGCATGGTGCTCGCCGATACGCTCGACAGCCAGATCGTCAGCCGCCTGCTGCGATCGAGCCAGGGGGCAGGCCGGGGCGCGGGCAGTTCGGTGATGCGGTATCGCCGCGGGGTCGGCTGGCTGATCGTCGGCCTGTCGTACGGCATGGCAATGTTCGCGGCGTTCGAGGCGGCGGGCTTTGCCGTGGCCATCGACGATCGGACCTTTACCGCGATCGGTGTCGGCGCAGCGACGCTCGTCGCGCTATCGCTCGCACGGGGCGCGTGGATCGCGCGCAGAATCGATCTTCGGCCCGCGCCGGGAGGTTCGGCATGACGCGCCTGCTCAGCGGACCGGGGGCGCTGATCCCCGTCTCGGTCCTGACGGGCTTCCTCGGCAGCGGCAAGACGACGGTGCTCAATCGGCTGGTGCGCGATCCGCGGATGGCGCGGGCGCTGGTCATCATCAATGAATTCGGGTCGATCGGCCTCGACCACGACCTGATCGTCCGCAGCCAGGACGACATGGTCGTCGAGATGATGGGCGGCTGTTTGTGCTGCACCATCCGCGGCGACCTGTTGCGGACGTTGCGCGAGGCGCCCTGGCGGTTCGCGCGTGGCGGCAAGTGCTGGTTCGACCGGGTGGTGATCGAGACGACGGGGCTCGCCGATCCCGCACCGATCCTGCACACGCTGACGACCGACGAGCGGCTGCAGACGCTGTACCGGCTGGACGGAGTCATCACCACGGTCGATGCGGCAACGGGAATGGCGACGCTCGACTCACAGGAGGAGTCGATCAAGCAAGCCGCGGTCGCGGACCGGCTGCTGCTGACCAAGACCGATCTCGTCGGTGCGGCGGAGCGGGCGACGCTGGAAGCGCGCCTGCATGCGCTCAACCCCGCGGCGCCGATCACGATATCGGTCGATGGCGCGGTCGATCCGGCGCTGCTGTTCGAGGCCGGGCTGTACGATCCGACGACCAAGAGCCACGACGTCCGTCGCTGGCTCAACGCCGAAGCCTATGCGAGCGCCGATCACGGGCACGATCACGATCACGGTCATCATTATGGGCACCATCACGACGTCGATCGCCACGGCGACCGGATCCGGGCCGTCTGCCTGACGTTCGACGCCCCGCTGCCGGCGCTCGCGTTCGAGCGCTGGCTGGGAATCCTGACGATGTTCAAGGGCGCCGATATCCTGCGCGTGAAGGGCATCGTCAACGTCGAGGGCGTCGATCGACCGATGGTGATCCACGGCGTCCAGCACATCTTCCACCCGCCGGTCCGGCTCGACGCATGGCCGAGCGACGATCGCCGGAGCCGGATCGTGTTCATCACGCGCGATCTCGATGAGGCCGATCTGCGCGGCACCCTGACCCTGATGACGCTTGGGCTGGAGCATTTCGGCCTGGTCGGACGGGACGGCACGATCCCGGGGCCAGGCGATGGACTGATCGCGTAAGCGACCGACGCACATCACGATCGCTGCGACGCCGGCGACGACCACAGGGGCGAGAAGACGACATGAAACGGGGAACAACGGTGCGCGCGACGATCGGATACTCATGGGCGCGCGGGGCCGCGGCCGCCACGGCGTTGTGCTGGGCGACGACCGGACTCGCCCAGGACCGCGAGCCGGCGACACCGCGATCCGCAACGGGCGCGGGCGAGGACATCACGGTTACCGGCTGGCGGCTGCGGCAGCTCGACGTCGCAGCGCCGACGGGAAGCCGCCTCGGCCTGTCGAACCGCAAGACGCCTGCAACGATCGACCGGATCGGCGCCGACGAGATCCTGACCCGCGGGTTTCGGACCGTCGAGGAGGCGACGGTCAGCCTGCCGGGCGTCACCTCGGGCGGTTCGCCGGGCGATCCCTCGCTGTTCTCGATGCGCGGCTTTACCGGCGAGCAGATCACGGTGCTGCACAACGGGCTGTATCTCGGGCCCGCGAACATGATCAACCGGCCGAGCAACACCTTCAACATTGCCGGCATCGACGTGCTCAAGGGGCCCGCCTCGGTGTTGTACGGGCAGGGCGCGATCGGCGGCGCCGTCAACATCGTCAACAAGAGCCCGGATTTCACCGCCGACAGCCTCCAGGCGCTCGCCTCCTATGCGTCGTTCGACACCGCAAGCATCGGGCTGGGCGGCAATCACCGCCTCGGCGATACGCTCGCCGCCCGCGCCGACGTCAGCTATCATCGCACCGACGGCTTCGTCGATCGCGCCGGTTCCACCTCGTTCAACGCCACCGGTGCGTTGCTGTTCAAGCCGCGCGACACGCTGTCGATCGCGTTCAGCGTCGATTATCTCAAGGACACCCTGTCCACCTATTTCGGCACGCCGCTGGTCCCGGCATCGTTTGCCGCCGATCCGATCGGTGGAATCCTGTCGGCGGCCAACGGCGATGTCGTCGATCGCCGGACACGCTTCATCAATTACAACGTGTCGGACAACCGCGCGAAGAGCTGGCAGGTGTGGCCGCGGCTCGTGATCGACTGGTCGCCTTCCGACCATCTCAGCCTGTCGAATACGGCGTATTATTTCCACGCGGACCGGCAATGGATCAACGCCGAGAACTATGTCTTCGACACCGCCACCAAGCTCATCGACCGCGACCGCTTCTTCGTGTTCCACAATCAGGACCTGTTCGGCGATCGGTTCAGCCTGACGCACAAGGGCACGGTGTTCGGACTTGCGAACACGCTGGTCGTCGGCATCGACTACAGCCATCTCGATTTCGTCCGCAGCCGTGGCTTTCCCGACGGCGACAGCGTCGATCCGCTGAACCCCAGCCCCGGTCTTTTCGGTGCGATCGACAAGCGCGTGTCGCCGACCCGCTGGGACCAGATCGCGCTGTTCGGCGAGGATGCGCTCGATCTCACGCCGTCGCTCAAGCTGGTGACCGGCGTGCGCGCCGAACGCCTGTATCTGACGCGCGAGAATTTCAACGTCGATGGCAGCTTCAGCGCCGCGTCGAGCTTCGACCGCACCTACCGGCTGTTCAACTGGCGCGCGGGCCTCGTCTACGACGTCGCGCCGAGCGTCACCGCCTACGCCTCGTACAGCACCGGCAAGGACCCGGTCGGCGCCAACATCTTCCTGGTCAACGCCGGCCAGAATTTCCAGCTGAGCGCGTCTCGCCAGATCGAGGCCGGGCTGAAAGCCGATCTGATGAAGGGCAGGGGATCGCTCACGCTCGCGGTGTACGACATCAAGCGCGAGAATATCCTCACCCAGGTCGCGATCGACACCGTCGGCAACGTCGGCCGCCAGACGTCGCGCGGGATCGAGGTGTCGGGCGAGATGCGTGTGACACCCGCGTGGGCGGTGATCGCGAATGGCACCTATGTTGATGCGGCCTACGGCAACTTCGTCGATCCGAACTACGGGATCGCGGCGTCGGGCTATACCCCGCCCAACGTGCCGCGGTGGGTTGGCAACATCTGGACGACGGTGCAGCACATCGCCGGACTGCCGCTCGAGGCGGGCGGGGGCGTCAAATATGTCGGCAAGCGCTATGGCAATACCGCCAACGATCTCGTGCTGAAGCCGTATGCGACGGGCATCGTCTACGCGACCTATGCCTTGACGCCGCGCTGGTCGTTGACCGGGCGCGTCAACAATGTCTGGAACACGACCTTCGTACAGTGGGCGGACATCTATTATCCCGCGCAGGTCATGCTGGGCGAGCCGCGCCGGTTCGAGGTGAGCGTGCTTGCCCGGTTCTAGCGCGAAGGTGTGGCGGGGCAAGAAGGCGGTGCGGCGCGAGGCGATGCGCAAGCTCGTCTGGTTCCACCGCTGGCTCGGCGTCGCCACCTGTCTGATCTTCGCACTCTGGTTCGCGAGCGGGGCGGTCTTGCTGTTCAAGCCGTTCCCGTCGTTGTCGCATGCCGATCAATCGCGGCTGGAGCCACCGATCGACCTTCGCGCAGTGACGATATCACCGCGTGCGGCGGCGATGGCGGCAGGACGGCCGACGGCGTTGCGGCTCGTCCAGCGCGGCGGGGCGCCGGCGTACATCGCTACGACGCCGGAAGGGACGATCGCGATCGATGCGCGATCGGGGCGACGGCTGCGCGATCTTGGTCCCGATCAGGTTGCGGCGAACCGGCCTGCCCCCTTCGGCCTGACCTCGCGCGTCGCGATCGCTTACGACCAGTGGGTCGTTCACGATCGGTTCGATCCGCTTCGTCCGTTCTACCGACTTGCGGTTGCCGACGGGCGGGGCACGAACGTCTATCTTTCCGCGAAGACCGGCGAACTGGTGCAACGCACCAACGCCGCCGATCGCGGGTGGAACTGGGTCGGCGCGGTACTGCACTGGGCGTATTTCACGCCGCTGCGGTCGAGCTTCACGGCGTGGGACCGGACGGTCTGGATCGTGTCGTTCGTGGCGCTGCTGGTGGTGATCGCCGGTACGATCCTGGGGATCGTGCGGATGCTGGCGGGACGACGTCGGCACACGCCGTCGCTGACCCCGTACCGCAGACGGTGGATGCGGTGGCATCATCTGCTCGGTTTGTTCGCAAGCGGATTCGTCCTGAGCTGGACGCTGAGCGGCTGGCTGTCGATGGACCATGGCCGTCTGTTCTCGCGCGGGCAGCCGACCGCCGAACAGATGAGCCGCTATGCTGGCGTCGCACTTCGCGACGTAATGCCCACGGAGGTTCCGGCTGGAGTCCCGGCAGACACCAGGCAGATCGACCTGACGGCGGTGGGCGGTCGGAGTCTGCTGGTCGCTTGGCAACCGGACGGTACGGCGCGGACCTACGATCGCGATTATGCCCCGATAGCGCCCGCGGCCGTCCGTCAAAGGATCGGCAACGCCTTGCTCGATGCGTTTCCTCTTGCCTCGGGTTATAGCCTTGCCCCGATCGATCCGACCACGACCTATGCCATGGCGGAAGGGTGGCCCGAGACGGCAGTGCGCGTCACTCTGACGGGTGGGAAATATCCAGACGTCTATGCGGACGGGGTCGACGGTCGCTTGCTGACGGTGATGGATGACAGCCGCGCGCGTTACGCCTGGATGTATTACGCGCTCCACACCTTCAACTTTCCAGGCTTCGCTACGCACCCGCTTCTCCGCCGGGTGGTGGTGTCGATCCTGTTGCTGTTCGGCTTCCTGTTCAGTCTCACGGGCATGGTCTTGGGCGTCCAGCGACTTCGCAGGATCAACTGAGACACAGGGTTGGATGGTGACCGTGGCAATATCCGAATGCGGCCATGCGCCGGGCCGGCAGCCAAAAGCCACCGGCCCGCGCAAGACAGGGAGCACGAAGCGTTTGCGATATGCCGTATCGATTTCTCAAACGGGAGACTTCGCCGAATTTTGGTGGAGAGATCAGGCGGCGATCGTACCGGCCTGCTGCTCGGCCTGCTGGATCGAAGCGTCGCGCATGGTGGGGATCGCGGTGCCATCGGCGTTGATGATCTGGACGTGGTCGACCCCGATGAACGCGAAGACGCCCCGCAGATACGTCTCCGCATGTTCCAGTGCAGCAGCGGGTGAGTCGGGCGCGTAGAAGCCGCCGCGCGCAAGCACGATGATCACGCGCTTGCCCCCGACGAGTCCTTGCGGCCCTGCTTCAGTATAGTGGAACGTCTGGCCGGCGACGAGAATGCGGTCGATCCAGGCTTTCAACTGGGTCGGTACGGTGAAATTGTACATGCCGGTGCCGATTACCACCACGTCCGCCGTCTTGAATTCGGCCAGCGCCTCTTGCGACGCATCGGTAGCGAACTCGGCCAGCGTCAGATGCGGCAACGGTGTCGCGGCGAGATCACGGTAGACCGTAGTGGCATCCTGGGCTTTTGCGACGAGACTGCGGACGACTTCGGCGGAGATCCGCCGGCTCGCCGAGTTTGCGCCGTTGATGCTCGTATCGAGATGAAGGATCTTCATGCTGACCTCAGGTCTGGATTAATGACCTGCACCAGCTATGTGACCTGCATGCCTTCGCCAAGAACGCATATTTTGAGGACCAGGTCACATGAGTGAGACTATGCGGCCTGTGAATCAGGACGAATGCCAGCGCATCAGCGGCGTACTTTCGCGGATCGGCGACAAATGGACGGTGCAAATCATCATGACGCTCCAGGAGCGGCCGCATCGATTCAACGACATCAAGCGCGCTGTCGAAGGTATCTCCCAGCAAATGCTGACGCGGACGCTGAAAAACCTCACTCGCGACGGGATGATCAGCAGGACGGTGCATCCGACCGTGCCACCCCAAGTCGAATATGCGCTGACCGATCTCGGACGTTCCCTATCGAAGCCAGTGGTCGCACTGGGCCTGTGGGCCCGGGCTAACCTGTCCCAGATTGCCGAAAAACGTGCTCGATATGACGAGGCGCAAGACTATTGAACGGACCTGGCCACCGCCTTTGGTCTTTCAATGGACGTACCGTTACGGATTCGACCAACCGCCGCGTCGTGGCGCGAAGACGGCGCGCTTCCGTGGGGCCGATCACGCAAGGCGGTGGGACGAAGCCAGCGATAGCGGATCCCGGTACAGGGTCGACGCATCGACGGGCGTCAATGCGGTGCCGTCGACACGGAGCAGCGCGGGGACGCCGCCGATCCCGAAATGCTGCATCACCGATCGCGCGCGCTCCAGTCGTTGCGCGTTCGCCTTGCGCACCCCCGGATCGGGATTGGCGAGCATGACCGCAGCAGCGTCGAACCCGGCTTCGACCAGCAGGTCGATCAGCACGAAGACGTCGGGGATATCGCGCCCCTCGATGTAGCGTGCACGCTGGATTGTGTGGAAGGCGTCCAGTTCACGGTCCGGCACGGTCTGGGCGACGGTGGTAAGGGCAAGGGTCGCGTGACTGCTGTCGAGCGTCAGGCCAGCGCCACCGACGATGCGCTCGCGATAGGGATCGCCGAACACGGCGCCGGTCAGCGCCGCGATGCGGCGATCGCTGGCAAGGATATGGTCGCGCATCTCGCTGCCGAGCGTCCGGACGCGATCGCCGGCGAACAGGCCGGTCGGCAGGGTCTCGACAGTGACGCCCGGATGCTTCGCCAGCGCAGCGATTCCGGCGGATGCGCCGTAGCACCAGCCACACAGCGGATCGAACAGATAGAGGAAGTGAGCCGTCATCGTCGGCGCCTCCGGAACGTGTAGGCGAGAAACCCAGGCGTGCCGTATGTCGCAGGAACGCAGGGGACGCGAGGTTGCGGACGCAGGGGCGCCGGGCCCTCGGCGTCGACGAGAGCCGGGCCGACCAGCGTGCCGGCGAGTCGACCTCATGTATCCACGAGGTCCACTGGCGGGCGATTCAAATCCAGTTCTCAGCGACCGCCGAGGTCCCGACGAAGGTAAGGGCACCTTCGTCGGGGATCAGCGGACCGGTCTCAGCTATCCGCGACCTATCACCGGTACGACGGCGTCACCGTTCAATTATCGCGTTCGGCGCGCTTGCGATCCGCCTTGCGCGCACGGCTGACGGCCGCGGCATGTTCACGCGCCCGCTTCTCGGACGGCTTCTCGTAATGCCGGCGCAGCTTCATTTCGCGATATACACCCTCACGCTGCAGCTTCTTTTTCAGGGCGCGGAGGGCTTGGTCGACGTTGTTGTCGCGGACGATGATCTGCATGGTGGTTAACTCGTGGCGGGGGGTTGTTCGAATCTCAGACGCTTTATGATCGTGAACGGACATTGCCAAGTGCTCGCGTAGTGCCGACCGACTCCTTTTGAAGGAGGGTGGGCGACGGGAACTTCCGTTTACACGGGACGTAAGCGACCAAAATGCCATTTGCGACGGAATGGAAACGGCGTTCGATACGATCAGGCGATAGCCATTACCGGCGGTTTTTGTTGGCCGCCGATACGGAAATGGGTTGCGGAGATCATACTCCGAGCGTCGCAGCCCGGATGACGTCGGCGAGTGCGGCGTCCGGTACGCGGTCTGCGAGCACCGGTGAGCAGGCGAGCAGGCCGTTGGGGCAGTAGCGATCGTCGTCCCAGCCGGGATGGTCGAGGATCGGGTAGAGGCAGACGCCCTCGACGGGCACGCCGAGCGACTGGGCGATCTTCACCTCGCGCAGGATCATCCGGAGCCAGGCGGGGCGGGCGCTGCCCTCGATGCCGGTTTCCGCGATGAAGATCGGGCGGCCGTAGCGCGCATAGGCGTCGGCGAGGATCGCGTGGAGCGGGCGACTGAGGGGGTGGTCGTACGACAACGGCGGGCCGCCGTGGATCCACTGGTTGTTGTGGTAGAAATTGACGCCGACGATATCCAGCAATGGCGCGCGGCCGCCGATCTGGGGCCATGCTTTCCCAGCGATCATGTCCCACGCCTGGTATTGCGCGAGGCGATGGCCTTCGGCGGCGGGGGCATCATTGGGGCGGGCGGGGTCGGTGATGACGTTGATGACCGGGTCGGCGTGGACGAACCTTGCGGCGGGGTCGATCGTGAGGATCGCCTCCATTGCGGCGATCGAGGCGCGGGCGAGTTGGACCTTGAGTTCGTAGCCGCGACCCCGTGCGAAGGGGTTGAGATAGGCTGCGTCGCCGCCGCCCCAGGCAAAGAACGAGATCTCGTTGACGGGGGCGTAGAAGCGGGTCTCGCCGGAAGCGGCTGGGCCGATGTGGCGCGCGGCGGCGGCGGCGAAGGCGGCGAAGCGGGTGACGAAGGCGGGCGTCCAGATGTCGATGTCGTCGGGCCAGCCATAATGGAGCAGGTCCCAGATGACTTCGGTACCGATCGCCTTGGCAGCTTCCAGCTGGCGATCGAGGCTGGACCAGTCGTAGATGCCGGGTTCGCGCTCGATCAGATGCCAGCGCAGGCCGTCGCGGACCGTCAGGATGCCGAGCTTGGCGAGTTCGCTATAATCATGCGCCGCGAGAGTGTCGTGGTGGCTGGCGGCGATGACGTCGACTCGCTTGCGGTCGTGCGCGCGGCGGTGCGTGGAGGATTCGAAGCCGCCTTGCAGGACGCTGCGGAAAAGTCCGGTCGGGCGGGGGAGAGGTGGCCGGTCGGTCAGGACTTCGGCGAACAGGGTTTCCCAGCGGGGGACGACGGCGGCGACGGCGTACTCGCTGTCGACCTTGGCGCGGAGGGCAGTGCCGAGGCGGGTCCGCAGTGCCGGGTTTTCGATGAGTTTCGTGATCGCAGTAGCGACCGCGGGCGGGGCTTCGTGGGGCACGAACAGGCCGCTGATCCCGTCGACGATCTGTTGTTCGGAGCCGTTGTCGCGCGTTGCTATGACGGGGAGGCGTGCGGCGCCGGCTTCGGCGATGACGTGCGGCATGCCTTCGCCGCGCGAGAGCCAGACGAAGATGTCGAGTGCGGCGAGCAGGTCGGGCACGTCGTCGCGATCACCGAGGAAGGTTAGTGCGCCGTCCAGGCCGAGCGCGTGCGCGCGGTTGCGGAGTGCGGCGGCGTATTCGGGGATGAAGGCGTCCGGTCCGCCGATGATGACGAAACGCGCCCGGGGGTGGCGGGCGTGGACGAGGGCCGCGGCCTCGATGAAGTCTTCAACGCGCTTCTTCGGATCGAGCCGGCCTAGCCAGCCGATCAGCGGTACGTCTTCGGCGATCCCTAGCGTCGCACGCACGAGAGCGCGGCGGGCGGGGTCGAAGGCGCGCGTGTCGACCATCGACGGGATCTCGATCGCGTGGTGTTCGCGGCCGGGCATGCGGCTGGCGGCGGCGTCGCGGATCGAGGCGCAGACGCCGACGTAGCGCGCGGTGAAATGCTTGGGGCCGGCAAGCGCTTCGGAGACGAGGCCGCCATGCTCGATCAGCGGCGGGCGGAGGTGCATGCGTTCTAGTGCGGGATAGATGTCCGCGACGTTCTGGCATGAGACGACGACGTCGTACGCGGGCAGCTTGCTCGCGAGGTAGGCGACGGTCTCGTCGAAGCCGAGCGCGTAGGGCGTGCGGTCGACGGGGACGCCGATCGCTTCCAACTGCGCGTGCGTCTGCTCGGGCATGCCGTCTTTTCGGAAGCAGGCGACGACCTCGATCCGGTAGCGTGTCGGGTCGAGCGCCTGGGCGAGCAGGCGCACCTCCGTCTCCTCGCCGCCGACCACGAGCCAGGCGAAGACGAACAGGATGCGGATCGGGCGGGCGTCGACAGTGAGTACGGTACTCAATCGCCGACCTTGAACACGATCTGGAGGAATTCGGGGCGCTCGCCGACCAGCCGCGCGATGAAGGCGGGGGCGTCGTCATAGGGCACGACATGCGTGATAAGCTGCGCGCGGATCTCGGGGCCGCGGGCGAGGAGCAGCTTCACCGTTTCGTTGGCGAGGCGGCGGCGATCCCATTGGAAGCCGAGCCCGCGCGGGACGCGGTTGATCTGCGCGCAGCGTAAGGAGAGGCCGTTGTGGTGGAATTCCTCGCCGAGCCGCAGCCGGTCGGCGCCGCCCTGATAGAAAGCGAGGTCGATCACCGTGCCCTGCGGCCTCAGCGCGCGCATCGCGGCGTGGAGGCTGGCGGCGTCGGCGCGGGTCTGGAACACGACGTCCGCGCCGCGATCGTCGCCGCCGTGGAGCCAGCGTGCCTTGGCGTAGGCCCAGGCCTGGTCCTCGGTCATCGCGGTGATGCCGAGGCATTCGGCACGCAGGCGGCGGAAGGGGGAGGGGTCGGCGATCACGATTTCGCTGGCGCCGGCGGCTTGCGCGAACAGCGCGGTCAGCATGCCGACGATGCCTGCGCCTATCACCAGTGCGGGGCGGCCGCGAATGCCGTCGCCGAGGTTGACGACGTTGGGTCCCAGCAATTCGACGTCCGCGTGGAGTATGCCGTTGGCGGCGATCGGACCCATCTGGCCGATATAGATGCCGAGGATCGGATCGAGTTCGGGCGGGAGCTTGGTCAGCAGGTCGTTGAACGGATCCGCGGTGTGGCCGGTCTTGTGTCCGAAGACGGTGCCGACGATGTCGCCGTTGGCGAAATCGTCGACCCGGCTGTGGCTGACGCGCGCGCATTCCATGTAGCCGAGGAACGGCACGGGGTATTGCGCGCTCGGTTCGCCGGGGACGAAGACGCCACGCCCTGCGTCCCAGCGCGAGTGGAGATACGGGTTGCTGTTCTTGACGAAGGTCAGTTCCGTGCCGGCGGAGAACCCGGTGTAAAGCAGGTCGAGGCGGACCTGACCGTCGCCCGGGGGCGCTTCGTCATAGCCGAAGAAATAGGCCTGGCCGGGACGTTCGACGCCGAGCGAGCGGACGTGGCGCCACTCAGACATGCGCCACCTCCCGTTCGCGGACGTCGATCGCGCGGCCTTCGACGGCGGAGCGTTCGATCGCCAGCGCCAGGCGGAGCGTTTCGAGCGCGGCGGGATAGGGGCAGCGGATGCGGTTCTCGCCCCCGCGGACTGCATCGATAAAGTCGCGATCCTCCAGCACGACCGGATCGCTGCCGGTGCCGCGGACCGGGCGGCCGCGGCCGATGTCGATCATCACGTCGCGGTCGGTCAGTTCGATCGCGAGGCCTTCGCCGAACAAGTGCAGGCCGACGCGGTGGTTCCAGTTGAGCAGGCAGGTGGACGCGAAATTGGCGATCGCGCCGCTGGCGAAGGTAAGCATCGCGGTGCTGGTGGTGGCGACGTCGAGGCCGGGGAAGGCGGCGCGGTCGATATGGCCCGACTGACCGTAGACGCGGACGACGTCGCCGACGAGGTAGCGTGCGAGATCGACCAGGTGCGTCGTCTGTTCGTGCATCTGGCCGCCCGATGCGTCCTTCTTCCACCACCAGCGCGGCGGCGGCGTGGAATCGAGCCAATAGCCGGAGAGAAGGCGGGCGGGGGTTGCCGAAAGCAGCGCCTTCACCTCGTCCACGGTATCGAGATAGCGCCAGTGATAGCCGACCGCGGTGACGAGACCGAGCCGGTCGACTGCGGCGGCGACGTCCTCCGCGGTGCCGAGGTCTAGCGCGACGGGCTTCTCGACGAAGAACGGGAGCTTGTGCTCGATCGCGAGGCGTTCGGGTTCGCCGTGCGCGAAGGGGGGCACGCAAATGTAGAGCGCGTCGAGATCGACCGCGGCCAGCATCGCGGCGGCATCGTCGAACGCGCGCGCGCCGAAGCGGGCGGCGGCGTCTGTCGCGCGCGCCATGTCGACATCGGCGACCGCGACGATCGCGACGTCGTCGAACTGCTCCAGCACGCCGAAATGGCGATTGGCGATGCCGCCCGCGCCGATGAACCCGATCCGTGTCCGCTCCACGCTGTTTCCCTTTGTGTTTTGGTCTTGCACGGCGGCGTAGACCGCGCGCGTGTCGGCGATCATGCGATCGGCCGAGAACAGGTCTTGCTGGCGTTCGATCGCGGCGCTGGCCATTGTTTTCAGGCTGTCGCGATCAGCGAGCAACGTGACGATCGCTTCGGCGAAACTGGCCGGGTCGGCGGCGGTCAGGCGACCGGTGATGCCGTCCTCGATTGCTTCGGCATTGCCGGGCGCGACGGTGGCAACGACGGGGAGGCCGGCGGCCATCGCCTCCAGCGCGACCAGCGGCAGGCCTTCGAACGCGGATGGCAGGACTAGCAGGTCGGCGAGCGTCATCAGGTCGGCGACGTCGCTGCGCGTGCCGAGCATGCGGACGGTGCCGGCCAGCCCCTTGGCTGCGATCGCGCGTGCGGTCTGGGTGAGGAGGGGGCCTTCGCCGGCGAGCAGCACGATCACGTCCGGATGTGCGGCGCGGATTGCTGGCAACGCGTCGAGCAGGAGTGCGTGGCCCTTTTGCTCGGCGAAGCGCGCGACCATCAGGAGGACAGGGGCATTGCCGACGCCCCATTCGCTGCGGAGGGCTTCGCGCGAGCGCGAGGGTTTGTGCGCGCCGACGCCGTTGTGGATCGTCGCGACGAGAGCCGGATCGATACCGGCTGCGCGGTGGCTGTCGCCGACCGCGTCCGAGACGCAGATCAGGCGTGCGAGCGCGGCCGAGGTTTCGCGGTGTTCGTCGCACTGCGCGGTGTCGGTGAGGAGATAGGGGAGGTGTTCGGTGCGGATCACGGGGACGCCAGCGGCGTGCGCGGCGCGGACGGCGGCGTGGCCTTCCCAGCCGATACCGGCGTGGACGTGGACGATGTCGGGCGCGGCGCGGTCGAGCCAGCGCACGAGGTTGGCATCGTCGTCGAGCGCTTTCACCGCATAGCCCTTGGCGGCGGCGTGTTCGAGCAGGCCGGTGCCGGGACGCGCGGCGACGACGATCTCGTCCCCGCCCAATCCTTCGGCGAGCGTCATCATGTGCGCGCCGACGCCGGACGGGGCGAGGCTGTCGGTCAACAGGCAGATGCGGGTCATTCGGCGGCCATCACGGGGGTCTCGAGAACGGCGGACTTCGCGACCATGCGGCGATACGTCGCGAGTGCCTGCCCGACGACCTGGTCCATATTGTAGTAGCGATACGTCGCGAGCCGACCGACGAAGGTCACGCCTTCCTCCGCATCGGCGAGCGCCTCGTAGTGTTTGAACAGGGCTTGGTTCTCGGGGCGGGGGATCGGGTAATAAGGATCGCCCTCCGCGCTCGGGAACTCGTAGCTGATGCTGGTCTTCGCGTGGAGTTGGCCGGTGAGGTGCTTGTATTCGGTGATGCGGGTCTGCAGCACGGCTTCGTCCGGGTAGTTGACGACCGCGACCGGCTGGAACTGCGCGACGTCGTGCGTCTCGTGGCGGAACTGGAGACTGCGATAGGGCAGCTTGCCGAAGCGGAAGTCGAAATATTCGTCGATCGGGCCGGTGAAGACGATGTGGTCGACGTCGATGCGGTCGATCACGTCGCGATATTCGACGCCGAGATCGAGCGTGATGCCGGGGTGATCGAGCATCGCCTCGAACATCCGGGTGTAGCCGTTCGCCGGCATCGCCTGGAATGTATCGGTGAAATAGCGGTCGTCGGTCGAGGTGCGGGTCGGGACGCGGGCGGTGACGGCGCGGTCGAGTTCGGACGGGTCTAGGCCCCATTGTTTCCGCGTGTAGCCGCGGAAGAACGTCTCGTAGAGATCGCGGCCGACCGCTGCGACGACGACGTCCTCGGAAGTGCGGATGTCCTCGACCGATTCCGCGCGGCTGGCGAGGAACGCGGCGGCTTCCGCGTCATCACTGAGCGACAGGCCGTAGAGTTCGTTGAGCGTGGTGCGGTTGATCGGCATCGGGACGAGCTTGTCGTCGACGTTCGCCAGCACCCGGTGTTCGTAGGGGCGCCACTCGGTGAAGCGCGACAGATAGTCGAACACGTCGGCGGAGTTGGTGTGGAAGATGTGCGGGCCATAGCGGTGGATTAGCACGCCCGCCGCATCATGCTCGTCATAGGCGTTGCCGCCGATGTGCGGGCGGCGGTCGACGACGAGGACGCGCTGGCCGCTGTCCGCCGCGAGCCGCTCGGCTAGGACCGCGCCGGCGAACCCTGCGCCGACGATCAGCGTGTCGTAGCGTTCGCGTTTCGGCGCGGGGCGGAAGGTGCGTTTCGCCTGGAGGATGCGGTCGATCTCGGTGGCCATGGCGGTTTGCGTGCGGTCCCAGGATTGCGTTGCGAGTAGGCGGTCGGCGTCGTCGCGCCACGCCCCCTCGCGGGGGAGGGCGAGCGCGGTCTCGCAGGCGGCGACGAACGCGGTCGCGTCGGCGGCGATCGCGACGGCTGCTGCGTCGCCGTAATGGCGGATCACGTCGACGATCGGGGTCGAGACGACTGGCAGGCCGCCAGCGAGATATTCGGGGGTCTTGGTCGGGCTGATGAAGCGCGTCGCGGCGTTGATCGCGAACGGCATCAGCGCGACGTTCCAGCCCGAGAGATAGGCGGGGAGTTCGTTGTAGCCGCGGCCGCCGAGCCAGTGGATGTTGGCGCGGCGTGGCAGGTGCGCGGGGTCGATCTTCACGACCGGGCCGATCATCACGAACGACCACTCGGGCCGCTGAGCGGCGACAGCGTCGAGTAACGCGAGGTCGATACGCTCGTCGATGACGCCGAAGAAACCGAGCTTCGGGCCGGGAATGTGGCGCTGGTCTTCGGGTTCGACATTGCCGGTGCGGGCTTGTGCGAAGTGCGCGACGTCGACCGCCGAGGGGAAGGCGTGGACGTCACGGTGACGGCCGCGCTTGGCTTCATAGAGGCTGTAGCCGCCGGTGAAGACGAGGTCGGCGCGGGCGAGCAACCGCGCTTCGCGGTCGAGCAAGGCGGGATCGGCGAAGCGGAACGCGGACAGTTCGTCCATGCAGTCGTAGACGACCGCGGCGGCGTCGAGATGCTCGGCGAACGGGAGCATCATTGGGGTGTAGAACCAGAGGACAGGCTTCGCGCGAACGCTCGTCGCGACCAGCATGTCGAGCAGTTGCCGCAAGCCTGCCTCGACCTGCTCCGCGTTCCACCAATGCGGCAGGCGTGGGCGCAATGCGATTACGTTGTCGGCGGGAAACGGGTGATGTTCGAGGAACGGCAGCGGGTGATCGCAGGGGATGTGTTCTTCCCAGACGAACACCCTTTGGGTTTGCGCGAACCGCTTCATCAGATGTTGCGGGCGCTGCGTGACGAAATCCCAGCGCAGGTGCGAGAAGCAGATCAGCGGCGGCGGGGCGGCATCGTCGGACTTCGAGGGCGTGAGAATAGGTCCGATACCGTGCACGCTCTTCCAATCCGCAAATCCGCGGTTATCCGCGTTGTCGATCGAACCTAATCCCACACCTCAAACCTTACTATGTAAATGTCATTGCTTTGCATCATGTATTTGCTGGATAATTGCCCTCAAACGCACGATGCTATGCTGCCAAGTCCAACGTTCCAACACGGCCTGGCGGGGCCGATATTCTTCGTAGGTTTCGCGCATTGTAAGAATTGCATCGGCAAACCCGTTCGTCGAAACCGTCATGCCGGTCTCGGGCAGGATGAACTGCAATCCGCAGCGTAATTCCGCGTTGGCGAGCACGGGCAGGCCCGCGAGCATGTATTCGGTTAGGATCGCGGGCGCGCCGTCGTCGATGCCGCAGACGACGCCGAACTTCGCGCGGTTCATCAGGCGGTTGACCTCTACGATCGGTACGCCTGGTGGCCCGACGAACTCGATCGAGAGGTTCTGCTCTTGCGCGCGGTAGCGGAGTGCGTCGGCATCCTCGCCGTAGCCGAATACGCAAAGCGCGCGGACGTCGCGTGGAAGTTGCGCGAGGGCGTCGAACAGGATGTCGTGGCGCTTGTACGGCTGCGCGGCGGCGACGTAGATCAGGTCGACATCCTTGGGCGTCCCAAGCGGACGGAACTGGTCGACCGCCGCGAACTCGGGACCGACCGGCAGGATCGCGGTGCGCATGCCGGGGTGGCGCGCCTCGACTTCGTCCGACTGCCACTGCGCGCCGGTAATGACGAGATCGAAATGCTCGCTGACCTCGGGCGGCACGCGCAGCGACGGCGCATCGATCGAATTGTAGAGGATGATGCTGTTCGCGCAGAGTTCGAGCAGGTCGGGTGCGACACCCAGGCCGAACACAACGAGGATATGTGGCGCGCCGAACGCCTCGACGAACGCATGCATCTGCAACGAGGAAAAGGGGGCATGCTCGTCGTCGATCCGGAAGGCGCGGCGCGCCAGAACCGCGTTGTCCCTGCGGAATGGAGGCTCGTCCTCGCCGCGCCAATGATGCCAGATCTCGGCTTGATCGACGATGCCGGCAGCGATCAGCGCGAGGGGTAACCGCTCCAGATACCCGCCCGTCACGTCAACGGGGGCGAGATCGCCGATCCACGGCTGGCTTTCCGGATTGGTCGCGTGTGCTGGCAGCAGGGTAGAGGACGGGCGATCGTGTCCAGGATGTTGGCCATCGACCCAGTCGCTGATGACGACGACCGATCGCCGAGCCGTCAACGGTGCCGCCATCTGTGACCTCCCCTTCGCCGACGGTATCCGCATCGTCGTTCACCTGATCCGAGTACGCGATGATAGCGGGTTGGATCAGGGCTGGAAACGCACCGAACGTCGCAAGGCCCTCTGGCGACGTGACAATCGGTTTCCGGCGCTGCCGGGCTTGGCCATCTTCCGACGCCGTTCGGCGAGAACGCCTTGGACCTTTGTCAGCCAACACGACAAGTACCGCCGTCGAGGGCGGTGGCTGGAGACCGTGTAACGATCGGAGTTCATGCCATCGTTCACGGCAATCATAACGGGTAATGGCGGACAAGCCGTGCTCGCCTGGAACGTCGCCCAGACCAGCACGGCTTGTCCGCCTGTCACCGAAGCTCAGGTCGCCTGGTTGGACGACACAGGCTTGGCCGTCACGTCGAAACGATCGGCGTTCATGACCTTGACCCACGCCTTGACGAAGTCGCGAACGAACTTCTGTTCGTGGCCGTTCTCGGCATAGACTTCGGCCGTCGCGCGCAGCTGCGAGTTCGAGCCGAAGACGAGGTCGGTACGGGTCGCCTGCCACTTCTTCTCGCGACCGCCACGATCGTAGCCGATGAACTTCTCGTCGCTCGACGTGTCGACCAGATCCCAGAACGTGTCGTTGTCGAGCAGGTTGACGAAGAAGTCGTTGGTCAGCTGGCCCGGACGCGTGGTGAGTACGCCCTCGGGCGCATCGCCGAAGTTCGCGCCGAGCACGCGCAGGCCACCGACCAGCACGGTCATCTCCGGCGCGGACAGGCCGAGCAGCGAAGCCTTGTCGAGCAGCAGCTCCTCGGTCTTCACCGGATGACGCGTCTTCAGGTAGTTGCGGAAGCCATCGGCCTGCGGCTCCATCCACACGAAGCTCTCGACATCGGTCCACTCCTGCGTGGCATCGCCGCGTCCACCGAGGAACGGCACCGACACGTCGTGACCGGCATCGCGCGCCGCCTTCTCGACCGCTGCCGAACCGGCCAGCACGATCGCGTCGGCCAGCGACATGTCGCCGCGCAGCTCGTTGAGCTTGGCCAGGACCTTGCTCAGCTGCTCGGGCTCGTTGACCGGCCAGTCCTTCTGCGGGGCGAGCGCGATGCGCGCACCGTTCGCACCACCGCGGTGGTCCGACCGGCGATAGCTCGATGCCGACGCCCAGGCGGTCTTGACCAGCTGGCCGATCGTCAGCCCGCTCGACAGGACGGCGTCCTTGAACGCAGCGGCGTCGGCGTCCGACGGCGCGGTGCCCTCGGGAACCGGATCCTGCCAGATCAGCGTCTCTTCCGGAACCTCAGGCCCGAGATAGCGAACGCGTGGGCCCATGTCGCGGTGCGTCAGCTTGAACCAGGCGCGTGCAAACGCGTCGTCGAGTGCCGACTGATCGTCACGGAAACGCAGCGCGATCTCGCGGAACTCGGGGTCCATCTTCAGCGCCATGTCGGCGGTGGTCATCATCGTCGGCACGCGCTTGTTGGGATCGCGCGCGTCGGGTGCCATGTCCTCCGGTGCCGGGTTGACCGGCTGCCACTGCTTCGCGCCGGCCGGGCTCTCGGTCAGCTCATAGTCGTACTTGAACAGCAGGCGCAGGTAATCGCCGGTCCACTTGGTCGGGTTGTTCGACCATGCGCCCTCGATGCCCGAGGTCGTGATGTGGCCCTGGCCAATCTCCTCGCTGTCGGTCAGCCAGCCAAGACCCTGCATGTGCACCGATTCGGAAGACGGGGCCTTGAAATGCGGGGCAGGCTTGGCGCCATGCGACTTGCCAAAAGCGTGACCGCCGGCGGTCAGCGCAACGGTTTCCTCGGAGTTCATCGCCATCCGCAGGAACGTCGCCTTCATGTCGCGTGCCGACAGGAGCGGGTTCGGATCACCGCCCGGACCTTCCGGATTGACGTAGATGAGACCCATCTGGATCGCGGCCAGCGGCCCCTCGAGCTCGGGCATGTCCTCGCTGATGCGCGTCTGCGCACCCTCGTTGACCCACAGCTCCTCGGCGCCCCAGAACGTGTCGCCCTCGGAGGCGAAGACGTCCTTGCGGCCGCCAGCGAAACCGAAGATCGGTCCGCCCATGCTCTCGATCGCGACGTTGCCGGCGAGGATGAACAGGTCAGCCCAGCTGATGTTCTTGCCGTACTTCTGCTTCAGCGGCCACAACAGGCGACGCGCCTTGTCGAGGTTGCCGTTGTCCGGCCACGAGTTGAGCGGCTCGAAACGCTGCTGGCCCGACGACGACCCACCACGGCCGTCGGTCACGCGGTAGGTGCCGGCGGCGTGCCACGCCATGCGGATCATGAACGGGCCGTAGTGACCGTAATCGGCAGGCCACCAGGATTTGCTGTCGGTCATCAGCGCGGTCAGGTCAGCCTTGAGCGCGGCATAGTCGAGCTGTTGGAACGACTCGGCATAGTCGAATTCTTCGCCCATCGGGTCGGGCGAAACGCCGTGCTGGTGCAGCATGTCGATCGGCAGCGCATCTGGCCACCAATCCTTGTTCGTACGACCGAGCAGCGAGCGGGCCTTGACCTCGCCGCCGCCGTTGGGGCCCATGGGGCAACCGCTGCTCTTGGGCTGTTCGTAATCGGCCATCTTGGCGTCCTCTCTCGATGAGTATTCCGTGCTTGGGCCTAAGATGCAGGATTTGATGGACATTTGTCCAATCGATTATTCGGGCAGGATAGATCATGACAGTCGATCACAGATCAGCTGATGGCGAGCTTATCGGTCGTTGTCGTGCGGCAGACTGTTCTGGATCTTCCGAGCGGCGGACGGACTGACCCATGCGTGTAACCTGCTCGATATCAGCGAAAGAAATTCGACGGGCACGACCAGTGTCAGCGTTGCGCCCGCCTTTTCCGGTTGCGTCTTGGGTAGGGGCTGGGCGCGCTTCGGAAGCGAGACGGCCTCGCGATCCTGCGTGGCGTCGGCGTGCGAATAGCTCGGGTTGATGTGGACGCCGATGCCGTCGCGATCGGGCGCACCGTAATAGGCGGCAAGGTCATAGCCGCCGCGGGCGTTGGACGAGCGGTTGTACGCCGCCTGGAAATGCCAGCCATTGGCGAGATCATGATCTGCTGGCGGTAACGACGCTGACCGACTGCGGCGTGTCGCGGATCGGCAGTGCAAGCCCGGTGGCCGAACTCATCCGGCGCGTCGTGTAGGACCCGCTGCCCTCGGTCGCGATCGCGTCGGTGTCCCTGGCACTGGTCTTCGGCATCGGCGAGCAACCCCTGCAGGCACGATCATGTGCCCGACGCGTCCTGCTAGAGTGGATGCGAGCCGTTCCCAAGAAGGTGCCGGCCGCATATCATACGCCGGTCTCAATGCGGCTCGTCTCGGTGGCCATTCGGTCGGCCTTCACAGCGAACAGACGATTTCTATCGTCGCGGGGGTGCCCGTTAACGAGCGGTTCCACGTGCGTGACACGGTAACCTTCGCGCCCTTGTCGAACGTCAGGACGGTTTGCTGGCTGCCGCCTTGCGGGGACGCGCCTCCGGTAATGATGCCCGACACGGGGTGCTGGTTCAGCGGACACGGTACGCCATCGGAAACGAGCAGGGGCCGGATCGACCGGTAGAAGCTTGCCACCTGCTTGGGCTTCATTCGGACGGGAATATCTCCGACGGCCCAAGCCGAGGTAGAGCCAACCAGCGCTACGATCGACAGGGCGACAAGGACGTTTCGCTGCATTGTTATGAGCTCCGATCGTTAGGCACGTGTGGCGTTCAGCATGCCGATAAACGGCTCGGTATATATGATGACGAGCAGATGCATCGATATCTTGATGATCGATGCGACCTCAACGCCGTCCACGAAGCGTCTCGCGTATCCGTTTTGCCAATTCAGCGGTCGGCGACGAGCGCATTATCGCGAACGCTGTAAGCGCGCTGAAACCCCGGTCGAAACAGGTCGGCACCGTACCAGTCGATCTCGGGCTGTTCGATGACGACGCTTTTCCCCGCAACGTTACCGCTGCGTCCCGGGCGCGGGATGGCGGGGAAGGGGTAGATCGTGCGTCTGGCCAGGGCGGTGGCCGCGGGGCTGGGGAGCGGTAACTGCTTCCCCGACTGGTCGGCCCCTGGCAACCCGCCCCGGGGACCTTTGGCAAGGTCCGCCACTTTGTCGGCGGTCAACTGCGCCGGCGCATGACCAGCTTCGACCCATGCCATCAGCGGAGTCAGCGTATCGACCTGCGCAAAGCCGTCACCACCGCCGCAATGGCCCGTGCCGGGAAGCATGAACAATCGCAGCGTGGCATCTGCGGACCGCGCGCCCATCAACTGCTGCACCGCTTTGTAATACGCGATCGATGTCATCGGGGAAATCGAGGTGTCCGACCAGCCATGCCACAAGATCATCCGCCCACCGTGGCGCGCGAAGGGACGCAGATCTGGATTGGTGGCATCGTTCAGTCCGTGCAGCTTCGTCACCTCGGCAAAGGTCCTGGCATCGAACGAGAAGTCGTCGACCAGTGCATTGGGGGCAGGCGATTGCGGGAAGATCATGTAGCGCCGCATCGCTGCGCCCAGCATCGCGCTCATCGACCGATCGGTCGCACTGGCAGGAATAAAGTCCCATTGCAGCTCGGACCCGGGCTGCGGACCGCCAATAAGAAAGCTGCGACCATCCGGCGCGCGTGGGCCGTCATAGATGCGACGGACGATCGCCGCTTCGCGCGCGGTCAGGCAGGCATCGGTAGCAGTGGCGCCGGGCTTGCAGGCAACCCAATCGGTATCCACCCGGCAGGCGCGGGGATCCGACAGCAGCCCGTCCTTCAGCCCATCCATCGCGTCGCAATGCGCCAGCACCGCAGCATGAAGCACCGGTATCTTGGCGGCGAGCAGGATTGGCTTGCCCGCCGCGTCGAGGTTCGCCGACGCCATCCATGCATGGTAGAAGCTGTTTTGTACCTGGAAGTTCATTGCAGGCGCGCCTGCGGACACGTCGTCGAAATCGTCGGGGTAACGCTGCGCTTCCATCAATCCTTCGCGCCCGCCGTCCGAGCAACCGGTGAAGTAGGCGTAGCGTTGCTGTCGGCCGTAGAAGGCGCGGATGAGCGACTTCGCGACGAGCGCCGTGACGTGGTTGCCGCGGTAGGCGAAATCGATGCGCTTCTCAGGATCGGTCGCGAAGCTGCCCATTGGGCCGCCCTCCGGTACTTTTGCGCCCATGTCGTTGGCGGCGACGACGAATTCGCCGTTCAGCGCAGGCGCGCAGCCGCTGGCGTTGTCGATCGCGACGTTGACGTTCCCGCAAAGGCCGCCGCAGCCGACCTGTACATAGCGCTGCGTCCATTTGGTCAGCGGCAAATGAACCTGAAAATTGATCGCCGAGCTGGGCGCTGGGGCGATCGTGCCGCGGACTTGGCAGAATTGTCCGGCGGTGGTGGTGGTAACGGTTGCGGCGGCAATCGTTACCTTGCCCGTATCCATGGTCGACACATTCAAATCGGCCAGCGATGCGCAGCTGCGTTGGGCGGGCACCGCGGCGAGCGACGTGGTGGTTCGTGCCACGACCGGCTGCGCCCCTGCGACAAGCGCGAACGTCGCCGCTGCTGCGCCCAACGCCCGTAGCGTCACATGCATGCGCCTGACCATCTCTCGTTCCTCAATACTTCGTTATGCAGCGTTGGTATCCGACGCAACGTGCCCATCAAGCTCGCATCTGCGCCAGGAAGCATCCCGACGCCGATATCTTTCTGACAGGCTCAGCCGGTGACGCCGCGAACCGCGGCGACCAGCCCGACAAGCCAGTCCTGATGGCCGTTGATCATCGGGTTGGGGTTCGCCTTTGCGAGTTCCTTTGCCGGCGCACCGTTCTGGGTCTCCTGCGTCAGGATACGCACGCGGCCACCCGACAGGTCCTCGATCAGCCATGCATGGTGGACGTCGAGGCGATCCACGCCTTCGCCGGACCAGCCGTGCCAGGCCACGCGTGCGGGCTGGCCGACGACCGGCGCGACATGCTCGACGACCTGCGCTTCGACTGGAAAGCCGAACGTCGAGAAGAAGAAGCGTACGTCCGCCTCGAGCTCGGGGCCCTTGCCGTCATGGAACCGTACATCGGCCGAATTCGGATAATAGGTCGGCCAGCGCGTCGGGATGTTGAGGAACGGCCAGATGTCGGCAGCGGTCAGGCCGGTGACGATCATCTCGTTGGAACAGAAATTGTCGGTGAAGCCGGGCACGTATCCCGCCGGCCAGATGATGTCGCTCATGCGTCTTGTCCTTGATCCCGGTGAACGGAGTTAATCGATCGGGTCGCCGTTTTGCGGTCCCGGATAGCGTGCCAGCCAATAGGCGTATTGATCGGGCAATACCGACGACGCCTTTGGCACCCCCAGTTCGCGCGCGACGCGGAACGGATAATGCGGATCGGCGAGATGAGCGCGCGCCATCATCGGTATGTCGAGCTGACCATCGACGATCGACCGCTCTGCGTCGGCGGGGATGTCCATGCCCCATGCCGTGCCGACCGGCAGCCCGGTTTCAGCACGGACGCGCGCAGCGATCGGCGCCATGAAGGCAGGGCCCCACGGAATGTTCGCGTCGGGTGTCGAAAAGCCCATGCTGACGCTCAGGAAATCGAGGCCATTGTCCTTGAACCGACGGACGAGGGCGATCGCTTCGGCCATCGTCTCCTCATCGCGCCCGTCGAACTCGAGCACGCCGAACCGCGCGGTGAGCGGCAGGTTTTCCGGCCACACCGCACGCACCGCCTGCAATGTCTCGAGCAGGAAGCGGCTGCGGTTCTCCGCGCTGCCGCCATATTGGTCGGTGCGCGTATTGGCGTGGACGGAGAAAAAGCTCTGCGCGAGATAGCCATGCGCGAAATGCAGTTCGAGCCATTCGAACCCGGCGTCGCGCGCGCGCTCGGCCGCGGACACGAAGTCCGCCTTTACGCGCGCGATATCGTCGAGCGACATCTCGGTCGGGACCTTCGGCAAGCCACCCCCGAACGCGATCGCGGATGGCGAAATCGTCTGCCAGCCGCCAGGAGCGTCGTTCGCGATATGGTCGTCGCCTTCCCAGGGCTTGTTGGCGCTCGCCTTGCGGCCGGCATGACCGATCTGGATGCCCGCGACCGCGCCCGCCGTCTTGATCGCCTTGGCAATCGCCGCCATGCCCGGCACCTGGTCGTCGTTCCACAACCCTGTGCAACCAGGCGTGATCCGACCCTCCGGCGACACCGCGGTAGCCTCGACGATCACCAGCCCCGCGCCGCCCCGCGCCATGCCGGTGTAGTGCGCGAGGTGCCAGTCGGTGGTGACGCCGTTGACGGCGCTATACTGGCACATGGGCGGAATGCCGATGCGGTTGCGAAGGGTGACGTCCTTCAGCGTGAAGGGCGTAAAAAGCGCTGCCATAAACGTGTCTCTCGTCGTGAAAGAGGGCGGGCCGCCGGTCAGGAATAGGCACCGGCCGAGTAGGTCAGCTCATAGCTATGGCTATAGAGTTCGAGGATGTTGCCGAACGGATCCTCCATATAGACCATTCGGAACGGCTTCTCGCCCGGGAAGTATTCGCGCACCGGCATGCGCTGCTTGCCGCCCGCCGCGACGATTTTGGCGGCGAGACCTTCGACGTCGGGGTCCTGCACGCAGAAGTGAAAGATGCCCGATTTCCAATATTCGAAGTTATTCTCGCGCTTCTCGGCGTTCCGGAACTCGAACATCTCCACGCCGACGCGGTCGCCCGTCGAAAGATGCGCGATCCTGAACGATCCCCAGCCAGCGCCGAACACATCGGTGCACATCACGCCGATCGCGCTGTCGTCCTCGGCAACCGTCGTCGGCGGCATGATCAGATACCAGCCGAGCACGCCGGTGTAGAACGTCACGGCTTGGTCGAGATCGGTGACCGACAGGCCGATATGCGAAAAACTGCGGGGGTAGGGGGCGACCATCACGTGTCCTCTTGCTGTCCGAACCAGATGGAGGCAGCCGATTATTAGCGAAACCAGCGTGTCCTTATGGCATCTATAAATGATGGTTATGCTGAACCCGCTCTGGATCCGTAGTGCCGTCGCGCTCGCCGAGGCCGGCAGCTTCACGCGCGCGGCCGCGGTCCTCGATCTGACCCAGGCTGCGGTCAGCCAGCATGTCGGCCAGCTCGAAACCCGGCTCGGTGCCATCGTGATCCGTCGCTCGCGCCGGCTGGAGTGGACCCCTGCCGGCCTCGCGCTGCTCGAGTATGCACGCGAACTGGAAGCCGCGGACAAGCGGCTGGCGGCGAGGTTGGCGGATACCGATGCGTTGCGCGGCGCGCTCGATCTCGTCACGCCGGGTAGCGTAGGATTGCTGCTCTATCCGCTGTTACTCGATCTGCAACGCGCCGAGCCCGGTCTGGTAATCCGCCATCGTTTCGCGCCGGACAGCGAGGTCATCGATGCGGTCGCGTCCAATCGTTCCGAGCTGGGTATTGCTACCACGCGTAGCGAAGACCCGCGCCTGACGGCGACGCCGTTCCTCGAAGAACCGCTCGAACTCATCGTTCCCGCAGGCGAGACGGTTCGCGACTGGCACGATCTGGAGCGGATCGGGTTCATCGATCACCCCGACGGCCAGGCGATGGCGACCCGTCTGCTGTCGCGGCGGTTCGACGGCAATCCGGGCGTGCGTCGCTTGCCCGTGCGCGGCTTCAGCAACCAGATCAGCCTGATCCTCGAGCCGGTCGCGCGCGGACTGGGCTTCACCGTACTCCCGCGTTACGCCCGTCAGGCGTTCGACAAGGCGTTGCACATCCGTGTCGTCGAAGGCGTCGCGGTCGTGGACACGCTGTGGTTGATCCACCGATCCGAATGGCCGCTGTCGGTGCGGGCCGGCCATGTTCTACGTTATCTGAAAGCCGAGATAGGCCGCTAGGGCGCAGCGTGGCTGGATAAAAGCGCTGCCGAATGTCCAGCGGCTGAGCAGCCTGGGGAGCAGGCTGACGGGATGCCGAGCGCAAATCAGGTGACGCCGCAGCCAAGAGAGAAGGCTCCGGTCACGATCGCCAACTAATCGCGGTGCGAGCCCATTCCAACTCACGCTAGTGAATGAAGTGGAGTCAGGTGTCTGTCAATTAAAAAGAAATGGTGGACGCACTTGGGCTCGAACCAAGGACCCGCTGATTAAGAGTCAGCTGCTCTACCAACTGAGCTATGCGTCCATTCCAGGGCGGTTTTGAGTGGCGCCCTGGTGTGGCGCCCCGCTGCTGGAGGCGCGCTGTTAGCAGACTCATCGGGGGCCGCAACCCCCTTTTCGTCGATCCGAGTCCGTTTTCGTCGATCGTGTCGCTTTTTCGCGAATTAAGTCGGTTTTTCGCCTCACCAGCCGACCGTCTTGCGGTTCTGGCGATCGATCGACATCAAGATGCCGAGGCACAGCAACACGGTCATCTGCGCCGAGCTGCCAAAGCTCACCAGCGGCAGCGGGATGCCGACGACGGGGGCGAGGCCCATCACCATCATCAGGTTGATCGCGACGTAAAAGAAGATCGTCGTCGACAGCCCGGCGGCGGTCAGCCGGCCGAAGCGGGTCTGCGCACGCTGACCGACCTCGATGCCCCAGCGGATCACCAGCAGGAAGGCGAGGATCAGCAGGCAGCCGCCGACCAGGCCCCATTCCTCCGCCATCGTCGCGAAGACGAAGTCGGTATGCCCCTCGGGGAGGTAGTCCAGGTGGCTCTGCGTGCCCTGGAGGAAGCCCTTGCCCCAGATCCCGCCCGAACCGATCGCGATCTTCGACTGGCTGATGTGATAGCCGGTACCGAGCGGATCGCTCTCGGGGTCGAGGAAGATCAGGATGCGGTTGCGCTGATAGTCGTGCAGCGCGAAGTTGATCGCGAGTGGGATCGCCACGGCCGCGCCGATCGCGCCGCCGACGAAAAGCCGAAGCGGGATGCCCGCGAGGAACATCACTGTCGCGCCGCCCGCACAGATCATCAGCGCGGTGCCGAGATCGGGCTGAAGCATCACCAGCGCCGCGGGCACGCCGATCAGCATCGCCGCCGGCCAGACCGCGCCGAACCGTCGCGTTTCGTTGGGGGGCAGCATGTCGTAGAATTTGGCGCAGGCGAGCACGATCGCCGGCTTCATGAACTCGGACGGCTGCAGGCGGATGAAACCGAGGTCTAGCCAGCGTTGCGATCCACCCGAGACTTTCCCCAGCAGTTCCACCGCGAGCAACGAGACGACGAGGATCGCATAGGTCGGCAGCGATCCCGCCTTCCAGACGCCCTCGGGCACGTAGGAGAGGCCGATCGCGCCGGCCAGCAGCACGAAGAAGCGGATGCCCTGCGACAATGCCCAGGGGTGCAGCGAGCCGCCTGCTGCCGAATACAGCACGACCTGGCCGAAACAGCCGATCGCGACCACCAGCAGGATCACGAGCCACGGCAGCTTGGCGAGCGGTTCGGGGACGATACGGTTCATCGCTTGCGCTCGGTTGGGGTCACGGCTGGCGGTCCCTTGAATCATCCTCGGCCACCGTCGCGCCGGGCGCGGTGAGCGCTTCCTGCGTGGCGTTGGCCATGTCGGTGGCGTTGGCGACCGCAGGCGCGTCGCTCGGCACGATCGCGTCGGTCTTGGTGGCGATCGCGGCGGGCGGTGCGGACTGCGCCTTGCGGTACGCCTCCGCTGTCGCCGCCATGCGCGTGCGGATATCGCCGCCCCAGGTCGGTTCGACCTCGGCGAGCGACTTCAACGCACGCTCCCGGTCGAGCATGTAGGTCATGATGTCGCGGCCGATCATCGGCGTGTCGAGATTGCGCACCGTGTGGCCGTTATGCTCGAGCACCACCGCGAGCGCATAACGCGGGTTATCGGCAGGCGCGAAACCGATGAACAGCGCGTGGTCGCGCATCTTGAACGGCAGCTGCCCGTTCTTCAGCACGCCCGAGCGCCGTTCGGCCATCGTGATGCGGCGGACCTGCGCGGTGCCGGTCTTGCCCGCGATCGCGACGCCGGGGATCAGCAGTTTCGCCGCGCCGCCGGTGCCGCCCTGGTTGATCACCCCGAACATCGCGTCGCGGACGCGCGCGAGATGCTCGGAATCGATCGCGAGGGCAGGGGAGTCGCGGTGGACTTGGGCAGCGAGGATGCTTGGCTGCAATGCGCGTCCGGACGCCAAGCGCGCGGCCATCACCGCGAGCTGCAACGGGTTGGCCAGCACATAGCCCTGGCCGATCGACGCGTTGAGCGAATCCGCGACCGTCCAATCGTGCTTGTACTTCTTCAGCTTCCACGCCGGATCGGGCACCGTGCCGTAGCGCTGCGTCGAGAAGGGCAGATCGAACTTCTGGCCTAGGCCGAGCGTGCGCGCGATCGGCGCGATTGCGTTGTAGCCGACCCGCCGCGCCATCTCGTAGAAATAGATGTCGCAGCTCTGCATGATCGCGTTCTTGAGATCGAGCGGACCGTGGCCGCTTTTCTTGTGGCAGTGGAACACGCTGGTCCCGAGCCGCATCGCGCCGGAACAATTGACGCGGGTCATCGGATCGACGCCGGCGTTCATCAGCGCAAGGCCGTTCATCGGCTTGACGGTCGACCCCGGCGGATACAGCCCCTGCGTGACCTTGTTCATTAGCGGCACGTGATCGTCGTCGCTCAGCATCTGCCATTCGAGATGGCTGATCCCGTCCGAAAAGCTGTTCGGATCATAGGCAGGCATCGACACCATCGCGAGCATCTCGCCGGTGCGGGTGTCGAGCACGACGACCGATCCGGAGTTGGTGCCAAGCCGCCTTGCAGCGTATTCCTGAAGCCCCGCGTCGATCGTCAGCCGTGCGGTCTTGCCGGGGACGTCGGGCTTGGTCGCGAGTTCGGCGACCAGCTTGCCGCGCGCGGTGACCTCGACCCGCTTGGCGCCGGCGACGCCGCGGAGTTCGGCCTCTAGCATCTTCTCGAGCCCGTCCTTGCCGAGCTTGAAGCCTGGCGTGACGAGCAACGGATCGCGTGTCTTTTTGTACTGTTCGGCGTTGGGCACGCCGACATAGCCGGTGAGGTGCGCGACCGCCGCGCCCGCCGGATAACTGCGCGCGAACCCGCGCGTCGGCGCGACGCCGGGCAGCTCGGGCAGGCGGACGCTGACCGCGGCGAACCGCTCCCAGTCGAGATTCTCCGCGACCTGGACCGGCTGGAACCCGGCGGCGTGTTCGAGATCGATCGCGATCCGCTCGACTTCCTCGGGCGGCAACTGGAGGATGCGGCCGAGCAGCGGCAGCACGCGCTCCTTGTCGCGCAGGCGGTCGGGGATGATGTCGACGCGGAAATCGGTACGGTTGTTGGCGATCGGCACGCCGTGGCGGTCGACGATCCAGCCGCGGCGCGGCGGCAACAGCGTCATGTTGACGCGGTTGCTCTCCGACAACATCGTATAGCGTTCGTTCTGCGCGATCGACAGCCACGCCATCCGGCCCGCGAGCAGCAGCCCGACGCCGCCTTGCGCCGCGCCCAGCATCCACGCGCGCCGCGAGAAGCTGTACGCCTGCGACATCTCGGTGACGATCCGCGGGGTATTCCTCATTCGGCGCCGCGCTTGTTCTGGATCGCCGCGACGATGCGGGCCGCCAGCGGGAACATGAGGATCGTGACCGCGATCTGCGCGATAAGGATAGTGTCGACATGCGCGCCGACCGGCACTGCGATGAAGCGGCCGGCAAGGATGCATGCCGCGATCAGCCCGCCGGCGATCAGCCAGTCCTGCCAATAATCACGAAACGCGAGCCGCTGTTCGATCATGTCGATCGCGACGAACGCGAGCGACCACATCAGCACCGCGCTGCCGAGCGGCTGGCCGCTGACGAGGTCGTCGAAGAAGCCGAGCGGGGCTGCGGCCCACGGCTTGAACGCGAACCGTGCGAGCAACCGCCACGCGAGCAGCATGACGAACCCGAACGGCGGGAGCAGCGGGATCGTCGCGACCACCGGGATGATCGTGACCAGCGACCCGGCAATTACGGTCGCCCAGGGGATCGCGCGCGACCGGCCAGCGGGAATCTTGGTCTCGAACGGCTTGTAGTCGACGCTGTCGACCAGGCGCGGCGGCATCATTGCTGGGTCACCGGGCGAGGCGGGGGCACGGGCATGAACATCCGCTCGACCAGCGCGAAGTCGAGCGTGTCGGGATCGGCGAACGCGCGCGCCATCACCGAGTCCGACCCCGCCTTGGTGACGCGCGCGACGGGCACGCCGGGCGCGTAGATCCCCCCGGTACCCGTCGTCACGAACAGGTCGCCCGCATTGAACCGGACGTTGGTCGCGTTGACCGAGCGGATGTCGATCATCCCGTCGCCGCGCCCCGCCGCGATCGCCGGCATGCCGTCACGCGTGCGGCGGACCGGCACGATGCTGTCGCCGTCGCTCAGCAACAGTATGCGCGCCGCGTTGGGGCCGGTCTCGACCACGCGCCCGATCAGCCCATCGGGGCCGCGCACCGGCATGCCGGGCAGCACGCCGTTCCAGCGGCCCGCATTGAGCAACGCATAGCGCCGCCCGCTCGACGCGCTCGAACTCACCAGCCGCGCGGTCACCACCGGCGTGGTCGAGCGTTCGCGGATCGCGAGCAGGCTGCGCAACCGGCGATTGTCATACGCGATCGTCCGCGCGCGCATCAGCAGCGCCCGCGTCCGCTCGCGATCAGCGCGCAACGCGACGTTCTCCTGCTTCACGAAGAAGTAGTTGCCGATCGCATCGGGAATGCCCGAGATCGACGAGCCGACCGTGGCGAGCCCCGTCGACACCGGCGTCGTCACGCCCGCGACACCCATCCGCAGCGCGGAAAAGGCGGGCGGATTGAACATCGAAGCGACGAGCAGCACCAGGCCCACCACCGCACCAGCGACGGCGAGCACATAGCCCATGAACACACCATATTGCCGACGCCGGGAAAACCCCGTGCGCCGGTCGCGGGCTGGCGCCATGCGCCTGTCCCCCTGTCTCGGGCGCCGCCGAAGTGCAGGGGGAACTACCCCTGCGACTCGGACGACGCGATTTCGTGTCCGCGTGTCTTAAAGCAAAAACAAACTCTTAGCCGCTCATCAGCACGCCGCGGAACAACGGATCCTCGAGCGCGCGACCGGTGCCGAGCGCGACGCAGGTCAGCGGGTCCTCGGCGACCGTCACCGGCAGCCCGGTCTCGTCACGCAGCACTTCGTCCAGACCCTGGAGCAGCGCGCCGCCACCGGTCAGCACGATGCCCTGGTCGACGATATCCGCGGCCAGTTCCGGCGCGGTGTTCTCGAGCGCGACACGAACGCCCTCGACGATCGTCGCGACCGGCTCGCTCAGTGCTTCGGCGATCTGGCCCTGGTTGATCTGGATCTCCTTGGGCACGCCGTTGACGAGATCGCGGCCCTTGATCTGGATGATCATGCCGATGCCGTCGACCGGCGGCTTGGCGATACCGACCTCCTTCTTGATCCGCTCCGCCGTCGCTTCGCCGATCAGCAGGTTATGGTTGCGGCGCACATAGCTGACGATCGCCTCGTCCATCTTGTCGCCGCCGACCCGCACCGACGTCGTGTAGGCGAGACCGCGCAGCGACAGCACCGCGACTTCGGTCGTGCCGCCGCCGATGTCGACGACCATCGAGCCGATCGGCTCGGTCACCGGCATGTCCGCGCCGATCGCCGCCGCCATCGGCTCCTCGATCAGCCAGACCTGCGACGCGCCCGCGTTCGACGCGGCATCGCGGATCGCGCGGCGCTCGACCTTGGTGGAACCCGACGGCACGCAGATTACGATCTCGGGCCAGCGCGCGAACTTGCGCGGGCCGTGGACCTTCTGGATGAAATACTTGATCATCTGCTCGGCGACGTCGATGTCGGCGATCACGCCGTCGCGTAAGGGGCGGATCGCCTCGATGTTACCCGGCGTCTTGCCCATCATCATCTTGGCGTCGTCACCGACCGCCTTGACGCGCTTGATGCCGTTGATCGTCTCGACCGCGACCACCGACGGCTCGTTCAGGACGATGCCGCGGCCACGGACGTAGACGACGGTGTTCGCGGTGCCGAGGTCGATCGCCATGTCGTGCGACATGAACTTGAAGAAACGCGAGTAGAAGGCCATTCAATCAGGGTCCCGTAATCCTTGGCCGCCGGACGGGCAGCCCATCGCACAAAAATCTCGCGTGGCCCGCCGGTGTTTAACTCACCGGGTGCTTGCGTTTGCGGGTCGCGGGATGCCGTCGCTTGGTCTAGACGCAAACCCATGTCAATACGGCGTCTCCCCGAGCATCTGGTCAATCGTATCGCCGCCGGTGAAGTGGTGGAAAGACCCGCCAGCGCGTTGAAGGAGTTAGTCGAAAACGCCATCGACGCGGGGGCAGGACGCATAGCGATTCTCCTCGTTGAGGGCGGGACTTCGCGGATCGAGGTGGCCGACGATGGCTGCGGGATGACTCCCGCCGACATGGCCTTAGCGCTCGAACGGCACGCGACCTCGAAGCTGCCCGACGAGTTTATCGAATCGGTCGTGACGCTCGGTTTTCGCGGCGAGGCGTTGCCCTCGATCGCGAGCGTCGCAACGCTGACGATCGAAAGCCGGATCCGCGGCGCCGAAGGCTGGGCGCGGACCGTCGACAATGGCCGCGTCGAGCGCGAAGGCCCCGCAGCCCTCCCGCCCGGCACGCGCGTCGTCGTCGAGGACCTGTTCGCGCGCGTCCCCGCCCGCCGCAAGTTCCTCCGCTCCCCGCGCGCCGAATACGCCGCGTGCCTCGACGTCGTCCGCCGGCTCGCGATGGCGCGTCCCGACATCGGCTTTACGCTGGAGCATGACGGCCGCCGCGCGCTGTCGGCGATGCAGGTCGAGGATCGGCCGGGCAGGGTAGCGACGCTCACCGACCGCGCGCTCGCCGACAATTCGGTCGCGATCGACTTGGAGCGCGAAGGTCTGGTGCTGGGCGGCGTCGCCAGCCTCCCCACTTACAATCGCGGCATCGCCGATCACCAGTATCTCTTCGTTAACGGCCGCCCGGTGAAGGACCGCCTGCTGATGGGCGCGATCCGCGGCGCCTATGCCGAGATGCTCCCGCGCGACCGCCACGCCGTCGTCGCGCTGTTCCTCGACATCCCCACCGACCAGGTCGACGTCAACGTCCACCCTGCCAAGACCGAAGTCCGCTTCCGCGACCCCGCGATGGTCAGAGGCCTCATAGTCTCTGGCCTCCGCCGCGCCCTGGACGCAGCCGGCCACCGCAGCCAACGCGCCAGCGACTCCGCGCTCGCCATGTGGCAACCGGAAAACATCTCCTCTCCCCCCGGGGGAGAGGAAGGGGCCCGTCCGCAAAGCGGATGGGAAGGTGAGGGCACGCCCCAGAGACTCCCCCTGGAAAACAGAAGCTACGGCGCGGTAAACGACTCTCGCCCAACCTTCTTCGCGTCACCCCCGCAGGCGCGCGCAGAACCCGCCTGGACACCTCCGCCGCAAACCGCAGCCTTCCCCATGGGCGTAGCCAGAGGCCAGGTCGCCAAGACCTACATAGTAGCCGAAGCCGAAGACGGCCTTGTCCTGGTCGACCAGCACGCCGCCCACGAGCGCCTCGTCCTCGAACGCATGCGCGCGGCCCTGATCGGCGGCACCATCGCGAGCCAGGCCCTCCTGATCCCCGAAGTCGTCGAACTCGACGAATCCGCCTGCGACCGCCTCGAATCCCGCGCCGAGGAACTGTCCGAGTTCGGCCTAGACCTCGAACGCTTCGGCCCCCACGCCATGCTGGTCCGCGCAACCCCAGCCCTGCTCGGTCAAAGCGACCCCAAAGGCCTCGTCACCGACCTGGCCGACGAACTCGCCGCCTTCGACGAAGCCCTCTCCCTAAAGGAACGCCTCGACGCCGTAGCCGGCACGATGGCCTGCCACGGCTCCGTCCGCGCCGGCCGAATCCTGTCGGTCCCCGAAATGAACGCGCTCCTCCGCGAAATGGAAGTCACCCCCCATTCCGGCCAATGCAACCACGGCCGTCCCACCTGGGTGAAGATCAGCCTCTACGATGTGGAAAAACTCTTTGGCCGCAAATAGGTGGCAAGCCAGTCTGGCGCCGACCTTCTGACATGAGTCGCCGGCGTCGTCGGGCCACGCGATCCTGAAGCTTCTGGCGTCACATCCAGCCGATGCGGCGAGGGACGGGTCTCGGATCGCGGAGGGCCTCACGCAGGATGCGCCCATCGCCACGTCCACACGTCGCAGCGAGCGAAAGAGCCATGTGTCGTCCGGCGAGAAAAATTGGTGGGCCCGGCAGGAATCGAACCCGCAACCTAGCCGTTATGAGCGGCCAGCTCTAACCGTTGAGCTACAGGCCCCACCGGCGCCTGCGTTAGCGCAAGCATCTGCAAAGCAAAAGACACAAAGAAAAAGGGCGCCCCCGAAGGAACGCCCTTTCCGACACTAATACTCTATCGAGCGCGAACGCCCGACAGGGTCTTAGTTCATGTTGTCGGTCTTCTCGTCGGCAGCGTCACGGACGTTGTCGGCAGCTGCGTTCATGTTGTCTGCAGCGTTCTCGAGCACGTCGGTAGCGACTGCGTTCGAGGTGTTGTCCGCCAGCGCGTCCATGTTGTCAGCCTGCATTTCCATGTTGTCAGCCAGCATGTCCGCGTTGTTCTCGACTGCGGCTGCTTCTGGCGACTTGCTGCATGCTGCGACGGACATCAGGCCGGCGGCAGCAGCGATCAGAACGATCTTCTTCATTCGAATGCTCCCAAGCATAGTTTCACTCGCGGCCGACCCGATTGCCGTCGCGAAGTCACGTCAAATAGCGGCACCCGGCGGGGGGTCAATCCGCTAAATTCATCTGTCCGCAAGGTTTGCGGCAGAACGATGACAGATTGGTTCATGCAATTCGTCACTTCTGGGGCACAATTGACCCGATTTCCTCAGGCGCATTGGCCACCGTGGCGATCACCGTGGTCCAGGCCGCGACGTTCTGGCGAAGCTGTTCGGGGTCGATCAGATCCAGCGTGTCCTCCGGCGTGTGGTGGTAATCGAAGTAGCGCAGGCCCGACTGGTTGAGGTCGATGCCAGCGACCCCCGTGGCGATTGTCGGTCCGACGTCGGTGCCGCCGTGGGGGGCGCCGGCCCCGCGAATGATCCCGAGCGGGGCGAGTGCGACCGCCAGGCGATCCTCGATGGGCTTGGCGGCGTCGGGTAAGCTGCTCTCGAACCGCCAGACGCGATCCGCACCGAAATCCGATTCGGCAGCGGTGGCGTGACGTTCGCCGGCGTGCGCCTTGGCGTAGGCGGCCCCGCCGAAGCCGCCGCTCTCCTCGTCGCCGAACCAGACGACGCGGATCGTGCGACGCGGGCGCTGGCCGCCGTCCATGACGATCTTAGCGGCCGCCGCTGTGATCGCGATGCCCGCGCCGTCGTCGATCGCACCGGTGCCGAGATCCCAGCTGTCGAGATGGCCGCCGACCAGCACGATGCCCGCCTTGGGATCGGTGCCCGGGACTTCGGCGACGACGTTGCCCGATTCGCGCATCCCGACCTGCTTGTCTTCAAGCACCAGCTTAAGCGTCACCGGCTTGCCGAGCTTCACCAGCCGCTCGACATGCTCGGCGTCCGCGACCGACAGCGCGGCGGCGGGAATCGGCGTCACGCCCGCGTCGAAATTGGTGTTGCCCGCGTGCGGCCCGCGGCCGTGATCGGTGCCGATCGACCGGATGACGATCGCCGCCGCGCCCTTCTTGGCGGCGACGTTAGGCCCGACGAAGCGCGCGGTGCCCTGCGATCCATAGCTCGATCCGTCCTGGGTCGGCTGCATCGCGTTCGACACGAAGGCGATCTTGCCCTTCAGGCTGCTATCAGGAGCGAGCGCCAGGTCGTTGTACGTCGCGAAATACACGATCGGCAGGGTCAGTCCGCCCGGCGGCGTCGCGCCCGAATTGCCGAGGCCGACCAGATGTAGCTTCTGCGCATAGGGTGCGACCAGTTCCCCGCTCTCCGCGCCGCGCGACCAGACCGGCAGCTGGTATGGCTCGACCCGGACGTTCTTGAACCCCAGCGCCTTCAGCTTCGCCACCGACCAGGCGCGCGCCCTTGGTGCCGCCTCGGTGCCCGTCATCCGCGGGCCGACCTCGGTCGTGATCCCCTCGACGATCTTGTACGCGGTGTCGTCGGTCAGCGCCTTGTCACGGAGTGCTGCGACCTTGGCGTCGACCGCGGTTGCCGGGGCGGCGGCGCGCTGCGCCACGACGGGAACGGCGGTGATGACGGCACAGGCCGCCAGAAATGGTGCGATACGCGTCATCGGCTATTCCCCTTGGTGTCGACCCACCGTTAGGTCCGAGCGCGCGCGTTGCCAACCTTCGCGCCTGCCCTTACATGCGCAGATCAATCCCGCCCTCACGAACACCCGAACGGAGACCCCCGTGGCCGGCCAATATGCCTATGTCATGAAGGACATGACGAAGACCTTCCCCGGCGCGCCCAAGCCGGTGCTGTCGAACATCAACCTGCAATTCTATCATGGCGCCAAGATCGGCATCGTCGGCCCCAACGGTGCGGGCAAGTCGACGCTGATCAAGATCATGGCCGGCATCGACAAGGATTATACCGGCGAGGCCTGGCCGGGCGAGAACGTCACGGTCGGCTATCTGGAGCAGGAGCCGCAGCTCGACGCCTCGAAGACCGTGCTGGAGAACGTCAAAGACGGCGCGCGCGGCGTTGCGGACATGGTCGACCGTTTCAACGCGATTTCGGCCGAGATGGGCGATCCCCAGGACGACACCGACTTCGACGCGCTGCTCGAAGAGATGGGCACGCTCCAGGAAAAGATCGATGCGGTCGACGGCTGGACGCTCGACAACCAGCTCGAGGTCGCGATGGAAGCGCTGCGCTGCCCGCCGGGCGACTGGCCGGTAGACAAGCTGTCGGGTGGTGAGAAGCGCCGCGTCGCGCTGACCCGCCTGCTGATCCAGAAGCCGGGGATCCTGCTGCTCGACGAGCCCACCAACCATCTCGACGCCGAAAGCGTCCAGTGGCTGGAGAACCACCTGAAGGATTATGCCGGCGCGGTGCTGATGATCACCCATGACCGCTATTTCCTCGACAACGTCGTCGGCTGGGTCCTCGAGCTCGATCGTGGCAAGTATTTCCCGTACGAGGGCAATTACTCCACCTATCTCGAGAAGAAGGCCAAGCGCCTCGAGCAGGAGGATCGCGAGGAATCCGGTCGTCAGACCGCGATCAAGAACGAGCTCGAATGGATCCGCCAGGGTGCCAAGGCACGCCAGACCAAGTCCAAGGCGCGTATCGCCAACTTCGAACGCCTCGTCTCCGCACAGGAAAACCGCTCGCCGGGCAAGGCGCAGATCGTCATCCAGGTGCCCGAGCGTCTCGGCGGCAAGGTCATCGAACTCGAGAACGTCTCCAAGGCTTACGGCGACAAACTGCTGTTCGAGAACCTCTCGTTCACGCTGCCCGCGGGCGGTATCGTTGGCGTCATCGGTCCCAACGGCGCCGGCAAGTCGACGCTGTTCAAGCTGATCACTGGGCAGGAGACGCCGGACAGCGGCACGATCGACAAGGGTTCGACCGTGCGGCTCGGCTATGTCGACCAGAGCCGCGATCATCTCGACGACAAGAAGAACGTCTGGGAGGAGATTTCCGACGGCCTCGACTCGATGAAGGTCAACGGGTTCGACCAGTCGACGCGCGCCTATGTCGGGGCGTTCAACTTCAAGGGCCAGGACCAGCAGAAGAACGTCGGCAAGCTGTCGGGCGGCGAGCGCAACCGCGTCAACATCGCCAAGATGTTGAAGCGCGGCGGCAACGTGCTGCTGCTCGACGAGCCCACCAACGATCTCGATGTCGAGACCTTGGGCGCGCTCGAGGAAGCGATCGAGAATTTCGCAGGGTGCGCGGTAGTGATCAGCCACGATCGCTTCTTCCTGGATCGTCTCGCCACGCACATCCTGGCGTTCGAGGGCAACAGCCATGTCGAATGGTTCGAGGGCAATTTCGAATCCTACGAAGAGGACAAGCGCCGCCGTCTGGGCGATGCGGCGGATCGTCCTACCGCGCTGTCCTATAAGAAGCTGACGCGCTGACCTGATGTTGCGGGGGCTCGACGAGGAACTGGTCGCTCACAAATACGCGCATGTCGAGCGTGAGCGCCGGTTTCTCGTCGATCCTGCGCGTCGGCCCGATCTGACCGACGCGCCGTATATCCTGATCGAGGACCGGTACATCGAGGGTACGCGGCTGAGGCTGCGCGCCATGACCGATAGCGTGTCGGGGCGTGTGGTCCTGAAGATCGGCAAGAAATACGACGTTGCGGATGTACTGAGCAGGCCGACGGTCACGACGTATCTCGATCGGGACGAGTATCACCTGCTGGCGAAACTGCCGGCACGATCGTTGAGGAAACGCTGGTATCCGGTGGGTGCGGACTTCGGCATCGACCTGTTCGAAGGAGCGCTCGCCGGGCTCGAACTCGCCGAGATCGAGCAGGACGACGCGGCCGCGTTGACATCAATCGTCAGCCCTGAATGGGCAATCGCGGAAGTTACGCATGATCCGCGATTTCAGGGTGGGCGATTGAGCCTGCTGGATGCGGCAGGCGTGACGAGACTTATTGCCAGTAACATCGAGTGAGTATGACGGTTATCGAACAATCTCCCGGCGGCGATCAGCCCCCTGGCGCAGGCGAACTCGAATATCGTCTTCGCCAGCAGTCGATCCTCGCCGATTTCGGGATCGAGGCTTTGCGTGCGCGGGATCTGCAGCCGATGTTGCAGCGTGCGACCGAACTGTGCGGCGAGGGGATGCGGTCGAAATACTGCAAGTTTCTCGAATATCGCCCCGAGCAGGACACGCTGCTGGTGCGTGCCGGCATCGGCTGGGAGCCGGGGGTGGTCGGGTCGACCGAGATGCGGACCGATCTCGGATCGCCGGCGGGGTTTGCGCTGGAGACCGGGCAGCCGGTGATCTCGAACCATCTGGAGAACGAACAGCGTTTCCGGACTCCCGAGTTCATGGCGCGGCACAATATCCGGCGCGCGATCAACGTGCTGGTCGAGACGTCGGGCAAGCGCTTCGGCGTGCTCGAGGTCGACAGCCCCGACGAGGGTCAGTTCGAGCCCGCCGATTTCGCGTTCATGCAGGGGTTTGCGAACCTCATCGGCGTGGCGATCGAGCGGCAGCAGGCCGAGCAGCGGCTGAGCGAAGCGATGGAGCATCAGGAACTGCTCACCCGCGAGGCGAGCCACCGGGTGAAGAACAGCCTCGCTTTGGTGTCGGCGATGCTCAATCTCCAGATGCAGGAGGATGACGATCCGCGGATCCGCCGGCTGCTCGGCGACGCGCAGGCGCGGATCACGGCGATCGCGCAGACGCATGACCAGTTGTGGCGCGGCGATCAGGTCGGCATCGTCGCGCTGAACGACCTCGTCTGCGGGATCGCATCGGGGCTGGGCGAGCAGTCGCTCAACCACCGGATCGACTGCGATATCGAGGCGATCCTGATCAGCGCGGACGTCGCGATCCCGATGGGGTTGCTCGTCACCGAGCTGGTCACCAACGCGATCAAATATGCCTATGGCGACGACGGCGGCGCGATCCTGGTCACGGTGCGGAGCGCCGACGGGCGGATCGTGCTGACGGTATCCGACGAAGGCGGCGGGTTGCCGGCGGACTTCGACCTGAAGGCGGCGTCGCGCAAAAGCCTCGGGATGCGGATGATCGGCAGCCTCGCGCGGCAGCTGCGCGGGACGGTGACGATCGAGAACGCGGCGGTCGGGACGTGTGCGACGCTGGACGTGCCCGATCCTCGGGTCGAGGCGTCGGTCTAGGCTGAGCACCCCACGGTGTTCTCCTGCGAACGCAGGAGCCCAGGGTCAGGAGCGTTTCGTTTGGTATCCTGGGCTCCTGCGTTCGCAGGAGAACGGTGGCTTACGCCGCGACGGCATCCGCCTTGGTCGCCATCCACGCCTCGGCCTTCGCCAGCGCGGGGGCGTCGTCGACGTCGATCCAGTCGATGTCGCTGCAATCCACGATCCGGGCTAGGCCCTGTGCAGCCAGCAGCCGGACGCCTTCGGTGAGCGAGGGGCTCGCGAGCGTAGCCAGCGCGTCCGACAGCGCAGGGCCGATCGCGAAGACGCCGGTGTCGTAGCAGTCGTGCGGTTCGAGGCCCTTGCCGATCGCGACGATGCGGTCGCCGTCGGTCGCGACGCAGGTGACGTCCTCCGGGTCGACCCAGTCATGACCGAGCCGTCGGTCGATGCCGAGGCGCAGACCACCGCCAGCGCCGGCCCTAGCCATGCGCGCGTAGAGTTCGGGGCTGACGAGGTGGTCGCACATCGCGAGAATTGCTTCGCTACCGGCGAGCGCATCGCGCGCGGCCAGCACCGAAACGCCATTGGGTTCGCGGTGATCCGCAAGAACCGTCTCGACCGCCAGCGGCCAGCGCCGGCTCGCGAGATACGCTTCGATCGCCTCACGCCCGTAGCTCACCGTCACGATCGCGCGCGCGAAACCGGCCTCGGCCAGCCCCTCAAGCGCGTGGGCGATCAACGGCCGCCCCGTGACCGCGCAGAGCGGCTTGTACGGGGTGGAGGTGCGAAGGCGGCTGCCTTCCCCGGCGGCGAGGATGACAGCCGTGTCGATCATCTCAGGCGGCCTTGATGAACCGCTCGACTTCGATCTGCGCGAGATCGTCGGTCATCTGCGTGCGCGGGTGCTTGCAGAAATACGCCGAAGCGGGGTCGATCACGCCGGCGATGCCGCGATCCTTGGCGATCTTGGCGCAGCGGATCATGTCGATCGCGACACCCGCCGAGTTGGGGCTGTCCTCGACCGAAAGACGCAGCTCGATGTTCATCGGCACGCCGCCGAACAGCTGGCCTTCCATGCGCAGGAAGCAGACCTTGTTGTCGTTCTGCCAGGGCACATAGTCCGACGGACCGATATGGACGTTGTCGTCGTCCATGCGCTCGGCAGCGACCGACTGCACGGCTTCGGTTTTCGAGATCTTCTTCGACTCGAGCCGGCGATGGTTCGACATATTGAGGAAGTCGGTGTTGCCGCCGGTGTTGAGCTGGTAGGTGCGATCCAGCTTAACGCCGCGCTTGGCGAACAGGTCGGTCAACACGCGGTGGACGATCGTCGCGCCGAGCTGAGCCTTGATGTCGTCGCCGATGATCGCGACGCCCGCGTCCTCGAACTTCTTCGCCCAAACGGGGTTCGAGGCGATGAAGACGGGGATGTTGTTGACGAACGCCACGCCCGCTTCGATCGCGCACTCGGCGTAGAATTCGGTCGCTTCCTGCGAACCGACCGGCAGGTAGTTCATCAGCACGTCGGCGCCCGATGCCTTCAGCTCGGCGATGACCTCTTCACGGGTCGGCTCGGCGGCGTCCGAAACGAGGAACGTGCGGTCGTCCTTGAAGTCGGCCATGTGGTCGGCGACGCCGTCCAGCTTCTTGCCCATCTTCACGATCGTGCCGGTGTTGCCGACGTTCGGCGCGAACACCGCGGTGCAGTTGGGCTTGGCGAAGATCGCCTCGGCGACGTCCTTGCCGACCTTGCGACGATCGACGTCCCACGCCGCGACGACCTTGATGTCGCTCGGCTTGTAGCCACCCATGTCGAAATGCATCAGGCCAACCTGGTCGTTTGCCCCCTCGCGATAATGCTCGAGGCCCTGGACGAGCGAGCTCGCGCAGTTGCCGATGCCGACCACGGCGATCCGAATGCTATTCATTACTGACCCTGTTCCTTACGAAAGATGCATGCGCGACGCGGTCTTCGGTCGCGACATTGTGCTACGGACGAAAGCGCGTTCGACACGACGGTGCCAGACGAGCCCGACGATGGCCACGAGCGTCAGAGGGACGATCTCGAACCACCAGAAGATGCGTGGATTGCCCGCGAAGCAGGCGACGAAGATCGCCCATACCCGGACATTCGCGGTAAGCAAGGCCATGAAGCGCAATGGCGCCACGGCGCGGGCACCGTACAGGGCGCCAAGTGCGACCGGATCGGTCGACTGGCCGAGCGTGCGCTCGAACGGCATGGCTATGCGGTCGATACTGCCGGCGATGCCGTCGTAGAAGCGGACGAGCGCGTTGCCGGTCGGCACGGGGGGCGCTTCGAGCGCCACGCCCTTGATGCGACGATGGAAGCGCGAACGCTCGCCCTCGTACATGTTCGACTGGACGGCGTGTGCGCCACCCGCGGCAAAAGCGAGTATCCAGGCCTCGGGCGTGTCGATCGTCAGCGCGAGCGAGACGTAGATCAGTGCGAAGACGCCGTGATCGCACAACCCGTCGAGCATGCGGCCGAGCGGGCTCGCGGTCTTGGTCGCTCGTGCGACCATGCCGTCGAGTCCGTCGGCGATCAGCCACCCCATCGACAGCGCCAGGCCGACCAGCGCGAGCGCCCAGTTTCCCCATTGCGTGTATGCGAGCGCGGCCGCTCCGCCGAGGCAAAGCCCTGCTACCGACACCGAATTCGCTGAAATCCCGCGCGACAGCGCAAGCGGAAGCAACGCGCGGCCCGCCGGGTGAATTAGCCAAAGATTGGATGGGATCTCGATCCGGCGATCGCGCGATCCATCCGGTGGAGCCACTGTCATAGGATTTTCATAATGCGCCGCGCAGGGCATTTATGCAAGGTGGCACGACTAACCCTACGGAACGCTTGACCGCAATTCTTCGATCCAAGCCGTTGCGATACCGTCGGACGGGGCCCGCCAGTCGCCCCGCGGCGACAGCGCACCGCCGGCCGAGACCTTGGGGCCGTTGGGCATCGCCGACCGCTTGAACTGGCTGGTCGTGAAGAAGCGGAAGAGAAATTTCTCCAGCCAGTGGCGGATCGTCGGCAGGTCGTAGGCGACGCGCGCATCCGCCGGCAGGTCCTCCGGCCATGCGCCGACGTTCGCATCGCGCCATGCATGCCAGGCCAGAAACGCGATCTTCGATGGCGCGAGCCCGTGGCGTATCACATAGTGCGCGAAGAAATCGTTCAGCGCGTACGGCCCGATCATCGACTCGGTGCTCTGCAGGGCGCCGTCCGCCCCCGCCGGAACGAGCTCGGGCGAGATCTCCTGCGCGAGGATCGTCGACAGGATCGCGTCGGTCGCCGCGTCATACTGGTCGGTGCGGATACACCAGCGGATCAGGAACTGGATCAGCGTCTTGGGCACGCCGCTGTTCACGGCGTAATGGCTCATCTGGTCGCCGACGCCGTAGGTGCACCAGCCGAGCGCCATCTCGCTGAGATCCCCGGTGCCGAGCACGATCCCGCGCCGCTGGTTGGCAAGGCGGAAGAGATAGTCGGTGCGCAGGCCTGCCTGCACGTTCTCGAAGGTGATGTCGTAGACTGGTTCGCCTTCGCTGAAGGGATGGCCGATGTCCTCGAGCATGCGCGTGGCGGCGGGGCGGATGTCGATCTCTTCGGCGGTGATGCCGAGCGCGCGCATCAGCGCCCACGCGTTCGCCTTGGTCCCTTCGCCGGTCGCGAAGCCGGGCATGGTGAAGCCGAGAATGTTAGTCCTCGGGCGTCCAAGCCGGTCCATCGCCTTCGCCGCGACGATCAGCGCGTGCGTCGAGTCGAGGCCGCCGGATACACCGATCACGATCGTCTCGGCGTGCGCGGAGACGAGGCGCTTCGACAGTGCCTCCACCTGGATGTTGAACGCCTCGTAGCAATCGTCATCGCGCCGCGTCGGGTCGTTGGGGACGAACGGGAAGCGGCGGATCGCGCGTTCCAGGCCAGTGTCCTCACGTACCGCCGCGTGATCGAACCCGATCCGTCGGAAGCGCGTCTCGGGATTGCCGGCGAACATTGCCGCATCGTTGAACGTGCCGGTCCGCAGCCGTTCCTGTGTAATCCGTTCGCAGTCGACGTCGACCACGACCAGTTCGGGCTCGGTCGAGAACCGCGCCGACTCCGCGATCTGTTCGCCGAGTTCGTGGACCAAACCTTGGCCGTCCCAGGCGACCTCTGTAGTGCTTTCGCCCGGCCCCGCCGCGGAATAGACATACGCACAGACCGCGCGGGCCGATTGCGCCGCCGCCAGCATCGCCCGATCGCGCGCCTTGCCAATCACGATGTTCGACGCGGACAGGTTGCAGCAGATCAGCGCCCCCGCGAGCGCACCCGCGGTCGAGGGCGGGGTGGGGGCCCAGTAATCCTCGCAGATCTCGGCATGGAACACGAAGCCGGGCAGGTCGCGCGCGGCGAAGATCAGGTCGGTCCCGAACGGCACGTCCTCGCCGTTTAGGTCGATCGTCAGTCCGATCATACCGGCACCACTCGCGAACCAGCGCTTCTCGTAGAACTCGCGATAATTGGGCAGGAACGTCTTCGGGACCACGCCGAGTACGCGCCCTCGCGCGATCGCCAGCGCGCAGTTATACAGCCTCCCGTTCCGCACCAGCGCCGCGCCGACCAGCAGCACCGGCCGCAAGCTCGCGCTCGCCTCGACCACCGTCGCGATCGCGGCCAGTGTAGCGCGCTGCTGCGCGGTCTGGAGATGCAGATCGTCGATCGCGTAGGAGGTGAGGTTCAGCTCCGGGAACACGACGAGGTCGACGCCCCGCGCATTCGCCTCGCGCGCCAAGGCGATCGTAGCCTCGGCATTGGCCCCGGTATCCCCCACCGAAGCCCGCGGCGTCGCGGCGGCAACCCGGATCAGCCCGTGACTATGGATCGCGTAGAATGGATGCGTCATGGCGCACCGATAAACGGCCTCGCCGCCGCACGCCACCGGCTTGATCCCGTCGGCGGTGGCATGACGCGCGATCCTGTGAGAGGCTGCGAGTATGAAACTCCGCATGGTCCAGGTGTTCGTCCTCGCGGTCGTCAGCGTGCTGTACTGGTTGCTCGTAAGCCATGTCTCCGGCGCGAAGGAGCCTTGGGATGCGGCTGGCTACTGGTTAATCTGGTACCCGGGTTCGCTGCTTCTGTCGGCCTGCGGCGGCTTTGCGTTTGGCAAGCGGGGATGGTCGGCAGGAGCGATCGTCACTTTCGCGCAACTGCCCGTAATGTGGGTGAATACGGGATTTGGCGGGCTGCTGATCGTCGGCGTCGCGTTTCTTGCCGTCCTGGCCGTTCCTGCGGTCATTCTTTCCGCGCTCTTCGGTCGCCTCCGAGCGACTTCGCGCCGCAATGCCGGTGGAAGGAAACAGCACGGCGCGATATGAGATCGAGCCGCTAGCGCGATTAGCCCTGCAGCGACACGGAGACGATTTTGACGATCACGATGTTCGGCATCAAGAATTGCGACACGATCAAGAAGGCGCGGAATTGGCTCGATGCGCACGACGTCGCGTACGCGTTCCACGACTACAAGGCCGCGGGTATCGACGCTGCGCACCTCGAAGACTGGATCGGTCGGGTCGGCTGGGAAGTGTTGCTCAACCGTGCGGGCACGACGTTTCGGAAGCTTCCCGAAGCGGATCGCGCGGACCTGGATGCGGCAAAGGCCACCGCGCTGATGCTGGCGCAACCGTCGATGATCAAGCGCCCGGTGCTCGATACCGGCGAGACGCTTCTGGTCGGGTTCAAGCCCGAGGCGTATGAGGCGGCGGGGCTGGGGCGCGCCTGAAGGAGATCAGCATGCCGGTTGCAAGTTGGAATGGTCACGAGATCGCTCGATCGGACGACACCGTCGTCGTCGAGGGCAATCATTATTTCCCCGCCGACAGCGTCGATCCGGCGTTGCTGGAGGATAGCGCGACGCACTCGAGCTGCCCGTGGAAGGGTGTGGCGAGCTACAAGACTCTCGTCGTCGACGGGAAGCGGAACGTCGATGCGGTCTGGTACTATCCCGATCCCAAGTCGGCAGCGGCCGAGATCAAGGATCGCTATGCGTTCTGGAAGGGCGTGACGGTCACTTGATGCGATCCATTCGTTAGCTAGCGCTTGAACTTGACCATCCGCCAATTCCGTCATCCCCGCGCAGGCGGGGATCCATACTGGCTGGCGTAGCGACGGATCATCGACGCTAGAGGATATGGATCCCCGCCTGCGCGGGGATGACGGGTAGTGGAGACGGTATCAGCTCAGATCGCGCCCGAGAACGTGTCGCACTGCTGCGGATCGCCGCTCTCCAGCCCGCGCTTCAGCCACGACTGGCGCTGTGCCGACGTGCCGTGCGTGAAGCTGTCCGGCACGACGCGGCCCTGCGACTGCTTCTGCAACGTATCGTCGCCGATCGCCTGTGCAGCCGTCATGCCCTCCTGGATATCGCCGGGTTCGAGCCGCGATCGATTGGCCGCCGCCCACACGCCCGCATAGCAATCCGCCTGGAGTTCGAGCCGCACCGACAGCGCGTTGCCCTCGGTCTCGCTCGCCTGCCGCTGCGCCTGCTGAACCTGCGCGTTGGTGCCGAGCAGCTTCTGGATGTGATGGCCGAATTCGTGCGCGATCACATAGTCCTGCGCGAAGTCGCCCTCGGCCTTGAACCGCGTCGACAGCTCGTTGAAGAAGCTCGTGTCGAGATAGATGCCCTGATCGGTCGGGCAATAGAACGGCCCCATCGCCGACTGCGCGGCGCCGCAACCCGACTGGCCGTTGCCGTCGAAGAACACCAGCTTCGGTGCCTCGAACCGCTGGCCGTTCTTCTGGAAGATCGCCTCCCAGGTGTTGTCGGCCGAGCTGAACGCGTTGCACGCGGCCTTGCTCTCCGGGGTCAGGTTGCAGCTCGACGTCGTGTCGGTGCCGGCACGCGGCGATCCGCTCTGCGTCGTCGGCGCCGACGACTGTCCGCCACCGAGCAGCCCGCCGAGCCCGCCCATGCCGCCGAACACCGCCATTAGGATCAGCACCACGACGATCCCGCCGCACCCGAAGCGGCTGCCGATCATCGGCAAAAACCCCATCAGCAGGCCGCCACCGCCGCCGCCAAAGCCGCCGCCTCCGCCGCCCGACCCGCGCTGGTCCTCGACGTTGATGTTCGGATCGTAATCGTCGAGCCGCATGATAAGCCCCTTTTCGTTTCTGGTTGGGAACGAAATGCGCAAGGTGGCGGTAGAGTTGCAAGGCCGCGCTGCTTGCGGCGCGATAGCGTGAGGAGTGTGCATGTTCCTGAAGGGCAAGACCGCGGTCATCACCGGATCCACCTCCGGAATCGGACTCGCCTACGCAAAGGCATTCGCCGCCGAGGGCGCCGCGGTGGTCCTTAACGGCTTCGGCGATGCGGACGCGATCGAACGCGAACGGGCGGCGCTGGCGCAGGTCAGCGGCGCGATCGCGCTCTACGACGCCGCCGACATGACCAAGCCCGACCAGATCGCCGCAATGGTCGCCCGTGCCGCAGCCGAAACCGGCAGCGTTGACATCGTCGTCAACAACGCCGGCATCCAGCATGTCGCCGGGATCGCCGACTTCCCGATCGACAAGTTCGACGCGATCATCGCGATCAACCTGTCGTCTGCCTGGCACATGATGCGCGCCGCAGTGCCGCACATGCGCGCCAGGGGCTGGGGGCGGATCATCTCGACCGCGTCCGCGCACTCGCTGGTCGCGAGCCCCAACAAGTCCGCCTACGTGATGGCCAAGCACGCGATCGCCGGGCTCACCAAGACGATCGCGCTGGAGACCGCGACCGACGGCATCACCGTCAACTGCATCTCGCCGGGCTATGTCTGGACGCCGCTGGTCGAGAACCAGATCCCCGACACGATGGCGGCACGCGGGCTGACGCGCGACCAGGTGATGAACGACGTGCTGTTGGCGGCGCAACCGACCAAGGAGTTCGTCACCCCCGAACAGGTCGCGGCGTTCGCGCTGTTCCTGTGTCGCGACGAGGCCAAGGCGATCACCGGCGCCAATTTGTCGATGGACGGCGGCTGGACCGCGGCCTGATCGAGCGCGAGAAAAGCGTTGCCGTTCATAGGGATACAGGCTTAGCTTCGGTATGCAGATTGGGTCGATGGCGATGCGTGTTTCGAGAATAGCGGCCTGCATGATGATGCTCGGATGCGGCGTCGGCACGGCCTGTGCGGCGCCTGCGTTGCGCAATGACGGTGGCAACAGGGACGCTCGCGAGAAGGACTGGCGCCGGGTCGCTACCGTCGCCGATCGCGGGCGATTGCGGGGATGGCGCGGCGCCTGGGTCGATGCGCTCGCCGAGGTCGATCCGCGCGAGATCGCGAAGGAGCCACAGCTGTTCGATCCGGACCGCTCGCTCGCCGATGCGCTGCCACCGTCGGGCGCATATCGGTGCCGTACGTTCAAGCTCGGTGCGCGTGGCGGCATCGGTCCGACGTTCGCGGCATCGACGGCGTTTGCCTGCCGGATCGACGCGAACGACGACGGCGATGTCGTCAGCCTCGTCAAGCTCGATGGCTCACAGCGGCCGGTCGGGACGATCTACGCCGACACCGATTCGCGCGCCGTCTTCCTGGGAACGATGGAGCTTGGCGACGAGAAGCGCCCGATGCGGTACGGCCGCGATGCCAGTCGCGACATGGCCGGCCTCATCGAGCGGATCGGCACGCGCCGCTGGCGGGTGGTGCTGCCCTATCCTCGGTTCGAATCGGTGCTCGACGTGGTCGAACTGGTCCCTGCGTCCTAGCGGGGTGCGGCCGGAACCGCTGGCGGGACGGTGGACGTGACGATGCCCCTGGAACCTGTCGCGGTGATCACGGTCGCGGGCGCAATCGGTTGCAAGCTCGCAAGATACGCTTTCCCGTGGAGATCGAGGACGGTCACCCGGCCGGCGTTCGCAGCGACGACCGCCTTCAGATACGAGCGCGGTTTCTTCATCAGCCTCGGCTGATCGAGGCCGGTCAACCCGACGATCCGCGCCGCCTCCTTCACGAAAGTGACGCAATTGTGATCCGATAGGCGATAGACGCTGTCGGGCTTGCCTTCGCTCCACGCCGCGACCAGCCGCAACACCGCGTCGTACTGCGCGTCGGTCATCACCACCGCGAACTGCGCGTCGCTGCTGCCGACGTAGGTCGGCCTGGCGATATCGAGCCTCCCCGCGACCGGTCCGAACAACAGCGCGGGCGTCAACGATTTCGCGGTGAAGCCGACATTCGTATCGACCGGCGCGCCGCCCGCATCGGGTACGCCGCGCAAGGTGACGAACGCATGCGGGAAGCTGTTCCCGAGTTCGTGGTTCCAGAAGGTGATGGTGACGGCGGCCTGTGCGGGAAGCGCGTATCCAAGGCACAGGCCGAGCAGGGCTATCAGCCGAAATAGCGGTCTCATCCCCCGATATTATTTAGGAATATTGAGCCTTGCCAGAGGGATGAGGCTGATTTTGATCAGTTCGGCCTAGTAGTCCCGTCATCCGCACCGGCTGCTGCGGAGGCTTGAGCGAGCGTCGCGTTCTCGCGCTTTTCAGGCCGGATATAGATCGAGGAGAGCGTCGGCACCGCCGCCCGCAATTCGGTTTCGATCGCCTCGATCAGCGTCTCGCCGTCGCCCATCGTCACCGAATCGTCGAAGTCCGCGCTGATCGCCGCGAAGATGCTTTCGGGCGCGGTGTGGATCGTGCGGACGTGGTTGACCGAGACGATCGCGGGGTGGGCGGACACGATCTTGCGGACCGTCGCGATCACCGCCGGATCGGCGCGCTCGCCGATCAACAAGCCCTTCGATTCGCGCGCGAGCAACACCGCGACCAGCGCAAGGATCAGGCCGATCGCGATCGAGGCGGCGCCGTCGATCCGCGGATCGTTGAACGCATGGCTCGCCCAGATGCCGATCCCGGCGATCACGAGCCCTGCCAGCGCCGCCGAGTCCTCGAACAGCACGATGAAACCGGCCGGATCCTTCGACCGGTGGATCGCCTGCCACCAGCCCATGTCGCCCTTCGACTTCGAGAATTCGCGCACCGCGATCGTCCAACTGCTGCCCTCGAGCGCGAACGAGATCGCGAGGACGACGTAGTTTATGGTCGGGCTGGTAAGCGGCTCGGGCTGCCGGATATGCCGCCAGCCCTCGAAGATCGACACGCCCGCGCCGATCGCGAAGATCAGGATCGCGACGACGAACGCCCAGAAATACAGCTCGCGGCCATAGCCGAACGGGTGCGCCTCGTCGGCGGGGCGCTTGGCCTTTTTCTGACCGTAGAGCAGCAGCACCTGGTTGCCGCTGTCGACCACCGAGTGGAAGCCTTCGGTCAGCATCGACGACGAACCGGTCATCCCGGCCGCGACGAATTTCGCCACGCCGATCCCGAGATTGGCGGCGAGGGCGCCGTAGAGGACGATGTCGTCCTTGATGCGAGCGGTCAGTGTCTTGGCCATGACGCCGTCCTACACGAGGGGGCGGGGTTGGAAAGGGCGGCCTTCGCAAGGGGTTGAGGATGCTCAGTCCGGCGTGAGGTCGACGGTGCCCTGGTAGGCGGACGCTCCCGCCACCCCCGCTCCGTCATCCTGACGAAAGTCAGGATCCAGAGCCACAAGCTCCAGTGCCCGTTACCCTGGATCCTGACTTTCGTCAGGATGACAAGCTTCGGGAGCACACCGTCCTTCTAAACAGGAATACCCGCCGGTGGACGAGCCACCGGCGGGATCCTTTCCTCCCCAGGAAACTGTCTGAAGCGGTTTAGCCGAGCCGGCCGAGGCGGTGGTACAGCGCACTCATCCGCGTCAGCCGTTCGTCGTCGATCGAGGTCTTGCTGATCATCTCGCCGAGCACTTCCTTCATCAGCGCGAAATCGTTGGTCGAGAAGACGGCGCGGGCGCGGGGTTGTTCGGTAGTCGTTTGCATGGCTTGCCTCCTTCGATGATCGTCTTGTCTCTCTCTTTACACCGAGCGTGCGTCGAGAGAGGCGATGCACACGCAATAGTGTTCGAGGTCGGCAAGTTGGAAGACGGTCCCGCGCCGCCGCAACGTCGCGGTGTCCGTTCAGCTTGTGGAACACGTGTCGTTCTGTAAATATCGTGACAGGAGGGTTTGCGATGGCGGAACGGAAATTGCTGGCGGGGCATGCGATCCGTCGCTTGCGGCGCGGGGCGGGGCTGACGCAGGCGGCGATGGCCGACATGCTCGCGATCAGCCCGAGCTATCTCAACCTCGTCGAGCGCAACCAGCGGCCGATCTCCGCGACGCTGCTGATCAAGCTGGCCGAGAGCTTCGATTTCGATCCGCGGTCGCTCGCGGCGGGCGAACCGGGTGGCGGCGCGGATGCGATCCGGCGGCGGCTGGCCGACCCGATGTTCGCCGACCTCGAGATCGACCGCAACGAAGTCGAGGAATGGCTTGCTAGTGCCCCCGGCGGTGCGGCGGCATTTGCGCGCGTGTTCGACCGGATCGGCGGCGGCGCGGTGGTCGAAGCGGGCGACGATCCGGTCACGCTCGTCCGTCGCGAGATCGAGCGTTGGCGCAATCATTTCGCCGACCTCGACGCCGCGGCCGAGGCGCTCGCGGACGAATTGCGGCTCGGTGCGGGCGATCTCTACGGCGCGATCGCCGAGCGGCTGCGCGCCAAGCACGGCCTGACCATCCGCGTGCTGCCCGCCGACGTGCTCCCCGACACGCTGCGCCGCCTCGACCTGCACGCGCGCCAGTTGCAGTTGAGCGAGATGCTCGACCCGGCCTCACGCACGTTCGCGGTCGCGTTCCAGCTTGGGCAGATCGAGGCGAAGGCGGAGATCGATGCGCTCGCCAAAGGCGCAGGGTTCACCGATCGCGCGGCGGAAAGGCTCTATCGCCGCCACCTCCTCGGCTATTTCGCCGCCGCGCTGATGATGCCGTACGCGCGTTTCCTCCGTGGATGCGAGACGACGGGGTACGACATCGAGCTGTTGCAACGCCGGTTCGGCGCTGGCTTCGAACAGGTCGCGCACCGGCTGACGACGTTGCAACGGGTCGGCGCACGCGGCTTGCCGTTTTTCATGATCCGTATCGATAGGGCGGGGCAGGCGTCGAAGCGCTATCCCGGCGCCAGCGGTGCGGCGCTGGTCGAGGCGTACGGGCGCTGTCCATTGTGGCGGTTGCATCATGCATTCGACCGGCCGGGCAGCCTTATGGTGCAGCTGGTCGAACTGGAGGATGGCGCGCGCTGGCTGACGATGGCGCGTACCGTGACGCCGCAGGGCAGCCGATTTGGCGCAGTGCACGCCGAGTTCGCGATCGGTCTCGGCGTCGCGGCGGCGCAGGCGGGTGTGCTGGCGGCGGCAAGCGGCTTCGATCTGGCGGGGAGGGCGATGCCGATAGGGCTCGGCTGCCGCGCCTGTTTCCGCAACGATTGCCCGCAACGATCGGTAGCGCCGGCCGGGCGGGCCCTGCTGATCAACGAGCGCGAGCGGCGGACGTCCGCGCTGACGTTTGCGGGTGACTAAGGGAGCCCTTCTAATCCTCCCCCGCAAGGGGGAGGTGGCAGGCGCTTGCCTGACGGAGGGGGAGGAAGGGCCAACCTCTGTTGCGCGTCCTCCCCCTCCGTCACCTTCGGCGACACCTCCCCCTGGCGGGGGAGGATCAAGTGGTCAGGCGCCAGCGACCATCAGCGCGTCCAACTGGTCCTTGCTCAACTCCAGCGTCATCGCCGGCAACAGGTCTTCAACCTGCTTCACGCTCGTGGCGCTCGCGATCGGTGCCGTAACGCCCGGCTGCGCAATCAACCACGCCAGCGCAACCTGCGCGTGGGTCGCGCCAGTAGCTTCGACCACCGAGTCCATCGCATCGAGGACAGCCTTGCCGGTACCTTCGAGCAATTCGCCCATCCGACCGCCGCGAACGCTCTGGCCCAGATCGTCCTTCGTCCGGTACTTGCCAGTGAGGAAGCCCGAGGCGAGGCCGTAATAGGGCAGCACACCGATGTTCTCGGTGACGCAGTAATCCTGCAATTCGCCCTCGAACTTGGTGCGGCTGACGAGATTATATTCGGGCTGGAGGACGTGATAGCGCGGCAGGTCCGACGTCTTGGCAGCCTCGACCGCAGACTTGAGGCGGGCGGCGTGGAAGTTCGAGGCACCGATCACGCGGACTTTCCCCGCATCGACCAGCTTGCCGAACGCTTCGAGGACGGCCTCTTGCGACTGCGAGTCGTCGTCCTGGTGCGCGTAATACAGGTCGATGCGATCGGTGCCGAGGCGCTTCAGCGAAGCTTCGGCAGCGGCGGCGATGCGCGCGGGGGCCAGCTTCTCGCCGCCTTCGCCGGGGAGCATGCCGACCTTGGTCGCGATCAGCACGTCGTCGCGTTTGCCGCTGGCCTTCAGCCATTCGCCGATCATGCTCTCGGATTCGCCGCCCTGATGGCCGTCGACCCAAGCCGAATAGACGTCCGCGGTGTCGATCATCGTGCCGCCGCCCGCGACGAACGCGTCGAGCACGGCAAAGCTGGCAGCGCGGTCGGCAGTCCAGCCGAACACGTTGCCGCCAAGGACGAGCGGGGCGATCTTCAGATCGGTCGAGCCGAGGCGGCGGAGGGTCATCGGGTCTGATCGCTTTGATTCGAGGGGAGTTCGGTATCTTCAGAAGCGGCGGCGACCGCGTTCAGATCGACGCTGTTCGCAACGAGCATCGCGGCGGCTTCGTTCAACTGGTGTGCTTCGTCGGCAGTGACCGCGCCGGGTTCGCTCTCGGGCGAGCAAGCCGCGAGCGCTGAAACAGCGAAAAGCGCCCCCACCATCATACCGTCATGCCAGCGAAAGCTGGTATCTTTCCGTGTCGGTCGTCGTGACCCGAACCGGGAGACCCCAGCTTTCACTGGGGTGACGGAGAAGTGGGGGCGCCTTGTCAAGGCTTAGTCCTTGATCGCGTTGCCGGCGCGGGTCAGCGCGTTGCCGGTGGCGTCGGCGGCGCGGTCTGCACCGTTGCTGATCGCAGCGCCCGCACGGTCTGCACCGGCTTCGATCCGGTCACCGGCGCGGTCGGCCTTGGCGTCGAGATGGTCGGTCGAGTTGTCGATCTTGGCACCGGCATTGTCGAGCGAGCGCTCGGCCGAACCCAGCGCGCGATCGCTGGCCGCGCTGACGTCGTCGACGGCATTGGCCGTGGTCGCGCTCGCATCGGCGGCGATCGCGTTGGCGGCCTGTGCGGTCTGGTCCTGCGCGTTGTTGCTGCAGGCTGCGAGGCCGGCGGTGAGCGCCAGGGCGGGGATCAGGAACTTCTTCATAGGTATCTACTCCCGTGGATGTCGTCTTGTGGACCGGGTAATGCCCAGCCCATAGCGCAATCGAACGCGGATAAAGCGTTTCCGATCCGTCACGATCGGCCGCGATGCGATAAGTCGCGGGCGGATATGGCCAATGTCGAAGACGCGCACGCCTGCGTTGACCTCATATAAAGAATTCTTTATATGTCGTGGCATGACGATGGCGCTCGAAATCTTCCGTGCTTTGGCGGACGCGACCCGGTTGCGGATCCTCGCGCTGTTGCGGCGGATGGAGCTGTCGGTCGGCGAGCTCGCGCAGGTGCTCGGGCAAAGCCAGCCGCGCGTCTCTCGCCATGTGAAGATCCTGTGCGACGCCGGGCTTGCCGAGCGTCGCAAGGAAGGCAGCTGGGTGTTCGTCGCGCTCGGGTCTCCGGACGTGGTCGAGCCGGTCGCGGGCGCACTCGATGTTTGGGCGAAGGCCGAGCCGGATCACTGGGCGGTCGCGGATGCGGCGCGGCTCGCGGCGGTGCGCGCGGACCGGGCAGCGAGTGCTGCGGCGTGGTTCGAAGGGCATGCCGACGAGTGGGACGCGATCCGTTCGCTGCACGTCGCCGACAGCGAGGTCGAGGCGGCGATGGCGGCCGTGCTTGGCGATGCGCCCGTCGGCACGCTGATCGATATCGGGACGGGCACGGGGCGGATGCTCGAACTGTTCGGCGGACGCGCGACGGTCGCGCTCGGCATCGATCGCAGTTCGGAGATGCTGCGTCTGGCGCGTGCCAAGCTGCACGACATGACGCATGCCGAACTGCGCCAGGCCGATCTGTACGCACTGCCGATGGCGGATGCCGCGGCGGACGTCGCGATCCTGCATCACGTGCTCCACTTCGCGCAGCAGCCAGGGGCTGCGGTGAGCGAAGCAGCGCGGGTGCTCGCGCCCGGCGGTCGGTTGCTGATCGCCGACTTCGCGAGCCACGACCGCGAGGAACTGCGGTTGCGCGATGCGCATACGCGTCTCGGGTTCGCGGACGAGCAGATGGCGGCGTGGTTCGAGGCGGCGGGTTTGCAGACGGCGCGCGTCGAGACGCTCGAGGGCGGTGAGTTGACGGTGAAATTATGGCTCGGTCGGAAGATCGGCGCGAGCTTGCGTGAGGTGAAGGCGGCATGACGAACATTTCGATCCCCCAACTGGCCGAAGCGCGCCGCGCGCTCGAAGAGCCGCTGTTCGCGGATCTTGCGGGCGATGTCGGCATCAGCTTCGAGTTCTTCCCTCCGAAGAGCGAGAAAATGGAGACGCAGCTCTGGGAGGCGATCCGCACGCTGGAGCCGCTCGGCCCGGATTTCGTGTCGGTGACGTACGGCGCGGGCGGGTCCACGCGCGAGCGGACTCATGCGACGGTGGCGCGGATCCAGCGCGAGACGTCGATGAACGCTGCCGCGCATCTGACGTGCGTCGAGGCGACCAAGGCCGAAATCGATCAGGTCGCCGAGGAATATTGGGCGGCAGGCGTGCGGCACATCGTCGCGCTACGTGGCGACATGCCAACCTTGGGTCAGCCTTATCAGGCGCATCCGGGCGGGTATGAGAACGCGGCGGCCCTAGTCGCTGGCTTGCGGAGGCTGCATCCGTTCGAGATCTCGGTCGCGGCGTATCCCGAATGTCATCCGGAATCGGGCGGGCACGACGCGGATATCGACAATCTGAAGCGCAAGATCGATGCCGGTGCGACCCGTGCGATCACGCAGTTCTTCTTCTCGCCCGAAGCGTATTTTCGGTTCCGCGACCGGGTAACGGCGGCCGGGATCACCGCGCAGATCCTGCCGGGGATCCTGCCGGTGTCGAACGTCGCGCAGACCCGGAAGTTTGCAGGGCTCTGCGGTGCGGAGATCCCGGCGTGGATGGATCGGCTGTTCGAAGGGCTCGACGATCACCCCTCGGCACGGCAACTCGTCGCGGCGACGATCGCGGCCGAGATGTGCCGGCGGCTTTATGCAGGGGGGGTGAAGGATTTCCACTTCTATACGCTCAACCGCGCGGAGCTGGCGTATGCGATCTGCCACATGCTCGGCGTGCGTGCGAAGCCGGTCGACAAGGTCGCCGCGGCGTAATTCTGCTCCCCTCCCGCAAGCGGGAGGGGCCGGGGGTGGGCTCGCGCTCGCCTCCAACGATATCGCCCGAGGATAGCGGGCGCCCACCCCCAGCCCCTCCCGCTTGCGGGAGGGGGGAGTGAAAACGATGACACCACGTGAACGTTTCAACGCGGAAGCCGCCAAGCGCATCCTGATCACCGACGGCGCGTTCGGTACCGAGATCCAGAACTGGAAGCTCGACGAGGCGGCCTATGCTGGGTCGCTCGGCCTGAGCCACGACCAGAAGGGCAACAACGACATCCTGGCGATCACGAAGCCGGACGTCCCGGAGACGATCACGCGCGAATATCTCGAGGCGGGCTCGGACATCGTCTCGACCAACACGTTTAGCGCGAACATCATCTCGCAGGCCGATTACGGTGCCGAGCATCTGGTGCGCGAGATCAACGTGGAGTCCGCGCGGATCGCCCGTGCGCTCGCAACCGAGTACGAGGCCAAGGACGGCCGCCCGCGCTTCGTCGCCGGCGCGATCGGGCCGACCAACAAGACGCTGTCGCTGTCGCCCGACGTCAACGATCCAGGCTTCCGCGAGATCGACTTCGACTACCTCAAGGGCGTCTACCGCGAGCAGATCGACGCGCTGCTTGAAGGCGGCGAGGGGGTCGGCGTCGACTTCATCCTGATCGAGACGGTATTCGATACGCTCAACGCCAAGGCCGGCATCATGGCGGCGATCGAGGCGGGCGACGCGCTGGGGCGCGACGTGCCGATCATGATGTCGATGACGCTGACCGATCTCTCGGGGCGCAACCTGTCGGGGCATACGGTCGAGGCGTTCTGGCATGCGGTGCGGCACGCCAAGCCGATCACGATCGGGCTCAACTGCTCGTTTGGTGCGGAGCAGCTTCGCCCGCACGTCAAGACCTTGAGCGCGATCGCGGATACGCTGATCATGGTGTATCCGAACGCCGGGCTTCCCAACGAACTGGGCGAGTATGACGAGCAGCCCGAGACGACGGCGGGGTTGGTCGGCGAGTGGGCGGTGGCCAAGCAGGTCAACGTGCTCGGCGGGTGTTGCGGGTCGACGCCGGCGCATATCAAGGCGATGGCCGACGGAGTGCGCGGGCTTGAGCCGCGGGTCGTCGCGCGGCCGGAAGTGCGGACAAAGCTCGCCGGTCTCGAACCGTTCACGATGGCCGCCTAGTTCCCCTTCCGCTTGCGGGAGGGGTTAGGGGAGGGGCTGGCCCAACCCGACACCCTCGCTCGCGGCAAGTCCCTCCCCCGACCCCTCCCGCAAGCGGGAGGGGAGGAAAGAAGATCATGACAACCTCCTCCACCTCTTTCGTCAACATCGGCGAGCGCACCAACGTCACCGGCTCGGCGCGCTTCAAGAAGCTGATCATGGCGGGCGATTACCCCGCCGCGGTCGAGGTCGCGCGCCAGCAGGTCGAGAGCGGCGCGCAGGTGCTCGACGTCAACATGGACGAGGGGCTGCTCGACGCGCATCACGCGATGACGACGTTCCTGAAACTGATTGCCGCCGAGCCCGACATCGCGCGTATCCCGTTCATGGTCGACAGCTCGAAATGGAGCGTGATCGAGGCCGGGCTGAAGTGCGTCAGCGGCAAGCCGATCGTCAATTCGATCAGCATGAAGGAGGGCGAGGAGCAGTTCCTGGCGCAGGCGCGCAAATGCATGGCGTACGGTGCGGCGGTCGTCGTAATGGCGTTCGACGAGGTCGGGCAGGCGGATACCAAGGATCGGAAAGTCGAGATCTGCGAGCGCGCCTACAAGCTGCTCGTCGGGATCGGCTTCCCGCCCGAGGACATCATCTTCGATCCCAACGTCTTCGCGGTCGCGACGGGGATCGAGGAGCATAACAACTACGGCGTCGACTTCATCGAGGCGTGCAAGGAGATCAAGGCGCGCTGCCCGCACGTCCATATCTCGGGCGGGCTCTCGAACTTCAGCTTCTCGTTCCGCGGCAACGAGCCCGTCCGCCGCGCGATGCACAGCGTGTTCCTGTATTATGCGATCCCCGCTGGCATGGACATGGCGATCGTCAACGCCGGCCAGCTCGACATCTATGATGACATCGATCCCGAACTGCGCCAGGCGGTCGAGGACGTCGTGCTCAACACCGATCCCGAGGCTGGTGACCGGCTGGTCGCGCTCGCCGAACGCTATCGCGGCACCGATGTGGTTGCGGAGAAGGCGGCGGCGGAATGGCGCTCGTTGGGTGTCAACAAGCGGCTCGAGTACGCGCTGGTGAAGGGTATCGACCTCCACGTCGTCGAGGATACCGAGGAAGCGCGGCTGATCATCGCCGGCAATGGCGGTCGCCCGATCGAGGTCATCGAAGGCCCGCTGATGGACGGCATGAACGTGGTGGGCGACCTGTTCGGATCGGGCAAGATGTTCCTGCCGCAGGTGGTCAAGTCGGCGCGCGTGATGAAGAAGGCGGTCGCGCATCTGCTGCCGTACATCGAGGCGGCCAAGGAGCCCGGCGCGCGCGGCAAGGGCAAGATCATCATGGCGACCGTCAAGGGTGACGTCCACGATATCGGCAAGAACATCGTCGGCGTGGTACTCCAGTGCAACGGCTTCGACGTGGTCGATCTCGGCGTGATGGTGCCGTGGTCGAAGATCCTTGAATCGGCGAATGAGAATGATGCGGACATGATCGGGCTCTCGGGGCTGATCACGCCGTCGCTCGACGAGATGGTGACGGTCGCCGAGGAGATGAAGCGCGCAGGCATGACGATGCCGCTGCTGATCGGTGGCGCGACGACCTCGAAGGTGCACACCGCGCTGCGGATCGCGCCGGCCTATGATGGCCCGGTGGTGCATGTGCTCGATGCGAGCCGCGCGGTGGGTGTCGCGTCGACCTTGGTGTCGGACACGATCCGCGACGAGTTCGTGGCCAAGACCGCGGACGAGTATGAGGCGGTGCGGATTTCGCGCGCAAACAAGGGGCAGAGCGAGTTGCTTCCCTTGGCGACGGCGCGGGAGCGCGGGTTCTTGGCGGACTTCGCGATGAAGCCGCCTGCGCCGGTGAAGCCTGGCGTGCACGTCTTCGCGGATTGGGACCTGTCGGACCTGCGCGACTATATCGACTGGACGCCGTTCTTTCGCGCGTGGGAATTGGCGGGGAATTTCCCGGCGATCCTGACCGACGAGGTCGTCGGCGAGAGTGCGAGTTCGCTGTATGCGGATGCGCAGGCGATGCTCGATACTATCGTCGCGGAGAAGTGGCTGACGCCGCGCGGGGTAGCGGGTCTGTGGCCCGCGCGGCGCGAGGGGGATGACGTGGTGGTCACTGCCCCCTCTACCCTTCGGGGAGAGGGCTGGGGTGAGGGGCAGCCAAGCAATGCTGCGCCCGGAACAGCCCCTCACCCCGACCCTCTCCCCGCAGGGGAGAAGGAGCAGGAAGAGGTCCGCCTGCCCATGCTCCGCCAGCAGATCGCCAAGCGCGAAGGCCGCGCGAACATGTGTCTCGCCGATTTCGTTGACACCCAGGACGACTGGTTCGGCGGTTTTGCAGTCGGCATCCACGGGATCGACGACCACATCGCCCGCTTCAAGGCGGACAACGACGATTACAACGACATCCTGCTGAAGGCGCTCGCCGACCGCTTCGCCGAAGCCTTCGCCGAACGCCTCCACAAGCACGTCCGCACCGATCTCTGGGGCTATGCACCCGACGAACAGCTCACCAACGAAGCGATGATCAAGGAACAGTATCGCGGCATCCGCCCGGCACCGGGCTATCCCGCATGCCCCGACCATAGCCTCAAGCCGATCCTGTTCGACCTGCTCGACGCCGAGACCGCGACCGGGCTCGAACTGACCGAGAGCTTCGCGATGTTCCCGACCGCCGCAGTCTCGGGCTTCTATTTCGGCCACCCGCAGGCGGAATATTTCGGGGTAGCCCGCGTCGGTCGCGACCAGCTCGAGGATTATGCCGTGCGACGTGGCGCGGACCTGAAGACCGCCGAACGCTGGTTGCGTCCCAACCTCGATTGATCCGGTCGCGGAATAAGATCGAGCGACGCCTGTTTCTGCAAGCTCATCGGCAACGACGCCGGTTCCACTCAAGGAGACGATCTGTGAACAGCGACACCCTCACCGGCACGGCAAACGACCTCGGCGGCAAGCTCAAGGAAACCGTTGGTGGCGCAGTCGGCGACAAGTCGCTGCAGAGCGAAGGCGTTGCAGATCAGCTTGGTGGCACCGTGCAGAAGACCATCGGTCAGGCCAAGGACGTCGTCGAGGGCAACGTCCGTCCGCTGATCGATTACGTGCAGCAGTTTTCGCGCGAGCGTCCGTTCACCGCAGCGGCAGTCGCCGGCGTGCTCGGTATCGCGCTGATCAATACCCTCCGCGGCAAGTAATCCGCGATCGACGACGTTCCGCTGCGTGCCAGCGGAACGTCGTTCTGGCCTGTCAGATCAGGCCGGCAGACCCAATACCGTCTTCACTTCCATGAAATCGGTGAGGCCATAACGGCCATTCTCACGCCCGTTGCCCGACTGCTTGTAGCCGCCGAAGGGCGCGCCGATGTCCGGGCTCCACGAATTGATCGTCACCAGCCCCGCGCGCAGTCTCGGCGCAACCTTGGCCGCCTCCGCGGCGTCACCCGAGATCGTTGCGGACAGCCCGTATTCCGTCGCGTTGGCGATGCGGATGCCCTCGTCGCGGTCGTTGTACGCGGTGATCGTCGCGACCGGACCGAACGTCTCCTCCTGCGCAATCCGCATGTCGGGACGTACGTCGGTGAACAGCGTCGGCTGGATGTAATAGCCCGCATTGCGCCCGTCCGGACGCCCGACGCCACCCGTCACTAGCGTCGCGCCTTCGTCGATCGCGGACTGGATCAGCCCCTGGATCTTGTCGAACTGCGCCTTGTTGACGACCGGGCCGATATGCTGGCCCATCTCGGCAGGATCGCCGACCTTGGTCTGCTCCATCATCGACTTCACGATCGCAGTTGCCTCGGCAATCTGGCTCGCATGCACCAGCAGGCGGGTCGGCGCGATGCAGCTCTGCCCGGAATTCGCAAGCACACCGGCCACCGTTGCCGGCAGTACGGCTGCGAGGTCGGAGCCTTCCAGCACGAGGTTCGCCGCCTTGCCGCCCAGTTCCTGATGTACGCGTTTGACCGTCGGTGCGGCCGCCAGAGCAACGGCGATCCCGGCGCGCGTCGAGCCGGTGAAGCTGACCATGTCGACGTCGCGGTGCGAACACAGCGCCGCACCGACGCCCGGACCGTCACCGTTGATCAGGTTGAAGACGCCCGCCGGCACGCCTGCCGCATCCATGATCTCCGCCAGGATTATCGCGCACGACGGCGCCTCCTCGGACGGCTTCAGGATCATCGTGTCGCCGGCAGCAAGGGCAGGGGCGACTTTCGCGCAGATCTGGTTGAGCGGCCAGTTCCACGGCGTGATCATCGCGACGACGCCGAGCGGCTCGTGCACGACGGTCGCCTTGCCGATGACTTCCGAGAACTCGAATGCCGCCAGCGCCTTCGCCGTCGCCGAGAAATGCGCAAGGCCGGTGGGCGCCTGCGCCATCGATGCGAGCGCCATCGGCGCGCCCATTTCCTGCGACATCGCCTTGGCCAGATCGGGCATCCGCGCCTTGTATTCGGTCATGATCCGGCCGAGCACGTCGAGCCGCTCCTGCACGCTCGTCTGGCTCCAGCTTTCGAACGCGGATCGAGCCGCAGCCACCGCCTTGTCGACGTCGGCAGCAGTGCCGAGAGTGATCTCCGTGCAAGGCTGCTCGGTCGACGGGTCGATCACCTGATAGACGGTGCCGCCTTCGCTCGGGACCCAAGCGCCGTCGATATACTGGTTCAGATAGCTCTTCATCGTGCCTCTCCGCATCTTGTCTGGCGAACGAATGGGCTCGCCGCCGATCGGTTGCAACCCGAAACGCGTTCTATAGGGTGCGGCCTTGAATCAACGGGAGGCCGAGATGGCACGAGTGGCGAAAATCGAAACGACCGGCGGTCCGGACGTCATCCAGTGGCACGATGTGACCTTGCCGGCGCCGGGCAAGGGCGAGGTGTGGATGCGCAACACCGTGGTCGGGCTGAACTATATCGACACCTATCACCGCAGCGGCGTGTACCCGATCGACCTGCCGTCGGGCCTCGGCAGCGAGGCGGTCGGCGTGGTGATGGCAGTGGGCGAAGGCGTGGCCGATTTCGCGCCTGGTGACCGCGTCGGTACCTTCGGCCCGACCCGCGGCGCCTACGCGACCGAGCGCAACGTGCCGGCTGCCGAACTGTTCGCGTTGCCCGACTGGCTCGACGATCGCACCGCTGCGGCGATCCTGCTCAAGGGCTGCACCGCAGAGTTCCTCGTCGAGCGCTGTGCGAAGGTCGAGGCGGGACAGACCGTCCTGGTTCATGCGGCGGCCGGGGGCGTCGGCCATATCCTGGTCGGCTGGCTCAAGCATATCGGCGCCACCGTGATCGCAAGCGTCGGCAGCGACGACAAGGCTGCGCGCACGACGAAGGCGGGCGCGGACCACGTCATTCTCCACAAATCCGAGGACATCGCCGCGCGCGTGCGCGAGATCACCGGGGGCGAGGGCGTGCCCGTCGTGCTCGATGGCGTCGGTGGCGCGACCTGGGCCGCGTCGCTCGCCAGCGCCGCGCGACGCGGGCTGATCGTCAGCTACGGCAATGCAGGCGGAGTGGTCGATGGAGTCAACTTGGGGATATTGGCGCGCAATGGCTCGCTGTTCGTCACCCGGCCGACGCTGTTCGACTATTACGCGACGCCGGACGAGAAACGAGCTGGCCTCGGCCGCGTCTTCGCGATGGTGAAAAGCGGTGCGATCACGCCGGAGATCGGTCGGACCTTCCCGCTCGAACAGGCGGCGGACGCGCATCGTGCCGTCGAAGCGGGCGACACGTCCGGCAGCACGATCCTGCTGACCTGACGATCCGCTGCTGCTTGCCGCCGGTGTCGCCACGCCCGGTATGACGCGCTAGGGTCGACGGATGAGCGAACCGATCCTTCCGCCCGCCGCGCGTATCCGCAACATCGCGGAACTCGCGCGGCTCGCCGGGGTACACGCCGGCACCGTATCCCGCGCACTGGCGGACAATCCGCTCGTCGCGCGCGATACGCGGGAGCGGATCCAGGCACTGGCGGCCACGCACGGCTTTCGCCCGAACCAGATGGCTCGCCGTCTGCGCGTCCAGCGCACCGGCCTGATCGGCGTCGTCGTGCCGCTCGGCCATGAGCGTCGCCAGCATCTGTCCGATCCGTTCTTCATGACGATTCTCGGCCATATCGCCGATGCGCTGACCGAGCACGGCTATGACCTGCTGTTGTCGCGGATCATCCCCGATGCCGACGACTGGCTCGAGCGGATCGTCGATTCCGGCATGCTCGACGGTGTCCTGCTGATCGGCCAGTCGGACCAGTTCGCGGCGATCGAGCGGGTTGCGGCGCGGTATCGGCCGATGGTCGTCTGGGGTGGGCATCGACCGGGACAGGTCCATTGTGCGGTGGGCGTCGACAACCGGCTCGGTGGACGGCTCGCCGGCGAGCGACTGATCGCGCGGGGCTGTCGGCGGCTCGCCTTTTTCGGCGAAGTCCGCACGCTCGAACTCGAAGAACGCTATAGCGGACTGTGCGATGCGGCGGCGTCTGCGGGGCTGGCCAGACCGCTGCAACTCGACACCCATCTGGCGTCGGACGTGATGCCCGCCGAGATCGCGGCGCATCTCGACACGGTGCTGGGGTCGATCGACGGTATCGCCGCGGCGTCGGACGTGATCGCGATGCGGACCGTCCGCGCGCTCGCCGATCGTGCGATCCAGGTGCCGGGCGACATCCCCGTGACCGGCTTCGACGATCTCCCGTTCGCAGAGCAGACCGTGCCGCGGCTTACCACCGTTCGCCAGGATATCGCGACGGGCGCGCGCGCGATGGTCACGGCGCTGTTCGCCCGCATCGCCGGCGAGGATGCCCCCTCAGTGGAAATGCAGCCCGTGCTCGTCGCGCGCGACACCGCGTGATGAGCCTGAACATTCTGCTGGTCGAAGACGATGGCGTGTTCGCGCAAGGGATGGCCGAGGAACTGCGCGGGTTCGACCATACCGTGACCGTCGCGGCCGACGGTCGCGAGGCGCTCGCCGCGGTGGACAGTCAGCCGTTCGACGCGGTCGTGCTCGATCGGATGCTCCCTCGGATCGACGGCATTTCGGTGCTCGAACGGTTGCGGAGCGGGAACATGACGCTGCCGGTCATCATGCTCAGCGCGCTCGGTCGTTCGGTCGAGAAGGTCGAGGGGCTGGAGGCCGGTGCCGACGATTACGTGGTCAAGCCGATCGCCGCGGTCGAACTGAACGCCCGGCTGCTCGCGCTGGTACGCTCTCGTGGGTGGACCGCGGGCAGCGCCGACACGATCCGCGCAGGCGATATCGTCGTCAGCCCGACCCGCTTCCGGGCATGGCGTGCCGGTACCGCGATCGACCTCGGCAAGCTCGAATTCAAGTTGCTCAACGAGTTCGTCGCGAACGCCGATACGGTGCTGACGCGGGCGATGCTGGTCGAGCGCGTGTGGGGCTACGACTTCGCGCCGACCACCAACATCGTCGACGTCTATGTCCGCCACCTGCGCGTGAAGCTGACCGCCGATGGCGGCGAGGACCCGATCCTGACGGTGCGCGGCGTCGGCTACATGTTGCGCGGCTGATGCGCTTACGGTCGCTGCGCACGCTGACGCTGGCATTTCTGCTGGCGTTCCTCGTGGTGACGCTCGGCACTGGTTTCGCGATCTATTCGGTGACGCTCAGGACGATCGAACGGCTGGTCGACCGCCGCATCCAGGCCGTCTTTGACGAGATCGCCGGAGCCTTCGGCGATCGTAGCCCCGAGGAACTTGTTCGCCGAATAAACGCAGCGACCCGCCAGCGCGATACCGGCGACATCGGCTTCCTGCTGCTCGATGCCGAAGGCCACGCCCTTGGCGGCAATATCAGGATGCCGCGTCGCCTGCCGCTCGGTTTTTCCACCTTGCACGGCCGCGATCGGATCATCGGCCTTTCCGCTGGGCGCGCGCTGGTTCGCGACGTCGGCGGCGGCATGACGCTGACGACGGTCGCCGAGACCGAGCCGTTCGACGATTACGGTCCCGCGCGGATCGGCATCTACCTGATCGGTTTCGGGTCGATCCTGCTGATCGTCGTCTGCGGGCTGTCGGTCTTCGTCGTCACCATCAGCCGGCGGATCGGCGAGACGCGGCGGACCGTCGATGCGATCATCGATGGCGACATGACGCGCCGTGTGCCGGTCGACCGATCGGGCGGCGAGTTCGCGCAACAGGCGATCGCGTTCAACCGCATGCTCGATCGAATATCCGATCTGATGGCGAGCATCAGCAACGTATCCAACGACATAGCGCATGATCTTCGCACGCCGCTGGCACGTCTGCGAAGCCAGCTTGCCTTGTCCCGGCGACGGGCGGAGAGCGAGGCGCAACGCGACGATCTCGACGCAGCGATCGCGATGAGCGACGAACTGCTCGAGATGTTCGCAGCGATGTTGCGGATCGCCGAAATCGAGGGGGGCGACCGTCGCGCGGCGTTCGCGTCGCTCCATCTGGCGGCGCTGGCCGATGAGATCGTGACGATGATGCAGCCGGTGGTCGCCGACAGTGGCCGGACGCTGGTTTTCGATGCCGCCGCCCCAGCCGAGATCGTGGGCGATCGGCATCTGCTCGGCCAGATGCTCGTGAACCTGATCGAGAACGGGATCCGCCATACGCCGGTCGGTACGCAGATCGCGATACAGGTCGGCGCGACCGCCGCCGTGGCGACGCTAATCGTGACCGATACCGGCCCCGGCATTCCGGCGGATCAGCGCACGCTGGCGTTACGGCGGTTCGGACGACTCGACGCCAGCCGCCACGATGAAGGGCACGGCCTCGGCCTTCCCCTGATCCAGGCGATCGTCCGGCTTCACCGCGGTACGATCGCACTGGAAGACGCAGCCCCCGGGCTGCGCGTCGTCGTCACCTTACCCGTGCGCTGAAACGAAGAAACCCGAACAGGCGTGTCGCCTGCTCGGGTTCGTCGTCGCCGATGGTCGGATCGATCAGAACTTGACCGACACGTCCATTCCGTAGGTACGCGGCGCGTTGAAGTTGCCGTAATCGCCCAGCACGTTGCCGATCGGACCCGCCGTCAGGCTGCTGGTCGGTGCACCCGGCAGGCTGTTCGAGGGATCGCGACGGAAGACATACTGCTTGTCGAACACATTGCGGGCCCACACCGAGAAGGTCACATCGGAGGCCGATCCGACCTGCACGTTCGCCAGCGCGATCCTGCCGTTGACCAGGAACGACGCGTCGGCCTTGGTGGCGAACTGGTCGAACGCCTGTGTCGCCTGCGAATAATTGCCGTCGATGTGGAACTTCACCTTGGTGTCGCCGCCGCCGACGGGGATCGCATAGTCGGCAGAACCGCTGGCCGCGTTGCGCGGCGTGAACGGGATGTAGAACTGCTGCAGCACCGTCGACGTGTTGGCGCCCACCGTGAAGCTGACCGGAACCGGCGGTATCTTGGTGTAGGTATAGGCATAGGACGCGTTGAGCGTCAGGCCTTCCACCGGTGCTACCGTCAGGTCCGCCTCGATGCCGCGGATCTTGGTGATACCCGGTGCATTGACGACGCGCAGGACGTTCACGTTGGCGCTGTTCGCGAACGTGATGAAGCTGACGTCTTCCTGGCTGTTCTTCCGGTCCATGATGTAGCCGGCAAGGTTCAGGCGCGCCCGATGCTGCCAGAAGTCCGCCTTCAGGCCGACTTCGTACGACTTCAGATCCTCGGGCTCGAACGCGAGATAGTTTGGCGTACGCGAGCTCGCGCCACCGGCGCGATAGCCGGTCGAGTATTTCGCATAGACGTGCGTGTCGTCGTTCAGGTCATAGGCCAGCGTGACCATCGGATTGAACCGGTTCCAGGTCTTGTCCAGCGGGGTGTAGCCGTTGGCCGCAAGCTGTGCCGGGGTGGCGGTGTCGTAGTTCAGGTTGTTGAAATAGTGCAGGACGCCGCGCTTCTTGTCCTTGGTGTAGCGACCGCCGACGGTGAGGTGCAGCACGTCGGTCGCGTTCCACGTCGCCTGGGCGTACGCCGCATAGCTCTTCGACCAGACTTCCGAGGCGCGATCGATCGAGCAGCCGTTGACCGCGGTGCCGACGAACGCCGGCGTGCTGGCGGTGCAGAACGGGATCGACACGATGTTTGCACCGGTCACGACGCCGTTGGTCGTCGTCGCCACCGCACCGAGCGAGCTCGGCGTCGCGGCATCGTCGCTGACATGCTCGTTGAAGTAATAGAGACCCGCGACGTAGTCGACGGAGTCGATCGTGCCGACTGCCTGGAATTCCTGGCTGAACTGGCGCTGGCGCAGGTCGGCGAGGCTGTAGCGGCTGAAGGCGCACGGCGCGGCCGCGGTGCAGTTGGCGGTCAGGTTGACCAGCGGCGGGCGATGCGCACCGCCGCTATTGTCATACTGCTCCACGTCGACGCCGCGCCATGCGGTGATCGAACGCAGTTCGAGCTCGGAGCCGAGGTTCCACTTCAGCGAATTGGTGAAGCCGTGCGTCTTGTCGACGCTGACCTGCTGCGGCACGCCGATATCGGCGGTCTTCATGCGGCTGTCGCCGTTGACGACCACGCCCGGCAGCAGCGCCTTGACTGGACCACCCGTGAGCGAGGTGTAGTTGACGCTCGGCAACACGCACGTGGTGGACGCAGTGACCGCGCCGTTCGCGCAGCCATTGGGATTGTAGTTCAGCAGCTGGCTGTAGAACGGGGTGTTCTTGTCCTTGGCGACATCGTACGCGAAATCGTTGGTGATGGTGCTGGTCGGCTGCCAACGCACCGCGGCGCGGCCGCCCTTGCGATCGAAATAGTTGAAGCCGGCCGCACCCTCGAACGGGTTCTTCGTGGTCGCGTCCTGATGCTGCAGCACGCCGTCCAGCTTGACGCTGAAGCCGGCGAACTTGGGCAGGTCGAGGTGGAAGTCGCCGTTATAGCCGCCGTAATTGGCGATGCCGCCCTCGGCGCGGCCTTCGAGCTTGCCGCTGGGCGCACGGCTGACGAGGCTGAGCGCGCCGCCCTCGGTGTTGCGACCGAACAGCGTTCCCTGCGGACCTTTCAGGACTTCGACACGCTCGATGTCGAACAGCGCGGCGTTCAGGCCGTGCTGGCGGCCGAGATAGACGCCGTCGATGTAGATGCCGACGCCCTGCTCGCGCGCGGGCTGGTTGGCGTCGAGCGGGACGATGCCGCGGATGCCGATGGTGAGCGCGGACTGGCGCGCTTCGAAGGTGGCGATGCGCAAGCTGGGCACCGTACCGTCGGCGAGATCGTACAGGCTCTGGACGTGGCGGTCGGTCAGCGCGGCGGCGGTCAGCACGCTGATCGCGATCGGCGTCTTCTGCAGGTTGGTCTCGCGCTTGGTCGCCGTGACGACGATTTCGCCAAGACCGGTCTGGTCGGCGGGCTCGGCAGCGGCGGGTTCGGCAGCGGCGGGGGCCGGATCGATCGCGGGGTCTGCGGCAGCCGTCGCGGGCGCCGTATCCTTGGCGGCGGTCGGCGTGGGGGCTGCGAACACTGGCGACGCGATCGCGACCGTCAGGGCGGCGCCGGCCAGCAGCCGCAAGCGCAGGCTTGCTGAATTCAACATCGAGAGTTTCCCTTTTTCGGCAGTCTTTGCCTTGAAGGGCGCGATAGGCGGCGGTCGTGGCACGTCCGTTACGAATATAAGAATTCCGTGTCCGACGATTTTAATGCTCGTTTAATGTGACACTGTCCTCGCGCGAGCGTGAGCCGGTCTCAGATGAACCGTCTGTCATGTCTTTGTCATGCAGACGTAACGGCGTTGCCATGCGAGGCCGCTACCGCGCCTCCCAAGCCGGCTGAAGAAGCCGGGACCACCCGGGGGAATACCATGAAATCGAACCTCTCGACCCGCGTTCGCGGTCGCGTCCTCGCGCACGTACTGCTTACCGGCTGCGCGCTGACTCCGTTGACCGTCGCCAGCGCGCATGCGCGTCCCGACGCCGCGACCTCGGTCGGTGCGCCGCGCGCTGCGGGATCGGTCGTCGGTACCGTGTCGCAGGCGGGCAGCGGCGAATATCTCGACGGCGCGTCGGTCTCGATTCCCGCGCTGGACTTGTCGACCGTGGTTGATCGCACCGGACGGTTCTCGCTGCTCGGTGTCCCCGCCGGCACGCACGAACTCGTGATCCGCTATGTCGGCTTCCCCGACGCACGCCGGACGGTGACGGTCGCCGATACTGCCGTGACGCTCGACGTCGCGATGACCATCGAAGTCGGTGCGAAAGCAGGCGAGGGCGACGAGATCGTCGTATCCGGTTCGCGCCCGATCGCAGAGTCCGAAGCCGCCGCGCTCCAGATCCAGCGGACCAGCCCCTCGCTCGTCTCGGTCATAGCCTCCGACTCGATCGGACGCCTGCCCGATCAGAACGTCGCCCAGGCGGTCAGCCGTCTCCCCGGCGTCGGCGTCCAGCGCGATCAGGGCCAGGCACGCTACATCACGCTGCGTGGCGCACCGATCAACTGGACCACGCTCTCGATCGACGGCATAAACGTCGTCAGCCCCGAAGGTCGCGATGCCCGCTTCGACTCGATCCCCTCGGCGATCGCGTCGCAGATCATCGTGCGCAAGGCGGTCACCCCCGACATGACCGGCGAGACGATCGCGGGCAACGTCGACATCATCACGCGCTCGGCGTTCGATTATCCAGGCATGAAGGTGCAGGCCAAGGGCGGCGTCGGTCATGTCGAACTCGGCAAGAAGACCGAATATGAGGGTTCGCTCGTCATCTCCGACCGGATCGACACCGGCATCGGCGAGTTCGGCATCGTGTCGTCAGCCAGCCTGTATCGTCGCGGCATGGTCACCGACAATTTCGAGACCGATTTCGAGGCGGTCGATCGCGATCTCCGGCCCGGCTTCGAAAACCGCAAATGGGCGCGCGAGACCGAGAACAAGCTGTATCGCCTGACCCGGAAGAACTACTCGCTGTCGACCCGGCTCGACTGGCGTCCTGCGCCCGGCCACAAGCTGTTCGCCGAAACGATCTATTCCGCATTCGAGGACGACGAACAGCGCAACAACTACATCTTCGATCTCGACGACCAGCAGTCGCGCACGCCCAACGGCACCGCCGCCTGCACCGTCAACACGCGGCCCGCGTCGGGGACGACGGGCTACGCGGATGTCTGCACCGGCAACACGCCGCTGCTCGGCACGGTTTACGGGATCGATCTCAACTCGAACTTCACCGTGCGCAAATACAAGCAGTCGGTGTTCACCAACACGATCGGCGGCGATCATGAACTCGGCGAGTGGAAGGTCGCTTGGCGCGGCAACTACACGCGGTCGATCGACGATCGCTCGCAGCCTGCGCAGCTGAACTATGACAGCCCGTCGTTCGGCACCAACGGCGCGAACGCCGCCAACCGCCTGACCGTCGGCTACGACCTGACCGACCCACAGCTCGCCAAGGTCCAGCTGTTCCGCACGATCCGCAACGCCGACGGCACCTTCTCGCGCGGCGCGCAGGTGACGGCGATCGAGGACTTCCCGCGTACGCTGACGCGATTGCGTTCGCTGAAGGCAAAGGATGTGACCGAGGCGTACACCGCCAAGCTCGACATCAGCCGCGAGGCCTCGGTGTTCGGCGCGCAGACGGTGTTCGCGGCCGGTCTCCGCTACGACGATCGCACCAAGACCGCGAACGAGTATCTGATCGACCTGAGCACCCCCGCCCAGTTCGCCGCGGCGGGCATTCCGACCGGGTACGCTGCCATCGCCAAGCCGGGCGGGTTCCAGGGCGAGATCCCGCTCGGCTACATGTTCCAGTATTTCGATCGGGACAAGATTCTGGCGCTGGTCGACCAAGCCAAGGCGGTCAGCCCGTTCGTGTCCACCGACGCCAATTTCTACGACGTCGGCGAGAGGGTCTATTCGGCGTACGCGATGGCGACGACGACCACCAACTGGGGCAGCGTCATCGGTGGCGCGCGCGTCGAGCACATCCGCAACGACGCCCGGGCGTTCTCGTCGCTCGGCCTGATAGACGTGAAATCGAGCCAGACTCTCGTCTATCCAAGCCTGCACGTGAACTGGGACGTCAACGACCGGATGAAGGCGCGGCTGTCGTTCAACACCGGCGCCGCACGCCCGGATTACGATCAGTTGCGCCCCAATCTGAGCATCAACGACGCGAATGCGACCATCTCTGGCGGCAACCCCGACGCGAAGCCCGAAAAGGCCAAGGGCGTCGATCTCTACGTCGAATATTACACGATGCCGCGCGGCTTCCTGTCGATCGGCGCCTATTACAAGGACGTCACTGATGTCCTGTTCGACTCGACCCGGACCTACGGCCAGACGAACCTCAACACCGCCGGCGTCGATCGGTCGGGCTATGTCTACTCGACCATCATCAACGGCGGCAAAGGCTATATCATGGGGATCGAGGGCGCGATCCAGCAGCAGCTCGACCCCTTCACCGCCGATCTCGGCCTGCCGGACTGGATGGGCGGCTTCGGCGTCCAGCTCAACGCGACGATCAACAAGAGCCGCGCCGATACGCCGGCAACGGGTGCGATTCCGTCGCGCAAAGTGCGGCTACCCGGCGCATCGGACGCGATCTACAATCTGATCGCCTATTACGAGAAATACGGATTCTCGGCCCGCGTTTCGTACCAAAACCGGTCGGCATGGCTCGATGCGATCGGTGCGGTGGCGGACGTAGGCGGCACGGTCCGCGGCGTCGACGGCGGCGATTTCTACTGGGCCAAGGACAATGAACTCGACGCGTCCGTCCGCTATGCGATCAACGGCAACGTCGAGATCTACGGCGATTTCGCCAATCTGCTGAACGGGCCGGGCCGCCGCTATGTCGGTTCCTCGGCCTACACGATCGAGCATGAGACGTTCGGCCGGCGCTACACCGGCGGCGTGCGGGTGACGTTCTGATGCGTATGCTTCCCTTTGCTGCGTTGCTGCTCGCGGGATGTGCAACGACATCAACCCCGGTGGCGGTCGAGGCGCCGACAGTCGCGGCGACCGCCGAGACCGATCCGGTCGACACCGCCGCCGATGCCGCGGACGATCCCGCGATCTGGCGCAACGCGAGCGATCCGGCGAAGAGCCTCGTCATCGGCACCGACAAGAAAGCGGGCATCCACGTCTACAGCCTGACGGGCAAGCGCCTCAGCTTCACCCCGGCCGCGCGGCTTAACAACGTCGACCTGCGTGATGTCGGGACGCGCGTGATCGCCGCGGCCAGCGACCGGGCCGACATCGCCACCGCGCACGTCTCGCTGTTCACGCTCGACACGGCGGCGGCGAAGCTCGTCCCGCTAGGCCGCTTCCCGGTCGGGCCGGGAGAGGCCTACGGCATGTGCCTCTGGACCCGCGCGCGCGATCACGCGCTGTTCGGCTTCGTCGTGCTGAAGGACGGCCGCATCGACCAGGTCGCGATCGACCTGTCCGGCGCATCGCCCAAGGTCACGACGGTCCGCTCGATGAAGCTAGGCACCCAGTCCGAAGGCTGCGTCGTCGACGACCGCACCGGGCAACTCTACGTCGCCGAGGAGGACGTCGGCCTCTGGCGGTTCGACGCAGACCCATCCGCGCCGGTCACGGCAACCCCGATCGCCAAGGTCGACGGCAAGACGCTGGTCGCCGACGCCGAGGGCCTCGCGCTCGCCCCGTCGGGCAGGAACGGCGGCTATCTCGTCGTGTCGAGCCAGGGCGACAACGCCTACACGCTCTACCGCCTGCCGGGCGTCACCTATGCCGGGCGCTTCCGCATCGGCGGCGGCGCGATCGACGGCACCAGCGATACCGACGGGATCGAACTGATGCTCGGCAACTTCGGCCCCGCCTACCCCCAGGGCCTGTTCGTCGCACAGGACGGCGACAACGCGCCCGCCACGCAGAACTTCAAATATGTCAGCTGGGCAAGCGTGAAGCAGGCGCTGAAACTGCGCTGATCCTTACGATGGCGCGCCGTCACAATAGGCGGCGACCATAGTGCGGATATCGACTCGCGCCTTGAGGCGAGCGGCAAGCAGGGCAGTGCCGCTGATCTTGCGCTGGACGAACAGCGTGTCGATCGGCGGCAGGTGCCAGGTGTCGCGGTCGCGGGCGATCTCTGTACCCTGTTCGCGCAGGACCCCGACGAACGCGCGGTCGCCGAAGTCGAACGGGCCAGGCTTGGCGAGTTCGGCGAGGATGACGTCGATCATTCGGTCGACCAGTGCGCGATGCTGGAGAACGGCTGCCTCGCCGAGGAAACCGGCGGCGATAGCGGCTTCGCGCACCGCGTCGCGGTCGCCGGCTAGCGCTGCGGTGAGCAGACGGCGATAGCCTTCACCGGTCTCGGCGGGGAGGGGGCGGGCGGCGCCGAAATCGAGCAGGACGAGCTTTTCCGTCTCGGGCTGCCAGCGGTAGTTGGCGAAGTTCGGATCGGTCTGCATCAGCCGCCAGTCGAACAGCTCGCGCAGCACCAGCGAGATCAGGTCGTGCATCACGCGGTCGCGGACATCCTGCGACGCGGTTTCCAGCGTCTCGACGGGCACGCCGGTGACGAAGCTCATCGCGAGGACGCGTGGCGTGGTGAGCTCGGAATAAAGTGTGGGCACGACGAACTGCGACTGGTCGGTGAGCAACTCGCCGTAGCGCGCGAGCATCTGCGCCTCGCGGAGGTAATCGGCTTCCTCGTGAAGCTGCTTCTTCGCCTCGTCGAGCAACGGCACGATGTCGAGCGACTTGGGGAGCATGCCCGACACGCGGAGCAGAGTCGCGACGTTGTCGACATCGGCGTCGATGCTCTCCTTGACGCCAGGATACTGGACCTTGATCGCCAGTTCGGTGCCGTCGGGCAGACGCGCACGGTGGACCTGGCCGATCGAGGCGGCGGCGACCGGGTGCGCCTGGAAATGCGCGAAGCGGCGGCGCCAGTCCTTGCCCCATTCGGCGGCAAGCACGCGATCGAGCTGTTGCGGGGGCATGTGGTTCGCGTTGTTGCGCAGGCGGGCGAGGATGGTCGCGAGTTCGGGCGGGAGCATGTCGCCCGCGTCCATCGAGATCATCTGCCCCAGCTTCATCGCCGCGCCGCGAAGGTGGGAGAGCTGGTCGGCGACTCGCGTGGCGTTCGCGGGGGTGAGGAGGAGGTCGCCGATCTTGGGGCGTTCTCCGTTGGCGAGACGGCGCGCACCCTCGGCGACAACTCCGCCTGCCACGCCGCCCGCGAGTTTGCCGAAGACGCCGAGACGGGCGAGGCGGCCGCTGGGGATCGCGCGTCCGGCGCTGTTGCCGCTGTCTTCGGTCACGGGTGTTCCTTGGGTTTTGGGGGCGGTGCGTCTCGGACGGGATATGGGTGCCGGACGCGGTCGATCAATCGAACCCAACGCGCGAAGTTAATCGAGGCTACCTCCTCTTGTTCTCCCGCGAAGGCGGGAGCCCAGACTGGGTCCCCGCCTTCGCGGGGAAACATGGTTGGCGCGGATCCCGGGCCATACCTTTTCGTCGTCACCGAGCCCATCGTCATTCCCACGCAGGCGGGGATCCATAAACTCGACTGCTCGCGCTTCGATCGCGCCGTCAGCCAGTATGGGTTCCCGCCTCCGCGGGAATGACGGAAGGAGCGCCGGCCTGATCTCTGCTCCCATTGAACGCGCCGGGAAGAGGGTTCGTTAGGCCTGACAGAAAAAGGGCGCCCGGATTGCTCCGGGCGCCCTCTTCCAATTCAGCGACGTGGCAAAGCCACGCCGTCGGTCGTCGCTACACGACGCCGGCCGACAGCGGATATCCGCTGCGCGGATCGGCGCGAGCGTGGTCGCGCCTTATCCGCTGTAGTACATGTCATACTCGACCGGGCTAGGCGTCATCTCCCAACGCGCAACCTCGGCGTACTTGATCTCGACATAGCTCTCGATCTGGTCCTTCGAGAACACGTCGCCCTTCAGCAGGAAGTCGTGATCCGCGAGCAGGCATTCGAGCGCCTCGCGGAGCGAACCCGCGACGGTCGGAACCTGGGCCAACTCTGCCGGCGGCAGGTCGTACAGGTTCTTGTCCATCGCTTCGCCCGGATGGATCTTGTTCAGAATGCCGTCCATGCCGGCCATCATCAGCGCTGCATAAGCGAGATACGGGTTGGCCAGCGCGTCCGGGAAACGCACTTCGACGCGCTTCGCCTTGGGGCCGGTGCCGTACGGAATGCGGCACGATGCCGAGCGGTTGCGCGCCGAGTAAGCGAGCAGCACCGGCGCTTCGTAGCCGGGGACGAGGCGCTTGTAGCTGTTGGTCGACGGGTTGGTGAACGCGTTGACCGCCTTGGCATGCTTGATGATGCCGCCGATGAAATACAGGCACATGTCGCTCAGGCCAGCATAGCCGTTGCCTGCGAACAGCGGGGTCTTGCCTTCCCAGATCGAGAAATGCGTGTGCATCCCCGAACCGTTGTCCTCCTTGATCGGCTTCGGCATGAATGTCGCGGTCTTGCCGTACGCATGTGCGACCTGGTGGACGACGTACTTGTAGATCTGCATGCGATCCGCGGTCTGCGTCAGCGTGCCGAACGTCAGGCCCAGCTCATGCTGCGCGGCCGCGACCTCGTGGTGATGCTTGTCGCAGGGCAGGCCCATTTCGATCATCGTCGAGACCATCTCGCCGCGGATGTCGACGGCCGAATCGACCGGTGCGACCGGGAAATAGCCGCCCTTGGCGCGCGGACGGTGGCCGAGGTTGCCGCCCTCATATTCGCGACCCGAATTGCCCGGCAGCTCGATGTCGTCGATCTTGTAGTAGCTCGTCGAATAGCTGTTCTCGAAGCGGACGTCGTCGAACATGAAGAATTCGGCTTCGGGGCCGACATACACGGTGTCGCCGACGCCGGTGGTCAGCAGATACGCCTCGGCGCGCTTGGCGGTCGAGCGTGGATCGCGCGCGTACAGCTCGCCGGTCGACGGATCGCTGATGTCGCAGATCAGGATCATCATCGGCGTCGCCGAGAACGGATCGACATAGACCGCATCGAGATCGGGCTTGAGCGTCATGTCGCTCTCGTTGATCGCCTTCCAGCCCTCGATCGACGAGCCGTCGAACATCAGGCCGTCGGTCAATTCGTCTTCGCCGATCAGGCTCGCGACCATCGTCAGATGCTGCCACTTGCCCTTGGGATCGGTGAACCGCAGATCGACCCACTCGATCTCCTGGTCCTTGATCATATTGAGAACGTCGGAGGCCGAATTCGCCATGATGCTTGCCCTTCGTTTTGAGATTTCCGCCGCATCATGCGGGGAATCTAATTGCGGTATGGAACGGAATTTCCACACAATGTTGCGTCGCGTCAAATGACGATGTCGTCACTCGTCGTCAACGCAATATGCATGGCTAGGAACTAGATTGCGTCGTCGTCGCGCTCGCCGGTGCGGATGCGGAGCGCGCTCTCGACCGGGATGACGAAGATCTTGCCGTCGCCGATCCGGCCGGTCTGCGCGGCCGCAGCGATCGCCTCGACGACGCGTTGCGCGAGCCCGTCCTCGACGACGACCTCGAGCTTCACCTTGGGCAGGAAGTCGACGACATATTCCGCGCCGCGGTACAGTTCGGTGTGGCCCTTCTGCCGGCCGAAGCCCTTGGCCTCGGTCACGGTGATGCCGCTCACGCCGATCTCGTGCAGCGCTTCCTTCACCTCATCCAGCTTGAACGGCTTGATGATGGCTTCGATCTTTTTCACAGGTACGCCCCCGATTGTTGAAACCCTCGCCCTTGCGAGCGAGCCGTCCGCCCTGAAGGGCGCCTTGCACCAAGCGTGCCAGCCGCAGCGCCCTCGGGCAACCGCGGAATATCGTTGATTTCGCTGCCCGAAATTGCGGCACCTTGGAGGTGCGTGCGCAATGTAAGGGCAGGGGCGCCGATCACAGGATTTCGTGCAGCCGCGCGATCGGGCGGCCGAGCCGGACGCCCTTGTCGGTCTCGACCAGCGGGCGTTCGATCAGCAACGGATCGATCATCATCGCATCGAGGATCGCCTCGGCGTCGCCATGCTTGACCGCCTTGGCGCCGTCCTCGGCCATGCGGAGCCCCTGGCGCGGCGTCATGCCGGCGCGGTCGTACAGGCGGACGAGTTCCGCGCGGGATGGAGGGTTCTTGAGGTATTCGACGATCGTGACGTCCGCCCCTGCCTCTTGCAGCAGCGTGAGCGCCTCGCGGGACTTGGAGCAACGCGGGTTGTGGTAGATCGTCGCCTTCACGAATGCTCCGTCATGTCGAACTAACTTTGGCCAGAACCAGGCCCAACCACTTCTTGTTCTCCCGCGAAGGCGGGAGCCCAGACTGGGCTCCCGCCTTTGCGGGAGAACAAGCCTAGTGCCGTAGAGCGCTCAAGCCCCCTGCTTGGCCAACCACTCTTCCAGCCACTTGATCGTGTACGCGCCTTCCTGGAATTCAGGATCGTCGAGCAGCGCACGGTGCAGCGGGATCGTCGTCGTGACGCCCTCGATCACCATCTCTTCAAGCGCCCGCCGCAGTCGCCGCAACGCACCCTGCCGCGTCGTCCCGTAGACGATCAGCTTGGCGATCATCGAGTCGTAGTAAGGCGGCACGCGATACCCCGCATACAGCCCGCTATCGACGCGCACATGCATCCCGCCCGGCGCATGATACACCTTCACCAGCCCCGGCGACGGCGCGAACGTGCGCGGGTCCTCGGCGTTGATGCGGCATTCGATCGCATGGCCGCGGAACTGGACGTCCTCCTGGCGGAGCGTCAGCGGATGACCTTCAGCGACGCGGATCTGCTCGCGAACGAGATCCAGCCCGGTGATCATCTCGGTCACCGGATGCTCGACCTGCAGCCGGGTGTTCATCTCGATGAAGTAGAATTCGCCCGCTTCCCACAGGAACTCGATCGTCCCCGCGCCGCGATAGCCCATGTCGGCCATCGCCTTGGCGACGATCCCGCCCATCCGCTCGCGCTCTTCTGCGGTGATGATCGGCGAGGGCGCTTCCTCGAGCACCTTCTGGTGACGACGCTGGAGCGAGCAGTCACGCTCGCCCAGATGGATCGCGTTACCCTCACCGTCGCCGAATATCTGGAATTCGATATGCCGCGGATTGCCGAGGTATTTTTCCATGTAGACGGTGGCGTCGCCGAACGCGGCCTTCGCCTCGCTACCGGCCTGCTGCATCTGCGTTTCGAGATCGTCGGCGTCGTTGACGACCTTCATCCCGCGACCACCGCCACCGGACGCAGCCTTGATGATCACCGGATAGCCGATCGACTCGGCGATCCGCTTCGCCTCGGCGATGTCGCTGATCGCGCCGTCCGAACCGGGGACGAGCGGCAACCCGAGTGCGCCCGCGGTCCGCTTGGCCTGGACCTTGTCGCCCATCGTCCGGATGTGCTCGGGCTTCGGCCCGACGAACAGGATGTTGTGAAGCTCGACGATCTCGGCGAACTGCGCGTTCTCGCTGAGGAAGCCGTAGCCGGGATGGATCGCGTCCGCGCCCGAAATTTCGGCGGCCGAGATGATGTTCGGGATGTTCAGATAGCTGTCCGCGGCGGACGGCGGTCCGATGCAGATCGCCTCGTCCGCGAGCCGGACATGCATCGCGTCGGCGTCGGCGGTTGAGTGCACCGCGACCGTCTTGATGCCCATCTCGTGGCAGGCACGGTGGATCCGCAGCGCGATCTCGCCGCGATTCGCAATGAGCAGCTTCTTGATTTGCGGCATTATTCGACCACGACCAGCGGCTGGTCGAACTCGACCGGCTGGCCGTTCTCGACCAGGATCGCGGTCACGGTGCCGGCCGACGGCGCTACGATCGTGTTCATGACCTTCATCGCCTCGATGATCAGCAGCGTGTCGCCCGCATTGACCTTCTGGCCGACCGTCGAGAACGGCTTCGCCTCGGGGTTGGCGGCGAGATAGACGGTGCCGACCATCGGCGACTTGACCGCGCTCGCGCTGATCGCGGGGGCGGACGCACCGACCTCGGCCTGCGGGATCGACAGCGGTGCCGAGACGGGGGCCGGGGCGGGCGCCTGCGCGTAATGCGCGACGGGTGCTGCCTGGGCGGCTTTGCGCGCGACGCGGATCCGGCGCGAGCCGTCCTCGACCTCGATCTCGGTCAGCTGCGTGGTGTCGAGCAGTTCGGCGAGCTGGCGCACCAGGGTCACGTCGACCTGCATTGCGCCCGTGTTTTCAGTTGTATCGTTCATGGCGGGGCCTCCTGTCAGAACCGTGCGACGGCTTCAAGCGCGAGCAGATACGAAAGCGCGCCGAAACCCGCGATCGTACCCTTGGCCGCCTGACCGACCAGGCTCACATGCCTGAACGATTCACGCGTATGGGGATTGGAAAGATGCACTTCGATCACCGGCGTCTTCACGCCCTTGATCGCGTCGTGCACCGCGACCGAGGTATGCGTGAACGCACCCGCGTTGAGGATCACGGCCTTGGCACCGCGCGCCTGCGCCTCCTGGATCCAGTCGACGAGGTGACCCTCGTGATTCGACTGGCGCATGTCGATCTCCAAGTCGAGCTCGCGGGCGCGGTCCTCCAGCATCCCGGCGATGTCGTCGAGCGTCTCGTCGCCATAGATTTCCGGCTCGCGCGTTCCCAGCAGGTTGAGGTTGGGGCCGTTCAGGACGAATATCGTATCGGGCAAGGGCGGCCTTTCGGTTACGGGTCGGTTGCGAGTGCTGCGGAGCGGTCTCTATATGCGCGTCACGCCATTCCTTACAGGCCCGTCTCGCGACAAGTCGAGCCGCGCCTTCGCTATATAGTGGACCATACACCCATGCCCCATTCCGATGGCACCGTCTCGATCACCGTCAACGGCGAGCACAAGCGCGTCTCCGCCGGGCTCTCGCTGGCAGGACTCGCGACTGAACTCGGTCTCGTACCCGAGAAGATCGCGGTCGAGCGCAACATGGAGGTGGTGCCGCGCTCGACCTTGGCCAACGTGATGGTCGAGGACGGCGACGACCTCGAGATCGTGCATTTCGTCGGCGGTGGCGACCATGAGGACAGCTGGACCGTCGCAGGCCAGACCTTCAAGTCTCGGCTGATCGTCGGCACTGGCAAGTACAAGGATTTCGCGCAGAACGCCGCTGCGGTCGAGGCGTCGGGCGCGGAGATCGTCACCGTCGCCGTCCGCCGCGTCAACGTGTCCGATCGTAACGCGCCGATGCTGACCGACTTCATCGACCCCAAGAAGATCACCTACCTCCCCAACACCGCCGGCTGCTTCGATGCCGAATCGGCGATTCGCACGCTGCGACTAGCGCGCGAGGCGGGCGGCTGGGAGCTGGTGAAGCTCGAAGTGCTCGGCGAAGCCAAGACGCTCTATCCCGACATGGTCGAGACGCTCCGCGCGACCGAGATACTCGCCAATGAGGGCTTCAAGCCGATGGTATATTGCGTCGACGATCCGATCGCCACCAAGCGCCTCGAGAACGCCGGCGCGGTCGCGATCATGCCGCTGGGCGCACCGATCGGCTCGGGCCTTGGTATCCAGAACCGCGTGACGATCCGCCTGATCGTCGAGGGGGCAGGGGTGCCCGTGCTGGTCGACGCCGGCGTCGGTACCGCGTCCGATGCGGCGGTAGCGATGGAACTCGGCTGCGACGGCGTGCTGATGAACACCGCGATCGCCGAGGCGAAGGACCCGCTGATGATGGCCGCCGCGATGAAGGCCGCGGTCGAATCGGGGCGGCTCGCATACCGCGCCGGGCGGATGGGTCAGCGTCGCTATGCCGATCCGTCTAGCCCGCTGGCGGGACTGATCTGAAACATAGGTCATGACGCAAACGTCACGGAACCCACGGTAAAGACGGCCGTTATACCTCTGCAAGTTCAAGCGGCCCGGTTGGCGGGTCCGCAAAAGCAAGTGGAGGCTCTGATGGGCGAGTTCACCGACAAGGTCGCAGCAGCAGGCAACAAGGTTGCAGGTAACGTCAAAGAAGCCGTCGGCAAGGCGACTGACAACGAGAAGCTGGTAGCCGAAGGCGAAGCGCAGCAGGCTAAGGGCACTGCGCAGAACGTCAAGGGCAGCGTCAAGGGCGCACTCGGCGACGACATCTAAGCTTCGGCTTGGTATAGGAATACAGGCCGCTTCGGGAAACCGGAGCGGCCTTTTCTTTGTGGGGCAGGTTTTGCTGCCGCCACTATCAGAACTGCCACCACCCCGGCGAAGGCCGGGGCCCAATTGGGGGACGATTCTGATTAAGTGCGGCGCGCCGTTACCTCGGACATGCCAATTGGGCCCCGGCCTTTGCCGGGGTGGTGCAGAGAGCTGAACCGAACCGCCTTGCCCAACCCACAAACCTCCCCCACGAGCACCCGCATGACTCTCCCGACTCGCACCTACGCCGCCTTCCTGTTCGACATGGACGGCACGATCCTCACCTCGATCGCCTCCGCCGAGCGCACATGGACCAAATGGGCGATCGCGCATGGCCTCGACGCCGCGACGTTCGTGCCGACGATTCACGGCGTGCAGTCGGTCGAGACGATCCGCCGGCTTGGCCTTCCCGGTGTCGATCCGGTCGCGGAGGCCGCCGCGATCACGGCAGCAGAGATGGAGGACGTCGACGACGTCAAGCCGATCGCCGGCGCCGCGGCCTTCCTGGCCAGCCTGCCGCCCGAACGGTGGACGATCGTGACCTCGGCCCCACGCGCGCTGGCCGAAGTACGGTTGAAGGCCGCCGGGTTGCCGATCCCCGCAACCATGATCGCCGCGGAAGACGTCGCCAACGGCAAGCCTGCGCCTGATTGCTTCCTGCTTGGCGCGGAGCGACTCAAGGTCGCAGCAACCGACTGCCTCGTGTTCGAGGACGCCGCCGCCGGTATCGCCTCGGCCGAGGCAGCAGGTGCAGACATCCTGATCCTGACCGAAACCCATCAGCCGGGGCATTTGCCGGACGCAGGTCATCCAAGCGTCCGCAACTATACCGGTATCGCAGTCATCGAGGGTTACGACGGAGGCATGAAGCTAACCCGCTAGCGGCCCTGAAAATATCAGTGAGCGATGTCGTCCCGGGCGCGTGCGATCAGTGCATCGAGCGCCGCTTCGTCGAGTCGACCCGCGGTCTGCAACGCCGCCTCGGGCGTCAGCGAGATTATCGCGCCGTCTGGCCCATCGATGACCACCTCGCCATTCTCATAGAAGACAGTGCGCGGTTTGGCGTGCGGCTGAGTCATCGGCGATCTCCCGTATGGAAAGAGAACGTCCGAACTGCGCGGCGGGTCCCGGCCGCACCGGCCCAACCTCGTGGCGCCTCAGCCGGCGACCGATTCGCCCATCCAGCGATCGAACAATTGCGGCCATAGCGATCCCGGCGATCGCGGCGACAAGCGCGTGCCGAAACCATGCCCGCCATGTTGCAGGAAGTGCGCCTCGGTCGGAATATCGACGCGCCGGGCGGCGGCGAGCATATCCACCGTGTTCGCAACCGGTACGGTCTTGTCGTCCTCGGCATGCAACAGGAACAGCGGCGGCGTCCCGGGGCGCAGCTGACGATCGATCGCGTAACGCGCCTGCACCGCCGGCAACGGATCGGGACCCAGCAGGTTGGCACGTGAACCGCCATGGCTGCGACCCGGATCGACGTTCGACACCGCATACATCAGTCCGGCAAAGGCCGGGCGTGCGGAATGGCGATCGGTGGCGTCGATCGGGCTGTATGCTCGGTAATCGTGGAGGACGGTCACCGATCCCGCCAGATGACCGCCTGCGGAAAACCCGAGCACGCCAAGCTTGCGCGCGTCGATGCGATAGGCGCGCGCATTGGCGCGGATCAGTCGCATTGCCCGCTGCGCATCGGCCAGCGGCACGTCGGCGCGGTCGGCCCAGCCTTCACAGGGCAGGCGATAGCTCAGCACGAACACGGTGATCCCGAAGCCGTTCAGGACGCGCGCGACATCGATTCCCTCGTTGCGCAGCGACGTGAGATAATAGCCGCCGCCGGGCATCACCAGCACCGCGCGACCATCGGGACGCTGCGGTCGGAACACACCGACCTCAGGCCGCGCGACGCCGCGCATCTTGATGTCGCGATACCCATTCTCTCGGGCCGCGATCTCCGGGTTCGGTCGAGGGAGCGGGTTCGGCGCGCCAGCGGGGATACCTGGCCAGAGCAGAAAATGCTCGGCGGGTGGCCAGACCGGAATGTCCGAAGGTCCAGGCAGCGCAGTGGCTTGCGCGAATGCGGCCGGCGCAATGCCAGCGGCCAGGGGTAGCGACAGGAGCGAGCGGCGATCGAAGGTCATGCCGCGATGCTACACGATGGAAGGGAAGCGGGGGAAGGCTTGGCAAACGCGCGAGGTGGATTTCGCTGCTTTTGCCGGAATCAATCGTCCCAGGGCCGTTTTCCTGCCTACGCAGGAGAACGGCCCTGGGACGATCGTCAATCAACCGTCAATCAACCGTCAATCAACCGTCAATCAACCGTCAATCAACCGTCAATCAACCGTCAATCAACCGTCAGTCGGTCCGCCTCAGTCGAAGCTTGCGCCCCACTTGCGGACCGGACGGTCCTTCCAGAGCCCACGATGATACGCATCCGACGCGAGCAGCGGCATCACCGAACCCGCTTCCGCGAACACCATCTGCTCGATGCCCGTGTTGACCTTGCCCCACGAAGCCGCTTCCTGCAGCGTCGACGACGAGCACGCACCGTCGCGCACGTCGGCAACCGTGATCTGCACCGCGTACTTGTGAACCTGGACGTCGTCATGGCCGAGGATCTCGGCGCAGACGACGGTGTCCTGGATGAAGTTCTTCGGCACGCCGCCACCGATCATCAGCAGGCCCGTGGTGCCCGCCTTGATCTTGATCTCGGTGAGCTCGCGGAAGTCGGCGATCGCGTCGAGGACCATGTACGGCTTGCCCGCCTTCACCGCGTCGACCTGGTGCTTGACCAGACCGAAGCCGGCCGACGAATCGACGAATGCCGGGCAAAAGATCGGCACGTCATGCTCATAGGCGAGCTTGACGAGGCTGTTCTCCTTCTTGCCGTGCTCGACGAGATACTTGCCCATCTCGCGGATGAACTCGCGGCTCGAATAGGCGCGCGGCTCGAGCGTCTCGGCGATCTCGAAGATCGTGTGGTCGACGTGCTGGAGCTCTTCCTCGTCGATGTAGGTGTCGTAGATTCGGTCGATCATCAACGAGCGCAGCACGTCGTCGTGCGGCACTTCGAGCGCCTGGTAATGCTTGTGGCCGAGGCCCTCGAAGAAATCCATGTCGACGATCGTCGCGCCGGTCGCGACGATGCCGTCGATCATGTTATTGCGTAGCAGCTCGGCATACAGGTCCATGCAACCGCCGGCGCTCGTCGAGCCCGCGATCACGAGGAAGATCGTGCAGTCCTTGTCGGCCAGCATCTGGTTGTAGATGTCGGTCGCACGGCCGAGATCGCGGCTGGTGAACGACATCTTCTTCATCGCGTCGACGATCGGCCGCGCGTCGAAGCTGGTGATGTCGATATGCTCGACGGTGGTGGAAAGGAGTTCCGCCTTGCGCTGCGCGTCGATGCGGGTGTCTTCGGTCATAACATGCTCCATAAATCCCCCTTCCGCTTGCGGGAGGGGTTAGGGGAGGGACTGAAATATCCGCGAACGCCACGCTCGCGGACAAGCCCTCCCCCGACCCCTCCCGTAAACGGGAGGGGAGGAAGAAGGGCGCGGTACTAAAGCTTGGTTACAGCTTGACGACGTTCGACGCGAGGTCCTGGAACCGCTCGTCATACAGCGAGACCATCGGCTCGTCGGTGACGATCACCGTCTCGTCCGATCCGAACCCGTTGAACGCGGTCCGCATCGCCGAGCCGTACGCGCCGAGCATGCCGATCTCGATATAATCGCCCGCCTGCGTGTCCGCAGGCAGCATGAACGGGCCGACCATATAGTCCATGTCGTCGCACGTCGGACCGTAGAAGCTGAACTCCATGTCCTTCGCACGGCTGTCCGGTTCGCGGAGCAGCTCGGTCGGGAAACGCCAGCCGATATGCGCCGCGTCGAACAGCGCGCCATACGCACCGTCGTTGATATACAGCTCGGTCCCGCGACGCTTTTCGACGCGCACGATGATCGACGAATATTCCGCGCACAATGCCCGGCCCGGCTCGCACCACAGTTCGGACGAATAGCTGACGGGCAGCGATTCGAACGCACGGTGGATGGTCTCGAAGAAATGCTCGAGCGGTGGCGGCTCCATGCCGGGATACGAAGACGGGAAGCCGCCGCCGACGTCGATGACGTCGACCGTGACTGCCGCCTCGACGATCGCCGCACGGACGCGCTCCATCGCGTTCGAATAGGCCTCCGGGGTCATCGCCTGCGAACCGACATGGAAGCAGATGCCGAGCGCGTCCGCTGCTTGGCGGGCCGCGAACAGCAACTCCTTGGCTTCATGCGGTGCCGCACCGAACTTCGACGCGAGGCTCAGCTTCGAATGCTCCGACGACACGCGCAGGCGCACACACAACGTCAGGTCGGCGGCGGCTTTCGTAGCGCGAACGACCTTGTCGAGCTCTTCCAGGCTGTCGAGGCTGAAGGTTCGGACGCCGTGCGTGAAATACGCCTCGGCGATTGCTTCCTCGGCCTTGACCGGATGCATGAAGCACAGCGTAGCCTCGGGAAGCGTCCGCGCGACCAGGCGCACTTCGGCGATCGACGCCACGTCGTAATGCGTGATGCGATTGTCCCACAGGATCTGCAGGAGTTCGGGAGACGGGTTCGCCTTCACCGCATACATCGAGCGACCCGGGAACTTCTCGACGAAGAACCGAGCGGCGCGCGCAGCAGCGTGCGGACGAACGAGCGTGACCGGGTTAACCGGACGCCCTTTAGCGATGTCGATGCCGCTCCCGATGTGGAAGGTGTCGGCGGTCGAATGGGCTTTCGCTAACCCCAGCGCGATATGATGCTTGACCAATTCAAGGGACCTCCAATGTCCTGAGACAAATTACGAAAACACTGCCTTGCGGTTGGAAGTCCCATGGGGCAGCGGAAGCGCGATCTAGGGTTACGCGCCCCCCATGTAAATAGCGTTTGGCGGATAGGAGACGGCGTGTGACGATTTTGCGACAACCGACCCGGGCGGGTGTGCGGGACGCCGCAGAAAAGATTGCCCGCATCCTTCCGCTGACGCCACTGTTCGTCAGTGAAATCAAGGGCGTACCGGTAGCTTTCAAGGCCGAGTCGTTGCAACCAATCGGCGCCTTCAAGATTCGCGGTGCGTGGCATCGGCTCACCGCATTGGACGAGGCGACGCGACAAAAAGGCGTCGTCGCGTTCTCGTCGGGCAATCACGCGCAGGGCGTGGCGTGGGCGGCCAGACGCCTCGGCATCGCGGCGACGATCGTGATGCCGTCGGATGCGCCGCGACTGAAGCGCGAATCGACGTTGGCACTGGGCGCGGAGGTGGTGACCTACGACCGTGCCACCGAGAGCCGCGAGACGATCGCCGCAGGGCTGGCGGAAGCGAGGGGCGCGACGCTGGTCCCGAGCTTCGACGACCCTTGGATCATCGAGGGGCAGGGGAGCGCGGGGATCGAGGCGGCGGCGCAGATGGCGGCGCTCGGCATGGGCGTACCAAGCCGCGTCGTCATCCCCTGCGGTGGCGGTGGTCTATCGGCAGGCATCGCGCTGGCCTTGAAAGACAGCGCGATCACCGTCGTCGAGCCCGAAGGCTGGGACGACATGCGCCGCTCGCTGGAGGCATCCTGGATCGAACCCGTCGGCCCCAACCCGCCGCCAACTGCCTGCGATTCGCTCCAGACCTTACGCGTGTCACCGCTGACCTTCGACGTCCTCTCCCGCCGCGACGCGACCGGCGTGGCGGTAAGCGAACTGGAGATCGCAGCGGCGCAGCGTTGGGCTGCGGAGAAACTGCGCCTGGTGATCGAACCGGGCGGCGCGGTCGGCCTCGCCGCGGTGCTCTTTGGCAAGGTGAAGCTCGAACCCGGCCTGCTCGTCATCCTGTCCGGCGGCAACGTCGACCTCACCGCCTATGCCAAGGCGATCGCCGGCTGATCACGAGGGCGGGAGTATCTTCACCGCCGGTTTTGCGCAGGCATAAGCTTGCTTGTAGCTCTGGTTCCAGCAGGCGACGAACCCGTCGAGAATGTTCAGGTTCATCGGCCACGCATAGGCGCGAGGCTGGCCGTCGGGACCGACCGGAGCATAGCCGGCGGGGCGGGGAAGTGCGGCGAGCTTGGCCCGCGCGGTGTCCAATGCGGGGAGGTCGCGACGCAGGAACGCGATGCTGCCGTCGACATACAGGTTCCAGCCAAACCCCGCATCCTCTTCAACCGGTTTCCGCGCGGCCTCGAACAGAGCGATCGCCCGCGTCGTCTGCCCCGCGTTCGCGCGCAACTGACCTTCATGCCATTGCAGCAGCCCGGCGGTGCGTAGGTTGGCGGGATGAGCCGCGCGCCACTCGGCGATCAGCTCGGCCGCCTGCGCATCGCAACCAGTGTTCGCGAGCGTACGCCAGCCGCCCGTCATGGCCTGATCGAACGCGCGTTCGTCGAGCGCCATCATCGCTGGCTTGTCGTACCGGCAATCGGCTGGGGTCGGTGTCTGCGCGGCGATCAACGCGAGAATGACGAGCATGAAACCTCCGACTATCCGATCGAAGTCGTCAGGCTATTGCTGCGGGTGACGTGAAGTCAACGCGCTTCAATCCGGCAGCGTGGTGGCGTAACGAGCGGCATGAACGCCACCCTTACCAGCATCGCCGCCGCCGCACCCGCCATCGCCATGCTGGGCATGTTCGCCTGCCTGATCGGCGGGACCGCGCTGATCGTAAAGAAGCGCGATACGAAAAAGGGCGTGCTCATGCTGGTAATGGCCGCAGTCCTGCTGGCCAACGTAGCGATCTGGACGCTCTAACCTCCCTCGCCCCTGCGGGGAGAGGGAAGGGGCCCGCCGCGCTTGCGGTGGGAAGGGAGAGGGAAGTTGGGGATAGCGTATCGATCCCCAACTCCCCCTCATCCCACGCTGGCGCGCAACCTTCTCCCCGAGGGGAGAAGGAAAATCACCGGATCGGTGAGTTCGGGTCCAAACGCATGTCGAGATACTTGTCCACGCTCCCCATCAACTCGGGCATCTCGTGCTCGAAAAAGTGGTTAGCCTTCGGGATCGTGTCGTGATGGATCGTGATGTGCTTCTGCGTCCGCAGCTTATCCACCAGCTTCTGCGTAGCGCCCGGCGTCGCGACCTCGTCGGCCTCGCCCTGAATGATGATGCCCGACGAAGGGCACGGCGCGAGGAACGTGAAGTCGTACAGATTCGCCGGCGGTGCCACGGAAATGAACCCACGGATCTCCGGCCGGCGCATCAGCAACTGCATGCCGATCCACGCGCCAAAGCTGACGCCCGCGATCCAGGTCGTCTGCGCCTCGGGGTGGAAGCTCTGGACCCAGTCGAGCGCGCTCGCCGCATCGCTCAGCTCGCCGACGCCGTTGTCGAACACGCCCTGGCTCTTGCCGACGCCGCGGAAGTTGAACCGCAAAGTCGCGAAGCCACGCCGCTGGAAGGTCTTGTAGAGCTGCTGCACGATCGCGTTGTTCATCGTGCCACCGGCCGACGGATGCGGGTGCAGGATCATCGCGACGGGTGCGCGCGGACGTGGCCCCGGCGCAAAACGACCTTCGAGACGGCCTTCGGGACCGGGGAAAATGACTTCTGGCATGGGCACTCGCGAGCTGGGATACGCACTCGGGTGGAGTGCCGGATTATCGACGCTATATAGGGAACGAGCCCCTTTTCGCAATTGGAACCGACCCTGGCCCGTAACGACTCGCGTATCTACCTTGATCATGCCGCCACCACGCCGATGCGCCCCGAGGCTATCGCGGCGGTAATGGAAGGTATGGCGCGCTGGGCGAACCCCTCCTCGCCGCATGCCGAGGGGCGGGCGGCGCGGGCTGCGCTGGAGGCCGCGCGCAAGCGGATCGCCAAGGCGCTGGATTGGCCGCATCACGTGATCCTGACGAGCGGCGCGAGCGAGTCCGCAACGCTGGCGTTGCGTGGCCGTCCCGGTGTTGCGGTGGCGGCGGTCGAGCATGATGCAGTCCTGCGCTCGGCCGAGCAGCCGGTGATGCTGGAGGTCGACGCAGGCGGTATCGTCGCGAACGGAGATGGCGCCCAGACGATCGCGCTGCAATCCGCGAACAGTGAAACCGGCGTCCTGCAAGATCGGCCTACCTGTCTCTGGATAGCCGATTGCTCCCAGACCGCCGCCAAACTCCCGCTCCCCGATGCTGACATGATCATCGTCTCCGCGCACAAGCTCGGCGGCCCTCCCGGCATCGGCGCGCTGCTGGTCCGCGATCTCGGCCTGCTCGATCCGACCGGCGGGCAGGAGCGTGGCTACCGTGGCGGCACCGAGAACCTGCCCGGCGCGCTGGGTTTCGCCGCCGCGCTCGAAGCGCCTCGCGACTGGTTCGCCGACATGCCCGACCTTCGCGCCAAACTCGACGAAGCGATCCTGGCGGGCGGCGGCGAGATCATCGCGCAAAACTCCCCCCGCATCACCACGATCGCCTCCTACCGCATGCCCGGCGTAAGCTCCGCGGCACAATTGATCCGTCTCGATATGGCCGGCTTCGCGGTCTCCGCGGGCAGTGCGTGTTCGTCGGGCAGCATGCGCCCTAGCCACGTGCTCGCCGCAATGGGATATTCCCCCGAAGCCGCCGCCGAAGTCGTCCGCGTCAGCTTCGGCTGGACCACGACGGTCGAAGACGTCGCGAAGTTCGCCGAAGCCTGGACGCGGATCGCCCAGGACATAAAGCGCCCTGGGAGACTGGGGGCATGACGTACCTCGACTACCAGGCGACGACCCCGCTCGCGCCCGAAGCGCTCGCCGCGATGCTCCCGTGGCTCGAATCACAGCACGCCAACCCGCACTCCCCCCACCGCGAAGGTCGCCGCGCCAAAGCAGCCGTCGAAGTCGCCCGCGACCAAGTCGCCCAGCGGCTCCCACCCGGCGGCCGCGTCGCCTTCACCGGCGGCGCCACCGAAGCACTAAACTGGGCGATCAAGGGCACGACCGGCCCGATCGTCACGCTCGCCACCGAACACGCTGCCGTCCTCGACACGGTCGCAGCCGAAGCGGCGAGGGGGCGCCAAGTCACGATCCTCCCGGTCAACCCAGACGGCGTGGTCGACCTCGACCAGGCCCGCGCCATGATCCGCCCTGGCACCCGCCTCGTCGCCGCGATGCTCGTCAACAACGAGATCGGCGTCATCCAGCCGATCGCCGCGTTTGCCGAGATCGCTCACGCAGCCGGCGCGCTGATGCTCTGCGACGCGGTGCAAGGCTATGGCCGCGTTCCGATCCCCGATACCGTCGATCTGATTGCCATCTCCGCGCACAAGATCCACGGCCCCAAAGGCATCGGCGCACTCTGGATCCGTGACGGCGTCGACCTCGCGCCGTTGATGCACGGCGGCGCACAGGAAGCCCCCGGCCGCTCGGGCACGCTGTCACCCGCACTCTGCGCAGGCTTCGGCGTCGCCGCGCACCTCATGGCCGACCGCAAGGATCAGGACGCCGCGCACATCGACCGCCTTTGGTCGCTCGCGCTCGATCGCCTCGGCCCCGGCTGGACGATCAACGGTTCGACCGAACACCGCTACCACGGCAACCTCAACGTCCGCCGCACAAACCTCGACGTGAACCGCCTGATGTCCGACCTTCGCGAGATCGCCTTCTCCGCCGGGTCCGCCTGCGCCAGCGGGTCTGGCCGCTCCAGCCACGTCCTCCGCGCGATCGGCCTCACCGAAGCGCAGGCGCGGTCCAGCATCCGCCTTGGCTTCGGCCGCTACACCACAGAAACCGAACTCCTCGACGCGATCGACGCGATCGTCGCCGCAGCCCAGGCGCAATGGCCATGATCGTCCACTTCATCGCCCGCGACGGCACGGTTAGCAGCGTTACGGCCAGCCCAGGCGACCGCCTGCTCGACGTCGCCCAAGCCGACAACCAGTCGCTCGAAGGCACTTGCGAAGGCCAACTCGCTTGCGCGACCTGTCATGTCATCGTCGATGCTGCCGATTTCCCCAAACTGCAGCCCGCAAGCGAGGACGAGGAGGACATGCTCGATCTCGCGCACAACGCGACGCGCACCAGTCGGCTCGCCTGCCAGATCCGGCTGACCGATACGCTCGACGGCTTGATCGTCCGCATCCCGGCTTAGGTCGGCAAAGCTTACAGCAAGACAACGGGCGGTTCAGGGACCGTCCACGGCCGCGGCCACACTATCCCCTCATCGCCTCAATGTACGAGGTCTTGAGAGGAGTACCGGACATGAAGATCATCGCAATGTTCGCCGCTGGCGCCCTGGCCGCGGGGACCCTGTTCGCCGCGGCACCCGCCGATGCGCAGCGCCACGGCTGGGACGGCCCCCGCAGCGGTGGTGGCTGGCACGACGACCGCGGACGGCATGGCAATCGCGGCTGGCGCGGTGACCGTGGCTGGCGCGGTGGAGATCGTGGCTACCGTGGCTATGGCGGCGGATACCGCGGCGATCACGGCTACCGCGGCGGCGGCTACGGCTATCGCGGACCCCGCGGATACGGCCGCTCACGCGTCGTCTGTCGGATAGAGCGTGGCTATTACGGCCCGGTCCGTCGCTGCTTCCGTCGCTGATACGGAACCGTAACGACTGTCCTTGGTTTGGTAACATAGGTTGCTGGGCTCGGGAGGGCCCGCACCAATAAGGAGATTATCATGAAGTTGTTCACCCTCGCCGCCGCCGGTCTCGTCGCACTCACCGGTCTTGCGCCGGTCGGCATCGCCGCCGAAGCCTCTGCACAGCGCACCGTTGTCCACGAGCGCACCGTCGTTCGCCACGACGACCGCCGCCCTGGCTACGGTCGCCACGCCGTGCGCACGCGCCAGGTTTGCCGCAACGTCTATCGCAACCATCACCGTCAGCGCGTCTGCCGCACGGTTCGCGTCAGCCGCTGATCGAATGGCCGCGAATACTAAAGCGGCTTGATCATCCCGCCCGACCCCGCCATATGCGCCGCGGGAGTCGGGCGGACGTGGTCGTCGCCAACTTGGTCAGATCCGGAAGGAAGCAGCCACAACGACTCAGCTACGGGTCGTCCCGGCTCCCACCGCGAACGTTTGCAAGCAAACGTGAGCGCGGCCAGCGGCGCAAGGCGCCGACTGACGATGCGGCTTAGCCGCAGCGCACTTCTAATACTTCTTCCGTAATTTCCCTGAATGGCTCAGCTTGTCAGCGGTTGCTGATCCGTCATGCCCGGCTCGTTCCGGCATCCACGGTGCCCCACGATCGATGGCTGCGAGTACGCGGAACGGTGGACCCCGGAACAAGTTCGGGGTGACGGAGTAGTTTTTGCTGCTTCTAGTTACAGACGTCGTTTACCGAATGTCTCTCCCTTCGACAGCGCCGCCAAACCGCTTATATAGCCCCCAATGTCAGATTCCTTCGACTTGGGCGAACCCCTGCAACCGGCCAAGACGCCAGCCCAAAAAGGGGATGCCGCCTACCGCGTGCTCGCGCGCAAATACCGTCCGCAGACCTTTTCCGAACTGATCGGCCAGGACGCGATGGTCCAGACGCTCGGCAACGCGATCAAGCGCGATCGGCTCGCCCACGCGTTCCTGATGACCGGCGTCCGCGGTGTCGGCAAGACGTCGACCGCCCGCCTGATCGCCAAGGCACTCAACTGCATCGGCCCTGACGGCAATGGCGGCCCGACGATCGACCCATGCGGCGTTTGCGAACCCTGCCGCGCGATCGCCGAGGGCCGCCACATCGACGTGATCGAGATGGATGCGGCGAGCCATACCGGTGTCGACGACGTCCGCGAGATCATCGACGCGTCACGCTATTCGGCCGTCACCGCACGGTTCAAGATCTATATCATCGACGAAGTCCACATGCTGTCGAAGAACGCGTTCAACGCGCTGCTGAAGACGCTGGAGGAGCCGCCCCCCCACGTAAAATTCCTGTTCGCGACGACCGAAGTTAACAAGGTACCGGTGACGGTGCTCTCGCGCTGCCAGCGGTTCGACCTGCGTCGCATTTCCGCCGAGCAATTGGCGAAGCACTTTGCCTGGGTCTCGACCGAAGAAGGCGTCACAGCCGATCCCGAGGCACTGATGCTGATCGCCCGCGCCGCGGAAGGCTCCGCGCGCGACGGCCTGTCGATCCTCGACCAGGCGATCGCGCATGCCGGGCTCGAAGGCGGCGGCGTGACCGCGGACGCAGTGCGCCAGATGCTCGGTTTGTCGGACCGGGGCGCAGTGCGCGATCTGCTGACCCTGATCCTCGCCGGCGACGGGGCAGGGGCGCTCGCCTCGATGCGCCGCCAATATGACTACGGCGTCGACCCGCTGTCGGTGCTGCGGTCGCTGCTCGAAACCGTCCACGGCATCACGCTGACCAAGGTCGGCACGCCGCCGGACGCCGCGCAGCCGATTGAGGAGCGTGCGGCACGCGAGGAATGGGCGGCATCGCTCGGCTATCCCGCGCTGCACCGCCTGTGGCAGTTGTTCCTCAAGGGGCATGACGAGGTCGCCAAGGCCGCGCTGCCGATCGAGGCCGCAGAGATGGCGCTGTTGCGCGCGATCTACGCCTCGACGCTGCCCGACCCCGGCGAGCTTGCCCGCCAGATCGCCAGCGGTGCGGCCCCGGCGGCTACACCAACGGCGCCGCCGCCACCTACACCCCCGTCCGGCGAAGCGCCGCCCTGGAACGCTGGATCAGCAGCGAAGGCGCCCGAACCCGTCGCGACCGGCCCGATCCTGCCGCCGACGTTCGAAGCGCTGGTCGATCTGCTCGACGAATCGGGCGGCCTCGCGATCGCCGCGCGTCTTCGTCACGGCGCACGCGTCGTCAGTTACTCGCCGCCCGAATTCGTCCTGAGCGGCAGCCGTCCAGTCTCGGCCGACACGCTCGCCGAACTCAACACGCTGTTGAAGAGCGTAACGCGAACCGCGTGGAAAGTGTCGATCGTCGACGCCCCTGGCGCGCCGACGCTGCGCGAGGCGCAGGACGCCGCCGACGCTGCAGTGCGCCAGGCTATTCTCGAATCCCCCATCATGAAGGCCGCGGTGGCAGCGTTTCCCGACGCCCAGCTAGAATCGTGGCCCGGCCAAAGGAGCAACGCATGAAGAATATCGATGAAATCCTCGCGATGGCGCAGAACGTCCAGAGCGAACTCGAAAAGGCTCAGGCCAGTCTCGATACGATCGAGGTCGAGGGCGCGTCCGGCGGCGGTCTGGTCAAGGTGAAGGCGTCCGCCAAGGGCCGCATCATCAACATCGCGATCGACGATTCGCTGATGCAGGTGAGCGAGAAGCAGATGCTCGAGGACCTCCTCACGGCTGCGTTCAATGACGCGCGGGCGAAGGCGGATGCGGTGTCGGGTACCGAGATGTCGAAGATGACGAGCGGGTTGCAACTGCCGCCAGGTTTCAAGCTGCCGTTCTGAACCAAATCGGGTTCGTTTCGGCGCGGGAACAATCGCTCTTCGGCCGGCGTTGCGCTCTCCAGTAATCAGGGAGAGGCAAAATGGCCGAAGAGCGTATCGTCGAAACCCCGACCACCCACACCACCGTTATCGAGCGCCGAAGCGGCGGTGGCGGCACGCTGATCGCCGTCGTGTTGTTAATTGCGGTGCTGATCGGCGGCTATTACCTGTTCAGCCGCCAAGGCGCGCAGAACAGCAAGGACGCCGCGATCACTTCGGCGGCGAAGAGCGTCGGTAGTGCAGCCGACAAGGCTGGCGACGCGGTCGAGAAGTCAACGCAGTAAACTAAAGTGTTCCCTCGCGAGGGCGGAGACCCAGACTGGGCTACCGCTTCGCGGAAGAACAATGGAGTGGGAAGGGCAGTTGCAACACCCGATCTGTCATGCCGGAACAAGTCCGGGGTGACGAACGTGGTTTAGGATCGCAGGCAACTGTCCAACCCATCGTTCCGAACTACAGAAACCCGCCGCGACAGCGTGTTCCCATGCTTCCGCACGAAACCATGAGGATCGATCGCAGCCCGCTTCTTCGGCAGCGGCAAAACAGCGGCAATCCGCCCCGCCTCCGTCGGCGACAGCCGCGAAGCATCGTGGTTGAAATACCGAATCGCCCCGGCGTTCGCGCCGTACGTCCCGATACCCGTCTCGGCGATGTTGAGATACACCTCCATGATCCGCCGCTTCGGCCACATCGCCTCGATCAGCACGGTGAAATACGCCTCGAACGCCTTCCGCAGATAACCGCCGCCCTGGAACAGGAACGCGTTCTTCGCAGTCTGCTGACTGATGGTCGAGCCGCCGCGGATCCGTCCGCCCTGCGCGTTGCGCGCCGCCGCGCCTGCCATCGCTTTGAAATCAAAGCCATGATGCGAACAGAACCGCGAATCCTCGCCGGCGATCGCCGCGCGTGCCATGTCCGGATCCATTTCCGACAGCGGCATCCAGTCCTTGGTCACGCCGTGCCCGTTGAGCACGTCGCCCATCATCGTCCACGTGAATGGCACCGGCACGAACCGATAGATCCCGACCCAGGCGACGGTGATCAGGACGAACCCGAAGATGATCTTGGCGAAAATGCGGAAGAAGCCCATCGGCGCTCCTTATGCGATCGGGGCAGGCTCGCCAATCACCGCGCGCGCGGCCGCAACGCCGGTCTCATACGCACCGTGCGCGGTCGAGAAGTCGAACGGGTGACAGGCTTCGCCGGCGAAGTGGATGCGGTCGTCGACAGAGGCAGCTAGGACGGCACGCTGCCCGGCCTGGCCGATGCGTGCATGGCTGTAGCTGCCGCCTATATACGGCTCGTGCCGCCAGCGGGTCGCGGCAAGCGGCGTGAAGCGCCTGCGCCAGTCGCTGCCGAGCAAGCCGACGAGTTCGTCGATCGCGAACTGCGCAGCGTCGCGGTCCTCCAACATCTCCGCGCAGTCGCCACCGAAAAAGCTCTCGACGATCGGCCAGCCGAACGGCGACAGGCGGTGGCTCGCGGTGCAGGCGCTGTACGGATTGCCGATCAAATGCGCGTTGGTCGGCCATTCGGGACGGTCGACGTGGAGGAACACCTTGTCCGCGAGCCCGAGCGGGAGGTCGGCGGCGGCGGCGTGCTTGTCGGGGAGCGGCGGGTCGAACACGATCTGTGACCTGGCAAGGACGGTAGTGGGGACGCAGACGATGACGTCGTCCGCCTCGATCGTGCCGGCGGGGGTGTCGAGTTTGAGGCGGCGGCCGCTGTGGTCGATGCGCGTTACCGGGGTGGAGAGGCGGATATTCAGATCGGCGGCATGGCTGGCGACGAGTGTGCCGTAGCCTTCCTTGACCGTCCAGTTATCGTCGGTGGAGGCGTCTTCGTAGGCGGCCCAGTCGTGGAGCGAGACCTGTCTGAGGTTCGCGCCGTTGGCGTAGCCGGAGATCGCGTCGACCTTCGGGCGCCACTTGTCGTGCGCGTCAATGAAGTCGGAGAGGGGGTGGTCGGGGCCTTCGAGGGCGGCAACGGCGCGCGTGTTCCAGGCTTGGTAGGCGACGGCGGAGGACGTTTGATCTTCAGACGAGAAGCCAAGGTCGCGCCACTGGGTACGCCAGTTTGCATCGGAGCGGTCGACGGTGAAGCCGGTAGCTTCTGCTATCGATGTCCAAGGATTGCGTTGGGCGGAATGCAGCCAGCCGCAACCGGCATCAATATGTTCCCCCGCGAAGGCGGGGATCCAGTCTGGGCCCCCGCCTTCGCGGGGGAACAAGGAGGAGAGGGGGAGACTGTGGGCCCTGCCACCTAGGCGGTCGCTGGCCTCGATCAGCAGGACTTCATGTCCTGCATCATGCAGCGTCCTAGCCGCCGCAATACCGGCCGCACCGCCGCCGATGACGACGGTGCGCGCCATGTTAAGCAGCCAGCAGCCGCTTCTCGCCAGCGATCCGCATCATCGCCTTCTGCAGTTTCTCGAACGCGCGCACCTCGATCTGCCGCACGCGCTCGCGCGACACGCCGTAGACCTGCGACAGTTCCTCGAGCGTCTTGGGATCGTCGGTCAGGCGACGCTCGGTCAGGATATGCTGCTCACGCTCGTTGAGGTCGTCCATCGCCGACACCAGCATCGAGTGGCGAACGTCCGCTTCCTGCGCATCGGCGACGATCTTGTCCTGCAGCGGCGCATCGTCCTGCAGCCAATCCTGCCACTGGCCTTCACCGTCCTCGCGCATTGGCACGTTGAGCGACGTATCGCCGCCCATCGCCATGCGGCGATTCATGCTGACCACGTCGGTCTCGGCAACACCCAAGTCGGTGGCGATCTTGGTAACGTGCTCGGGACGCAAATCGCCGTCCTCGAACGCATCGAGGCGGCTCTTCATCCGGCGCAGGTTGAAGAACAACTTCTTCTGCGCGGCGGTGGTGCCCATCTTCACGAGGCTCCACGACCGCAGGATATACTCCTGGATCGAGGCGCGGATCCACCACATCGCATAGGTCGCGAGACGGAAGCCGCGCTCGGGCTCGAACTTCTTCACGCCCTGCATGAGGCCGATATTACCCTCGGAGATCAGCTCCGACGTCGGCAGGCCATAGCCGCGATAGCCCATCGCGATCTTCGCCACGAGGCGGAGATGCGACGTCACCAGCTGCGCCGCAGCCTCGGTATCGCCATGCTCCTGGAAGCGCTTGGCGAGCATATATTCCTGCTCGGGTTTCAGGAGAGGGAATTTCTTGATCTCGGCGAGATAGCGATTGAGACCGGCCTCGCTGCCGAGCGCAGGAATCGTCGCTGGAACGTTGGAGCGGGCTGCCATTGTCGTAATCCCTTTCTGCTGACCCCGATTGCCGCAATGCGGCATAGGACCGATTATCTATACGTGAAGCTGGGTGAACAGTTCCTGCATGTCTGCGGGCATTTCGCTTTCGAACGCCAAAGCGATGCTTTTCACCGGATGGATGAACCCCAGATGCGCCGCGTGCAAGGCCTGCCGGCGGAAACCGAGCGTTTCGAGCAGCAACTTCTGAGCTTGCTTTGTTCTACCATAGACCGGGTCCCCCAACAAGGCGTGGCCGATCGACGCCATGTGCACGCGGACCTGATGCGTCCGACCCGTCTCGAGGCGGCACTCGATCAACGCCGCACCGCGGAGCGCCGTGATCGTCGAGAAATGCGTCACCGCGCGCTTGCCGCCCTCGACGATCGCGATCTTCTTGCGGTTCTGCGGACTCCGCGCGAGCGGTGCGTTGACCGTCCCGCTAGGCGGGCGCGGGACACCGCCGACGATCGCCTTGTAGCGGCGGTCGATGCTGTGGTCGTGGAACTGCTTGGCGAGGCCTTCGTGCGCGCGGTCGGTCTTGGCGGCGATCATCAGCCCCGACGTGTCCTTGTCGATGCGGTGGACGATGCCGGGCCGCGCGACGCCGCCGATGCCCGACAGATTGCCGGCGCAGTGATGGAGCAGCGCATTGACGAGCGTACCGTCGAAGTTCCCAGCGGCAGGGTGGACGACGAGCCCGGCTGGCTTGTCGATCACGATCAGGTCGTCGTCCTCGTAGGCGACCACGAGCGGGATATCCTGCGCTTCGTTGTGCAGCGGCGTCGGCGGAGGGATCACAACCGCGAAAACCTGGCCTGCCGCCGCCTTCTTCGCCGAATCGCGCCACTCGCGACCGTTGAGCGACACCTGGCCCGAGGCAATGAGCGCTTTCAACCGCTCACGCGACATATCGGGAAGCACTTCGGCAAGCGCACGATCCAGCCTCCAGCCATCCGTGGCCGGCGTGATCGATGCTTCGACGATGGAAACCCCCCGGTCCATGTCCTACCGATGTGGCGATGAGCGTGACGATTTCAAGCGAATTGCTGCGACGGATGGTCGCAGAGGCGGCTGCGTCGCCGGATGCGGAGGTCTGCGGGCTGCTGTTCGGGGCGGCGGGACGGATCGAAGCGACAACTGCGTGCGCGAACGTGGCGGCGAACCCTGCGCGGACGTTCGAGATCGATCCAACCGCGTTGTTTGCCGCGCATCGGCACGCGCGATCGGGCGGGATGGCCGTGATCGGGCATTATCACTCGCATCCATCTGGTTTGCCTGTTCCGTCTCCGCGCGATGCGGCGCAAGCGATGGGGGACGGGGCGGTCTGGATGATTATCGGCGCGGGTCGGGCGCGGGCCTGGCGGTCGGTCGATGTCGGAGCATTCGTCAAAGAGGCGATCGACTGCACGTAACGCTCGCCGACTTCAGTCGTGGGGGCCCTTCGGCTACGCCCAGGAGAGCCTCGTTCCGGCATTCACCGTTCCGCCCACTCGATAGTCGTGAGTCTGTGGAATCGTGGACCCCGGAACAGGGCCGGGGTCACGGGGCGGGTTCGGTCCGCTTCTCCCAAGCCGTCGCACTTGCGCAGCGGCTGCACCCCCGTCACAAGACCCTCCAGAATTAGGGGATTTTCATGACGGTCAGCCCGGTCGATTTCGCGAGCTTGCTCTGTTCGCGCCTGTGTCACGACCTGCTCTCACCGGTAGGCGCGTTGAACAACGGCCTGGAGCTGCTTGCCGACGAGACCGACCCGGCAATGCGCGAGCGGGTGATGCAGTTGCTCGCCGACAGCGCACGCGCGTCCGCGAGCAAGCTGAAGTTCTTCCGCCTGGCCTTCGGGGCGGCGGGCGGGTTCGGCGAACTGGTCGATACACACGAGGCGCGCACTGCGATCGAAGGGCTGGTTGCCGAGAACAAGCGGATCACGTTCGTCTGGGCGGTCGAGACGACGGCGATGCCGCGGTCGGCAGTAAAGGTGCTGCTCAACCTCGCGCTGGTCGCGACCGAATCGCTCGTACGCGGTGGTACGATGGAGGTCGGCGCCGAGGACAATGACGGCCAGCTGGAGATCGTCGTCAAGATCGAGGGGGCCCGCATCGTGCTCGATCCCGAGATCCGGCGTACGCTGGTCGAGGGCGAGGGCGTTCACAACGTCACGCCACGCGCCGCGGCCGCGTACATGATCAATACGCTGGTCACCGAGGCTGGTGGAACGGTGATCGTTTCCGAGCCCGCCGATGACATAATGATCTTCGGTGCGGTCTTCAGCGCGCGGTAAGCGCGTCGAGGTTGGCGATCCTGCGTGCGGGGAGGAATCGAAGCACCGGTCCTTCGTACCAGAGCTAACGGCCTCTTAACCTCCACCATGCATGACGGTGCCTCGAACGCGGGGCCGGCATGGACGATCTGTTACAGGAATTCATTGCCGAGACGCGCGAAACGCTGGGAGCGATCTCCGGCGAGATCGTCGCATGGGAGGCGCAGCCCGCCGACGGCGCCCGCCTCGATGCGATCTTCCGCTTCGTGCACACCGTCAAGGGAAGCTGCGGGTTTCTCGATCTGCCGCGACTTGCCCGGCTCAGCCATGCGGCGGAAGACGTGCTGGCCGCCGTCCGCGACGGCAAACGAACGCCCGATACGGCGCTCGTCAACGCGGTGCTCGGCATCGTCGACCGGATTTCGGAGATCGTCGAGGCGATCGATGCGGGGTCGGCGCTGGACGATTCGGGCGAGGACCTGCTGATCGCCGCGCTTGCCCCGGACGCGCAGCGTCAGGCGGCGGCTGTACCCGTTCTGGCCGCTTCGGCACCCGCTGGCCGCGCCACCAGTCGCAGCGTACGCCTCAATGTCGATCTGCTCGATCACATGATGAGCGGCATGTCCGAGATGGTCTTGGCGCGTAACGAACTGGCGCGGCGGCTGCGGGACAGCGATGTCGATCCGAAGGTCGAGGCCGCGCTGGAACGCCTGTCGCTGACCGTCGCCGACATGCGCGACACCGTCACGCGGACGCGCATGCAGAAGGTCGACGCGCTGTTCTCCGCGTTGCCGCGGATGGTGCGCGATACCAGCGCGGAGCTGTGCAAGGCGGTGAACCTCGTGATCGAAGGCGCCGACGTCGAACTCGACCGCGAGATGATCGAGCTGATGCGCGATCCGCTGGTCCATATCATCCGCAACTCGATCGATCACGGGATCGAGACGCCGATGGTGCGCCGCGTCGCCGGCAAGCCCGAAGCGGGGCGTCTGGTGGTTTCCGCGCGTCAGTCCGGCAACCAGATCCTTATCGAGATCAGCGATGACGGGCAGGGCATCGACGTCGCCCGGATCGTCGCCAAGGCCGCGGAGCAGAATCTCCACACACTCGCCGAACTTGCGGCGATGAGCGCGACCGCCAAGCTCGACCTGATCTTCGCACCCGGCCTGTCGAGCCGAGATACCGTCACGGCCACGTCCGGTCGCGGTGTCGGCATGGACGTGGTCCGCGAGAACATCGAACAGATCGGCGGCCGGATCGTCCTGACCAACGATCCGGGGCGCGGGCTTCGCATCGTCATCCACGTGCCGCTGACGCTGTCGATCCTCTCGACGATCATCGTCGGCGTCGGCACGCAGCGCTTCGCACTCGCCCGCCAGTCGATCGAGGAGATCGTGACGGTCCGCGGCGACTCCGTACGGATCGAGGCGATCGGCGACGCCGCGGCGGTACTGGTCCGGGGGCGCCGGATGCCGCTGGTTTCGCTCGGTCATCTGTTCCGTCTCGGTACCGAGCCGCCACCGACCCTGGTGATCGTGTCGACCCGCGAGGGCGAGTACGCGCTCGGTGTCGACACCGTGATCGATACCGAGGAACTGGTCGTGAAACCGGCCTCGCCCGCGGTGATGGCGACCGGTGTCTATGCGGGGAAGACGCTGCCGGACAACGGCCTGCCGATGCTGTTGCTCGACGCATCGGGCATAGCCGCAGTGGCGGGGCTGCGCTTCGCGCCCGTGGTCGTGCACGATGCAGGTGCCGACGAGGTGGTCGTCCCAGGCGTGCCGGCATTGCTGTTCGACGATCTCGACGGCCAGCGGCGCGCGATCGCGCTGGCGGTGATCGATCGCGTCGAGCCGGTGCCGACCAGCGCGATCCGCTGGACAGCCGGGGCGATGCGGCTGTCGGTCGGCGATGCGATCATCCCTCTTCACGCGGTCGGCGAGATCGGCGACCGGAGCGAAGTCGCCGTTCTGCGGCTGACCGACGGCGAAAGCGAGATGGCCTATGCGATTGCCGATGCGATCGAGATCGTGACGCTGCCCGCCGAGATCGCGCCGGCGCGTCGCTCCGCGTCGGGCGGGACTGGACCCATCGCCGGTGTCGTGCTGATCGCTGGCGAGCAGATCGAACTGGTCGATCCGCACGCTCTGTTTGCAGGCGAGCCAGTGACGATCGCATCGCCGCCGGTATGCCTGTTGCAGGTCGATGGATCGGGCTGGATGGAAACGTTCCTCAAGCCTGCACTAGAGGCGTCCGGTTATCGCTGCGTCACTGCGCTGGCGGCGGGCGAGACGGCCGCGGTCGCGCTGGCGATGGAGGACGCGCCGGTTCGCGAAACTCGGGCTCCGGTGGTGACGTTGCGGCGTGCGCGCAATGCCGAGGGCGACAATGACGCGAGCGTCTATCGTTATGACCGGCCTGCCTTGATCGCGGCGATCGCCGCTCGGAGGGGCCTGTGACCGAGTTGTTCCTGATCGCGCATATCGCCGGTCGCGGTGTCGCGATCGATACCGCGCAGGTCGATTCGGTGGTCGACATCGGCGAGGTCGTCGCGGTGCCGCGCGCGGGCACGTTCGTACGAGGATTGGCCGCGCTGCGCAGCCGGGTGGTGACGGTGATCGACACGGGCACCGCGCTCGGCCTTTCGCCGACGCCCGACACGGTGCGGCGCGCGGTGATCACGGTCGTCGACGGGCATCATTATGCGATACTGGTCGATTCCGTCGAAGACGTCGCGCCGTTCGTGCGGCTGCCCCTGTCGTCCGGACTCGCGCTGCAAGGCGGCTGGGGCCGGGCGGGCACCGGCATCGTCGAGCGCGACGGAGATCCGTTGCTGATACTCGATCTGGTGGCCGTCATTCCTGCGACGCCGCTGGCCGCTTGAGTCTGAATTTCCACGCTTAACTCGCTGCTTACCCTTTGCGATCTAGGACGGTCGCACGATTTGCCCCGGAAGGCCTGCCATGAAGACCTGTCTTGTCGTCGATGATTCGAAGGTGATCCGCAAAGTCGCGCGTCACATCCTGGAGACGCTCGACTTCACCGTCACCGAAGCCTGTGACGGCCGCGAGGCGCTGGCGGCCTGCATGACGTCGCTGCCCGACGTAATCCTGCTCGACTGGAACATGCCGGTGATGAGCGGAATGGATTTCCTGCGCGCGCTGCGTGAAGCCGATGTGCCGCGCCGGCCCAAGGTCGTGTTCTGCACCACCGAGAACGGCATGGCCTATATCCGCGCGGCGATCGAAGCGGGTGCGGACGAATATGTGATGAAGCCGTTCGACCGCGATACGCTCGAATCGAAGCTCCAGATCGTCGGCATGGCCTGAACCGAGGCGCCACGGTGACGATCCGGCCTCTTCCTGTCTCGCGGTACTCGGATCGCGACGGTCTCGACTCCGCACAGGTGTTGATCGTCGACGATTCGGTCGTCGCCCGCGCCGTCATCGCGCGGATGATCGATGCGAGCGATCGCTTCTCGGTGGTCGGTGCGGTCGGCAACGTCGCGGCGGCGCTCGAGTTTCTAGGCCGGGCGACGGTCGATTTCATCCTGCTCGATATCCAGATGCCGGGGGTCGACGGACTGACCGCACTGCCTTCGCTCGTTGCGGCGGGGCGGGGGGCCAAGGTGCTGATCGTGTCGTCGACCGCGGACGAGGGCGGGGCCATCGCGGTCCAGGCGCTCGCGCTGGGTGCGGCCGAGACGCTCATCAAGCCGGCGGCGGGAGCGTTGTCCGGCCGGTTCGGATCGATGCTCGTCGCCAAGCTCGAAAAGCTGAGCGAGCGACCCTCGCCGATGCCGGCTGCGGCGTTGGTGCGTCCTGCTCCACGGTCCGACCTACGCCCGACACCCGAGAGCGACGTTGCGCCGACGCGGCCGATCTCTAGCAGCGCGGACTACGATATCGTCGCGATCGGCGCCTCGACCGGTGGCATCCACGCGCTCAGCCAGATGTTCCGCGCGCTTCCCGCTGGATTCCGCCTGCCGATCGTCATCACGCAGCATCTGCCGGCGTCGTTCATGCCGTATTTCGCGGCGCAGATCGCGCTGCTTGCCGGTCGTCCGTGCGAGGTCGCGGTCGATCGATTGCGAATTCGGCCGGGCCGGATCGTCATAGCGCCGGGCGACGCGCATCTGAAATGCGTCAAGCTGTCCGATGGCGGTGCTGCGTTCAGGCTCACGCACGAACCGGTCGCCAGCGGCTGCATGCCCTCGGTCGATCCGATGCTCGGCTCGCTCGCCGATGTGTACGGCGCACGGATGCTGGCGATCATCCTTAGCGGGATGGGCCGCGATGGGGCCGAGGGTGCGCGGCGGGTGCACGAGGTCGGCGGCTGCGTCGTTGCGCAGGATCAGCAGAGCTCGGTCGTATGGGGCATGCCGGGCGCGGTCGCGGCTGCTGGCGTGGCGGACGCCGTGCTGCCACCGGACGCGATCGGCCGCCTCGTCGCATCGCGCCGTCGACCATGACGCACCGTGATCTTCCGACTTCCTCCACGGCATCGCAGACCGCGATCAGCGTGTTGACCGCATTGCTCGAGGCACGGACCGGTCAACAGATCGCCGCCTATCGCTCGTGGCGGCTGGATACCGCGCTGAAACCGTTGTTGCGTGCGCGCAAACTCGACACGCTAGACCAGCTCGTCACGCAGTTGTTGCAGGGCAGCGATCGGCAGATCGGCGACTCCATCGTCGATGCGCTCGTCAACCAGGAGACGTCCTTCTTTCGCGACGCGCTGGTGTTCGAGATGCTCGCGGAGGCCGTTACGGACGTCGAGCAGGATGGCCGGCGCGCGCGCATCTGGTGTGCAGGCTGCTCGACCGGTCAGGAACCGCTGTCGCTTGCGATGCAGTTCGCCGAGCGTCGCGAGACGAGCGGTGCGTCGATGCCGGAGATCGTCGCTACCGACGTCTCCGATGCGGCGATCGTTCGCGCGCGATCGGGCCGGTTCTCGCAGTTCGAGATCCAGCGCGGGCTGCCGGTTCGTCGGATGATCCGCTGGTTCGATACGACCGGGACCGACTGGGTCGCCAAGCCGGAACTGCTCGCGCTGGTGACGTATCGTCGGATGAACCTCGTCTCCGACCAGCCGCCGCCGGGGCAGTTCGACATCGTTCTCTGCCGCAACGTGCTGCTCTACCTGTCGACCAACACCAAGGGACAGGTTTTCCCGAAGATCGCCGCCGCGCTCAAGCCGGGTGGCATGTTGGTGATGGGTGCGGGCGAGACGGTGATCGGCCAGACCCGCGTGTTCGAGCCGAGCAAGCGCTTTCGCGGCTTCTACGAGACGCCGATCGAGGCGAGGAGCTAGCGCCGTCGCATCGAGGTTCCGTGACACCGGACCCCGTTCGCCATAGGAGCCGGGACCAGTCATCGGATTTCACCATGCGCGCGTTTTTCGTACCCATTCTCGCAGGAGGCTCTCTTCGCGACAGGATGATGGCCTGCCTCGGAGCGCTCATCGGCATTGCGCTGACCAGTGCGATCAGCGCGTCGTTCGTCCATCCGCACGGCAGCGTCCTGCTGATCGCCGCGCCGATGGGGGCCGCCGCAGTTCTCGTGTTCGCCGTGCCTGCAAGTCCGCTCGCACAACCCTGGCCGGTCATCGGGGGGAATGTCCTGTCGGCGCTGGTCGGCATCGTCGTGGCAAGACTGGTTCCCGTGCCCGAGTTCGCCGCGGCGATCGCAGTGGCGGGCGCGATCCTCGTAATGTCATTGACGCGGTCGCTACACCCTCCGGCGGGTGCGGTCGCGCTGACCGCGGTCGTCGGCGGCCCCGCCGTGTTGCAGGCGGGGTTCGCGTTCGCTGTCGTTCCGATCGCACTCAACGCCATCATACTGACCGCGTGCGGCATTCTGTTCCACCGGTTCTCCGGCCACAGCTATCCGCATCGCGCGATACCGGTATCCGGGAAGCCGCTGATCCCGGACGAAGCGACGCCGCACCCCGAGGATCTGGACAAGGCGCTTGTCGATCTCGGCGAAACGCTCGACGTCAGCCGGGAGGATCTCGACCTGTTGTTCGGCCGTGTCGCGTATCACGCGGCGCACCGACGGACGCGAGGTGCAAGCGGCGATCCCCCAGGACGCGTTGCTTAGCTGATCCCCAAGTCCGCCGGCCCGAATGCGTCGGGCAGCAATTCGGAAACGGTATAGGTGTGGATCGCGCCGCCTTCCGCAGCGCCGCAATGCACCGGCAGGTCGCGGCCGCCCATCTGCGCCGCTTCGTTGATGACCTGGCGACAACGTCCGCAGGGGCTGACGGGGGAGGTGCCGGTTGCGCGACCCTCCGCATCCATCGCGCCGCCAATCACGCCGATCGCGACGATATCGCGCAGCCGGCCCGCGGCGCTCGCAGTAGCGATCGCGACGGTCTCGGCACACAACGACAGCCCGTAGCTCGCATTCTCGAAGTTCGCGCCGGTGATGACCGTCCCGTCGTCGAGCAGGACCGCGGCACCGACCGCAAACCGCGAATACGGCGCGTGGGCGTTGCGTGAGGCGTCGCGCGCTGCGGCGACGAGTTGCGTTGCTTGTTCAGTCATGATGCCACCACGTCCCAGTTCACCGGTCCCTCGATCCCGTCGATGCGGCGGAAGTCGCTCGCGCGCCATATTCGCCACGGCCGCGCGGTGTAGTCGGGCTTGAGGATGTTCTCCACCGCCCAGAGCGGCCGCGGGACGGCGTCCGACAGCGTGTACCTCGAATCCACAGCCTTGCTGATCCGCAGCATCACCGGTTGCCTCGTGTGTGTCTCGACCATCGTCACGAACTGCGCGATGTCGGCGATCAGCGTCGCGCGATCTGGCCGCGCGGTGCAATCGTCGTGGAAGGCAATGTCGACGGCGGTCGGCAAGGCATCAGACGTCCGCGGCACGAAGGTGTTGAACGCGTTCGCCTGCTCGTCGGCGCGCTGACACAGGGAATAGACGTGGATCGCGCCGCGGCGCAGGCCGGCGTCGGGCAGTGCCGCCCAGTTCTCCTCGAACGCCGCATCGCGCCGGTCGGTGCCCGAGGTCGCGACGATGTAGGCAAAGTCGGCACCGCTCGCGCGCACCGTGCCCCATTCGACAGGGCCGGGGTTCTCGGCGAGGTCGATGCCCTGCAGCGGGTATTGCTTGACGTCGGGGTGCCAGCCGGTCGCCGCAGTCCAGCCGCAGATACCGACGAAGCCGGTCGCGGCCAGCGCGGCCGCGAATTTCAAAAGTGCGTGAGCCATGGGTCTTCTAGTTGCGGATGTGGAGGACGCAGATCAGCGTGAACAGCCGTCGCGCGGTGTCGAAATCGACCTCGATCTTGCCGTCGAGACGCTCTTTCAGCAGCTCGGCGGCCTCGTTGTGGACGCCCCGGCGCGCCATGTCGACCGTCTCGATCTGAGCCGGGGAGGATTGCCGGATCGCCTGGTAATAGCTGTCGCAGATCGCGAAATACTCGCGGATCGGCCGGCGGAAGCGCCCGAGCGCGAGCACCAAAGTCTCGAGATGCGTGTCGTCTTCGCGGTGGATATGAATGCCGAGGCGTCCTTCCTCCGACTGGAGCTTGATCTTGTACGGCCCCGCATAGCCGTCGGCGTAGGCACGCTGCGGAGCGAAGTGATTGCCCTCGATCAGGTCGAAGATCGCGATCCGGCGCTCCTGCTCGACGTCGGGCGAGCGCCAGCCGAGACTGGTCTCGTCGAGTTGCACGTCGATGATCCGCGGGTCGGCCATACCGGTTCGATAGCGGGGGACATTCGCCCTGTCACTTATCCCCAGCATTCCGGCGCGATAGCTTGGACGAGGACCCGTCCATCGCGTAGGTGCAGGGGATGGCAACTCTCGCATTCCCCGTTCCCGCGGTCCCCGAACCGCAGCAGCTTCCCCGCAACGTCGAGGCCGAGGCCGCGATGCTCGGCGCGATGATGATCGACAACCGGCTCGCGGACGATCTCGTCGACAAGCTCGAACCGGGGCATTTCTTCGAACCCGTCCACGGGCGTATCTTCGCGGCGATCAAGACGCTGCGCGGCAACGACATGCTCGTGACGCCGGTGACTCTGCGGCCGATGTTCGATGCGGACGAGGGCATGCGCGAGCTCGGCGGGCCGGCGTATCTGGCTGGGCTGACGGGCAGCGGTGCAGGCCTGATCGGCGCGCGCCAGTTCGCGCAGCAGATCTACGATCTGGCGATGCTCCGTGCGCTCGTGTCGGTCGGGCGGACGCTGGTCGATCGCGCGATGGATACCTCCGAGGAGGTCAATCCGCGCGCGCAGATCGAGCTGGCCGAGGAAGAGCTGTTCAAGGTCGCGGCGGATGGCGGCTCCGAGAATACGGTGAAGTCGTTCGCACAGGCGACGACCGCCGCGGTCAAGATGGCCGAGCGCGCGCTGAATTCGGGCGGCAATCTGTCGGGCGTCACCACCGGCATCGATTCAATCAACGCGAAGATCGGCGGCATGCATCACAGCGATCTCATGATCCTTGCCGGTCGTCCGGGCATGGGCAAGACCTCGCTTGCGACCAACATCGCGTTCAATGCCGCGCGGCGCTGGATGCGGGACATGGCCGACGGGATCGCCCCGAAGGACTCGGTCGGGGCGAAGGTCGCGTTCTTCTCGCTGGAAATGTCCGCCGATCAGCTCGCGACGCGTATTCTCGCCGAGCAATCGCAGATTTCGTCCGAATCACTCCGCATGGGTAAGATCAGCCGTACCGAGTTCGCGCAGCTCGCTGCTGCCGCTGCCGAGCTGGAGAATCTTCCGCTGTTCATCGACGATACCGGCGGTCTCTCGATTGGTGCGCTGCATACGCGCGTGCGTCGGTTGCAGCGTCGGCACAACAACGAGATCGGGCTGGTGGTGGTCGATTACCTTCAGCTGCTGTCAGGCTCGGGCAAGAGCAAGGACGGCAACCGCGTCCAGGAAATCTCCGAGATTTCTCGCGGCCTGAAGACGCTGGCGAAGGATCTCAACGTCCCGGTGCTGGCGCTGTCGCAGCTGTCGCGTGCGGTGGAGTCGCGCGAGGACAAGACGCCGATGCTGTCGGATTTGCGCGAGTCGGGGTCGATCGAGCAGGACGCGGACATGGTCTGGTTCGTGTACCGCGAGGATTATTACGTCGCGTCGAAGGAGCCCAAGCGGCCGGCGGAAGGGGACAGCTCCAAGATCTTCGAGGACCATGCGTCGTGGGCGGCGGAGATGGAGCGGGTCTACGGCCTGGCGGAGCTGATCATCGCGAAGCAGCGTCATGGTGCGACGGGCAAGGTCCGGATGAAGTTCGATCCGACGATTACGAAGTTCTCGGATCTGGCGGAGTATTGAGTGTCTGAGTCCCTCGCCCCTTCGGGGAGAGGGAAGGGGCCCGCCGCGCTTACGGTAGGAAGGGAGAGGGGAGTGTGGCTAGGGACTGTTCATCCCAACGCCCCTCTCCCTTCCGTCGCAAAGTGGCTCCTCCCTCCCTCTCCCCGGAGGGGCGAGGGAATTTGATCAAATCATCGGGTCGTAATCGGTGGGGGCGTGGATACCGCATTCGACCTTGTCGAAACTCCGCCACCGGCCTGCGCGGGGGTCTTCGCCCGGGGCTACCTTGGTCGTGCATGGCGCACAGCCGATCGAAAGATACCCCTGAGCTTCCAACGGATGCCGCGGCAATTCATGCTCCGCGAAATATGCATCGAGCTTGGCCTTGTCCCAGTCGGCAAGCGGGTTGATCTTCAACCGACCCTCATCCTCCTCGAACCGCGGCAAAGCAGTACGGGTGCCCGACTGGAACCCCTTCCGCCCCGAAATCCACGCATCGAACGGGGCAAGAGCCCGCCGCAACGGCTCGACTTTCCGCAAATCGCAGCACCCGTCGGGGTCATACGACCAGCGCAACCCCGTCTTGTCCTTGATCGCCAGCAACCGCGGATCCGGCCTGAACACGCGTAGATCGGTGAACCCCAGTCTCTCCGCCAACTCATCGCGGTACGCCAAGGTCTCGCCGAACATCTTCTGCGTATTGGTGAACACGACCGGCACGTCGACATCGACCTGCGCGACCATGTGCAGCAGCACCGCCGACTCCGCGCCGAACGAGGACACCGCCGCGATCCGCCCGCGCAACTCGCCGACCAGCAGCTCGAACAGCATCTCCTGCGCGGAGACGCCTTCGAACCGGTCCTGCATCGCCATCGCATCGGCGCGCGTGAACGCCGGCGTGACGTCGATCATGTCGAGTTGGCGCGCGGGCTCACCCATGGCGCAGCTTCCACACCGGCACCGCGCCGTCCGCGGCCTTCTGGTACGGCGTGTCGTAGCGCTCGAGGCTTGCGCGCAGCACGTCGATGTCGATCGGCGCCTGCGGTGCGAAGCTGTCGAACCCGCACCGCCGCATCAGCGGAATCTGGTCGACCAGCACGTCACCCTGCGCGCGCAGTTCGCCGGTATAGCCCGCCTCGCGCAGGATACGCGCGGACGAATAACCACGCCCGTCGCGGTAGCCGGGGAAGCTCACCTCGATCAGCGCAAGCTGGTCGATCTGCGGCAACAGCGCTCGTGCATCGTCGCCTGCCTCCAGGCGAACGGCCGCCGCGTTGCTCTGGCCGATGAACGAATCGAGCGTCACCGCGGGCTCGTCATGCGGCTCGTCGTCGCGGAAGCGGAGCAATGTCTGGTCCGGATACTCAACCATAGATCGCCTCCTTGAACGTCTCGAAGCCGACGCGGCGGTAGGTGTCGAGGAAGCGTTCGCCGGGATCGCGGACCTGCAGGTACCGGTCCGTCACGCGCTCGATCGCGTCGACCACGCCGTCTTCGGAAAAGCCCGGCCCGGTGATCTTCGCGAGGCTCACATCCTCTGCGCCCGAGCCGCCGAGCGAGAGCTGGTAATTTTCGGTGCCCTTCTTGTCGACGCCGAGGATGCCGATGTGGCCCGCGTGATGATGCCCGCACGCGTTGATGCACCCGCTGATCTTGAGCTTCAGTTCGCCCAGATCGCGCTGGCGATCGAGACTGCCGAAGCGCGTCGCGATCTTCTGCGCGAGCGGGATCGAGCGCGCGTTGGCGAGGCTGCAATAATCCAGACCGGGGCAGGCGATGATGTCGCTGATCAGATCGAGATTGGCTTCGGCCAGACCCGCCTCGTTCAGCGCCGACCACACCGCGTGCAGATCGGCGATGCGGACATGCGGCAGGACGATGTTCTGCGCATGCGTGACGCGCAGTTCGTCGAAGCTGTAGCGCGTGCCGAGATCGGCCATCACGTCGATCTGGTCCGCCGACGCGTCGCCGGGGATACCGCCGATCGGCTTGAGGCTGACGTTGACGATCGCATAGCCCGGCTGCTTGTGCGCCTTCACGTTCTGGTCGAGCCAGACCGCGAAGTCGGGATCGCTGCGGTCGATATGGGTCGAGGCTTTCGCGTCGAAATCGGGCGCGCCGAAGTGGCTGGTAATGCGCTCCAGCTCGGCCCGCGGAGGGTCGAGCCCAAGGCCCTTCACTGCCGCGAATTCCTCCTCGACCTGGCGGCGATATTCGTCGGGGCCGATCTCGTGGAGCAGGATCTTGATCCGCGCCTTGTAGATGTTGTCGCGCCGGCCGTAGCGATTGTAGACGCGCAGGCACGCCTCGAGATAGCTCATCAGGTCGTCGGCGGGCACGAAGTCGCGGATCTCGTGGCTGATCATCGGCGTGCGACCCATGCCGCCACCGACGTAGATCTTCGCGCCGAGTTCGCCGTCGCGGACGTGAAGACCGATGCCAATATCGTGGAGGCGCATCGCCGCGCGATCCTCGTCCGCCGCGATCACGCAGATCTTGAATTTGCGCGGCAGGAACGTGAATTCCGGGTGGAACGTCGACCATTGGCGGATCAGCTCGGCCCAGGGGCGCGGGTCGGCGACCTCGTCTGCGGCGGCGCCGGCGAACTGGTCGGAGCTGATGTTGCGGATGCAGTTGCCGCTGGTCTGGATGGCATGCATCTCGACCGTCGCGAGCTCCTGAAGGATGTCCGGGGTCTGGTCGAGCTGGATCCAGTTGAACTGGATGTTCTGCCGCGTGGTGAAGTGGCCGTAGCCGCGATCGTACTTCCGCGCGATGTGCCCAAGCATCCGCATCTGGCGCCCGTCGAGCGTCCCGTACGGCACCGCGACGCGCAGCATGTAGGCGTGCAGCTGGAGGTACAGCCCGTTCATCAGCCGGAGCGGCTTGAACTGGTCCTCGGTGAGCTCGCCCGAGAGGCGGCGGCGGACTTGGTCGCGAAATTCATCGACGCGCTGGTCGACGATCGCCTGGTCGTACTCGTCGTATTTATACATGTCAGATTACCCAGCTGCCGGCGTTGGGGTCGGCGGGTTTGAGAGTCAGGTCGGGCCGCATCGTCGGGCCCAAAGCGCGGATGCGGTCCTTTATGTGGGCGGGGCGGGGGCCGTCGTCGGTCTGCGTCGCCTCTATGAGATAGGGCACGTTGACGCGGCGTGCGCCTTCCTCCGCCTGGAGGATGGCTTCGCCCGCGACGCCGACGTCGGCCGCGTCCTCGATGTGGCGCGACCAGCCATTGCCGGTCCACCAGACGACGTCGCCGGTGGGAAGGTCGTTTCCGGTCAACAGCTTCATGCGGCGGCGTCCTCTGCTACGCGGGCCCAGCGGGCGAGTTTGTCTTCGGCGTCCGACAGTTCGACGACTTCGCCGACGACGATGATCGCGGGGCTCTTCACCGCTTCCCGCGCCACCATGGCGCCGAGATCGGCGAGTAGCGTCCGGATCGCACGGCTGCCCTGCAACGTGCCGCGCTCCAGCACGGCGACGGGCATATCGGGCGCAACGCCGTCGGCCATCAGCTTGTCTGCGATCTCGGTCGCCGTAGCGATGCCCATGTAGATCACGAGCGTGCGGCCCTGGCCGGCGAGCCCTGACCAGTCCTGCTCAGTCAAACCCTTGCACTGGCCCGCGACGAAGCTGACTGCGCTCGAATGATCGCGGTGCGTCAGCGGCAGCATCGCTTCGGCGGCACAACCGAGTGCAGCCGAGACGCCAGGAATCACTTCGACGGGGAGACCCGCAGCGCGAACCGCCTCGACCTCCTCGCCGCCGCGACCGAACACGAACGGGTCGCCACCCTTGAGCCGGATGACGATCGCGCCGGTCTTCACGTGCGCGATGATCAGCGCGTTGATCGCCTCCTGCGGCAGCGTGTGACGCGCGCGCTGCTTGGCGACCGAGATGCGCTGGGCGGAGGGTGGCGCGATATCGAGCACGCGTGGGTCGATCAGACCGTCATGCACGACGACGTCGGCGGTCTTCAGCGCTTCGACCGCGCGGACGGTAAGTAGGCCGGGATCGCCAGGGCCCGCCCCGACGAGGATGACGCGCCCGCGGGCGGTGGGGTCTAGGAGGCTTGCCATGCGACCGGAGATGGGCGGATGGGCGCTGCGCTGCAACCGAATGATGCTTTGGCGGGAGGTAGGATTGCTTTCGTGGCGGGGCATGTTGGTCGTCGAACCGACCGATCCTCCCCCGCTAGGGGGAGGTGGATGGCGCTTGCCAGACGGAGGGGAAGGGCGGCGATAACCTCTGCTCCGTGTCCTCCCCCTCCGTTGCTTCGCGCCACCTCCCCCTGGCGGGGGAGGATCGAAAGTAATCAGCCGTCGGCTAGGCCGATCCCGATCGACGCGCGGGCGCTTTCGGATTCGCTGCTGACGACTGGGTAAGCGCAGTAATCCGCCGCGTAATAGGCGCTGGGGCGGTGATTGCCCGACCAGCCGATGCCGCCGAACGGCGCGCCGCTCGAGGCACCATTGGTCGGCTTGTTCCAGTTGACGATGCCGGCGCGGATGTTCGCCCAGAACCGGTCGTACAGCGCGGGGGTCTGGCTGATCAACGAGGCGGACAGGCCGTAGCGCGTGTTGTTCGCCTCGGCGATCGCAGCGTCGAAATCATCGACGCGGACGACCTGGAGGATCGGCCCGAACAGCTCGATATCGGGCCGATCGGCGATGTCGGTGACGTCGATCAACGCGGGCTTGAGGAACGGGAGATCCGCGACGGGGCGTTCGAGATGGCGGATCGGGCGGCCGCCGCGCGTGAGTAGTTCGAGGAAGCTCTCGGTCAGTTGCTCGGCGGCTTCGTTGTCGATCACGGGGCCCATGAACGGGGCGGGGTTGGCGTGCGGTTCGCCAACGATGATCCGCCCGACCATCTTGTCGAGCGTGGCGATCAGCGGGTCGTAGAGCTTGCTATCGACGATCAGCCGACGCGCCGCGGTGCAGCGCTGCCCGGCGGTGGTGAATGCCGACTGGATAATCAGGATCGCCGCGGTGTGCAGGTCGGGCGTGTCCCACACGACGATCGGGTTGTTGCCGCCCATCTCGAGCGCGAGGATCTTCTCGGGCTTGTCGGCGAACGCGCGGTTGAGCGCCAGGCCGGTGCGCGCCGAGCCGGTGAACAGCAGTCCGTCGATATCGGGATGCGCGGCGAGCGCCTTGCCTTCGTTCGGGCCACCGATGACGAGACGGATGCATTCGGGCGGCACCCCGGCGGCGCGAAAGCACTCGACCAGGAACGCGCCGACGGCCGGGGTCTTTTCCGACGGCTTGAAGACGACCGCGTTGCCGGCGATCAGCGCCGGGACGATGTGGCCGTTGGGCAGATGCGCGGGGAAGTTATACGGCCCGAGCACCGCGAGCACGCCGTGCGGCTTGTGGCGGACGGCGATGCGCGAGCCCATCGTCGCTTCGAGGCGGCGTTGCGCGGTGCGATCGGCGTAGGCGCTGACCGAGATGTCGACCTTGGCGATGACCGTCTCGACCTCGCCGCGCGCTTCCCAGATCGGCTTGCCGGTTTCGCGCGCGATCAGATCGGTGAAGGCATCGTTGCGCTGCCGGACGATGTTGGCGAAGCGCCGCATCGTCTCGATCCGGAAGGCGAGCGGCTTCGACGCCCAGCTCGACCAGCCGGCGCGCGCGCAGGCGACCTCCGCGTCGACGTCGCCGACCGGATGGCGCCAGAGGACCGCGCCGGTGGCGGGTTCGTGGGAGATGATCTCGTCGGACATGGCGCTGCTCTTGCCTCAAATCAGGGATGATTCCAATTATTCGGCGAGCGCGTCTCCCATGTTGCGGATCGCGGCGACTTTCGCGGTCAACAGCGCCCAGTCGTCGTGCTCGGCGATCGGGGCCCAGATCGCCTCCACTTCGTCGATCAGCATGCTGCACGGTTCACCCGACCAATAGGCGTGCGACCGGTCCTTGCGGGGTTCGTACGACGCGAGCGCGGCGCGGACCTCGGTCCAGGGGTCGGTATAGGTTTCGGGCAAGTCGCCCCCGAACACGTCGAAAAAGAAGCGGTCGATGCCGACGCCCGAGGTGCGAAGTGCGCGTTCGGTGGCCTGGACGAGGTCGCGGTCGGTGTCGGGATCGCGCGGGCGGACGCCGAGGCGCCAGAGGATCGCCTGCGTGACTTCGGGTTGGTAGCGCGGGCCAAACTGGTCGAGCGCCGCGACCAGCGGGTCGCTCTCGGCGATCTGGCGAAGCGCGACGGCGAGTTGCATCATGTCCCAGTGGATCGCCTCGGGCTGGCGGCCGAACGCGTACAGTCCCTGGTGGTCGAAATAGGCGGCGGTGAAGGCGGGGTCCCAGGTCGGGGCGAACCGCCACGGGCCATAGTCGAAGCTCTCGCCGGTGACGTTGATGTTGTCCGAATTGAGCACGCCGTGGACGAAACCCGCCGCCATGTAGCGCGCGGCGAGGCGCGCGGTGCGGCCGACGACGAGGTCGAGCAGGCGGACCGGATCCTCGCTGTCCTCGTCGTAGAGGTTGCGCAGCGTGTAGCCGACGAGCTTGCGTAACGCCGCTTCGTCGCGGTTGTAGGCGAGGCGCTGGAAGCTGCCGATGCGGACATGGCTGTGGTTGAGGCGGACCAGCACCGCGGAGCGAGTCGGGCTGGGTTCGTCACCGCGCTGGAGTTCCTCCCCGGTCTCGATCAGCGACAGTGTCCGCGAAGTCGGCACGTTGAGCGCTTCCAGCATCTCGGTCGCGAGGATTTCGCGCATCCCGCCCTTGAGGGTGAGGCGACCATCGCCTGCACGGCTCCACGGGGTCTGGCCCGATCCCTTGGTTCCGAGGTCCATCAACCGACCTCGGCCATCCCGCATCTGCGCAAAGGTGAAACCGCGGCCGTCGCCGAGATCCGGGTTGTAGTTGCGGAACTGGTGGCCGTGATAGCGGAGCGCGAACGGCTGGGGGAGCGTGCCGGGGAGCGGCTCGAACCGGCCGAAATGGCGTGTCCATTCGTCGTCAGAGAGCGTGTCGACTCCGATCTGCGCGGCGGCGCGATCGTTGCGGAAGCGGGTTCGCGTCTCGGGGAAGTCCGCAGGCGCGACGGGATCGAAGAAGCCGTCGCCGAGGTCGAGGAGCTTTGCTTCGGGGCGATAGGCTTGCGGGGAGATAGGCATGCGGCGATATGGTGGCCGCTACCCGAAGGACGCAACCATGGCCGCTTACGAAAACCTCTATTGGTGGTCCAACGACGGGCTGAGACTCCACGCCAGGGACTATCCGGGCGGTGCGGAAGGCCAGCCGCCGATCATTTGCATGGCGGGGCTGACGCGTAATGCGCGCGATTTCGATGCGCTCGCGGCGAGGCTCGCGGGGCGCTGGCGCCTGATCGCGGTGGACTTTCGTGGGCGCGGCGAGAGCGCGTATGCGAAGGACCCGATGTCGTATGTGCCATTGACGTACGTGCAGGACGTCGAGGCATTGCTGACCGATCAGGGTATCGACCGGTATATCGCGTTTGGGACGTCGCTGGGTGGGATCGTCACGATGCTGATGGCGGGGCCTTCGCGCGGGCGGATGATGGCGGCGCTGCTCAACGACGTGGGGCCAGAGATCGACGCGCAGGGGCTGTCGCGAATCCGCGGCTATGTCGGCAAGGCGAGCGTCTTCCCGACCTGGATGCACGCTGCGCGCTGCGTTTCGGAAAACAATGCGGACGTCTATCCCGACTGGCAGATCGAGGACTGGCTGGCGATGGCCAAGCGGCTGTACCGGCTCAACAGTTCGGGGCGGATCGTGCTCGATTACGATCTGAAGATCGCCGAGCCATTCCGCGTGCCGGGAAACGAGGCGGGGCCGGACATGTGGCAGGCGCTCGGCTCCCTGCGCGATGTGCCGACGCTGATCGTGCGCGGGGGGCGATCGGACCTGCTGTCGGCGGCGACGGCGGAGCGGATGGCGGCATCGCTCGATCAGGCGGAACTGGTGACGGTGCCGGGTGTCGGCCACGCGCCGACATTGAGCGAGACGATGCTGCAGGACCCGATCGACCGGTTGCTGGTGCGTGCGCTTGAGGGGGCGGCGATCCGCGCTTAGAGACGGCGGGAACCGTGCGTCAGGCGCGGACTTCACTGATCTGCCGGGAAATTTGATGACCGAACGCGCCGACCTGCATACCGATGCCCGTCCTCTTAAAGGTCGCCGCGCGATCATCACCGGGGGCACGACCGGGATCGGCCGTGCGATCGCAGTGATGCTCGCGGCGAACGGCGCCAAGGTCTATGTCTGCGGGCGCGACGAACGGTATTTGGCCGATGCGCTGACGCACATCCGCGAAGTCGGCGAGGGCGACGGGATGGTCACCGAACTCGCCGATCCCGACAAGGTCCGCGCGTTCTTCGATGCCGGGGAAGCGTATCTTGGTGGCTTCGACATCACCGTCATCAACGCGGCGGTCGCGGCGGGCGGCCTTACGCAGATGAGCGAGGACGCGCTGCGCTACGCGATCGCGGTGGACTTCACCGCCTATCTGCTCAGTGCGCATCACGCCGCGCACCGGATGACGCCGATCGGTGACATGGTCATCATCGGCTCGCTGAGCGCGCACATCCTCGGGCCGAGCTCGACCGTGTATGCCGGTATCAAGTCGGGGATCGCGGGCTTCTCGGAAGCGCTTCGGCGCGAACTGGGACCCAAGGGTATCCGCGTGTCGCTGGTCGAGCCGGGCAAGGTCGGGTCCGACATGCAATACCCAGACGTACCCGACGACAAGCAGCGCCAGATGATCGAGGCCGAACAGATGTTGCGCGGCGAAGATATCGCGGCGGGGGTCGAGTTCCTCCTCACCCAGCCGACGCGGACCGTGATCCAGCAGATCGTCATCGTCCCGCGGGCGCTCGAGGGGGAGTAATCTCCCTTTCTAGTTCTCCCGCGAAAGCGGGAGCTCAGGGTACCATAGGACAGCGTTCGTGGCCCTGGACCCCCGCTTTCAACGGGGGGCACAGATGGAATACGTACCAAGGAGAATAGCATGTTCGACCAGCTCGTCTTCACCCCTGCCGACATCGACCTGTCGCGCTCGCCGCTGGCGGGGAAGGTCGGCGCCGAAACTTATGTGCTCGGCGCGTTCAATCCGGGGATGACGCGGCTGGCGAACGGCAATCTGATGCTGATGGTGCGGGTCGCCGAAGCGCTGAAAAAGCCGATCAGGGATGGCAACGTCCATGCGATCCGCTGGGAAGATGGCGCGTACGTGCTCGACGCTTGGCCGCTGGCGATGGTCGATACGAAGGATCCGCGGAAGTTCCTGATCCCTGGGGGCGGGTGGAAGGTGATGGCGTTGACGTCGTTGTCTTGGTTGCTGCCGGTCGAACTGGATGCCGAGGGGCGATCGGTCGTGGCAGTGCATTACGACAGGGCGATCGCGCCGCGGACGTCGTACCAATGCTACGGTGTGGAGGATGCGCGGATCTCGAAGGTTGGGGATCGGTATCTGATGACCACGTGTTCGGTCAGCCCGGAGCGGCATTCGACGACCTTGTATTCGTCCGCCGACGCGCTCGACTGGCAGCTCGAAGGGATCGTGCTCGATCACCAGAACAAGGACATGTTGATCTTCGAAGGACTGATCGCCGGGCAGTATTGGGCGCAGACGCGGCCGCTCGGCGATCTGTATTTCGCCTACCCACCGGGCAGCGAATGGCGCAGCGGACCATCGATCAACCTGTCGCGCTCGCCCGATGCGCTCCATTGGAAGCCGCACGACAAGCCCGGCATCCGCCCGCATTCCGCCACCGTTTCGACCGCGCGAATGGGCGGCGGCGCGCCCCCGATCCTGACCGATCGCGGCTGGCTGACGCTGTGGCACGGTGTCGAGCCATCTGGCGTAGTCGGCATCTACCGGACGTACTGGTCGATCCTCGACAAGGATGACCCGTCGATTACCGTCGCGACCGAGCACACCGCATTGCTGGAACCGAACCCCGCGCTCACCGAGCCGCTGAAGGACAGCATGTACCTCGACAACGTGGTCTTCACGACGGGCATCGCCGACGCCGGCGACTTCTACGTCGTTGCCAGCGGCGAGGCGGACCTCGCGTGCCGGATCACGCATATCCCAAAGGCCGTGTTCGCCGCCGCCCCGTGAACCGCACGCGATAGCGCTTTCCACGCACCCCCGGACCGCCTAAGCGACGCGTATCCCCGGGGGGCCGCTCATGCGCGGCTGAGAGGTGGGCAGCAGCCCATGACCCGCTGAACCTGATCCGGCTTATACCGGCGTAGGGAGGGTCTGCGGCTGGCCCGTCGTCCCTCCGATTGGAGTGGACGTGACGTTTTTCAGTGCTGGTTTGAGTGTGATTTCCGCTGGGCGCGAGCGCAGACTTCTGGGGCGGGTCGCACTGTCCCTGTCTGCGACCCTCGCCGCATCGTCGGCCGTGGCGCAAGCGTCCGATCCGGTCGAACCCGCGGAGATCCGGGTGGTCGGTAAGCAGGACCCAGCCGGTCTGCTGCTCGACCAGAAGGTGCCGCGCGCGCAAAGTGCGATCTCCGCCGACTTCATCGTCAAGCAGGCGCCGACGCTCAACGCGTTCCAGCTGGTGACGCTACTGCCGGGCGCGAACGTCGCATCAAGCGACCCGTACGGCCTGTCGACGAGTTCCAGTCTGACGTTGCGCGGTCTCGGCCAGGACGAGATCGGCGTGCTGATGGAAGGCGCGCCGCAGAACGACATCGGCTATTATTACGCCTATCCGTCGCAGTTCGCCGACCCGGAGAACCTCAAGCGTATCACGCTGGCGCAGGGCTCGGTCGATATCGATTCACCGACGCTCGGCGGCGCGGGCGGGCTTTTGTCGCTGTCGCTGGACGATCCGAAGGCGCGTCTCGGCGCGCTCGTCGACCTGTCGCTCGGCAGCTACGCGGCGCGGCGTGGGTTCTTCCGCGTCGATAGCGGGACGATCGGCAATACCGGGCTGAAGGCGTTCCTGTCCTATTCGAACACCCGCGCGGACAACTGGCGGGGTGCCGGTTTCGACACCCGCCAGCATATCGACGCGAAGATTCTCAACGAATGGGGCGCCGGCAACCGCGCCAGCCTAGCGCTGTCGTACAATGATGCGAACTCGTCGAGCTATCCGAGCCCGACGCTCGCCGAGTGGAAAGCGCAGGGTCGCGGGTTCAACTACGACAAGCGCTACACGGCAGGGAACACCAACTACTGGCGGCTGTACCGCGCGCCGTTCCGCAACCTCTACGCCTCCGCGCCGGTGCATCTCGTGCTGACCGATCGGCTGGCGCTCGACAGCACCACCTATCTCCAGTTCGGCTACGGCAACTCGCCTTACGGCACGCAGTTGACCACCGAAGGCAATTTCCTCGGCACCGAGGAACTGGCACAGCCGATCGCGCTGCCCGGCGCAGTCGATGGCGTCGCGACGGTACTCGGCAATTATACCGGCGACCAGATGCGGACCGGCAACGTCAGCAAGCTGACCTTCAAGACCGCCGCACACACGCTCACCGCCGGACTCTGGTTCGACTACGGCACCGACCGCGTCACGCAGTCGTACACCTCGATCGACGCCGCTGGGCAGCCGTTCGACCGCTGGGGCTATCGTTCAAAGGCCATCCGCACCGCCGACGGCCGCCTGCTCGCCTACGAGAACCAGCGCACCGTCACCGTGACGAAGGGCTTCTTCCTCGCTGACAGCATCGCACTGAAGCCGCGGCTGACAATCGACGCGGGGTTCAAGGGCGTCAACGTCCTCCGCAATGGCCGCAATTACCTTCCCGGACCGCAGGAAAAGGTGCGCAACGACAGCTTCGCCGCGTTGCCGCGCGCCGCGATCCACTACCGGATCGACGATCGCCAGCAGCTGTTCGCCAACATCACCACCAACTTCCGCACGCCGAACGAGTTCACGCTCTACAACAGCTATGCGGGTGGCGCGGTCGTCGTGCAGGGGACCAACGCGCTCAAAAACGAATATTCGGTCTCGCAGGAAGTGGGCTATCGCTTCATCGGCGAGCAGTTCTCCGCGTCGGTGACCGGCTTCCACTACAAGTTCCGCAACCGCCAACTCGCGACCGTGCTCGACCAGGGCGGCGCGCAGGTCAACGCGACGCTCAACGCGGGTGGCCAGACCTCGTACGGCATCGATGCGGAGATCGACTATCGCCCGATCGCCGGGGTCAGCCTGTATCTTTCCGGCGAATATCTGCGCGCCCGGATCGACGACGACCTCCCGGTCGGCGCGGACTTCCTGCCGACCAGGGGCAAGCACGCGGTGTCCAGCCCGACCGTCCAGTTCGGCGCCGGCGGGATCTACGACGACGGGCGTTTCTTCGGCAGCGTCGCGTCGAAATATATCGGCCGGCAATATGCGAGCTTCATGAACGACGAACGCATCAAGGGCTATGCGACTCTCGATCTGTCAGTCGGCATGCACCTCGCCGATTGGCTCGACGGCAAGCGCACCGACCTGCGCGTCAACGCGATCAACGTCACCGATCCGCACGTCCTCGCCGGTGTGCAATCAGTCAGCACCAATGCGCAGGACACGATCGGCCGTAACGGCACGGTCATCGCCGGCGCACCGCCCGCCTATTACATCGGCAGCGGCGCGGCGGTCATGGCGACGATCTCGCGGGCGTTCTGAGGTGGCGTCGCAGCCCGCGCATCTCGTCCACGGCATGGGCACCGCGATGGAGGCGCCGACCTGGCCCGCGATAACCGCGGACGAGGCCGAGGCGCTACTCGCCCGCTTCCCGGCGGCAGGACGGATGACCGGTCTGCACTGGCATTCCCCGCGACCATTCTCCGCCGCGACGCTGGTCCACGCGACGCAGGGCGCGTTCTTGCTGAAACGTCATCACGCGAGTGTCCGCTCGATCGAGGGCCTGGCCGAGGAGCACGCATTCATCGCGCATCTCGCCGGTGCGGGCGTTTCCGTGGCCGAAGTGATGGCGACCGCTGATGGCGGGAGTGGCGTTGCGCGCGGTGAGTGGTCCTATGAACTCTTTCGCGAGGCGCCCGGCGCGGACCTGTACCGTGACAGCCTGTCGTGGACGCCGTTCTTCTCGCACGCCCACGCGCATGCCGCGGGTGTCGCCCTCGCGACGCTGCACGAGGCCGCACGCGATTTCACGGCTCCGGCGCGTCGACCGCAGCCGCTCGTGGCGAGCTTTACGATCCTGCCCGCAGCCGATCCGATCGCGGCGGCCGAAGCCTATGTCGCCGCCCGTCCGGCGCTCGCTGCGTTCCTAGCGGCTCAGCCGTGGCGGCGGGATCTTGCGAGACTGTTCGGAACGTTGGGCGACGGGCTTCCCTCGCTGCTGGCGGCGCAGGTGCCGCTCTGGACTCACAACGACTGGCATCCGTCGAACCTGCTCTGGGCGGGCAACGGGAGCGTGCGGACGGTGTTCGACTTCGGTCTCGCCGACCGTACTTGCGCCGTCCACGATATCGCCACCGCGATCGAGCGGACCGCGGTACAGTGGTTGAAGCTGGCGCAGGGGAACGACGCGGCGATCGCAGACCCGGAGGCCGCGATCGCGATCCTTTCGGGCTATGCGACGATCCGGCCTTTGAGCCGCGCCGACATCGCGACGATCGTGCGCCTGTTGCCGCTGGTCCATCTCGAATTCGCGCTGTCGGAGATCGACTACTTCGCCGGCATCGTCGGCGACCCGGATTCCGCAACGCTGGCATGGGACGACTATCTGGTCGGTCATGCCGACTGGTTCCTGTCGGCAGCCGGTCAGGATTTCCTGAAGCGAATCGGCGGCGAGGGTCCGGTCCGATGACGGGGTTCGAAATCATCGCCGTCGTCGTCAGCTTCGCGGGCATCTGGCTGACCGCGACGCGGCGCATGCTGTGCTGGCCGGTCAATTTCGTCGCCTGCGCGCTGTATTTCAAGCTCTTCCTCGACGTTCGCCTGTATGCGGACATGGTCCTGCAGGCGCTGTTCGGGATCGCGATCGTCTATGGCTGGATCGCGTGGGCGCGTGGCAAGGCGGATACCGGCGACATCGTCGTGAGGCCGTTGCATCGCGCACAAGCCTCCGCCGGGCTGGCGGCCGGTGCGGTCGGGGCGCTCGCGATCGGTTGGTTCATGAGCCGTTACACGAACGCGGCGCTGCCGTGGATGGACGCGGGGTTGAGCAGTTTCAGTTTGGTCGCGCAATATTGGACGGCGCGGCGCCACGCTGCGAGCTGGCTGCTCTGGATCGTGGTCGACGTGCTCTATGTCGGGATGTTCATCGTCAAGGGCCTCATGCTGACGGCAGGCCTCTATGCGGTGATGATCGCGCTGGCGGTCATGGGATATCGGCGTTGGCGAGCCGCGTAGCGACGGTTTGGCGTCGACCTGGTCGCTTGCGTATCGGCGCGGATGATGTCAGCCGAACCGGCATGATAGTGGACGCCGCAACCCGATGACAGCTCCGACCGAGACACTGCTCGATCTTGGCTGGAACGATCATTTCAGTGTCCAGGTTTCGGACGACGAAACGGCGCAATGCCACCCCGTTCGCGTGATGTCCGTCCACCGCGGCCAGATCGCGGTCGCCGGCGAAGGGGGCCAGCGTTTCGTCTCGCCGTACATAGCCGGTGCCTTGCCGACGGACGATCATCCGACCGTCGGCGACTGGCTGCTGATCGACAATCGGACGCTGGAGCCGGTGCGCGTCCTCCACCGGATGAACCTGTTCAAGCGGCGATCGCCGGCCGATCCGCGCAAGGACCAGATGATCGCCGCCAATGTCGACACGGTGTTCCTCGTCGCGTCGTGCAACCAGGATTTCAGCGTCGCGCGGATCGAGCGGTACCTCGTTCTCGCGCGCGAGGTCGGCGTGAACCCGGTCGTCGTCCTGACCAAGATCGACCTGACCGACAGCCCTGACACGTTCGTGGCGGCGGTGCACGGCATCGAGGCGGGATTGCAAGTCGAGGCGATCGACGGTCGCGATCCGGCCAGCATCGCACACCTCGCGGCTTGGTGCGGCAAGGGCAAGACGGTGGCGTTCCTCGGCTCGTCCGGCGTCGGAAAGTCGACGCTCGTCAACACGTTGCGCGGGTCGGAGAGCATCCTCACCCAGGCGATCCGCAAGGGTGATTCGACGGGACGGCATACGACCACCGTGCGCGAGATGCACCGGCTGGAGGAGGGCGGCTGGCTGCTCGACCTGCCCGGCATGCGCGAACTGCAACTATCGGACGCGTCGACCGGGATCGCCGAGGTGTTCGACGATTTCGAACTGGCGGCGCAGGCGTGCAAGTTTTCGGATTGTTCGCACACCGTAGAGCCGGGCTGTGCGGTCCAGGCGGGGATCAAGGCGGGCACGCTTGCGCCGGACCGGTTCGCGCGCTGGCGCAAGCTCGCGACCGAAGAGAAGGCCAATGCCGCGCGGACTGCCGGGCGGCGGCCGCATTGATGCAGCCCTCGGTAGCCAGGGACGCGAGCGCAGCATGACACCACGGGAATTGCTGGCCACCGCGATCGTGCCGGGCGGCGGTGAGGAACTGCACCTGTACAGCCGCGGCGGCGACTTCATGATCCTGCTCGATCGTGCCGAGCTGATGAGCACGCGGATGACGGGCTCGGAAGAGGCGCTCGCGGTCATGACCTGCGAACGGCTGGGAAGGCGCCCGCGCCAGCAGGGACCGCATCTGCTGATCGGTGGGTACGGCATGGGCTTCACGCTGCGCGCGGCACTGGCGGCGCTCGACCAGAACGCACGGATAACGGTGGTCGAACTGGTACCGGAGATCATCGACTGGGCGCGCGGGCCGATGGCGACGCTGATGGCGGGCTGTCTCGACGATCCGCGGGTGACATTGGTGCAGGGCGATGTCGGCGCCGTCATCGCAGGGGCGTCGTCGGCGTACGACGCGATCCTGCTAGACGTCGACAACGGCCCCGACGGGCTGACGCGGACCGACAACAACCGGCTCTATTCGGTACGCGGACTGGCTGCGGCGAAGCGGGCGCTCGCCCCCGGCGGCGTCCTGGCGATCTGGTCCGCGGCACCCGACCCGGTCTTCGTCCGTCGTCTGGCCTCGTCCGGCTTCCGCACCGAGGAGGTCGTCGTCCGTGCACGCAGCAACGGCAAGGGGCCGCGACACGTCATCTGGTTCGCCACGCCGGCGGATTGACACGCGCTGCGGTATCATCGGCGGGGCTTCGATCGCTATAAGGCGCTTTGGCGACGCGAAAGGGACATGATGACCGCGGCTTTTCGAGCGCTTCTCGCGATCGTCCTTTTGATGATCCCGTCGGTCGGCTTCGCCGAGGATCGGTTCAAGGTCCTGGTGATCGCGACCCCCAGCAAATACCACTATGAATATATTCCGGTTGCGCGCGACAGTATCGAGCACCTCGCAAAGCTGCATGCGTTCCACGTCGAGTGGGCCAGCGACCCTGCGGTGTTCGACGGCGACCTCAGCCACTACGCGGCGGTGATGTTCCTCAATACCCCGGCGGAACAGCTGAGCGAGACGCAGCGTCGGCATTTCGAGGCGTATATGCGGGATGGCGGCAACGCGATCGTCGTGCACCGCGCCGCGATCATCCCGAAGACCGACTGGCCGTGGTACGAGAAACTGGTGGGTCGCAGTTTCGTCAATCATCCGATGCTGCAGACCGGCGTCGTCACCGTGGTCGACAAGGGCTTTCCGGCGACGTTCGGCGTGCCCGATCGCTGGATCTGGAGCGACGAGTTCTACGTCACCAGCAATCCGTTCGCGGTGCCCATCGATACGGTGCTGACGGTGGACGAGACGAGCTATGATCCGACCAGGATCTGGCCGGGTCAGGTGGCGAAGCCGATGGGGAAGGACCACCCCGAAGCCTGGTATCATCGGTATGAGAAGGGACGGGTGTTCGTCACGCTGCTCGGCCACGATGCGGAGGCGTACCGCGACGAGCGCTATCTCCAGCATTTGCTGGGCGGACTCTACTGGGCCGCGACGGGCCGGGGTCAGCGTCACTGAACCCCGGGCGCCGCGCGGTCGATCCCGGCCGTCAGACGCCGCCGGACGACGTCTTGGCGATCTTGCCGCGGTGCATGACGAAATCGACGTGTTCGAGCCGCGTGACGTCCTGCAGCGGAGAGCCCGTCACCGCGATGATGTCCGCCGTCTTGCCGGGCGCCAGCGTACCGATGTCGTCGCGACCGAGCAGGTCGGCGGCGCCGACGGTGGCGGCGGCGATCGCCTGCGTCGGGGTGAGGCCGTTCTTCACCATCAGCGCGAACTCGGTCGCGTTGTCGCCGTGCTTCGACACGCCGGTATCGGTTCCGAACGCGACCTTCACGCCGGCGGCATAGGCGCGACGGTGGCTGTCGGCCATCGCGGCCGCGGCGGCTTCGGCCTTGACGATCGTCGCGGGGGGCAGCGCGCCGCCCCGCGCCTGCGCGAGCGCCGCGACGGGCGCGATCTCGGTCGGCACCAGATAGGCGCCCCTGGTCTTGAACAGCTTGATCGTGTCCGCGTCGAGGAACGTCCCGTGCTCGATCGAATCGACACCGGCCTCCAGCGCCGCACGCGTGCCTTCGGTCGCATGGCTATGCGCGGCGACCTTGCGACCGAGCGTATGCGCCGTGTCGATGATCGCGCGCATCTCCTCGGGCGTCATCGCGCGGCCGAGCCCGCCGCTGACGTTCGAGAGCACGCCGCCGGTCGCCGCGAACTTGATGACGCGGGCGCCGAGCGCGACCTGCGCGCGCACCGCGCGGCGGCAGTCGTCGGGACCGTCGCACAGGTTCACTTCCTTGGCATGCACCATGTCGGCGAATTCCTCGGCCAGCCCGTTGCCGCCGTCGCCATGCCCGCCGGTCACCGAGATCATCTCGCCCGCGTTGGTGATGCTGGGTCCCTCGACCGTCCCCGCATCGATCGCATCGCGGAGCGCACGACTGCCGCGCGGATCGCCGCCGAGATCGCGGACCGACGTGAAACCGGCGTTCAGCGTCGTGCGCGCGTTGGCGACGGCGGTCATCTCGTCGTCGAACCGGTCGCGGTTCAGCGCCTCCAGACGGGCGCGCATCGGATCGCCGCCGATACCCCAGAGATGCACGTGCATGTCGACCAGCCCCGGCAGGACGAAGGCGTTGCGGAGATCGACCAGAGTCGCGCCTTGCTCAGGCGCCACGAAGCCGTCGCGCAACTCCGCCACCTTGCCGTCGCGAACGATGATCGTCGTGTTGCCGCGCGGCGCCTGACCGGGGCGATCGAGCAGCGTGCCGGCTTGGATATAAGTCGTGGTCGACGGCTTGGTCTGCGCCAATGCCGATACCGAGACGGTCGCCGCCAGCCCGACCAGAAATGCCTTGATCATCATTCTCTCCCCTTTGCCTACCATGCTCGTCCAACCAGGGGGCGCCTGCAAGTGGTCATTGCGGGAACGGCGAACGCGGATGGCGGAGCGGGCAAGTCCTGTCGGGTATCGAAGGTCCCTTGAAAGCGCGCGCCGAAATCGGCATCGCGTTTGCCATGTCTGCTCCCGTGAACATCCTGCATCTCCACTCGTCGTTCGATCTTGGCGGCAAGGAGGCGCGGGCGGTTCGGTTGATGAATGCGTTCGGCGACCGCGCGAAGCATACCATCGTGTCGGGTATGCCCGATGCCCTGGGAGCGCGGGATTCGATTGCGAAGGGAATCCGCTACGAGATCGCGCAGAATCCACCGCCGCTGACGGGTAAGCCTTCGGTCAAGCGCTACGAGGCGATCGCGCAGTATATGCGGCGGTTCGACCTGGTGCTGAGCTACAACTGGGGTGCGATCGACGGGGCGATGGCGCGCCGCGCGTTCGCGAAGGGGGCGCCGCCGCTCGTGCACCACGAAGACGGGTTCAACGCGGACGAGGCGGGCGGGCTCAAGATCGAGCGCAACATCTATCGGCGGCTCGCGCTGGGCGCGGCGCATGCGCTCGCGGTGCCCTCCGAGGTGCTCGAAGGCATCGCGCTGAAGACCTGGAAGCAGCCGCGCGAGCGCGTCCACCGGATCGTCAACGGGATCGGCACGGCCTATTACGCGCAGAAGCCCGAACCCAAGGCGATCCCAGGGTTCACGCGCAACGCCAAGGAAGTCGTGATCGGCGCGCTGGCGGGCTTGCGCGAGGTGAAGGACCTCACCGCGCTAGTCCGTGCTGTCGGTGGCGTCTCGGGCCGGGTGCGGCTGGTGATCATCGGCGAGGGCCCGGAGCGCGCGAACATCCTGCAAGCCGCCGCCGCGATGGGGATGGCGGACAAGCTGGTGCTGCCCGGATTTCTCGATCGCCCGTATCGCTATATCGGCCATTTCGACATGCTCGCCGTGTCGTCGCGCAGCGAGCAGTTCCCGATCGCGGTGGTCGAGGCGATGGCCGCGGGCCTGCCGATCGCAAGCTATCCGGTCGGCGACATCACGCGGATGGTCGCGCCCGAGAATCTGCCGTTCGTGACCGAGATCGCAAACGAGGTTCGGTTGCGTGATGCGTTGCAGGCGCTGGTCGGCGATCCCGCCTTGCGCGCCTCGGTCGGTGCCGCAAACCAGGCCAAGGCGCGCGCGGAATTCGACGAAGCGGTTATGATCGCTCGCTATCGCGCGCTGTACGAAGATGCCCTGAAGCGTCCGGGTGCGCTAACCTAGGTCGTAATATTGCTCGCACGCTGCGTCCTTGCGATATAGGGGGCCGTATTTTCCGGGAGAGGTGACGTCGTGTTCAAGGGCCTGAAGCCTATCGTCTATAACGGTCGGGAAGTCTGGCCTCTGGTTGAGGGCGGCAAGGGCGTTGCCGCGACCAATCACGCGTCGGCCGGCGCCTGGGCTGCCGCCGGGGGTATCGGCACCGTGTCGGCGGTCAACGCCGACAGCTACGATCCCGACGGCAAGATCATCCCGCAGGTCTATGAAGCCCTGACGCGGCGCGCCCGTCACGAGGAACTGGTCGAATACGCCATCGAAGGCGCGGTCCAGCAGGTCGAGCGTGCCTACGAGATCGCCGACGGCAAGGGCGCGATCAACATCAACGTGCTGTGGGAAATGGGCGGCGCGCAGCGGATCCTGCACGGTGTGCTCGAACGCACGCGCGGCAAGGTCGCTGGCGTCACCTGCGGCGCGGGCATGCCGTACAAGCTGTCCGAGATCACCGCGTCCTACGGGGTCAGCTACCTGCCGATCGTCAGCTCCGGTCGAGCCTTCCGCGCGCTGTGGAAGCGCGCCTATTCTAAGGCGGCCGAGTGGCTTGCCGCGGTGGTGTACGAGGATCCGTGGCTCGCGGGCGGGCATAACGGCCTGTCGAACGCCGAGGACCCGTTGAAGCCGCAGGACCCGTATCCGCGCGTGAAGGAACTGCGCGACGTGATGCGCGAAGGTGGCATCAGCGACGACGTGCCGATCGTGATGGCCGGTGGCGTCTGGTATCTGCGCGACTGGAACGACTGGATCGACAATCCCGAGCTCGGCACGATCGCGTTCCAGTTCGGCACGCGGCCGCTTCTCACGCGCGAAAGCCCGATCCCGCAGGGGTGGAAGGACGCGCTGACGCAGATCGAGGAAGGCGACGTGCTGCTGCACAAGTTCTCGCCGACGGGGTTCTACTCGTCGGCGGTGCGCAACCCGTTCCTGCGCTCGCTCGAAGCACGCTCGGAGCGCCAGATCGCGTTTTCGACGCAGGAGGCGGGCGACCACATCTTCCAGCTCGACGTGGGCGTGAAGGGCAAGAACTTCTGGGTCACGCGCAACGACCTGCTGCGTGCGCGGCAGTGGTTCGGCGAGGGCTATACCGATGCGCTCAAGACGCCGGACAATACGCTGGTGTTCGTCAGCCCGACCGAGAAGGGCATGATCCGCAAGGACCAGGCCGACTGCATGGGCTGCCTGTCGCAATGCTCGTTCTCGAGCTGGGCGGATACCGAGACCAACTCGACCGGACGTCTCGCCGACCCGCGCAGCTTCTGCATCCAGAAGACGTTGCAGGACATCGCGCATGGCGGCGACATCGACCAGAACCTGATGTTCGCAGGCCATGCGGCGTATAACTTCAAGAAGGATCCGTTCTATTCGAACGGCTTCGTGCCGAGCGTCGGGCAGTTGGTCGACCGGATTTTGACGGGGGATTGAGGCGGTAGATATTGGTGACTGAGCCGAACGCGTCTCAAGCAAACATTTGCCCCGTTTTCCTAAGCAGCCCCGTCACCCCAGCGAAAGCTGGGGTATCGTTCTGAGGTTTTAGTCGCCCGCCAAACGGGGAGACCCCAGCTTCCGCTGGGGTGACGGGGTTGGGGGCAGACGGCTCGCTGGAACCGCCCGAACCGCCCCGTGAACAACAGGAGCCGTAAATGACGCTACACGCCTGGTGGTTGTTCGTGGTTGCGGTGTTCCTCCTATGCGGGACGCCAGGACCCAACATGTTGCACGTCATGACGCGCAGCATCGCCTTCGGCGCGCGGCGTAGCGTCGCGGCGATGGCGGGGTGCCTTACCGCGCTGGTGCTCGTGCTGGCGGCGTCCGCGGCGGGCGTGTCCGCGTTGCTCGCGGCGTGGCCGCGGGTGTTCGACGCGCTGCGTTATGCCGGCGTCGCGTACCTCATATTCCTCGGGATCAAGGCGTGGCGCGGGGCGGGGGCTCCGATCGACGTCGGCGACGATACGACGCCGGTGGCGCTCCCCCCGACCGTGTCGGCGTGGCGCCTGTTCCGCGGCGGGTTCGTGATCGGGATCAGCAATCCCAAGCTGCTGCTGTTCGCCGCAGCATTCCTGCCGCAGTTCGTCGATCGCGCCTCACCGCAGGCACCGCAGTTCGCGATACTCGTGGCGACCTTCGCGGTGGTCGAAAGCTTCTGGTACGGCGTGTACGCTGCCGGTGGGCGGACGCTCGCGCGCTATCTGACGCGCCCCGCGTTGCGGCGTGCGTTCGACCGCGTGACGGGGGCAATCTTCGTCGGGTTCGGGCTCGCTTTGCTGCGGGTGCGAGCATAGCGAAAGCATGCCGCGCCATTGCCGTTCGGGGCGATAGCGCGCATAGCAGATGCATCGCGGCGCTTCGTACGGGCATGCTGCGACTGAGAGATGCTTTGCGCTCCCGCTCCGAGCCGGGAATGCCGCATGACGATCACTTCAGCCATCGCATCTACAGGGATCGCATCGTGACGATTGGCACCGACACGGTCGTGCCGATCTCGCGCGCGGTCAACGTCAGCGTCGAACAGCCACAGGTCGTCGCGATGTGCAAGAAGCACGACGCGACCATCAGCGCGATCGAGACGCTGCCATCGGGCGGCACGCGCGTCGTGCTGATGAACAGCGCGGATGCGGCGAAGATCATCAAGGCGTTCGGGTCGAAGGTCCTGACCGGAACGGTAGCGCGAACCCACTGGATGCGCGCGGTTTAAGGGCGTTTGGTTTAGTCCTCCCTTCGGCAGGGGAGGTGGCTCTTGCCAGATGGAGGGGGGAGGAAAGGGCAACCTTTGTTCCGTATCCTCCCCCTCCGTCACCTTCGGTGCCACCTCCCCCTAGCGGGGGAGGATCGTTCATCGATCAGTCGGCGACCGTGCCGACGACGGCGCCACCTGCGCCGCCCACGGCCGCACCCTTCTCGACGCTACCGCCGGTCGCGGCGGCAACGCCTGCGCCACCGGCGGCACCGATGCCCGCGCCCTTTAGCGTCGAGCATGCGCTCATCGACACGGCGGATGCGACCAGCAGGGCGGAAACGGCAAACTTCTTCATCTTGGATACTCCTGTCTCTCCGGGGGTATCCAACAAATGCTGCATCGCGGCATCGGTTCCGAAATATTGATGCAGATCGTATCGGCGGGCTCAGACCCAGCCGTCGAGCACCTGATCCGGCGGGCGATGGCCATCCGCCCACATCCGGATATTCTGGATGACGCGCTCGCCCGATGCCATCCGCCCTTCGAGCGTCGCGGAGCCCATGTGCGGCAGCATCACGACGTTGGGCAGCGCGAGCAGCCGCGGATCGATCGCCGGCTCGTGCGCCCAGACGTCGAGACCTGCACCCGCTAGCTTGCCTGCTTCCAGCGCATCGACCAGCGCACCCTCGTCGACGATCCCGCCACGCGCGGCGTTGATGAGGTACACATGCGGCTGCATCAGGCCGATCCGGCGAGCGTCGATCAGGTCGCGGCTGTCGGCGTTCAAGGGCGTGTGGATCGTGATGATGTCGACCGCCCCGAGCATGTCGTCGAGCGATGCATGGAAGGTGGCGGCCAGCTGCGCCTCGCGGACCGCGGGCAGGCGGGTGCGGTTATGATAATGGATCGTCAGCCCGAACGCGCGCGCCCTCAGCGCGACCGCTTGGCCGATCCGCCCCATCCCGACGATGCCGAGCGCCTTGCCGCCGATCCGGTGACCGAGCATTCCGCCCGGGCTCCAGCCCTTCCACTGGCCCGACCGCACCAGCTTCTCGCCCTCGGCCAGCCGGCGCGGCACCGACAGGATCAGCGCCATCGTCATGTCGGCGGTATCCTCGGTGAGAACGCCCGGCGTGTTGGTAACGATGATCCCGCGCGCGCGCGCCGCCTTCAGGTCGATGTGGTTCACGCCGGCGCCGTAATTGGCGATCAGCTTCAGCCGGTCGCCCGCGCCCGCGATCAGCGCCGCGTCGATGTCGTCGGTCACGGTCGGCACGAAGACGTCGCAATCGGCCATCGCCGCGGCGAGCTGGTCGCGGTCGAGCTTCACATCGGTGCGGTTGTTGTGCGTGTCGAACAGCGCCTCCATCCGATCCATTAGCGTATCGGCCAGCTCGCGGGTGACGACGACCTTCGGGTTCGGACAGCGGCGTGTGTCGGTCATGCGGATGGCTTGGCGAAGGCGCTCGTGCCCGTCAACGTCCCGTCACCGTCGGGGCCGCAACTTCGGTTGAGGAAAGCGGTTCGTCGCGATAGGAGTTCGGTTCGCCAGTTAGGACATGACCATGCGCATTCTCGCCGCCGCGCTTTCCGCTCTTGTTGTCACCGCGCTGATGCCCGACCCGGCGACCGCGGCCGACGCGACGAAGCGCACGCTGCCCTATTACGCGTCGATCTCGGCATCGCGCGCGCGGATGCGGACCGGCCCTGCGCGGACCTATCCGGCGAGCTGGCTGTATCAGCGCCAGGATCTCCCGATCAAGGTGGTCGCGATCTACAAGGAATGGCGCAAGATCGCCGATCCGGACGGCACCGAAGGCTGGATGCAGGCGAACCTGCTGAGCGGCACGCGCACCGCGATCGTGCACGGCGCTGACCCCGTCGAACTTCGCGAGAAGCCCAATGCCGGCAGCCGCTTGCTGTGGTGGGCCGCTCCAGGCGTGGTCGGGCGGTTGAGCCAGTGCGGCAGTGGCTGGTGCCGCATGGACGTGAAGGGGCAGGCGGGGTTCGTGCAGATCGGCGCGCTGTGGGGCGTGGAAGCCGGCGAGACGCTGCCCTGAACTTGAAGACGGAGGTGGAGACTATGCGGATCGTTCGAGATACGCTGGATAATCCCGATGTCGTCGCATTGATCGCGCTGCATCTCCGGGAGGCCTATGCGAACTCGCCGCCGGACAGCGTCTTCGCGCTCGACATGAGCGGTTTGCGCGACCCGGCGGTTATCCTGTGGTCGTGCTGGGACGACGATGTCCTCGCCGGGATCGGCGCGCTGAAGCAGCTTGATCCAGGCCACGGCGAACTGAAGTCGATGCGGACGTCCCCCCATCGGCTTCGTCGCGGTGTCGGTCGCACGATGCTCGATCATCTGATCGCCGAGGCACGCGCGCGGGGCTATGGTCGCGTTAGTCTGGAAACCGGCAGCACCTCGGCTTATGCGCCGGCGCGGTCGCTCTATGAACGAGCAGGGTTCGTCGCCTGCGAGCCATTCGGCACGTATGAGGACACGGCGTTCTCGCGCTATTACACGCTGAAGTTCTAGCCGCTGTCGCCATACGCGGCGTGTTGACCTCGCTCAGTATCGGGCGGCGCGGAACCGCGTACACCGGTCCGATGGAAACACTCATCACGACGCTCAAATGGTCCGCCGCAGCATCCGGCGTCATCGCCGCGTTCATGGTGTCGCTCGATTTCGGGCGGCGCGTGACGGGGTGGGGGTTCGTGCTGTTCGTCGGCTCGTCGATCGCGTGGCTGAGCGGTGCGGTCTTGACCGGGGACTGGGCGCTGGGCACGCAGAACATCGTGTTGTTCGGGATCAACCTCCTCGGCGTGTATCGCTATCTGGTGCGGAAAACGGGTGTCTGAGGCTGCGTTCTGGGCGGTGTTGCTGGGCGTGCTCGGGGCGATCGTCGGCAGCTTCGTCGCGGCGCTGGTGACGCGCTGGCCCGACGGGCGATCGGTGATGCAGGGGCGATCGGCGTGCGATGGCTGCGGGCGGACACTCCGCGCGGTCGAGTTGGTACCGCTGCTGAGTGCGCTCGTCCTGCGCGGCCGGTGTAAAGGGTGCGGCGTTGCGATCAGTCCGGTGCATTGGCGGATCGAGTTGGCGGGGCTTGCGATCGGCTTGGCTGCGGGGCTCGTTGCGCCGGGACCGGTCGGCATAGCTGGCGCGGTGTTCGGATGGCTGTTGCTGGCGTTGGCGAGCCTCGACCTCGTCGCATTCTGGCTGCCTGATCGACTGACGATCCTGCTGGCTGCGACCGGGCTCGTCGGCGTCGCGCTCGATATCGACCCGCCGCTGCCCGATCGATTGATCGGCGGACTCGCCGGGTTCGGAACGCTGTGGCTGGTCGCGTTCGGCTACAGGCATTTGCGTGGCCGCGACGGGATGGGGGGCGGCGATCCGAAGCTGTTCGGCGCGATCGGGTTGTGGCTCGGGTGGCAGATGTTGCCCGCCGTGCTGCTCATCGCGAGCATGATCGGGCTTGGCGTCGTCCTCGCCGCGCACCTCAAGGGACGCAGCATGGCGGCGGACACCGCGCTTCCGTTCGGCGCGTTGCTGGCGATCGCGGCTTATCCCGCGTGGCTGTTCATGATAGGGCTGACGCCATGATATCGCTCGCTCTTATGCTCGCGCTGCAAGCCGCGGCGCCGTCGGCCGCGGCCAATCCGGGGGCGAATCCGGGTCCGGGTCCCCTCGGTGCGATCGGCACGCAGAAGCTCCCCGCCAAGGGGTGCGCCGCGTATCTCTGGAGCATGGATACCGGCCGGCAGCTCGTCGCGATGGCCACCGCCGACCCCGCGCAAATCCGTCTCGCGATCGACGGCAAGACCAATGACTACGCGATGACGACGCAGTCGCCCACGATAGGTTTCGGCTTTGGCGGCGTGACACAGTACCGCGGCGGCGACGTGACCGCGACGCTCGACATGGCCGTCGCGGTCCGCGCCGACATCTCGGCCGGCGCTACCGTGACGTCCGCGACGCTACGGATCGACCGCCCCGGGCGCGATACGATCGTCATGCCGGTCGGTGGCCTAATCGGCTGTGTCTGAGGTTAATTTTTGTGAAACCAAGCCGTCCTATGTGCGTTACGTGGACGAAGATGGGGGTGAATCGAGCACGATCGCTGCCTGTAAAGGGGATCGTGTGACAGCTTCTAACAGCCGGCATCATTGGCTCGCTCTGGCGTTGGTAGCGTCGACAACGGGATTCGCGGGCGTCGGTTCCGCGCAGTTGGTGAAGCCGGGCACCGCCCCGGCCAAGGGTCCCGATGCGCCCAAGCCAAGCGATCAGCGGCAGTCGAACGATCCGCGTTCCGATGCGCCGATCGTGCCGGACGCCGAGTTCGACAGCGCCTTGCCGCCGTTGAGCGGCGACCTGAACGCGCCATTGGAAGCGATGGCGCCGCTGCCTGCTCCCACGACCCAGGCACCCGCGACACCTGCCACCGCGACGACTCCCGCGACCACGCTGGCCGGCGACGTCCTGCCCCCCACCGGCCCTAGCGATCCGCAACTCGCGCAACCGCTGACGCCGCTGTTGAGCTTCGACACGACCCCGCTCCAGACCGCGGCGGATATCAAGGACAAGGACGCGCCCGACATCCGGTACGAGACCGCGACCAAGGGGCTCGACAAAGCGGGCGACGGGCTCGAAGGCGAATACAAGGCGCTGTCCGCGCTCGCCGAGGGCAAGGGCAAGGCGGCGAACGCCACGCAGGTCGCGGCGCGCGCGCGTGAGGACGAGGCGCTGGCGGTACGGCTGCTGAAGTCGCTCGGCTATTACGATGCGACCGCGATCTCGACGATCGAGACGATCCCCGACGCCGACAAGACCAAGCCCGCGCGGCTGAAGGCGACGGTCAGCGCGCAACCCGGCCGGCTGTATTCGCTGTCGTCGATCACCGTGAAGGCGGACGCGACGACGCCCCCCGATCTCGTCCGCACGCAATTGCCGCTGAAGGTAGGCGATCCGATCGAGGCCGCACGCATTCAGGGCGCGGAGGCGAACGTCAGCCTGACGCTGCCGCAGCAGGGCTATCCGTTCGTCAAGGTCGGCGAGCGCGACATCCTGCTCGACGATCAGACCCCGACCGGCGCGTACACGCTGCCCGTCGATACCGGCCCGCGCTCGTCGTTCGGGCAGCTTCGCACCGAGGGCGATCCGGTCTTCAATCTGGAGCATTTGAACCTGTTCCCGCGATTCAAGTCGGGCGAACTCTACGACAACCGGATGACCGACGACTTGCGCGATGCGCTGGTCGCGACGTCGCTGTTCTCGACGGTGTCGGTCGAGCCGGTCCGCACCGGGACGATCAACCCTGACGGCACCGAGCAGGTCGACCTGCTGGTCCGCCAGAGCGAGGGCAAGCCGCGCTCGCTCGGTGGCAATGTCGGGTTCTCGACCGGGCAGGGCTTCCGCGCGGAAGGCACGTGGCAGCACCGCAACTTGTTCCCGTACGAGGGCGCGCTGATCGGATCGGTGATCGCCGGTACGCAGGAGCAGGGCGTGTCGGGCACGTTCCGCCGCGCCAATGCAGGCCGCCGCGACCGCACGTTCAGCCTGACCGCGGGCGCGAACCATTCGAACTACGATGCCTATGACGCGTTCACGACCAGCGTCGGCGTCCGCTGGAGCTACGACTCGACGCCGATCTGGCAGAAGCCGCTGACCTATTATTACGGCGGCGAACTCGTCGGCACGAACGAGAGCGTCTATGATTTCGGGCAGGGCAGGAACGTCCGGCGCACCTACGGTATCGTCGCGCTGCCGGGCCAGGTGAAGTTCGATCGCTCGGACAGCCTGCTCAACCCGACCAAGGGCTATCGCCTGACGCTGAACCTCAGCCCCGAAACGTCGGTGCAGGGGTCGGTGAAGCCTTACATCCGGACGATGATCGAGGGGACGTTCTACTACCCCGTCTCCAGCAGCATCGTCATCGCCGGGCGTGCCAAGGCCGGCTCGATCCAGGGCGTCTCCCGTGATGACCTTGCGCCATCGCGGCGCTATTACGGCGGCGGCGGCGGATCGGTGCGCGGCTATGGATACCAGCGGCTCGGGCCGTTCGATCCCAACGGCGATCCGGTCGGCGGGCGCTCGCTCAACGAATTCGCGCTCGAGGCCCGCTACCGGTTCGGCGATTTCGGCATCGTGCCGTTCATCGATGCGGGCAACAGCTATGAGAGCAGCACGCCGAACCTGTCGTCGTTGCGCTACGGCGCGGGCATCGGCGGGCGCTTCTATACCAGCTTCGGCCCGATGCGTTTCGATGTCGCGACGCCGCTGAACCCACGCGAGGGCGACGGCAAGATCGCCCTCTACATTTCGATCGGGCAGGCATTCTGATGGCCGAAAACGGCACTCCGCACGTCGAGAAGACGCACGAAATGATCGTCGTGGAGCGGCGCCCGCTGTGGCAGCGCATCCTGAAATGGCTGGCGATCCTCGTCGTCGGCTTGGTCGCGCTCGTGCTGATCGTGCTGTTCGGAATCAACACCGATCCGGGCCGGCGCCTCGTCGCGGATCAGATCGGCGGCTACACCACCGCATCCGGCCTGAACATCAAGGTCGGCCGGATCGACGGCTCGATCTACGGCGCGATGACGCTCAGCGACGTGCGTGTGTCCGATCCCAAGGGCGTGTTCCTGACCAGCCCGAAGCTCGCCGTCGACTGGCGCCCGTTCGCGTTCGCCAAGAACCATGTCGATGTGCGTTCGCTGACCACGCCGCTGGTCACGTTGCAGCGCCGCCCGGTGCTCAACGCGACGCCGACGGATCCGAACGCGCCGCTACTTCCCGATCTCGACATCGACGTAAATCGTCTGGCGATCGATCGTTTCCTGATCGCCAAGCCGGTCACCGGCCAGACGCATATCGTCAAGATCAACGGTGCGGTCCACATCGCCGACAAGCGTGCGCAGCTGACCACCAACGCGACCGCGCTGACCGGCCCCGGCATCGCCGGTGGCGACCGCCTCGTGCTGAAGCTCGACGCGGTACCCGAGCAGAACAAGCTCGACGTCAACGTGAAGCTGACCGCACCGGTCGGCGGCGTCGTCTCGACGATGGGGTCGTTCAAGGCGCCGTTGACCGCGACCGTCGATGGCCGCGGCAGCTGGGCCTCGTGGCAGGGTCGCGCGGTCGCGACGCTCGGCGGCGGGCAACTCGCCAATCTCGGCCTGACCGCCAAGAACGGTCATATCGAAGTCCGCGGTTCGACGCGGCCCGGCCTGTATCTGGAAGGTCCGGTCGAGCGGCTGACGGCGCCGCAGCTCGACGTGGCGATCGATACCACGCTCAACGACCGCAAGGCCGACACGCGGATGACGCTGAAGTCGGACGCGCTCGCGGTCGACGCCGGTGGCTTGATCGATCTCGCGAACAGCCGGTTCGGCAATTTCGCGGTCAACGCGAAGCTGCTGACGCCCGGCGCGATCCTGCCGAACCTGCGCGGTCGTGATGTCACGGCACGCGTCGTGCTCGACGGTGCGTTCGCGACGCCGACGGTCGACTACAAGGTCCGCGCGGCTACGATCGCGTTTGGCGACATGGGCGTCGAGAACCTCTACGCCGAGGGTCTCGCACGCGTTAACTCGGACCGTATCCTCGTGCCGATCAAGGCGCGCGCGCGTCGCGTGACGGGGCTCAATGCCGCCGTCGGCGGTCTCGCTACCAACGTTGCGATCGACGGCGACTTTGCGATCTCGGGCGTCAATGTCCTTTCCGACAACCTCAAGATCCGCTCGGACAAGATCGACGCGACCGCGGTGGTCGTCGCGAACATGGCGACCGGCCGCTACACCGGCGCGCTCAAGGGGCGGATCAACAACTACCGCATCGATGGGATCGGCATCGTCAACCTGACGACCGACGCCAAGCTGGTGCCGGGACCCAAGGGCGGCTTCGGGATCACCGGCCGTGTCGTCGCGCAGACCTCGCAGATCTTCAACGAGGGCGCGCGCAGCTTCCTCGGCGGCAACGCGATCGTCCGCTCGGACATCGGCTACAGCCCTGAAGGCATCGTCACCTTCCGCAATCTCCGGATGAACGCGCCACAGTTCCGCGTGACGCGCGGCGAGGGCCGGTTCGATCCGGCCACCGGCGCGGTGTTGGTGAATGCCGATGCGTATTCGAGCGCCTATGGCCCATTGTCCGCCCGCGTGACGGGCAGCGCGACGGCTCTTGTCGTCGTCCTGCGTGCACCGCGTCCGGGTGTCGGCGTCGGCTTGGTCAACCTCAACGCGCGGATCGTCGGTCGTGGGGGCGCCTATGCCGTCACCGCGAGCGGCGGCACCAACTACGGGCCGTTCACCGCCGACGTGCTGGTCAAGCCGGGCACGCAACTCGCGGTCGACGTGCGCCGAGTGGTGTTCGCCGGGATCGTCGGCAGCGGCCGGATCGTGCAGACCGCGGCCGGCCCGTTCGCGGGCGCGCTCCAGTTCGCCGGGCAAGGCCTGTCGGGCAACGTGCGCCTCGCCAACCAGGGCGGGTATCAACGCGCCGACGTCGCAGCCCGTGCCAACGGCGCCAAGATTCCCGGCATGGTCGATTTCACCATCGGCCGCGCGATAGTCAACGCCACCGCGGTGCTGACGCCGACGCCACAGATCGTCGCCGACGCACAGGTCGCAGACATGCGCTACGGTGCGATCGTCCTCTCGGCGGCACGTGCGAAGGTGAACTATGTCGGCGGCAACGGCAACGCGCAGGCGCTGCTGACCGGCTCGAACGGCGTTCCCTTCCGCCTCGCCGTCAACGCCAAGCTCAGCCCCAACAATTACCTCGTCGCTGCACAGGGCCAGGCCAACGGCATCGACTTCCGCACCGTCAACCCGGCGCGCATCCAGGCGGTGAAGGGTGAATATCGCCTGTCGCCGACTCGGATCGACTTCGGTGGTGCAGGCGGCGGCTCGGCGCGTCTGGCTGGCAGCTACGGCCGCGGCACGAACGCGCAGGTCCGGCTCGATCGCCTTGACCTGTCGACGCTCTCCGCACTGGTCCCCAACCTCGGTATCGGCGGCAAGGCGACCGGCAGCCTCGACTTCTCGCAGGCGAATTCGGCCGCGCTGCCAACCGCCGACGCACGCGTGACCGTCACCAACTTCACCCGCTCGGGTCTCGCTGCCGTCTCCGATCCCGTCGACATCGTGTTCGCCGGGACGCTCGGCGGCGACGGCGCGACCGGTCGTGCGCTGGTGCGTCGCGGGACGTCGGTGATCGGCCGCATGGTCGCGAACCTGCGGCCGCTTCCGGCGGGCAATGGCTCGTGGAGCACGCGCCTGATGGCCGCGCCGCTTTCGGGCGGGATTCGCTATAACGGCCCTTCGGCAGTGCTGTTCAGCTTTGCCGCGATCCCGAACCAACAGCTGTCGGGGCCGATCGCGGTCGCCGCCGACTTCTCAGGACGCCTGTCCGCGCCGCAGCTGAACGGCGTCGTCCGCGCCGATAACCTGACCTACGACAACGAGACCTATGGCACGCGTCTGTCGCAGATGCGGATCGCCGGGCGGTTCTCGAACACCGATCTGCAACTGACGAAGCTGACCGCCAAGGCCGGCGACGGCACAGTGCAGGCACAGGGCACGATCGGGTTCGCGGCGGACAGCGGCTTCCCGATCGACATCCGCGCGACGCTGAACAATGCGCAGCTCGCCAAGAGCGATGCGATCAGCGCGACCACGACGGGCACGGTCCACCTCACCAACGGGCGCAACGGTGGCCTGATCCAGGGCGATCTCCAGATCCCCGAGGCACGCTACCAGATCATTCGCCAGGGCCAGGCCGAGGTTCCGGAACTGACCGGTGTCCGCCGCAAGAGCGACATCCGGACTCCGGTCTCGACCGATCGCTCGGACGTGCCGGCGATCGGCAAGTTCAAGCTCGACCTTCGCGTTCGTGCGCCGAACCAGCTGTTCGTCTCGGGCATGGGCCTCGAATCCGAATGGGAGATGGACATGCACATCGGCGGCACGTCCGCCGCGCCGATCGTCACCGGCGGCATGGACGTGGTCCGCGGCACCTACTCGTTCTCGGGCAAGCGGTTCGAGGTCAACAAGGGCCAAATCCGCTTCCGTGGCGGTGCGCTGACCGATCCGGATATCAACATCCAGGCGACCACCACGACCAGCGACATCACCGTCGTCATCAACGTCACCGGGACCGGCCAGAAGCCGCAGATCGCGTTCACGTCGACGCCGGTCCTGCCGCAGGACGAAGTGCTCAGCCGCCTGTTGTTCGGATCGAGCCCGGCCAATCTGTCCGCGACCGAGGCGATCCAGCTGGCCTCCGCACTGAACTCGCTGCGCGGGTCGGGCGGCGGCGGTCTGAACCCGCTCGGCAAGCTTCGCTCGGCGACCGGATTCGACCGGTTGCGCGTGCTCGGTGCCGATCAGGCGACCGGGCGTGGCACCAGCCTCGCGGCCGGCAAGTACATCACGAAGAACATCTATGTGGAGATCGTGACCGACGCGAAGGGCTTCACCTCGACGCAGCTCGAGATCGCGCTGACCAAGGCGCTCAGCCTGTTGTCGGCCGCGGGATCGAGCGGCGGGCAGAGCGCGAGCGTGAAATATACGAAGGACTATTGAGTAAAGATCACAACAGGATAGGTTCGGTTATGAAACCTACGGCGTAACGCCGGGGCGTGAGGATGCAGCATGACCGAACATGTCGACGTGATCGTAGTGGGCGCCGGCATTTCCGGGATCGGCACCGGCTACCACCTCCAGACGCGCTGCCCCGACCGGACCTACATGATCCTCGAGGGGCGGCAGTCGATGGGCGGGACGTGGGACCTGTTCCGTTATCCCGGCATCCGCTCCGACTCGGACATGCACACGCTGGGATTCGTCTTCCACCCCTGGACGGCGGCCAAATCGATCGCCGACGGCCCCTCGATCCGCGCCTATGTCGAGGAAACGGCGCAGGCTTACGGCATCGACTGCAAGATCCGCTACGGCCACCACGTGAAGTCGGCCGCGTGGTCCACCGAGGATGCCTGCTGGACCGTCGAAGCTACGGGCCCCGATGGTCCGGTGACGCTGACGTGCAACTTCCTCTCGATGTGCGCAGGCTATTACAATTACGCGAAGGCCTATTCGCCCGAGTTCGAGGGAGCGGACAGCTTTGCCGGGCAGATCGTCCACCCGCAATTCTGGCCCGAGGACCTCGACTATAGCGGCAAGCGAGTCGTCGTGATCGGCAGCGGCGCGACGGCGGTGACGCTGGTGCCGTCGATGGCGAAGACCGCGGCGCACGTGACGATGCTCCAGCGTTCGCCGACTTACATCGTCGCGCGGCCCGGCGAGGACGGCGTGGCGAACTGGCTGCGTGGCAAACTGCCGGCGAGGGCCGCATACGGCATTACGCGGTGGAAGAACGTGCTGATGGGGATGTTCTTCTACCGCCTCGCGCGGAAGAAGCCGGACAAGGTGAAGGAGCGGATGATCGGCATGGTCCGCGATCAGCTAGGCCCCGACTACGACGTCGCGACTCATTTCACTCCGCGCTACAACCCGTGGGACCAGCGTGTCTGCCTCGTGCCCGACGGAGACCTTTTCACCGCGATCAACGCCGGCACTGCCTCGATCGTCACCGACACGATCGCGCGGATCACGCCCGAGGGTATTCGGCTCGATTCGGGGAAGGACCTGCCCGCCGACGTGATCGTCACCGCGACGGGGCTCGAACTGCAACTGATGAGCGGCGTCGCGTTCAGCCTCGACGGCAAGCCGATCGAACTCGCCGGGCGACTCCAGTACAAGGGCATGATGTTCGACGGCGTGCCCAACCTGTCCTCGACTTTCGGCTACACCAACGCATCCTGGACGCTGAAGGCCGATTTGACGGCGATCTACATGTGCCGGTTGCTCAACACGATGAAGAAGCGCGGATTGCGTGAGGCTACGCCGCATAACGACGACCCGACGATGAAGAGCGAGTCGTTCCTCGACTTCACCTCCGGCTACGTACAGCGCGCCGCGGCTGCGCTGCCGACTCAAGGTGAGCGCAAGCCCTGGAAGTTGAACCAGAATTACGCGTTGGATATCCTGGCGCTCAAGTTCGGATCGATCGACGACGCCATGCGGTTCTCGAACCCCGTGCGTCTTGAAACTCGACATCCGGTGGGGGCAGGCTGACCTAGCCGCCAGCGTCTCAACATTATCGCGTAAGCGGTTCCGAGTCTGCGTCGACTGAAAATCTATTGTCGGCCGCAGCGCGACGACTTCCATAATCACGAGAGTGACGCGTCATCAAAATATTATGTTAAGACTTTTCATCTAACATAGATCAATAGGGAAGGAGAGGCCTAGTACATCGAGCCGTTTGTCGGGAATGACCGCTCTAAATTTCAGACACTACTGACGATCAGCAATGCCATCATCCCTGAAGTGTCGGCCCGACTACCGAAACCCGCTCTTATTCAGCGGATTAGCGATCTTCGGGCCGACGAAACACATTCACCAGGGGCGAATGCCGTCGTAGATGAACGAGATGATGAGCTTCAGCATTTTTATGCTCCCTTATTGACACCCTATTGGGCGCCTCCACTTCATATCGGTTAACAGGTCATTAAACAATATCGTTTGTAATCCGTTAACCATCTTCGCGCGTGCTCCTGGATTACGCATTTAAGGGTATGTTTATGCGTTGCGGATACCTCGGTACGCATGAGGGAAATATCGCACGCGCAGTTCGAGCATGGCACGGCACGAGGTGGTCGGGGACCGATCGACCCGGGTTCGCTTACGGCATCGTCGCGCGATGCTATTTCCCAATTGTCTCAAACGGGCTGGCGCTTTCTGATTCTCGCGGAGATCGCCAATTTCGGCGTTCTGCGACGTCATCTCGGCCGACCAAGAGTGGATTCGCTAATCGTCGATGTGGCTGCGCGCATCAGCGAAGCGCTGCCTGATGCCAGAGTCGTGATAGCAGGCCGCGATGTTGCCGAAGTCGCTTTCGAATGCGAGGCACGGCTGGCGTTGGACGTGTCGATCGCGGCTTTGGAGGTGGCGTTCGAACGGGCGTTCGATATCGACGGCGAATCGCATACGATTCAGATTCGCCTCGGTGGTGCCGCGGCGGCGGGGCATCGCGACGAAGTTCATCTGATCGAGGAGGCAGAATTCGCGCTGTCCGAGGCGCGGACCGAGCGTTCGCCGATCGCGCGGGACGCGACGGGCAATACTGCCGCGATCGATCGCGCCGAACTTGCGGAAGATCTGACGAAGGCGATCGAGAGAGAGGAACTGTTCCTCCAGTATCAGCCCAAGGTTCACCTTCGGCGCCAGGAGATTACCAGCGTCGAGGCGCTGGTTCGGTGGAACCATCCGACGCGCGGACTGGTGTTGCCCGGCGATTTTATTCCGCTGGCCGAGGAGTCGCGAGATATCGTCGCGCTGACGCTCTGGACCATTCGGCAGTCGATCAAGGATCAGAAGACGCTCGCCGACCATGGCCACGACCTGCGGATATTCATCAACATCGCAGGCGTCCTGCTGGCCGACACGTGCTTCGTCCGCCGCGCCTGCGCGTTGGTCGAGGCCAGCGGCGCGCGTCTTGGGTTCGAGATTACCGAGACATCGGTCATCCGCGATCCGGACAGTGCGATCGCCAATCTGAAGGTCTTCGCCGAGATCGGCATCGTCATCGCTATCGACGATTACGGCGCCGGGTTGTCATCGCTCGCGTATCTCAAGCAACTGCCGGCACGCGAGTTGAAGATCGACAAGCTGTTCGTGACGCAATTGACGAGCTCGAACCGCGACCCGCTGATCGTACGATCGACGATCGATCTCGCGCACGCACTCGAGATGGAAGTGGTCGCCGAGGGGGTGGAAACACAGGCGGCGATGGCGCTGCTGTCCGTGATGGGGTGCGATATGATCCAGGGCTTCCTCATCAGCCGCCCGATCAACCTCGATGCGCTCATCCACTTCATGGAAGACGGAAAGTATCAAGCCATGGCCGCGGATCTGCGGGCACCGTTCAGTCGGTTGGCGACCGTCTGGAAGCGTGGCTGACGATGGTTATCGGCCGGTTGTTCGCCACGCTCGCCATGCTGGCGTTTGCAGCGGGCGGGTATGCTGGCGCCGTCGACGCGCAATCTGCGGCCCAACCGACCGCCACCAGCAAGTATGAATCGGCGGTTGCCGACGCGAAAGCGGCGATGCTCATCGATCCCAATGCCGCGTTGACCAAGAGCATCGTGGCGGAACGCTATAGTGCTACGATCCCAGGAGCGACCAGGCGCGGGATAGCGGTTGCGACGGCCCGCTGGCTGCAAGGGGAAGCACGCCTTCGGACGAATGATTCGGATGGCGCCGACGTGCCAATCAGGCAGGCCGCCGCAACTGTAGGTCGGCTCGAGCCAAGGTCGAAACTTCAAGCCGATGTCCTGTTGTCGCTAGGCTGGCTGGACAGTAATCAGGGCAGGGTTGGCAACTCGCTTCTCGATTATCAACGGGCATTCGAAATCTACCGCGCGCTGCGCGACCCTCGTGGTCAGGCGAGAGCGTTGGTGTTCATAGCGTTGCTCTATACGCAGGCCATGGACCAGGAAACTGCGGTCAAATATTACGAGCAGGCGCTGGATATATACAAATCAGACGTAAACATGTCGGTCTCGATCTATAACAATCGAGGATTGTCGTTCGCTCAGGCGCATCAATATACCCAGGCCGGACAGCAGATGAGAATGGCTTTGGCGTTGGCAAAGCAACTCGACAGCCGGAACCTTCTCCAGCAGATCTACATCAACCTTGCGCGGGTCGAACTCGAAATCGGCAATCTGGAGCAGGCGGATCATGCGATTGCCGAGGCCCGCAAGGTTGCCGATCCCCAAGATGCCAGCCTGACGGTCCGATTGGTTGCGACTGCCGCACAATCCGCTCTGCAGCACCATGACTTGGCGCGTGCGCGATCGCTGCTGGACTCGGTGCTGCCCACCATCAACACGAAAACGACGGGCAGTTCTTTTAGAGATGTCCACCAGACGGCGTATGACGTGTTTCTCGCGACGGGTGACGTCAAGTCAGCGTTGCTCCATCTGCAGGCGCTCAAGCGGCTCGATGATGACGCAACGAAGCTCGCAACGACGACGCAGATTGCGTTGATGGGCGCTCGGTTCGATTTCGCTAACCAGAAGTTGAAGATCAGCCAGCTCAAGGCAACCGAACTTCAGCGCAGCATCGCCTTCGAGCGCGCGCGTGCGCAGACCGAGCGTTATGTCTTCATCGGCGCGGCTCTGGCGGTCGCCGTCGTCATCGGGCTCCTGGCGATCGGCCTTTTCACGATCCGCCGCAGTCGCGATCAGGTTCGCGCCGCAAACGACGATCTGGCGGTGACGAATGGAGCTCTTGGGAAGGCTCTCGCCGCCAAGACGGAGTTTCTCGCGACCACCAGCCACGAAATCCGGACGCCGTTGAACGGGATCCTAGGCATGACCCAAGTGATGCTCGCCGATCCGAAACTTGCGCCGGACATGCGTGACCGGATTGGCGTGGTCTACGGGGCGGGCGTGACGATGCGCGCGCTGGTCAACGACATCCTCGACGTCGCCAAGATGGAGACGGGCAACCTGACGATCGAAGCGGTGCCGTTCGACATCTGCGCGACCGTGACCGACGCGACGCGGATGTGGGAGGAGCAGGCGCGCGCCAAGGGCTTGTCGTTCGTGGTCGATCTCGGGGGCTGTCCGGCGATGATCGTGGGCGATGCCGTCCGGGTGCGCCAGATCGTCTTCAACCTCCTTTCCAATGCGCTCAAGTTCACCAAGTCAGGAAAGGTCGCTCTGAAGATCGACGTCGGCGATGACGACCAGTTGCGGGTTGCCGTGTCCGATTCGGGCATCGGCATCGCGGCGGAGAAGTACGAAGAGATATTCGAATCGTTTCGCCAGGCGGATGCCGGCACGACACGACAGTTCGGGGGAACCGGTCTCGGTCTTTCGATCTGCCGCAATCTCGCACGCGCGATGGGCGGCGACGTGTCCGTGACCAGCGTGATGGGGGAAGGCGCGACGTTTACGCTCGTCCTGCCATTGGTTCGCGCCGAGCCGACGGCCGAGGTCGCGGTGGCGGCCGATACCTGCCCGGCCACGCTCGTCGTCGACCATAATCCGATCACACGAAGCATGTTCAAGGCGTTGCTGGCGCCGCACGGAAGTCCGGTGGTCTTCGCGACATCGGTCGACGAGGCGGTCGCGCGTCTCGCTGCCGGTGGCGTGGCGCGCGTCCTGATCGATGATGCGACGGTGCGGGTCGGGGGATCGCCGCATGCAGGGTTGTCGAGAGTCGCTCAGGCCGCCGATGCTACGGGTGCTGAGACGACATTGCTCTGGCCGGTGGCAGCCGAGCCGGAACGCGACGAGCTGATGGCGACCGGCGTCACGCGTGTCGTCGCCAAGCCGGTCAGCGGCGGTGCGCTGATCGACGCGATGTTCGCAAGGTCAGTTTCAATAAACAACGTAATTCCCGACCTTGTGCCCCGTGCTGCATGACGCGTAGATGCAGCATCATGACGATCATCTTCTCCCTGCTCGTTGATTTGATACGGACGCGGTCGTGAACGTCCTGTTCATCGAGGATGACCGGATGAATCGGCGTGTTGTCAAAGACATGCTCGATGTCGCGGGCGCCACGATGGTCGAAGCGGAAAGCGCGGAGCGCGGCCTGGAGATCATCGACGAGCAGGAGTTCGCGATCATACTCGTCGATCTTCGCATGCCCGGCATGGATGGCATCACGGCAATCGAGCATATTCGCGCACGGGGCGATGCAAAGGGCCGGGTCCCTATCATCGTCGTGACGGCGGATATCGCGCCCGATTTGCGGACGCGCTGTTTGGCGGCGGGCGCGGACGACGTGATCTTCAAGCCCGTCGCGATGGATGCGCTGTTCGAGGCGATGGGTACGGTTCTCGCGCGCGACGTCGAGGGCGAAGGCATGATCGGCTAGGCTGTCGCGCCCGGTTTGCGCCCCAGGGCGTCGCCGAGCGATGCGGTCGCGCTGCCGCGCCGCGCCGGTTTCGGCTGAGACGGATCCGGCGACCAGCCCGTCAGGAAAGCGATCTGGAATTTCTCATGCGTCCGGCCGCGATCGTCCGCGGCCTCCGCAAAGGCGGCGATCGTCCGTGCGACGGTGCCCGGCGCCAAAGGCTGGCGCTGGGCGAGCACGTTGCTGGCCGCCATCCCGCGCAGATCGCCGAACAGCCGGCCAAGATCGCGATAGCCGACGTCGAGCGTCTCGACATCGGCAACGGGCAAGGCGAATCCTGCACGCATCAGAAGGTCGCCCGCCGATCGCACGTCGATCTGGGGATGGAGCCGTGCGGCGGGGCGATCGCTCTCGGCCACTCGCAGCGCGCTCCGGAGTGCGGGCAGGCTGCCTGCGCCGACGAACGCACCGAGGAACAAGCCGTCGGGACGCAGGACCCGGCGGATCAGGGACAGCGCGCCGGGAAGGTCGTTGACCTGATCGAGAACGCCGGCGCTCACCACCAGATCGAACGAGGCGTCCGTAAACGGCAGGCGATCTTCATCGGCCTGTACGCCGGCGGACCGCGCGGCAAATGCGAACCCAGCGTCGCAGCGGGCTATCCGCGCACCCGGCGCGGCGGCGAACGCGCCGTCGAAACAGCCGAGATCGAGGATGTCGGTGAAATCGCGCGTGACCGCATCGAGCCGTTCGGCAATGCCGTCCAACATCGTCGCGCGCAGGAAATCATGCTCGGCATAATGAGGCGCGGCACGATCGCGACGCAGGCGACGCACGGTGCGATCGAAGATTTCGGGAGCGGTTTCGGACACGGTCGCGCTTGTGACGCGGTCTCGCTTCCACGACAAGGTCCGTGTGGCAACCCAAGGGGGGAGAGGCGGCGTGAGGATACTCGAACCGTTTCGTCTCATCGCCGCGATCGCCCTGCCGCCACGGTGTCCGGGATGCGGTGTGCCCGTCGCCGAGGATCACCGGTTCTGCGCGCCATGCTGGACGAGCCTCCGGTTCCTGGGCCCACCCTGGTGCGCCGGGTGCAACAGGCCGTTCGCGTTCGATCGCGGGGAGGAGGCGCTGTGTGCGCTCTGCCTCGTTACCCCGCCGCGTCATGCCGGAGTCCGTGCCGCCGTCGCTTACGGCCCCGTCGCGCGCGATCTGGCGCTACGCCTGAAATACGGCGGCCGGATCGCGTTCGCCGAGACGATGGCGCGGCAGATGCGGCGATTGCTGCCGGCCGGGATCGACCTGCTGATACCCGTGCCGCTGCATCGCTGGCGGCTCTGGTCGCGCGGCTTCAACCAGGCGGCGCTGATTGCGGATGCCGTCGCCGAACTGTCGGGTGTCGCGCATGATCGCGAGGTCCTGGTCCGAAACCGACGCACCGTGCCGTTGCGCGGGCTTGGCGGGAAGCAGCGTAGCAAGGCGGTCGCAGGCGCGTTCGTCGCCTCGGACAAGGCGCGCGTACGCGGCAGGACGATCGCGCTGGTAGACGACGTCTACACCAGTGGCGCGACTGCCGATGCGTGTACGCGCGTGCTGCTCAACGCAGGCGCGCGGTCCGTCGTCATATTGTGCTGGGCACGCGTCCTTTCGTCCGCCGCCGACGATTGACAAGCGCGGACCGAGATCACATTTCCGCCTCATGGCTAAAGTCGAAATCTACACCAAGGCGTTCTGTCCGTATTGCACGCGCGCGCTGAAGCTCCTCGCATCGAAGGGGGTCGAGCCCGAGCAGTTCGACGTCACGATGGGGGGCCCGAAAAAGGCCGAGATGGTCGAGCGGTCGGGCGGCCGCATGACGATGCCGCAGGTCTTCATCGACGGTAAGCATATCGGCGGATCGGACGATCTGGCCGCGCTCGACGCGAAGGGCGGCCTCGACGCACTCCTCGCCTGATGGCGAAGATCGGCGTCCTCCAGATGACGAGCGGGATCGATCCCGCCGTCAACGCTGCGACGCTGGTCGAAGCGATCCGTGACGCGGGAAAGGCCGGCGCGGCGGTCCTGTTCACGCCTGAAATGTCCGGACTGATCGATCGCGATCGGTCTCGCGGAGCATCCTCCATCGTCGCCGAGGATTCGGATCCTGTGCTCGCTGCCGTGCGGGCCGCGGCCGCCGACGCCGGGATCTTGGTTCACCTGGGCTCGCTTGCCGTGCGGCGGCCCGACGGCAAGTTCGCCAATCGCGGGTTCGTGATCGATGCTGCGGGGGCGATCCGCGCGCGCTACGACAAGATCCATCTGTTCGACGTCGACCTCCCGACCGGCGAAAGCTGGCGCGAGTCCGCCGCGTACGCCGGTGGCGACGCGGCGATCGTCGTCGATACGCCGGCGGGACGCCTCGGTCCGTCGATCTGCTACGATGTGCGGTTCGCGGACCTTTATCGTGCGCTCAGCGATGCAGGCGCGACGATCCTCTCGGTTCCGGCTGCGTTCACACGCCCGACCGGGGCGGCGCATTGGCATATCCTGCTGCGCGCGCGGGCGATTGAGGCGGGCGCATACGTCGTCGCAGCCGCGCAGACGGGCATTCATGCGGACGGACGCGAGACCTATGGGCATTCGCTGGTCGTCGATCCGTGGGGCGACGTGATCCTCGACATGGGCGAGACGGCCGGGCTCGCCTTCGCCGAGATCGACCCCGCTCGCGTAGAGCAGGTCCGGTCTCGCATTCCGGTTATCGCCCATCGGCGTGCGATCCCCGCCGTTACGACCCTGTCGTGATCGTCTTCGACCTCAAATGCGGCGGCGGGCACGTGTTCGAGGCATGGTTCGGATCGAGCGACGCGTATGAAAGCCAGCGCAAGGCGGGGCAGGTGCAATGCCCGGTCTGCAACGATGGCGATGTCACCAAAGCGGTCATGGCGCCCGCGATTCCGGCGAAGAGCAACTCCAAGCCCTCTCCGCCGAGCCCGGAGACGTTGAAGGCCGCGATGAAGATGCTTGCGGCGCGACAGGCAAAAGCGCTCGAATCATCGGAATGGGTGGGCACCGCCTTCGCCGACCGCGCCCGCGCGATGCATCTCGGCGAGGAGAAGCAGGCGACGATCCACGGTCAGGCCAGTCTCGCCGAAGCGAAGGCACTGGTCGAAGAGGGCGTGCCGGTCGCGCCGCTGCCGCTACCCGTCGTTCCGCCCGAAAAGACCAACTGAGCCGCGTTAGGGCCCGAGTTCAGTCTGCGTATGGCGGAAGAGGTGGGATTCGAACCCACGGATGAGTTACCCCATCGCTGGTTTTCAAGACCAGTTCCTTAAACCACTCGGACACTCTTCCACGCCGTGACCCGGCGAGCCGGGAGGACGGCGTCTAAGCGGAGAGCGTCGCGATCGCAACCACCGCGATGTGTCGATCTGGCATGGGGGCGCAGGCGCGCGTGCGATTGCGCAGGAGGCGGAGCGTCGGCTAGGCGCGGTCCATGGACCTCGACGCGATCTCGCAGCATTTCTTCGGCACGACCGACATCGATACGCTCAGCCCCGAGGCGCTGGAGGCGGGACGCGAGCGCGTGTCTATCGCGTTCGGCACCGAGCGGGAGGCGGGGCGACGGTTTGCGCTCTGGGCGGTTCTGCGTGCGACCGGTGTCGCGCCCGCGCCGCATGTCGCGTTCAAGGATGCGCGCGAGATCCGTGCCGCCGAAGCCTATGCCGCGGCGATCGGTTTCGCCGAACGATCCGACGACTGAAGCGATGATCAGGCGGCGCGGCGATCCAGCAGCGCGCGGTCGATCCTGCGGATGAGGTCGGCGATCTGCGGCCGATCATAGCTCGCGGTCAGATCGTGATGGCTCGGCGACGCGCACATCCGCTTGCCGACCAGCGCGAAGATATCCTGTTTATGTGCCATCGATCTGCTTCCCTTCCGATTGCGCCGTTATGCCGGGCAAGCGTTAACCAAAGGTTCGGGACGGATTCGGATGCGGTTAACCATTGTCGGCGGTGATTTACGCAACGCTCGTGGCGGTCCGGCGTTCTAGTCGCACAGCGGCCGTATCGCACGGTCCGCAGCGCGCGGGGATCGATCCACTGACCAGACTATCGCCGGCACAATCGCCCGTTCATCCAAAGGGTTGGACCGTCCTGGAAAGCGTTCGCGCGCTCGCGGCGGACTGGGATCGCAGCAACGGCGAAGAATCGTTTCCGGCGGACCGCGTTGCGGCGTTGCACGCTGCGGGTGCGCTTGCCGAATTCATCGACGTATCGACACCGGCACGGACCGATGCGCTGGTCGACGTGTTGCGGGCGATCGGCGGCGCGGACCTGAGTCTTGGCCGCGTATTCGAGGGCCATGTGAATGCGGCCCAACTCGTCTCGGCGTACGGCGACGATGCGCAGCGGGCGGCCTTGGCGGACGATCTCGCAGCCGGTCGCGTGTTCGGCGTCTGGAATACCGAGCCGACCCCCGGCCTGTCGATCCGGCAGTCCGCGCCCGGCCGCTGGGTGCTCGCCGGCCGCAAGAGTTTCGCGACGGGGGCGGGGCATCTCGACCGAATCCTGGTGACCGCGCGTGATGCGACCGGCGGCAAGCAACTCGTGCTCGTGCCGATTGCGGGCGAAACCGCACGCGCCGACAATAGCGGGTGGCAGGTCCGCGGGATGCGCGGGACGTGCAGCGGACTCTTCGATTTCTCCGGCATGCCGATCGGTCCGGAGGGAATGATCGGTGCGTCCGACGTGTACGAGACCGAACCACGGTTCAGTGCCGGTGCGTGGCGGTTCACCGCAGTCCAGCTCGGTGCGATCGAAGCGCTGGTTCGGCATCTGCGCGATCACCTCGTTGCGACCGGCAAGGGCGACGACGCGATCCAGCGCGCGCGGTTCGCCACGTGTCTGACCGAAACGCGCAGTGCAGGTCTATGGGTTCGCCGCGCTGCACATCTCGCGGAGACGCAGGCGGCGGAAGCGATCCCTTTCGTGCTGATGACGCGCGGTATCGTAGAGGAGGCGGGCTTGAAGACGATGGAGGCGGCGGCGCGCTCGGTCGGCACCGCATCGTTCTTCGCGGCCAGCCGGATCGACCGGATCACGCGCGATCTGGGGCTCTACCTGCGCCAGCCGGTCCCGGACCAGGCGCGCGACCGGGCGGCGGCGGCGTGGCTCGAAGATGATTGCTGGGGCGACGATCGGTGGTGGTAGCGCCGGGCGGCAAGGCCTGGAGCAATCTCACGCGGCGCGCACTTCGGATGTCGGCCAGGACTGCGGCGGGGCAGGGGCCCTGGCTTGTGCTGGCGCCGCATCCCGATGACGAGACGCTCGGCTGCGGCGCGTTCATCGCCTCGGTAACTGCGGCCGGCGGCACGGTTCATACTGCGTTCCTGACCGATGGCTCTGGATCGCATCCCGATGCGCCGGGCTGGACTGGAAAACGGATCGCGGGGCTGAGGCGCGGTGAGGCGCAAGCGGCGTTGAGGGCCCTAGGTGGCGAGCAGGACGCGCTCTATCTCGATTGGCCCGACGCGTCGCCGGCGTCGAAGGGCGATCCGCTGTTCGAACGCAGCGTCGATCGACTGGCCGCTTGGTGCAAGGCTCGCGGTGTCCGCCAGATTGCCGTGACATGGTCGGGCGAACCGCATTGCGATCACGAGGCGGCAGCCGCACTCGCCGAGGCGGTGGCGAGCCGCGCGCATTGCCGTCTCTGGCAGTATCTCGTCTGGGGCTGGACCGTCCCCGACCTGACCGAGCGCCTGCGCGGCGCCCGCGTGCTGTCGATCGCCACCGCATTCGGACGTCCCATACAGCGTCGCGCAATGGCGTGCCACCGGAGCCAGCGCGGCGGGCGGATCGTCGGTGCGCGCGAGAACTTCCGGCTGCCCAACGCGATGATGCGGCTGATGGACCGGCCGAACACCCTGTTGCTGGAGACGCGCGATGCGCCGTGAACACTCGATCGAGCCCGAGTATTTCGAGGCGCTCTACAAGGACAAGGGCGACCCCTGGGAGTTCGAGACTAGCCCGTACGAGGCGGCGAAGTATGACGAGACCTTGGCCGCGTTACCGAAGGAGCGGTTCGAGAGCGCGCTGGAAGTCGGCTGCGCGAACGGCGTCCTGACGGCGCGGCTCGGGGCGCGCTGCGGCGCGTTGCTCGCGCTCGACGTGTCGGAAACCGCGGTCGCGGCTGCACGGGCGCGGTGCGCGGACCAGCCGCATATTCGCATCGAGCAGCGCCGACTTCCCGAAGACGCTCCCGCAGGGACGTTTGACCTGATCCTGCTATCGGAGGTGGTCTATTACTGGGACAGCGCCGACATCGTCCGGCTGGCCGCGTATGTCCGCTCGGCGGCGGCGTCAGGCGGGTATGTGATGCTGGTCCACTGGATCGGCGAGACCGACTATCCCAAAAGCGGGGACGACGCCGTTGCCGAACTGCACGCTGCGCTCGGCGACCGGGTTGCGGTGGTTCGCGGCGATCGGCACGAAGCGTATCGGCTCGACCTCTGGCGGCTGGAAGACGCGGGTTAGGCGGATCAGCGTCTGCGCCTCGCGGATCGCCGCGGGCAACGTGGCGAAGCTGAGCTGGTCGCCCGGGTTCGCGGAGGCGGGATTTAGCGCCGCTGTCACTGCATAAGTCTCGTGGAGCGGCGCGTCGACCGGCTGATCGATCCACCGCGCGACCGCGTCCGCCATGCCCCCCGGCGCGCGGCCTGAAATTCTGCAAGACGTGAAGACGCGGACGTCGAGCGGGTGCCGAACCTGTCCGCCATGCGCACGGATCCGATCGAACAGCGCGCGGTCCTCCGCAACGGGTGGGGTAGGGGCGCCACCGATCCGCCGGTACAAAGCGTGCGTCACCGCGATGCTGGCACCACCCTCATAGAAATGGCGTGGCCAGGGATCATGGTCTTCGGTCTCGGCGCGCGCGCGGAGATAATCCAGTGCGGTATAATAGCGCCCGAGCTGATCGAGCCGCCGTCGTGCCGCGGCGCCAAGGCTCGCACGGTCGGACCGAAGCGTCAGCGCGCGACCCGCCACAGCGTCGTTGCCCGCGTCGATATGCGCGACGATCCGCACGATCCAGTCCGCGGAGACGTTCGTGTCCGCATCGGTCGACAGCAGGAGATCGGTGTGATGCGTGAGCAGCGCTGCACCAGCGTCGAGCGCAAGGCGGCGGGCCCAACCGGCGTGACGCGCACCCGGTAAAAGCGAAACGGCCGACCATGCGAGCGTCGCATGCGTCGGCCGCCAGTTCGTCAGGATATCGATCGTGCCATCGGTGCAGTCGTTCGCCATTGCGACGATGACGACCTTGCCGCCGTAGCGCCCCGCCGCACGATCCAAAGCGTCCAGGCAACCAAGCAGATACTGGTCTTCGTTCTTGACCGGAATGGCGATCGCCACCGCACGCTGAGCGTACGGTGGCGACGACCCGGGTTTGAACGAAGCGATCAAGCTGCCTCGGGGTTTTCGAACGCTGGCGCGTCGAGGTCGACGTTCAGTTCGCGGTCCCAGATGCGAAGCTTGCCGAGCGTCTTGAGGAACGCGTCGACATCCCCCTTGTCGCCCAGCGCGATCACGCCGTCGTCCATGTCCTCGTCCTCGATGCCGGCCTTTTCGAGGAACGGCTTCGCCTCGGCGTTGAAGCCAATGAACTTGGCATGCCCGAACGCGTCGCTGACGAAGTCCTTGGCGGTCTTGTCCTTGCCGAGCTTCTTCGCACCGTCCTCCGACACGATGATCGCAACGGCATCGTAGAGCACCGACGGCGCGCCATCGATCTTCTGCTTGCCTTCCGCAAGCGTCCCGTCGTCGAGCGTCGCACCCGCAACCTTCGGCGCGATGATCTCGTACGTGGCCTTCGCCGCGACGATCCCGTCGACCAGAGCCTGTACGATTGCTGCCGGAGCACCGTCCGTGACAAGAATGCCGAGCTTGCGACCTTCGAAGCTGCCGCTGGTGTTCTTCAGGATGCTGAGGGCATCCGAAGCGGGCAGATCGGTACGCGTCTCGACCGCAGCCTTCGCCTTTGGTGGCATCGCCTTGAGCCCGAGACCCGTCGCGACGGTCTTTGCGAGCTTCTCGTCGATGTTGAGCAGATGCCCGACCATCAATTCGCGGATGTCGACGCGCTCGACCTTAGACAGCTCGAACGTCAGCGCATCGCCGATGTGCTTCTGCTCGATCTCGGTCTGGCTGATGAAGAACTGCCGCGCCTGGCTGTAGTGATCGGCAAACGTGGCCGAGCGCACCTGCGCCTTGCGCCCCGTCTCCTGCGACGGGAAGTGCTTGTAGCCCTTCGATGGGCTTTCGCGCGGCGTGCCAGCCCAGCTGTTCGGCTCATAGTTCGCACGACCCTTGCGGGCATGCATCGCCATGTGGCCGTCCTGCTGGTAATTGTTCACCGGGATCTTCGGCGCATTGATCGGGATATGCGTGAAGTTCGGGCTGCCGAGGCGCTTCAGCTGCGTATCGAGATAGGAGAAGTTGCGCCCCTGCAGCAGCGGATCGTTGGTGAAGCCGATCCCCGGCACGACGTTTTGCGTGCAGAACGCGACTTGCTCGGTCTCGGCGAAGAAATTGTCGACCAGGCGATCGAGCTTGAAGCTGCCGATGATGCGGACCGGGATCTGCTCCTCGGGAATAACCTTGGTCGCATCGAGCACGTCGAACTCGAAATTGTCGGCGAACTCGTCGTCGAACAGCTGGACGCCCATGTCCCATTCGGGGAAATTGCCCTGGTCGATCGAATCCCACAGATCGCGACGATGGAAGTCGGGATCGGCGCCGTTGATCTTGACCGCCTCGTTCCACGCGACCGACTGGAGGCCGAGCTTCGGCTTGAAGTGGAACTTGACGTAGGTTCCCTTGCCCTCGGCATTGACGAGGCGGAACGTGTGCACGCCAAAACCCTCCACGAAGCGGAAGCCGCGCGGAATGGTGCGGTCGGACATGATCCACATGACCATGTGCATCGATTCCGGGGTCAGGCTGATAAAGTCCCAGAAATTGTCATGCGCGGTCTGCGCCTGCGGGAAGCCGCGGTCGGGCTCCTGCTTGGCGGCATGGATCAGGTCAGGGAACTTGATCGCGTCCTGGATGAAGAACACCGGTATGTTGTTCCCGACGACATCCCAATTGCCTTCCTTGGTGTAGAACTTCACCGCGAAGCCACGCACGTCGCGCGCCAGATCCGCCGAGCCCTTGTTGCCCGCGACCGTCGAGAAACGCAGGAACATCGGCGTCTGCTCGCCAACTTCGGTCAGGATGCCGGCACTAGTGAATTCCTCCAGGCTCTCAGTGAGCGTGAAAGTGCCGTGCGCGCCGTAGCCGCGGGCGTGGACGACGCGCTCCGGGATACGCTCGTGATCGAAGTGGAAGATCTTCTCGCGGAAGTGGAAATCCTCGAGCAGCGTCGGCCCGCGATCACCGACCTTCAGCGAATTCTGGTCGTCGAATACCGGGATGCCCTGCTGCGTCGTCAGCACGTCGCCGTCACCGCTGGCGACCTGGTGGAGTTCGCCGCCTTCGCCGATCTGCGTCTCAAACTTGGCGCCCTGCGGGGGCGTGCCGGTATCCTTGGCGATGGTCTTGGTCATGTGCCGTCCTCGTAGCTTCTCAGGACCCACAGCGCGCGGGGCGGGCTAAGAGTTGCACCGGAAATGGCGACTTAATGCAGATCAGCAAGATTGCGGGGGGAGGGCGTGAGCAGGGAGAAATGCCGGAGGGCGCGCGTTAAGCCGCGACAATCCCCAGCGAAAGACCAGCCATGCACATCGACCTGACAGGACAGGCCGCGATCGTCACCGGCGCGAGTTCCGGTCTCGGCCGCGCCTCCGCCATCGCCTTCGCCAAGGCCGGCGCGAAGGTTGCGGTCAACTACAACAGCAGCGCGGACAAGGCGCGCGAGGTGGTCGAGGCGATCGAGCAGGCGGGTGGCGAGGCTTTCGCCTGCGAGGCGGATACGTCGGACGAGGCGGCGGTGCTGAAGCTGTTCGACGAGACGGTCGAGCGTTTCGGCGGCGTCGACATCGTCTTCGCCAACGCCGGCATGCAGAAGGACGCGGCCTATGCCGACCTTACGCTGGAGGACTGGAAGCGCGTCATCGACGTCAACCTGACCGGCCAGTTCCTCGTCTCGCGCGAAGCCGTGCGGCGGTTCCGCAAGCAGGGCGACCGCGGTGTCAGCCGATCGATCGGAAAGATCCTGTTCATGAGTTCGGTGCACGAGGTCATCCCTTGGGCGGGCCATGCGAACTACGCCGCGTCTAAGGGCGGCAGCGGGATGCTGATGCGGACGCTCGCGCAGGAGATCGCCGGCGACCGCATCCGCGTGAACGGCATCGCCCCCGGCGCGATCGCTACCGAGATTAACGAGGATGCGACCGCCGACCAGGACAAGATGCTCGAACTGATCCCCTACGGCCGCATCGGCGACCCCGAGGACGTGGCCCGTGCGGCCCTGTTTCTCGTGTCGGACGCCGCGGACTATATCGTCGGATCGACGCTCACCATCGATGGCGGCATGAGCCTGTATCCCGGCTTCCGCGATAATGGATAAGCATGGCATATCGATCGCGGACCACGGCGCGATCGGTAATCTGGAGACGATCGCGCTGGTCGATACGGCGGGCACGATCGACTATCTCTGCTGGCCGTGCCTCGACACCGCGTCGGTGTTCGCGCGGTTGCTTGATGGCGAACAGGGCGGGCATTTCTCGGTCGAGCCCGATCTGCCCGACGCGAACATCGTCCAGATGTACCTGCCCGAGACCAACATCCTGCTGACCCGTTGGATGGCGAACGCGGCGAGCGTCGATCTGGTCGACCTCATGCCGGTCGGGGACACTGCGGACGACACGCCATCGCGACTGATCCGCCGGCTCACCTGCACGCGCGGATCGGCGACGGTTCGCGTCCGCTGTGCGCCGCGGTTCGATTATGGCGTGATGGGACGCTCTGCCTCCGTGACGACCGCCCAGGCGGACGTATCGCGAGGGCGGTTCGATCACGAAAGCGGTCTCGCACTCGCGGTCCACGGCGCAGCGACGCTCGTCGCGGACGGTTGCGACCTGACCGCGGAGATCCATCTGAACGAAGGCGACACCGTCTCGCTGATCCTCAGCAATCCCGACGACGTCTCGCTCGATACCGAAGCGCTCGACGCGATCGTCGAGAAGGACGTCGCCTATTGGCGCGCATGGAGCCGCAAGTCGCGCTACCGCGGCCGCTGGCGCGAGACGGTCGAGCGCTCGGCGATGGCGCTCAAGCTGCTCACGTCGCGCAAGCACGGCTCGATCGCCGCCGCCGCGACGTTTGGCCTGCCCGAAGCGCATGGCGGCGTGCGCAACTGGGATTACCGCGCGACGTGGATCCGCGATTCCTCTTTCACTGTCTATGCGCTGCTCCGGCTGGGGTACCAAGGCGAAGCAGTCGGCTTCCTCCACTGGGCGATGGACCGCGCGCAGGCGTGCTCGAAGGGGCATCTCGGCGTGATGTATGCGCTCGACGGCGGCGAGATCGCCGACGAACGCAAGCTCGACCTCGCCGGGTTCGAGGGCGCGACCCCGATCGTCGTCGGCAACGAGGCGAAGGACCAGACGCAGCACGACATCTACGGCGCGCTGCTCGACGCGACCTATCTCGGCAGCAAATATGGCGAGCCGATCGCGCATGATTCCTGGGTCGCGATCGGCCGGATCGTCGATCAGGTCTGCGAGACGTGGGACACGCCGGACTCGGGGATCTGGGAGGTCCGCGGGCCGAAGAAGCATTATCTCCACTCGCGGCTGATGAGCTGGGTCGCAGTCGATCGCGCGGTGCGGCTCGCGCAGAAGCGTTCGCTGCCCGCGCCGCTGGTCCGTTGGTCGGAGACGCGGACGGCGATCCACGACGATATCTGGGCGAACTTCTGGAACGACGATCTTGGCCGCTTCGTGCGGGCGATCGGCGATGCGCCGGAGGATCTGGCGGTCGACGGCGCGCTACTGATGATGCCGCTGGTCCGCTTCGTCGGCGCGACCGATCCGAAGTGGCTCGCGACGCTGGAGGCGATCGGCGACGACCTGTCCGACGACGGGCAGGTCTATCGCTACCGGATCGACGACGGCCTGCCGGGGCAGGAGGGTACGTTCGTCGCCTGCTCGTTCTGGTACGTCGAATGCCTCGCGCGGGCCGGACGGCTCGACGAGGCGCGGCTGAACTTCGAGAAGCTGCTCGCGCATGGCAACCATCTCGGCCTGTTCGCCGAGGAGATCGCGCAGGACGGCAGCTTCCTCGGCAATTTTCCGCAAGGCTTCAGTCATTTGGCGCTGATCAGCGCGGCCTTCTACCTCGACCGTGCGCTCGACAGCGATGGTCCGCGCGAATGGGCATGACCTTTTCCACTGACGTAAGGACGACAGCATGAACCTCGATATCACAGGCAAGATCGCGCTCATCACCGGCGCGGACAGCGGCATGGGCAAGGAAACCGCCCGGATGCTGCTCCAGGAAGGCGTCCGCGTGGCGATCACCGACCAACCCGGCGGCGACCTCGACGCGAGTGTCGAAGACCTCAAGGCGCACGGCGAGGTGATCGCGGTTGAGGCGGATCTGACCAAGCTCGACGACGTGAAGGCGCTGTTCGACAAGGTTCGCGAGCAGCTCGGCGAACCCGACATCCTGGTCAACTGCGCAGGCGTGACCGGCGCGACCGGCGACTTCCTCGACGTCGACGATGCTGGCTGGCGGTCAACGATCGACATCAACCTGATGGGCGCCGTCCGCGTCTGCCGCGAAGCGATCCCGGCGATGCGCGCCGCCAAATGGGGCCGCATCGTGCTGATGAGCTCGGAGGATGCGGTACAGCCCTATGTCGACGAACTCGCCTATTGCGCGTCGAAGGCGGGCATCTCCAGCCTGTCGAAGGGGCTGTCGAAGGCTTACGGCTGCGACAACGTACTGGTGAACACCGTGTCGCCCGCCTTCATCGCGACGCCGATGACCGACAAGATGATGCAGAAGCGCGCCGACGAGAAGGGGACGAGTTTCGACGAGGCGATCGAGACGTTTCTCGAGGAGGAGCGGCCCGGCATGACGCTCAAGCGTCGCGGGACGGCGGAAGAGGTCGCGTCGGCGATTGTGTTCCTGTGCTCGCAGCGGGCCAGCTTCATCAACGGTGCGGATATCCGGGTGGATTCGGGCTCAGTGATGACGGTGGCGGGGTAAGCCTCACCTTTAACCGTCATCCCCGCGGAGGCGGGGACCCATACTGGCTGGCCGTCGTGATAAATTGCGAAGTCCGAGGGTATGGGTCCCCGCCTCCGCGGGGATGACGGAGTTGGGAGGGGGAGGTTGCCCTTACCCCTCGAACAAGTCCTTAAACTGCCGCGGCTGCGACCGGAGATACTGCTTCGGCGCCTTCACCTTACCCCCAAGATGCGCCGCCGCATGCCAAGGCCAGCGCGGATCGTACAGGATCGTCCGAGCCAGCGCGATCATGTCCGCATCGCCCGTCCCGACGATCGCCTCGGCCTGCTCGAAATCGGTGATCAGCCCGACCGCGACGACCGGGATCGACACCGCCTGCTTCACCGCCCGCGCGAGCGGCACCTGATAGCTCGGCCCGACCGGGATCTGCTGCTCGGGCGTGATCCCACCGCTGGACACGTGGATCGCACTGCACCCGCGCGCCTCCAGAGCCTTCGCAAACGCCACCGTCTGGTCGGAGTCCCAGCCGCCCTCGGCCCAGTCGGTCCCCGACACGCGCATCGTCACCGCACGCTCGGCCGGAAACGCAGCCCGAACCGCGTCATACACCTCGAGCGGGAAGCGCATCCGGTTCTCCAGACTGCCGCCATACTGGTCCTCGCGCCGGTTCGACAGCGGCGACAGGAACTCGTGCAGCAGATACCCATGCGCCGCATGCAACTGCACCGCGTCGATCCCGAGCCGCGCCGCGCGCACCGTCGCCGCCACGAACGCAGCGCGCACCCGCGCCAACCCTTCGGCGTCGAGCGCGACCGGCGCGTTCTCCTCGGGCAGGAACGGTACCGTCGAGGGCCCCTCGGTCTGCCACCCGTTCGGCTCGCCTGGTGCGATCTGGAGTCCGCCCTTCCACGGCACCTCGCACGACGCTTTCCGCCCGGCGTGCGACAACTGGATCGCGATCGGCATGTCCGACCAGCGCCGCACGCTCTCGATCACGCCCGCCATCGCCGCCTCGGTCGCGTCGTCGTACAGCCCGACGTCGCCGTACGTGATCCGCCCCTCGGGCAGCACCGCGCTTGCCTCGATCGTCAGCAGCGCCGCGCCCGACAGCGCGAGCTGCCCCAGATGGATCTGGTGCCAGTCGTTCATGCAGCCGTTGGTCGCCGAATACTGGCACATCGGCGCGATCACGATCCGGTTGGCGAGCGTCAGGTTGCCGACCTGGAGCGGCTCGAACAGTTTCGGCCCGCTCATGCGGCGATCGATCGGATGGTGGAAGGCATGCGCATGTCCCTTGATCTGTGAGAAGGTGCGGCGAAAACTCGCTGCTGCTGGCGGAACATAGGAACGGGCGGGCGGGTTTCACGGCAAGGAATGCTGCACCGCGATAAAGCCGCGCCCGCAGCGACGATTACGATACGAAAAGGGTCCTCGCATTGCATCTACTGCCCGACACGCTCGACGCCGGCTCGGCCTATCCCCTCGGCGCGACCTTCGACGGCCTCGGCGTCAACTTTGCGGTCTATTCCGCCAATGCCGAGAAGATCGAGCTCTGCGTCTATGACGAGACCGGCCGCCGTGAGCTGAAACGCTATCCGCTGCCCGAATGGACCGACGAAGTTTGGCACGGCTACCTCCCCGACGCGCAGCCGGGCCTCGTCTACGGCTATCGCGCGCATGGCCGGTACGCGCCCGAGGAAGGCCACCGCTTCAACCCGAACAAGCTGCTGCTCGACCCTTATGCCAAGCAGATGATCGGCGAACTCCGCTGGACCGACGCGATGTACGGCTACCAGGTCAAGTCACCGCGCGCCGACCTGAGCTTCGACAAGCGCGACAGCGCGCTGACGATGCCCAAGGGCGTCGTGACCGACAGCCATTTCGACTGGTCGCGCGACGTGCGCCCTAACACGCCCTGGTCCGAGACGGTGATCTACGAGGCGCATACCAAGGGCCTGACCAAGCTGTTCGAGGAGGTCCAGCCCTCCGAGCGCGGCACCTTCGCGGCGCTCGGCAACCCCAAGGTCATCGATCACCTCAAGCGCCTCGGCGTCACCGCGATCGAGCTGCTGCCGATCCACACCTATATCCAGGACCGCTTTCTCCAGGAGAAGGGCCTGCGCAATTATTGGGGCTACAACACCCTCAACTTCTTCACGCCCGAGCGCTCGTTCTTCGCGACCGACAGCCACGACGAACTCCGCCGCTCGATCCGCCGTCTGCATGCGGCCGGGATCGAGGTCATCCTCGACGTCGTCTACAACCACACCTGCGAAGGCTCGGAGCAAGGCCCGACGCTCTCCTGGCGCGGCCTCGACAACGCGAGCTATTACCGCCTCGTCAAGGACGACCCGCGCTATTCGATCAACGATACCGGCACCGGCAACACGTTGAACCTCACCAAGGCCCGCGTCATCCAGATGGTCGCGGATTCGCTCCGTTACTGGGCGACCAGCTTCGGCATCGACGGCTTCCGCTTCGATCTCGGCCTGACGCTGGGCCGGACGGATACCGGCTTCGATCCCGGCGCAGGATTCTTCGACGTGCTCCGTCAGGACCCGGTACTCGGCAAGCTGAAGCTCATCACCGAGCCCTGGGACATCGGCCCCGGCGGCTACCAGCTCGGCAACTTCCCCCCCGGTTTCGCCGAGTGGAACGACAAGTACCGCGACACCGTGCGGAAGTTCTGGCGCGGCGATCATGCGCAGCGCGCCGACCTTGCCGCGCGCCTGACCGGCTCCGCCGACCTGTTCGATCGCCGCGCACGCCGGCCTTGGGCGAGCGTCAACCTGCTCGGCGCGCATGACGGCTACACGCTCGCCGACACCGTCGCCTACGAAGAGCGCCACAACGAGGCGAACGGCGAGGACAATAACGACGGCCACTCGAACAATTGCTCGCGCAACTGGGGCGTCGAGGGCCCGACCGAAGACCCCGCGATCCTCGAGACACGGTCGCGCGTGATGCGCTCGATGCTGACGACGTTGTTCGCCTCGCTTGGCACGCCGATGCTGGTCGCGGGCGACGAGTTCGGCCGTACGCAGAACGGCAACAACAACGCATACTGCCAGGACAACGAGATCAGCTGGCTGGACTGGAACAAGGCCAAGTCCCCCGAGGGCGACGCGCTGATCGACTTCACCGCGCGCCTGATCGCCCTCCGCCGCGACTACCCGATGCTCCGCGCCGGCAACTTCCTCTACGGCGAGGACACGCCGGCCGAGGGGCTGAAGGACATCGAATGGTGGGACGAGCGTGGCTTGCAGCTCACGTCTGAGGACTGGGACAACACCAACGGCCGTGCGCTGGTGATGCGCCGCGCGTGCGAGCGGGAGTCGGGCGAAGTTCAGGTCATCTCGCTGCTGCTTAACGCGTCAGAAGGTCCGCTGACGTTCCACATGCCACCCCCGGCTGACGTCGAACGCACCGTGCTGATCGACAGCAGCAAGCCGGAGCAGGGTGCGACTTTAATCAAGGACAGCTACGAACTGCCGCAACAGGGCGCGGCGCTACTCTCCTGGACGATCGCAGCGGCATGACCTGGGGACCGACGCTCGCCGATGACGGGACGGTCTTCCGTCTCTGGGCACCTGACCGCGATGCGGTGACGCTCAAAATCGCCGATGGTGGCACGATTCAGATGACCCCCGAACCGAAGGGATGGTTCAGCGCGAAAGCTCCGGTCGGCGCCGGTGCTCGGTATCGATTCCGGCTGGCGGACGATCTGACCGTTCCTGACCCGGCTTCGCGTGCACAGGACGGCGGCGTCCATGGGTGGAGCGTGGTTGTCGACCAAGCCCACGCCTGGTGCACCCAGGACTGGCGCGGCCGACCATGGGAAGAGATGGTCATCCAGGAGGTCCATGTCGGCACGCTCGGCGGTTTCGCAGGCGTCGCGGACCACCTCCCGGCGATCGCCGAACTCGGCGTCACGGCAATCGAACTCATGCCCGTCAACGCATTCGGCGGCACGCGCAACTGGGGCTATGACGGCGTGCTCCCCTACGCTCCCGCAGAGAGCTACGGCACCCCCGACGACCTGAAAGCACTGGTCGACCGCGCGCACGAACTCGGTTTGGCCGTATTCCTCGACGTGGTCTACAATCACTTCGGCCCCGACGGAAACTACCTCGGCGCCTATGCAAAGGGCTTCTTCCACCCCGAAGTCGACACTCCCTGGGGTGGTGCGGTCGCGGTCGACCAGGCGCCGGTCCACCGCTATTTTGTCGACAACGCGCTGATGTGGCTGAACGAGTACAAGTTCGACGGCCTCCGCTTCGACGCGGTCCACGCGATCGAGAACGACGCCTTTCTCGACGCGATGGCCGCCGAACTGCGCGAGAAGACTAAAGGCCGCCACATCCACCTCGTTCTCGAAAACGAAGGCAACGACGCCGACCGTCTCCACCCCGCCGCGTTCGACGCGCAGTGGAACGACGACTTCCACAACGTCCTCCACGTCCTGCTCACCGGCGAGACCAGCGCCTATTACGCCGACTTCGCCGACCGCCCCGCCGACCGCCTCGCGCGTTGCTTGGGCGAAGGCTTCATCTACCAGGGCGAAGGCTCCACCAACCACGACGGCAAGCCCCGCGGCAAACCCAGCGCGCATTTGTCGCCGACTGCATTCGTCGCGTTCCTCCAGAACCACGACCAGATCGGCAACCGCGCGATGGGCGAACGCCTGACGCTGCTCGCCGACCGCCAGAAGCTCCGCGCCGCCACCGCGTTGCTGCTGCTCGGCCCACAGATCCCGCTGCTGTTCATTGGCGACGACCACGGCAGTGAAAGCCCGTTCCTGTTCTTCACCGACTTCCACGACGACCTCGCCGACGCGGTGCGCGAAGGTCGGCGCAAGGAATTCGCCAAGTTCGCCGCCTTCGCCGACCCCGAAGCACGCGAGGCAATCCCCGACCCAAACGCGCATGAAACCTTCCTGCAATCGCGAGCGCGGCCCGGCGCTGATGCGGCCGAGTGGCAGGACCTGTACCGTACTCTGCTCAAGATCCGACACGAGCAGATCATCCCTCGCCTGCGCGACACGACTGCAATTGGTGCCGAGGCTATCGGCGAGGGGGCGGTCGTTGCGCGCTGGAAAATGGGTGACGGCGCAATCCTGACAATTGCGCTCAACATCGGTGACGATGTCGTTGATTTTCCTGCAATAAAGGCTTCGCCAATCTTCGCCGAGGGCGAACCGGGGGAGGCTGCCAGCGTGGCAGTCTGGCTGGATCGATGAGCAGCCTCCGAACACTCGCGGTCGCGGCCAGCCTGCAACCCGAATGGCAGGACGCAGCCGGTCGTCGCCAGACCGTCGCCGACCACGCGTTACAGGCAATCCTGGATCGTCTCGTCCATCCGTCCGGAAGTGAAAAGCAGATCGCCGAAAGCCTCGCCGCGATCGAAGCGCGAGATGCGCGAGGCGTCCGCTTCTTGTCCGTCGATGTGGGAGACCCGATCCGGCTGACATCGAAAGTATCAGGCAGAGCCGAATTTACGTTCGAAGACGGTACGACGCGCTCCGTCACAGTCGATGATGGCGAGTTTAGTCCGATAAGCAAAAGCGGCTACCACAAGATTGAAATCAATGGCGAAGTCGTCGACATTCTCGTCGCGCCCCGCCGCTGCTACACGATCGCCGACGCGCTACCCGGCCGCAAACTCTGGGCGCCCGCCGTCCAGATCCCGAGCCTCCGCACCGACGCGCCGAAGGCGTTCGGCGACTTCGTTTCGCTAGCCGATGCCGCCCGAGCCTTCGGCCAACGCGGCGCCGATGCCCTCGCGATCAGCCCCACCCACGCGCTGTTCCCCGCCGACGCCAGCCGATACAGCCCCTACGCACCCTCGAGCCGGCAATTCCTCAACGGGCTCTACGGCGACCCGGCGGCATTCGGTGCACAATCCGACAGCCGCGACTTTCCCGAACTGATCGACTGGCACGCCGCGATTCCCGAGAAGCTCGCACGACTACGCAAGAGCTTCGATCAAGCGCTTTCACAGAATGAAGAAACCCTGACGACCTTCAGGCGGCAAGGTGGTGACGACCTCGAACGCCATGCCGAGTTCGACGCCCTCCACGCGCACTTCTTCGCGACCACCCGCGCACGCGGCTGGCAGCAATGGCCCGCCGAGTATCACGATCCCGCCAGCCCTACCGTCCGCCGCTTCGTCGCGCAGCATGCGGACGACGTCACGTTCTACATCTTCCTCCAATGGCTAGCCCGCCACGACCTCGACGCTGCGCAGATGGCTGCCAAGGATTCCGGCATGGCGATCGGCCTCATCGCCGATCTCGCCGTCGGTATGGACCCCGGCGGCAGCCACGGCTGGAGCCGGCGCAGCGACTTGCTGACAGGCCTCTCGATCGGCGCGCCGCCCGATCCGCTCGGGCCGGACGGGCAAACCTGGGGCATCACCGGGTTCGATCCGCAAGCGCTGCGCGATACTGCCTTCGCTCCCTTCATCGCGACGATCCGCGCGGCGCTCGCGCACGCCGGAGGCATCCGCATCGACCACGCGTTCGGCCTCCGCCGCCTCTGGGTCGTTCCCGAAGGCGCGTCGGCCGCTGAGGGCGCCTATCTCGACATGCCGTTCGAAGACCTGATGCGGATCATCGCGATGGAATCGCAGCGTGCCAAGGCCATCGTCATCGGCGAAGACCTCGGCACCGTCCCCGATGGCTTCCGCGAGGCGATGGACGCGCGCGCCATGCTCGGTATGCGGGTGTTGTGGTTCGAGCGCGACGCGGGCGGCTTCGTGCCGCCCGCCAAATGGTCGCCCGACGCGGTAGCGATGACCGGTACGCACGACCTTGCCACCGTCGCTGGCTGGTGGAGCGGCCGCGATATCGACTGGACGTGGGACCTCGGACGTAAGTCGGAAGCCGCCGACAAACCCACGGACCTCGCCACTCGCGCCGAGGACCGCGTCGCGCTCTGGGCTGCATTCGACACCGGCACCGAACAGCCCACCCCCGAAGACACCGATCCGGTCGTGGACGCTGCCGTTGCCCATGTCGCCAGCACGCCCTGCGCGCTCGCCATTATCCCGATCGAAGACCTCGCCGGGTTGGTCGAGCAACCCAACCTCCCCGGCACGATCGACGAGCACCCCAACTGGCGCCGCCGCATGCCCGACACGACCGAGGCGCTGCTCGCCCGCCCCGAAGTCGCCGCTCGCATCGACACGCTCAACGCCACGAGACCCACATGACTCCCTCCACCACGCCGCGCGCAACCTACCGCTTCCAGTTCCACAGGGATTTCACCTTCGCCGATGCCGAAGCGCTGGTGCCGTATCTGGACGAACTCGGGATCAGCCACCTCTACGCCTCGCCGATCACCACCGCCCGCAGCGGGTCGACCCACGGCTACGACGTCGTCGACCCTACCCGGATCAATCCGGAACTTGGCGGCGAACCCGCGTTCCGGAGCTTGGTTGCAGCTTTGCGCGCCCGCGACATGGGCGTCATCATCGACATCGTCCCCAACCACATGGGCGTAGCCGGTGGTGAGAACGGGTGGTGGAATGAAGTCCTAACACACGGTGAAGCCAGCGAATTCGCGCGCTACTTCGATATCGACTGGCGCGAGAAGCTCGTCCTCCCGATCCTCGGCGATCCGCTTGCCGAAACGATCGCGAGCGGCGCGCTCAAGGTCGAGCAGGTCGACGGCCGCTACGTCCTCGAAGCATATGGCGAACACCGCTTGCCCCTCCGCGACGAGGATCAGGCCAGCGCTGCGACGGACGACATCGCCGCGCTGATCGGCCACCAGCATTACCGCCTCGCCTCGTGGCGCGTGGCGAACGACGAACTCAACTGGCGGCGGTTCTTCACGATCAACGACCTCGCCGGCCTCCGCGCCGAAGACCCCATCGTGTTCGACGCCACGCACGCGCTGTATTTCCGCCTCTACGCCGAGGGCCTGATCGACGGCGTCCGCGTCGACCACGTCGACGGCCTGACCGACCCGGCCGGCTATTGCCAGCAACTCCGGGCTCGCCTCGACGCGATCGAGCGCCCCGTTGGCGCACCGGCTGGGCCCGCCTACATCGTCATCGAGAAGATCCTCGCCGACGGTGAACCGCTCAGCACCGACTGGGGCGTCGACGGTACCAGCGGGTACGACTTCATGGAGCAGGTCACCGCCTTGCTCCACGCGCCCGGTGGTGCAGAACCGCTAGCCGAACTCTGGGCCGACATAAGCGGCCGCTCTGCCGGCTTCGCGCCCGAGGAACTGCGCGCGCGGCAGGAATTGCTCGCGTGGCAGTTCGATGCGCAGCACCGCCGATGTGTCGAGGCGTTCGTGGCGCTGGCCCGCTCGACACCCGACTGCGATGGACTGACGAGGGGCATGCTCCACCGCGCGATCGAACGGCTGCTCTGGGTCTTCCCGGTGTATCGGACCTATGGAACGGGCGAAGCGGCGCCGCTCGCAGACGCCAGGATCCGCGACACCGTCCGCCAGCGGGTTGCAGAGTTCGTCCCGCCCGGCGAAGGCGCGGTCGTCGACCGGATACTGGGTTGGTTGGCAGGCGAGGGGCCAGGCGACGTCGCACTCGCCGCCGAAGCGGTTCGCAAATTCCAGCAACTCTCCGCGCCGATCGCGGCGAAGGCGGTCGAGGACACCGCGTTCTACCGCTATGGCCGTCTGCTCTCGCGCAACGACGTCGGGTTCGACGCCGCGCGTATGTCGCTCGATATCGACGCCTTCCACGCCGCGATGATCGAGCGCGCTCGGGACTGGCCGTCCGCCATGCTCGCCACCGCGACGCACGACCACAAGCGCGGCGAGGACGTCCGCGCGCGGCTCGCGGTGCTCAGCGAGATACCCGATCTTTGGCGTTCGCGTGCGGAGCATTGGCTCGAATTGGCTGACCCCTATGCGGAAGGCGTCGATCCCGCCGACACCTATATGCTGCTCCAGACGTTGTTCGGCGCATGGCCGACGAACCTTCGCGCGCCGGACGCCGAGGCCCTTTCGGAGTATGCCGAGCGGATCGTCGCGTGGCAGGAAAAGGCGTTGCGCGAAGCCAAGCTCCGGTCGTCCTGGGAGGCGCCGGACGAAGCGTACGAGACCCGCTGTCACGATCTGGCGCGGGCGCTTCTCGACGTAGAGCGGTCGGCGGCGTTCCTCGGCGACATCACGGCGTTCGTCGATCTCGTCGCGCCGGCAGCGGAGGCCAACAGCCTCGCGCAGGTAGCATTGCGTTACACCGTTCCGGGCGTTCCCGACCTGTATCAAGGCACCGAGACCGACGATTTGAGCCTGGTCGATCCGGATAACCGGCGGCCGGTGGACTATGCGGCGCGCCGGGAAATGCTCGCGACTGGGTCCGATCCGAAGGGAGCGTTAATCGGTCGCCTGCTGGCGCTACGGCGCCAGTATCCAGCGCTGTTCGCGGGCGGCTCGTACGAACCGATCGCCGTAACGGGTACACGAGCCGAGCACGTCATCGCATTTAACCGTGTGCATGACGGCATGGCGGTGCGGTGCGTAACGGCCCTGCGCAGCGCCGGACGTTACGTCGACGAGGTCAATGCCAGCGACTGGTGGGCGGATACCGCGCTGTCGTCCGGCGAAACGATCGCCGACCTGCTTGGCACGTCAGCCGTTTCGGTCGTCGTGTTGGATGCCGTAGCGAGCTGACCAAGTCGTTGCTAAACGGCGATTTCTCAACAGGAGCACGTTCATGAAGATCAGCGCACGCAATCAGATCTCCGGCACCATCGTCTCGATCACGCCGGGTGCGGTGAATGGCTCGATCAAGGTCGATATCGGCGGCGGCAACGTCGTCACTGCCAACATCACCGAGGAGGCAATCGCCGACCTCGCGCTCGCGACGGGCGACACGGTCACGGTGCTGGTCAAGGCCAGCGACGTCCTGATCGGCAAGTGATGCCGCGCCGCCCCGGCTGATTTGGGGGCGGCGTTCCCTCAGCGGCCCGCCAGATAGCGTGCGAGCGGGTCGATCATGTCCTCGGGAATGCGGCGTGCAATGACCGGCATCGTCGACTGCGATTTGCGCGCGTCGACGACCGTCTCGTCACCGCGCCAATTACGCAGGCGTTGCGCGATGTAGCTGGCGCGCTGGCCGGCGAGTACGGGGTAGGGCTTGCCCGGAGCGTGGCAGCTCGCGCAGGCGGGGAGTTGCACCTTCGGCAGCCCCTCGCGGTCGATCCGGGCTGCTGCGGTCGATCCCGACGGCGTGACGCCGCCGATCCCCGGCATCGCCGCGAAGTGATCCGCCAACCGCGTCATGTTCTCTGGCGTCAGCGTCGCCGCGGCGTTCGCCATCACCGCGCTCTGACGCTTTCCGGTCGCATAGGCCTCCAGTGCTGCGCGGAGATACGCGGGGCTCTGGCCGCCAAGAACGGGCATGTCGGGCTGGCCGCGACCACGCCCATCTGCGCCGTGGCAGCCTACGCAGGTGGCAATCCTGGCATCGGTGACGCCCGGCACTTCGGTCAGCGAGCGATAGGTCGCGGGCGACATTTCCGGCAGCAGGCGGACGAAGGCGACCATGCGGCGGACTTCGTCGTCGCGGTCCTTGGCGGCCCAGCCGGGCATGCCGGTGTATTTGACGCCGTGCTTGAGGATCCAGAAGATCTGCTTGTCGGTCCACTCGCGCGCGTTGATCGACAGGTTTGGGGCAGGGGGCGTCGCGGCTTGCATCACTGGGAGCGGGCGGACGCCGGGAGCGCCGTGGCACGAGGCGCAGCTTGCCTTGAACAGGCCGGCGGCGCTGACGAGACCCTCGTTAGCCTTGGGATCGTCGGGCGCGGTGACGGCGGCGTAGGTGCGGACCGAGTTGCGCATCGTCCAGTGGAGGAACCAGTCGGTGATCTTCCAATGGCCTGACGAGGCGGCGATGTTGAACACGCCCGACCACGCGAACAACAGCCCGGCAAGCGCCAGTCCGACGATGGCGGCGGCGGCGCGCGCCCAGGTTATCCGGATCGTCATGCGGTCGCGCTCCGTGTCTTCAACAATCCGCCGAGCATCGCGAGCCCGCCGATGAAATAACTCGCCGCGCCGACCATCAGCATGACGACGCCGCCGAGTTGCTGGTCTTCGAGTGCGTCGAGGCCGTGTGTTGCCGGGTGCATCGCCATCATTGCGTAGAGCGGTCGCGGGGCGAGGCCGATCAACGCGCCGAGCAGCGTCATGTGCATCGAGGTGAGCAGCAGCGCTGCGACGCCGGACGCGCGACGGTCGGTGGCGCCGCCAATGCGGGTGCCAAGTACCGCGCTCCAGAGGAGGACGCCAGCGATGAGGAAGCTCGCTTGCTCGATGAGCAGCGCGAGGGGCTGCATGTCGACGCGGAGCCTCAGCGCGGGGAGGTGCCAGAACCATACGACGACGAGTTCGACGAGCGACATCGCGAGCGGGGTCACGACCGCGGGCCAGCGCTCGGCCGGGTCGAACTTGCTCCCGGCGATCCCGTAGGCGAGGAACGGCGCCGCAACCGCAACCGCGATCATGTGACCCGCCATGTGCCCGACCATCCCGAGCGGGGCGGCGGCGAAGGCCCAGCCGAGCGGGACTAGCGCCGCGCCCAGGACGAGGCTCGCACGTCTCATCGGCAGTCGCCGAACATGATGACCGGCAGAGCGGTGAAGATCACCGCGACGAAGCTCAGCCCCGCCAGCAACCGCGTCGACAGCGCGAGGAAGCGGAGGCGATCGATCGCGGTGCCCTGTTCGTGCGGGGCCGGATCGCCGGGCGTCTCCGACTGAACGCGCGCGATGTAACCCGCCGCGACGATCCCCAGCAGCGCCACGATCGTCGCGATCAGCGTCGCCAGCGGGAAGCCGGTCAACGCCGTCCCCGGTCTCGACGATTTCGCGCAGGTTACTGCCACCCACAGATAGCAGAACAGGAAATGCACGGCCCAGATCGTCGGCGGGACGATCAGCGTCCACAGCGTCACCTTCAGGTCGCGGGCCCAATGTTTCCGCTCGGCTTGGGGCTTGCGCTCGGGCTTGTCCGTCATGCGACCCCCGGGAACAGGCCGATCGTGCAGAACGTCACGATCCCGGTCAGTGCGAGGAAATGGTGGTACACGGTGATGTTGCGCAGGTCCGCATCATAGACCGGCGTCATCTTCCCCGCGAGGCTGCGTGCGAGCGTGTAGGCCTGCATGATGACCCCGATCGCGGCGTGGACCGCGGTCCAGATCGCCAGCGTCCAGACGATCGCGGGATAGACGTGAAGTTCGGGATCAAGCCCCGAATACCACGGTCCGGCGAGTCCGGCGAACAGGCTCGACAGCGTCGCGACGATCCCGACGATCAGTAGCGCGCGACCCGCACCGACGTTACCGCGGCGATGCACTTCGCGCGCGCCAACGGTGGCGGCCCAGCCGGCCAAGGTCAGCGCCAGCGCGACCATCGGCCAGAACACGCCGGGTCCGTTCAGCCCGACCCCGCTCGGCGGGAAATCGTTGTGGATCGTCCAGAAGAAGAAATAGCCGAACACGAGGCCCGAGAACGCGGTCGCGTCCGCCATCATCGTGATGAACATCGCCCACCAGCCCGGCGCCGACGGCCCCGAGGTATAGAGCGGCACCTCGATGCCGTGGCCGATATGCTTGGTCGGCTTTTCGGGGATCTCGGCGGTGCCGGTCCACAGCCACCAAAGCACGCAGGCGAGCGTCGCTACGCCACTGACCGCCGACCAGATATAGAGATGGTAGGTCGTCAGGATGAACACGCCCGCGAGCGCGACCGCGGTCATCATCGGCTTCACGCTCGGCGTGCCGAGGCGGATCACCTGGAGGGGGCGCGCATCGAGCACGGTGGTGATGATCGACTCGCGCCGCATCTCCTCCGCGTCGGGCAGGAAGAAGCGCCCCTCATCGACTTTCTGGACGAAGTTCTTCTGGTCCCAGATCGGATAGCGGCTCTCGATCAGCGGCACCGAGCGGATACCCCAATCCTCGTCGTCGGGCAGCGCGAGCCATTCGAGTGTGCCGGCGTTCCACGGGTTGCGCGGCGCCTTCGGGCGACGCGGCGACAGAGCGAGGTCGATGCAGACGATCAGCACGCCCGCTGCGAACATGTACGAACCCGCGGTCGAGGCGAGGTTTAGCCCGCCGATTCCCAGTTCCTCCGGATAGGTGAACACGCGCCGCGGCATCCCGAGCAGCCCCGACAGATGCATCGGGAAGAACGTCAGGTTCATGCCGACGAACATAATCCAGAACGCGATCCGCCCGAGCCGGTCCGACAGCTTCTTCCCCGTCACCAGCGGCCAGTAATAATACAGCCCGGCGAACAACGGCAGCAGCGTGCCGCCGATCAGCACGTAGTGCAGATGCGCGACGATGAAATAGGTATCGTGCGCCTGCCAGTCGAACGGGGCGACCGCGACCATCACGCCGGTCAGCCCGCCGATCACGAACACAGCCAGGCTGCCCGATGCGTACAGCAAAGGCGTCGATTTCTTGACGTTGCCGGCCCAGAGCGTCGCGATGAATACGAAGATCTGCACGCCGGTCGGGATCGCCACTGCTTCCGATGCTGCCGCGAAGAAGGCGAGGCTGATCTTCGGCAGCCCGGTCGTGAACATGTGGTGGACCCACAGCCCGAAGCTGAGGAAGGCGGTGCCGACCGCAGCCAGAACGATCCACGGATAGCCGAGCAGATGGCGTTGGGCGAACGTCGGGATCAGCATCGCGAACAGCGCGATCGACGGCAGGAAGACGATGTAGACTTCGGGGTGGCCGAAGATCCAGAACAGGTGCTGCCAGAGCAGTGGATCGCCGCCCTTCTCCGCGTTGAAGAACGGCCAGTTCAGCAGCCGCTCCATCTCGAACAGCACGTCGCCCGCGATCAGCGGCGGGAACGCGAACAGGATCATCACCGCAACGACCAGGATGTACCAGGCGTAGAGCGGCATGAGGTTGAGCCGCATGCCCGGCGGGCGGCACTTCAGCACGCCGACGATCAGCTCGACCGCGGCGGCGACCGACGACACCTCGATGAAGCTCAAGCCCAGCATCCAGATGTCCGCGCCGAGCCCGCTGAGGTCGGTCCGCGTCGTCAGCGGCGGATACATGAACCAGCCGCCGTCGGGCGCCGCGTCGAAGAAGATCGAGCCCGACACGAACACGCCGCCGATCAGGAAGCTCCAATAGCCGAACCCCGACAGCCGCGGAAACGGCAGGTCGCGCGCGCCGAGCAGCTGCGGCAGGAGGATGATCGACACCGCCTCGAACATCGGCACCGCGAACAGGAACATCATCATCGAGCCGTGCAGCGTGAACAGCTGGTTGAACGTGTTCGCCGTGACGAGGTCGTTGTTCGGTACCGCCAGCTGCGTGCGCATGATCAGCGCGAGCACGCCTGCGAACAGCATGAACCCGAACGCGGTCAGCGTGTACCACACGCCGATCCGATTGTTGTTGACGTCGGTCCAACGGAAGAACCAGCCGGTGGGCGGCTTCCAGACTTCACGCAAACGATCTTCCTGGCCCTTGCGGACCGCGGGATCATTCTGGTCGGGCGCGATATATTGGGTGCTCTCGGTGGTCATTTGAGCCCCTGAAGGTAGCTTGCAATCTGGTCGGCTTCGGCGGCCGACATCTGCGGGAAGGCGGGCATCCGCACGCCGGGCTTGGTCTTGCCCGGATCGCGGACGAACCCGGCGATGTTGGCGTGCGTCATCGGCAGCACCCCCGCGGCGAGCGTCGGGCGCGAGCCGAAGTGGGTGAGGTCGGGACCAATCTTCGCGACCGGGCCGACGCCGCGGACGCTGTGGCACCCGCTACAGCCATAGCTCGCGAAGGCGCGCGCGCCCGGTGACGCGGTAACGACGGCGGGCTTGCGCTGTTCGGCGAGCCAGCGCTCGAACGCGGCTGGCTCCATCGCGATCACGTCGAACGCCATCAGCGCGTGGCCGAGCCCGCAGAACTCGGCGCAGACGCCACGGTACGTGCCCGCCTTGGTCGCGCGAACGACGAGGCGGTTGGTGCGGCCTGGGATCATGTCCATCTTGCCGGCGAGACCGGGCACCCAGAAGCTGTGGATAACGTCGGGGCTGCGCAGCGACAGTTCGACCGTGCGACCGACGGGGAGGCGCAGTTCGTTCGCGGTCTCGACCACCGAACCGCCCGGCGGCGCATAGCGGACGCGCCACCAGAATTGTTCGCCCTCCACCCGGATGCGCAAGTCGCCGTTGGCCACCTCGCGCGGTCGCATTGCGGGGAGGGCGTAAAGCAACAGACCCAGCAGCAGGATCGAAGGACCGATGCCGCCGAGCCACAGCACCAGCTTCATCCCGCCCTTGTGAGTCAGCCGCCCCTCGGGCGCTCGCATCGCATGGCGCATCAGCAGGGCAAGGCCGCCCGCGAGGATGATGGCGCCGATGACCAGAACGATGGTGATCGAGAGGACCTTGTCCGCCTCCTCGCCAAACGGCGCGAGCGTCGACTGGTGCCGGTTGCACGCCGCCAACATCGGCAGGCACGCGCCCACGGAAAGAAAAATAGCCTTCCGCATCATTACCTTGCCACCATTTTCGAAGGAGGCTCTCTAAACGCGAGGGCAGGGTGGCGTAAACCGGAAAATGACAGTTAGTTCATGTTCCCCCTCCGTCACCCCAGCTTTCGCTGGGGTGACGGAGGAAGGGCGGGGGAGGATTTAACCCAACTTACAGCCCGAAGCGGAGCGTCGCGCGGAAGTCGCGACCCGCAAGCGGCGCGAAATCCTTCAGGAAGCTGGTCGCGCGGCGGGCGTTTACGTCGAACAGATTGTTCGCGCTCAGCAACAACGTCGTCTTCGAATCCTTGCCGAACGGGCTGAGGCCGATGGAGGCGTTGACCATCGTGTACTCGTTGGTCTTCGTCTCGAACGCGGCGATGCGGTTCTGGTCGAACACGTGCTCCACCTCGACGCGGCCGTTGATCCGGTCGCCCTGCGCCTCGATACCGCCCAGCACGCGCATCGGCGGGATCCGTGGGACCGCGCCCTGGTCGACGATGTTCGCGTGGACGTAGTCGCCCAGCACGTCGGCGTTGACCGCATAACCGCCGATCTGCGCGACCTTCACCGATGCATCCGCCTCGAACCCGTAATAGCGCGCGTCGGCCTGCTGATACTGGAAGCAGGGCAGGTCGACGGTCCGGCCCGAGGGATCGGCGGCCGCCTGGCAGACCGTCGACGCGACCTGGTTCTCCGAGATGTAGTTCGAGAACCAGTTGTAATAGGCCGACGCGTCGAAGCTGAAGCCGTCGCCATGCGCGTGCAGCGTGCCTTCGAGGCCCCATGACTTCTCAAGCCGGAAGTTCGGGTTGCCCAGTTCGTAGGCCTGCGTCCCGGCATGCGCGCCGTTCGCGAACAGCTCTTCGGCCGATGGCGCACGCTCGGTCCGCGAACCGTTCAGGCCGACGCGGATGGTGTCGGTCAGAGCATAGGAGGCGCCGAGCGAACCCGAGACCGAATGATAGCTCTGGCTGCCACGGAAGAAGCGCAGATCGTCCTCGGGCGTACGCGCAGCGAGATCGGTGATCTCGTAGCGTACGCCGCCCTCGGCGCGGAACTTGCCGGCCTCATATTGTTGCAGCGTGAAGAGGCCGGTCTGGTTGGTCTCGTTCTTGGGCAGGAAGGCTTCGTCGCCGACCACGTTGAAGATCCGGTTGTAGAACTGCACGCCAGACGCGCCCTGCCAGCCGCCGCGGTTCGCCTGAATGACCTCCAAGCGTCCTTCGAGGCCCTTGTTGTAAAAGGCGGTGCCGACGGAGTTGTCCTCTTCCAGCTCGAAATGGCGATAGCTCGCCTGTCCGGCGCGGATGCGGATCTTGCTGATCACGTCGCCGCCGGTATCGATCTCGCCGCGCAGGTCGACGCGGTTCTGGACGACGTCGAGGCGGGGCGCCTCCTGCTCCTGGCCGGGTTGCGTGGCGTAGCGGACCGGCACGCCGTACAGGCTGTCATAGTGGCTGTACGAAATGCCGAGATTGCCGTTGTCGGTAATGATCGACGCGCCGGCGCCCGCGGTCCACGTCTCGGCCTGCGTGTTGGGCAGCTTGCCCTTCAACCGTGCCGATGCGGCATAGTCGATCGACTCGGCGTCGTTGGGATCAACGGGTGTGGTGGCTGCCGTCGCCAAGGCTTGTGCGCGGGCGTCGCGCGACAGGATGTAGCCGCCGGTGCGCAGGTCGCCCGACTTCAGATACGAGCCGTCGGCGTGGAGGACGAGATGCTGGCCGACTGCGACGTCGCCCGCCATTCCGCCAGACCGCTCGTTGGCGGCCGAACCATAGTTGGCGATGCCGTTCACACGGTAGCCGTTCTCGGGCACCGACCGCGGGATACGCGTATCGATGACGTTGACGACGCCGCCGACCGCCGACGTGCCGTACAGGAGTGCGCTGGGGCCGCGGAGGATCTCGATACGCTCGGCGAGCAGCGGGTCGATGATGACGGCGTGGTCGACCGAGGTGTTCGAGACGTCGATCGAGCCGATCCCGTCGGTCAGCACGCGGATGCGGTCACCCTGGAAGCCGCGCAGGATCGGACGCGAGGCGCTCGGGCCGAACGACGATGCCGACACGCCGGGCTGGCGCGCGAGAGTCTCGCCGATCGACGGGCGCAACTGGCGGGTGAGTTCCTGGCCGGTCAGGACGGTGGTGCCCTGCAAGACGTCGCGCTCGCTGGTCTGGATCGGCGCGGTGACGATGATGTCACGCTGGTTGGTCGATCCGACCGACGTGGAAGCGGGGGCGGGCGCCGCGGAGTCGCTGCCCTGCGTCGAGGTCTGCGCATGAGCTTGCGAGGAGAGGAGCGCAGCCAGGGCGGTGGCGCCGAACAGCATCGTCTTCATGAAATTCCCTTGTGTCGTCCCTGTACGACAATGCGGGTATATTTGATGATACATCATATCAAGTGACAAGGATGCCATGTTCGACGATCCCGCCCGTGCTGTTGCCGTAGGGCAACATGGGTTAGTGCAGCGCGAAACGGTGACACGATCATCCCACCCCGTCTGGCGAAGGCTGGATCGAGGCAGGGTGGGCAACGGTCGTCACGCCCGACCGTGCACGGTGCAGCAGTAACGGATCGGACAAGCGCAACGTCTGCCTCTGCGCCGCCTATGCAGCGACGATCAGTTCCTTGATCCGCCCGGCCAGCGCCTCCATCGCGAACGGCTTGGTCATCACGTGCATGCCGGGATCGAGATGGCCGTTGCCGACCACGGCGTTCTCCGCATAGCCGGTGATGAACAGGATCTTGAGGTCGGGCCGCCCAATCCGGGCTGCGTCCGCCATCTGTCGTCCGTTCATGCCGCCCGGCAAGCCGACATCGGTGACCAGCAGGTCGACACGCAGTTCCGATTGCAGCAGTTTCAAACCCGCCGCGCCATCCGCTGCCTCGATCGCCGCATAGCCGAGTTCCTCCAGAACCTCGACCACCAGCATCCGCACGGTGGGTTCGTCATCGACCACCAACACGGTCTCGCCAGCCTCGGCGCGCGGTGCGTCGGACAGATCGACCTCGGTCGTGCCGTGCTCGGCGACGCCGAAATGGCGGGGTAGGTAGACGCAGACGTTCGTGCCTTCGCCGACCTCGGAATAGATCCGCACCTGACCGCCCGACTGCCGCGCGAACCCGTAGATCATCGACAGGCCCAGCCCGGTGCCGAGCCCGAGCGGCTTGGTGGTGAAGAAGGGATCGAATGCCTTGGCGATCACGTCCGGGGTCATGCCGGTGCCGGTGTCCGATACGCACAGCGACACATACTGGCCGGCATCAAGTTCGCGTTCGCGTGCCGTCCGTGCGTCGATCCAGCGATTGGCGGTCTCGATCGTCAGTCGCCCGCCCTCCGGCATCGCATCGCGCGCGTTAATACACAGGTTGAGCAACGCGTTCTCGAGCTGGTTGGGATCGACCAGGGTCGCCCACAGCCCGACCGCTTCGACGACCTCGACCTCGACTTCGGGGCCGACGGTCCGCCGCACCAGATCTTCCAGCCCGGATACCAACCGGTTGATGTCGGTCGGCTTCGGATCGAGCGTCTGCCGGCGCGAGAACGCGAGCAGGCGGTGGGTGAGCGCGGCGGCACGCTTGGCGGCCCCCTGCGCGGCGAGCGAATAGCGCTCGACATCGTTCAGCCGCCCCTGCGCGATGCGGATCCCCAGCAGTTCCAAGCTGCCGGTAATGCCGGTCAGCAAATTGTTGAAATCATGCGCGATCCCGCCGGTCAGCTGGCCGACCGCCTCCATCTTCTGGCTCTGGCGCAGCGCCTCCTCGACGACCATCAACTCGCGCGTGCGTTCGGCCACCTGCTCCTCGAGTGTCTCGTTCCACCGCGCGAGTTCCGCGGTCTGGCGGCGGCTCTCGTCGATATCCGTATTGGTGCCGACCCAGCGAAGGATCGTGCCGTCGCCGGCACGCACCGGTTCCGCGCGGACCAAGAACCATCGGTATTCCCCGGTGGCGCCGCGCACGCGGAACTCGACCGAATACGGCTCGCCGGTCGCCAGCGAATGGCTCCAGCGGTCCGCTGCGAGCGACAGGTCGTCCGGATGCAGCATGCTGCCCCAGACTTGCGTCCCGTCGAGTCCGCCCGGTTCGAGGCCGTTATAGGCATAGACCTGCTGGTTGAACCAATAGAGGTATCCGTTGGGACGCGCGGCCCAGATCTGATTGGGGACGGCCTCGGCGAATACGCGGAACTGCTCGTCGCTCGCCCGTCGCGCGTCTTCGGCCCGCAGACGCTCGGTGGCCGTACGGACACGTTCGGCGACCTCGCGCATCAACAGCAGATCGTCGTCGCTCCACACCCGCGCGGTCGCGTGGTTCGCGTAGAGCAGCGCGACGAAGTCATCCTGCTCGACCAGCGGCATGTTGACGAACGACCATGCGCTGATCCCCCGCAACGCGTCCGCGGTGTCCCGCGTTCGGTCGTCGCAGTCGACGTCGGCGATCGCGACCGTCACGCCGGCCTTCAGATCCTCGACATAGGATCCATAGGCGCGAAAATCGAGCGTACCCGCAAGCGTTGCGATACCGGGCGAGAACCAGTCGCGCTCGACCGTGATCGTCTCGTTCGCCTTGTCGATGATGCCGTAACCGATGCGGCTGACCTGGAGCGCCTTGCCGAGGATTTCCGAGGCGGCATAGGCGATCTCTTCGGGATGGTGAAGGTCGCGGATCGCATCGCTCAGTTCGAGCAGGGTGCGCTGGCGCAGGTCCGCCTGCTTGCGCTCGGTGATGTCGAAACTGACGCCGGGAAACCGCAGTGCTGTGCCGTCCGGCGCGAGCCGACAACGGCCTTGCGCCGCCACCCACCGGATCGCACCATCCGGCTGGACGAGGCGATATTCCACCGCGAAGTCACCGCCAGCCCCGACCGCATCGGCTACCGCCGCGCGCGTGCCGGGGAGGTCGTCGGCGTGGATCTTGCCGAAGAACAGTTCGAGCGGCGCGCCCTTCCAGCCAAGCTCTGCCGGAACGCCGTGCAGCCGTGAGAAGCGCTCGTCTGCCTTGACCCGGTCGTTGGGAACGTCCCAGTCCCAGGTGCCGATGCCGTTGCCCGCCGCGAGCGCCTGGTTGAGGCGCTCCTCGCTCTCCTGCGTCGCGATCGCCGCGCGGAGACGTCGTTGAACAGGATCGCCACCATTCTCGGCGTGCCGTCGCCAACCGGAAAGGCATGAACGTCGAACCAGCGTCCCATCGGTTCCGAGCCGTGATCGAACCGCGCGGGTTCGCCGGTCAGCGCGACGCGGCCGTATGTATCGAACCAGAATCGCTCGAGATCGGGGACGAGTTCGCTTGCCGTTCGGCCGACGACGTCGACCAGTCCGGTCTGGCTTTCGAACTGCGGGTTGACCTCCACGAAACGGTAATCGACCGCGCGTTCGCCCTCGAACATCATCTCGATGATGCACAGCCCCGCGTCGATTGCCTCGAACAACGCCTGATAACGCTCCTGCGCCGGGATTACGGCATTCGGCGTGGTCTTTGGTCGCTGCATTATATCTCGAACGTCGGAGGGCGCGACCTCACGTTGCAAGGCCGGCGGGCAAACGCATCAACGGGAAAGACGATCCCGCACGGTGGCTCGTATCATGCGCGTTCAGATCCTGCCCGCCCTTTCGAGCGCCAGTGGAAGCAGCCGCGCGAGGCGATCCGCCCAGGCATCGCAATCGGCGGTCGATCCCAGCAGGTCCTGCCGGATTTCGATCTCGGCATAGCCGCGGGCAGTGTAGGCGTGACGCGGGATCGTATAGTCGATCAGGTCCATGCGGTACGGCTCGTTGTCACCGACGGTGAGATCCGGCTCCCTGCGCAGCACGTCGAGCAGGGCGCGTGCGAACACGGTATCGCCGCCGTCATGCAGGATGCCGATCTGCCAGGGACGTGCCTGATCGCGCATCGGGCCGCTCATCATGGGCGTGAAGCTGTGCAGCGCGATCACGAACGTCGGCATGGCCAGTGCATCGCGACGCGCGAGTTCGGCGGCGATCGCGGCGTGATAGGGCGCGTGTATCTCGGCGAAGCGTGCCGCGCGCTCCGCCTCGGTCAGCCCCGCATTGCCCGGAACGAGCGTCCCGTCGCTGACCGTTGCGATGACGTCTGGCTGATCGGGGCTGCGGTTGCAGTCGATTACCAGCCGCGAATAGGTCTGGCGCACGAACACCGCATCGAGCCGCTCGGCTAGCAGCGCGCCGAGCTCGCCGATGCCGATATCCCAGCCGATGTGGCGCGACAGATCCGCGTCGCCAAGCCCCAGCGAGTCCAGCCGTGCCGGAACCGCCTTTCCCGCATGATCGCCGATCAGCAGGAACGATGATGCGCCTGCCGGGTTGATCACCGTGACCGGAGAGGTATCCTCGGTCGTAAGCAGCGATTGGCTGACATTGCTGTTCATGCGACGTGGATCCCGGATGCCATCTCTAACGCTCTCTCATGTAACCAGATACTCGTACCGCAATCCGGTTGCGTTTGGCGAGCACCGGATCATGGTTCGCCCTCGCGAAAGCTACGACCAGCATCTGATCGACGCGCAGCTCACGATCAGCCCCGAGCCCTCCGACGTCCGCTGGTTGCAGGACGTGTTCGGCAATTCGGTCGCGATCGCCACCTTCAAGAAGCGCGCGCGGGAGCTGGTCATCGACAGCACGGTGCGCCTTCTTCATACCCCGGCCGAGCTGCAGGACGTCGATATCGAGGATTACGCGCGGCTGTATCCCTTCACCTATTCGTCGGAGGAGATGCCCGACCTGCTTCGTTCGATCGAGCGCCAGCATCACGATCCGCTGCGCGAGATCGATACCTGGGCCCGGCGGTTCGTCGGGACCGGCGGCCCCACCGATACGCTCGCGATGCTGTCCGAGATGACGGCGACGATCCGGCGCGAATTCACCTACGTCCCGCGCCCCGAAAAGGGCACGCAGTCGCCGATGGAGACGCTGGCCAAGCGCAAGGGCACCTGCCGGGATTATGCGATGTTGATGATCGAGGCGGTTCGCGCGCTCGGCTTCGCGGCGCGGTTCATCTCGGGCTATGTCTACAATCCGACAAGTAGAGAGCAGCGGACCGGCGGCGGCAATACGCACGCCTGGGTTCGCGTGTACCTGCCCGGATCGGGCTGGGTCGAGTTCGATCCGACAAACGGCATCGTCGGCAACCGCGGCCTCGTCCGTGTCGCGGTGGCGCGCGACATCTATCAGGCAGTGCCGGTCTCCGGCACCTGGAGCGGCTTTCCGGGAAGCTTCCTCGACATGAGTGTGTCGGTCGATATCACCGTCGACGACGTTGCCGCAGACTATCAACACTCATCGCTAACGGTTTGATAAGGGGGACTTCGATGCTGATCCGCGCTGGCTATACCATCCGCTTCGAAACCGACGTCGCGACACCGATGCTGACGATGCTGAGCATCCACCCATCGCGTAACAAGGATCTCGTCACCCCGCACCGGATCGTCGACGACCCCGATGTGCCGGCGTATGATTATCTCGACGCGTTCGGCAACGTCTGCACGCGGATCACCGTTCCCAAGGGCGGGCTGACGCTGTCGTGCGATTTCACGATCGAGGACAGCGGCGAGCCTGACCCGGTGACGCCGGATGCGATCCAGCACGCCGTCGAGGATTTGCCCGACGATATCCTCATCTTCCTGCTCGGCAGCCGGTATTGCGAGACCGATCGTCTATCGGAGACGGCATGGTCGCTGTTCGGGCACGTCCCGGCAGGCTGGCAGCGCGTCCAGGCGATCGTCGACTTCGCGCATAATCATGTCGAGTTCGGCTATCACTATGCCCGGCCGACCAAGACGGCGTGGGACGTCTACCAGGAGCGCCAAGGCGTGTGCCGCGATTTCGCGCACCTCGCGATCACGTTGTGCCGCTGCATGAACATCCCAGCTCGCTACTGCACCGGCTACCTTGGCGACATCGGCATCCCCCCGGTCGACGCGCCGATGGACTTTTCGGCGTGGTTCGACGTGTATCTCGGCGGAACGTGGCATACGTTCGATGCACGCCACAATCAGCCGCGGATCGGCCGGATACTGATGGCACGCGGGCGGGACGCGACCGATACGGCGCTCACGACCACCTTCGGTCCTGCGCGTCTGGTCGGCTTCGACGTGCATACCGATGAGGTCGTGTCGGCGGCCTAAAGCTGCCTCGGCGACAAGTTATCCCTTGTCGCGACCGCCGCGTTGGGCCTAACGGCTTCGATCCTTCAACTTATGCTGCGATGCACAACATGACCTCGACCCCCGACGACCAGTCCGCCCCGGCCAATGCGAACGCCCTGCTCCTGCAGGCGATCGCGCTGCGCAAGTGCATCACCGCGACCTATAACCGCATGGTCTGCACGCTGGCGCCGCACATCCTGTACACCAAGCACGACGACGTGTTCGTCGATGCGGTGACGCTGGAGCGCGACGGTCAGCCGCCCAAGGAAATCAAGCTCGGCACGTTCAAGCTTGCCGGCCTGAAGGACATCGCGGTCACCGATCGTTCGTTCGTGCCCGACGCGATCTTCAATCCCGGCGACATCAAGTACGACCGCGTCACACTGTTCGTCGTCGACCGTACCTGATTTCTACGCCGCCGCGGCAGGCAGCCAGGCGGTCTCGATCTCTCCATAGCGATCGGTGAACCCGGTCGCGGCGACGAGGGCTGCTTCATCCATGATCTTCACGCGGCGGCCAGTCCGTTCGATCACGCCGGTCTTTTCCAGCGCGCGAATGGTCCGGTTGACGTGGACCTTGGTCAGACCCAGCGCATCGCCGATATCGGTCTGCGTCAGCGGCAGATCGAACGAGTCGACGATCCCGCCGGCCGTCACCCGCAATCGTGCGATGATATCGAGCAGCAACGTCGACAGCCGCTCGCTCGCGCCCATCCGCCCGATCGTGGTCAGCCGATCGCTCATCGCGACATTCTCGGCAGCGGCGATCGCATAAAGCAACCCGCCGATCCGCGGTTGTGCGCGAAACAGGAGGCCGAGCTCGGTCTTCGGCATCTCGATGACGGTGCAATCCGAGATCGCGGTGAGCGTAGCCGCTGCCTGCGACCATGCCATGCTCGACGTGCCGATCAGGTCGCCCGCATAATGGAACCGCAGGATCTGCCGGCCGCCCGTGACGAGCTTGGTCGAAGAATGCAGCCACCCCTGGCGGACGACGTACAAGGCGTGGCTTTCGCCACCTTCCGCCATCAATACGTCGCCGGCCTTCAGCCGCCGCTCGCCTTTTTCGGCATGGAGGATCGCCTCGCGCTCCGCCTCGGTGAGATCCAGATGTCGCCCCAGCCGTGCGATCAAACCGCTCAATTGCATTCGAGTCCCTTTTTCTGCTCGACGCCTGCTGTTCGCCCGACAGCATAGCCCGTTACCTTCGGCGTGCGATGCACCGTCACCGCCTGGTAGATTTACCAGGCGATGGTGCCGGTGTCGTACCGATCCTAGCTGCCTTGTCCTAACGCCGTTTCGACGAGTGGCGCAACGCGTGCTGCGATGCGATCCACACCGACGGGGTTGGGATGAACCCGGTCCGCCTGCATCAGCTTGGCGTCGCCGATCACCCCGTCGAGAATGAACGGGTAGAGCGATGCATGGTATGTCTTGGCAAGGTCGGGCCATATCCGATTGAATTGCGACGTGTAATCCGGGCCGAGGTTCGGCGGTGCCATCATCCCGGTCAGCATCGTCGGGATCCCACGACGTTTTGCCTCCTCCAGCATCGCGGTCATGTTCGCGCGCGTCTCGGCGGGGGCAATCTGTCGCAGGACGTCGTTTCCGCCAAGCCCGATGAGTATGAGGTCCGGTTTGCGCGGCAGGTTGTCGAGCGCGAAGGCGAACCGCTGCCGCCCCGCCGCGCTGGTGTCGCCCGACACGCCGGCGTTTACGACGGTAGCGTTGATCCCGTCGCGTCGCAGCCTGTTCTGCACGGCATCGGGCAGGCTCTGGCCGCGATCGAGGCCGTATCCGGCGTACAGGCTGTCGCCGAATGCCAGTATCAGGCGAGCCGGTCCGCTTGGCGCCGGCGTCGCGGCCACGGGGGCAGGGGCCGGTACCGCGGCATTCTCGACCCGCGCAGCGGCGGGCGGCGCATCGTGCCTGTCGCAGCCGGTCAGCAACGCCGCTTGGAGAAGCAGCGCGCCGACCCCATAGAGTGTCCAGCGTCTGCCGTTTCGATTTTGCTCCAACGTGAAGATCTCCCACCGCCCATGACTGACATTGCGCCCGCGCTTGCTGCCGACGACCTACAGCCTGCCGCCAAGGACCAAGAGCTTGCTGGTGGGGACATGGTGATCTCGATCCGCGATGTCACCCTGACCCTCGGCGCATCGACCGCGGCGACGACGATATTGAAGGGTATCGACCTCGATATCGCGCGCGATACCAGCACCGCGCTGCTCGGACCGTCGGGATCGGGCAAGTCTTCGCTGATGGCGATCCTGGCGGGGCTCGAACAGGCGAGCGGTGGTCGCGTTCGGGTTGCCGGGCTGGATTTCGGCGCGCTCGACGAGGACGCGTTGTCGCGCGCGCGCCGGGGTCGCATCGGCATCGTCCTGCAGGCGTTCCATCTGCTGCCGACGATGACCGCGTTGGAGAACGTCGCGGTGCCGATGGAACTCGCCGGCATGGCGGACGCGTTCGAGCGGGCGGAGGCCGAACTGCATGCGGTCGGGCTGTCGCATCGTATCGGCCATTATCCGACCCAATTGTCGGGCGGCGAACAGCAGCGCGTGGCGATCGCGCGCGCGCTCGGGCCACGGCCGGACATCGTGTTCGCGGACGAGCCCACCGGCAATTTGGATGCCGCGACCGGCGCATCAATCATGGACCTGCTGTTCGATCGTCGTGCGGCTACCGGCGCGACGCTGATCGTGATTACCCATGACCCGGTCCTCGCGGCGCGCTGCGACAGGATCGTCGAACTTGCCGACGGCCGCATTCTGACGGACCACCAACGGTGAGCGACTGGCGGCTGGCGTGGCGGCTTGCGCGGCGTGAACTCGACCTGCGGTTTCGCGGACTTCGGCTGTTGCTTGCCTGCCTGTTTCTCGGGGTGGGCGCGTTGGCGGCGATCGGCAGCCTGACGCAGGCGATCGACACGGAACTCGCGTCTCGCGGTAGCGCGATCCTGGGCGGCGACGTCGAGTTCGCAGCCTCGCAACGTGCCGCCACGCAAGCCGAGCGCGCCGCGATGGCACGCCTTGGCACCGTCTCCGAAACGGTCCGGATGCAGGCGATGGCGGTGCGCGGCACCAACAGCGTGCCGATCGAACTCAAGGGCGTCGATGCCGTTTATCCCCTGTACGGCACGCTGGCGGTGCGTGGCGAAACGTCCGCGAAATCGCTCGATGCGAACACCGTCCTGATCGGACCGGCGCTGGCGGAGCGGCTTGGGATCGGGCGCGGCGCGCAATTGAGACTGGGAACCGCGGCGTTCACCGTCGGCGGCATCGTTACGAGCGAGCCGGACCGGCTGGGGGAGGGGTTCACGCTTGGCCCGGTCGCGATCGTGTCGCTCGACGGTATCGCCCGGACCGGGCTCGTCCAGCCGGGGAGCCTGTACGAGAGCAAATACCGCATCCGCCTGCCGACGGGAGCATCCCCGGCAGCGGCAACCGATCGCTTCAAGGCGGCGTTCGCGACCGGCGGCTGGGAAACCAAGACTCGCGATCGGGCCGCACCCGGCGCCGAGCGTTTCGTCGACCGGATGGGGCAGTTCCTCCTGCTCGTCGGCCTGTCTGCGCTGGTCATCGCCGGGATCGGCGTCGGCAACGGCGTATCGTCCTACCTGACCGCGCGCCGTGGCAGCATCGCCGCGTTGAAGGTCCTTGGCGCAACGTCGGGCATCGTGGCGCGGATCTACGTGCTGCAGGTCGCGGTCGTCGCGGCGATGGGAATCGCTGCAGGGCTGATCGCGGGTCTCGCGACCGTGCCGTTGATCGTCTGGCTTGCGGGCGACGTCCTGCCGGTCGCACCCCGGTTCACCGTCCAGGCCGCACCGCTCGCGCTTGCCGCCGCCTATGGCATGCTGATCGCGCTGGCCTTCACGGCGCCACCGCTGATCGAGGCCGGACGTATTCCTGCCGCCGGGCTGTTGCGCGGACTGCCGGGCGAACGCCGCGTTCCGCTGCGCCAAACACTGCCCTGGGTCCTGGGTGCGGGCGCGGCCATCGTCGCGCTGGCGCTGTCGACCGCCGAACAGCCATTGCTTAGCGCCGGGTTCCTCGCGGCCGTCGCTGTCGTCCTCGCGATGCTCGCTCTGTTCGGTTGGGGTGTCCGGCGCGGCGCGGCATTGCTGCCCAAGTCCAGGCGTCCTTTGTTACGGCTTGCGGTTGCCGGGCTGCATCGTCCCGGCGCGCGGACCGGCACGCTGGTCGTCGCACTGGGCCTCGGTCTCACCTTGTTCGTCCTGCTCGCAGGCATCCGTACCAGCATTGATGCCAACATCGCGCGCACCGTGCCGAACCGTGCACCGGCCTTGTTCGCGCTCGACGTGCCCCCCGACCGCGAAGCCGAATTCCGTCGCACGATCGAGGGTATCGCGACGCACCCGGTGATTCGGACCGTGCCCGCGATGCGCGGCACCATCACCGGCTATGGTACGACGCGGGTTGCCGACCTCAAGACGCTGCCCGAGGGCGCCTGGGCGTTGCGGGGCGAGCGCGGCCTGACCTTTTCGGCGACCCTCCCAGAGGGAAGCGAACTGACCGCGGGCCGCTGGTGGCCGCGCAATTACCGCGGACCGCCGCTGGTTTCGATCGACGAGCGGTTGGCCAAGGTTCTCGACCTGAAGATCGGTGACCCGCTGAGCTACACGCTGCTCGGGGTCGAGCGGACCGCGCGGATCGCGTCGTTCCGCCGGATCAGCTGGGATACGCTGGGCTTCAATTTCGTGATGGTCTTCTCGCCCAATGCGATCGAGGACGCGCCGCATAATCTTGCCGCGACGATCGATCTCGCGTCCGGGCAGGAGTCGATGGTGATGCGCGCGCTGCTACCCCGCTTCCCATCGGTCTCAGTGATCGAGGTCCGCGGCGTGCTGGGCCAAGTGCGCGCGATCGTGACGCAGATGGCGACGGCGATTACCGCCGCCGCGTCGGTCGCGATCCTCGCCGGTATCGCGGTGCTGATCGGTGCGATCGCGGCGGCGCGGGAGGCGCGTACGTATGACGGCGTGATCCTGCGGACGCTCGGCGCGACACGCTGGCAGGTGCTTGGCGTCCAGGCGCTGGAATATGCGTTTCTCAGCGTCGTCCTGTCGGTACTCGCGCTGCTGCTGGGACTTGGCGGGGCGTGGTATGTCGTGACGCAGCTGTTCACGTTCGAATGGCTGCCCGATTATGCGACCGTCCTTGTCACGTTGCTCGGCGGGGCGGGGCTGACCATGGCTATCGGGCTGATCGGTGCATGGCCGATCCTGGGTGCGCGACCCGCGCAGGCCTTGCGGCAACTCTAGCCGCCGATCCGGCACGTTTATGCGCGCGCCGCGTTAGGTGGGCGGAGGGATTTGCCCGCCGAACCGATCCCGAGGAGCAAGACGCTGGCCGATACCGATCACCCGATGGCGCATACCGCCACCAGCCCCTGGTCGATGTCGGCGAGCGAATGGTGGAAGGTCCTGAAGCGCACCTGGGCCGAGGGTAACGACGACAATATCGGCCTGATCGCGGCCGGCACCGCATTCTATGGGTTCGCCGCGATCGTCCCGCTGCTCGCGTCGGTCGTGTTGATCTACGGCCTGGTCGCGGACACGACGACGGTGGTCGCGAACATCCGCGCGTTGTTCAACGTCCTTCCGGAAGATGCGGCGCGCGTGATCGGCGACCAACTCGCCACGGTCGTCAATACGTCGGAAGGCAAAAAGGGGTTCGGTCTCGTCATCGCGCTTGGGATCGCGTTGTACGGCGGGACGAAGGGGGCATCGTCGATCGTTACCGCGCTGAACATCGCGTACGAAGAGAAGGAGACGCGAGGGTTCATCGCGCTGAACCTGCTCGCCTTTGCGATCACCGGGGGTGCCGTCCTGCTGGCGCTGGTCGCCGCGCTCTCGACAGCGGCGTTTGCGTTGCTCGACAGCCTGATACCCGGCGCGCCTGAAATCCTGCTCACAGCGATCCGCCTCGTGAGTTACGGCGTGCTCACCTCGCTGGGCGTCACGGCGGCGGCATGCCTGTATCGGTTCGGCCCCAATCGGCACAAAGCCAAGTGGGCGTTGCTGACTCCCGGATCGCTGGCGGCAACGATTATCTGGTTGGGTGCGACGATCGGGTTCGGCGTCTACGTCTCGCGCTTCGGAAATTACGGCGCGACCTATGGATCGCTGAGCGCGGTCATCGTGCTGCTGACATGGCTGTGGCTCTCGGCCTACGTCTTCCTGCTTGGCGCAGAGCTGAATTCGGAACTCGAACACCAGACGACGAGCGATACGACGGCCGGCGCCGCCACGCCGATGGGAACGCGGGGTGCGGCCGTCGCGGATACGGTTGCGACCGAAGTCGAGTCGCGACCAATTGCTAGGCCCGTGGAGCCGGACGGGGCAGGGATCTTGGCCGTCGCGCATCTGAGTGGCGTGCAGGCAGGCCTACCCGCATCGCTTCTGGCGCTCGGTGGACTGCGGTCGATCCGACGGGGTTCGCCGGTCGCGGGTCTTGGCATGATCGCCGTCGGCGCAGTGCTCGCGCATCGGAAGCATACGGCGTCCGACAAGGGGACGACGAACCCGCGAGCGAAAGCCTGATGGCTTACGGGCAGTCAACCAAGCTGTTCTTCGACGGCGGGTGCCGGCCAAACCCCGGGCCGATTGAATGCGCAGTCGTCCGCAAGGGCGTTACCCATTACCGCCAAGATCTGGGCAACGGCAGCAACAGCGACGCCGAATGGCTGGCGGCCATTCATGCGCTGGAGGTCGCAGCCATAAACGGCGACCGCGATATCATGCTGATCGGCGATTCGACGCTGGTCGTCACCCAAGCCAAGGGAACGGCGCGGTGCCGTTCGGTAGAGCTCGAGGCACACCGGGTAACGTTCGAGCAACTGGCGATCGGTTTCGACCGGCTTCGCATACGACATATTGGTCGAGCCCAGAACCTTGCCGGCATCGCGCTCGCCAAGCTGCACCCTCGCTGAGGGTCACACGGCGACACTCAGCGCCACTGAGCGGGGCGAGCTTTGATTTTTCCGAAAAGTGACCTGAAACTGTAAAAAAGCGTTTGACGGTATCGGGAGGTGGCCCTAGAGGGGTGTCACCGCAGCGGAGTGCCTCACGGCTTCTGCGACGGTCGCAAAAAACCAGATGCTGCAAGCTTCTTCTACGGGAGGGGTTATGCGAGTGTCGGTATTTTTGTCGGTTCTTTGACATTGTAGGTTAAGATGAAGGGACATGTGGGCGGCGGCTTGCGGTTTCCGGGCTCCTCAAGGGTTCGGGTAATCGTTTAAAGCTAAGTCGTTCTCATATGTCCTTCACATATTCCATATGTA
>NZ_JADBIA010000006.1:0-258676 GCF_014892665.1 Sphingomonas sp. CFBP 13603 | reverse complement strand
GCAAGCCGCCGCCCACATGTCCCTTCATCTTAACCTACAATGTCAAAGAGCCGACAAAAATACCGACACTCGCACAACCCCTCCCGTAGAAGAAGCTTGCAGCATCTGGTTTTTTGCGACCGCACCAACCAGACCGTGTGGCCGTTCGCTGCGGTCCGACGTATTTAGGAGAGCGAACGTTATCGGTCAAGCGGCTATTTTGACCTGCGATCAAATTCGCTCCCGCATCAGCCACAGCGCCATCGTCTGCCCCTTACCGTCGGCACTGCCGGCCCGCGGTTCGCAGCGGCACTTGGACGGCGTCGGGGACCCGTGCGCTATTCCGAGGCCGGATACCTCTCGTATTTAGCTTTTCGTCATCTGGCGCACCGCGTGATCGGCGGCGCGGGCGGTCAGCGCCATGAAGGTCAGCGACGGGTTCACGCAGGAGATCGACGCCATCTGTGCACCGTCGGTGACGTAGAGATTCGAAGCCGCGTGCGCCTGGCTCCATTCGTTGAGCACCGACGTGCGCGGGTCGCGGCCCATGCGGGCGCCGCCCATCTCGTGGATCGCGTCGCCGGGGACGTGCTCGCTTTCGCTACTTTTGACGTTGGTAAGCCCTGCCCCTTTCAGCATCGCCTCGCCCTGCGTCCGCGCGTCGGCCATCATCTTGAGCTCGTTGTCGCGGAAGCGGACGTCGAAGCGGACCAGCGGGACGCCGAACCGGTCCACCTTGCTCGCGTGCAGCGACACGCGGTTGTCCGCATAGGGCAAGCATTCGCCGAACGCGCCCATGTGGAATTTCCAGGGCGCATATTTACGCATACCGTGTTTCATCGACGCGCCGAACCCGACCGGTGCCGCCGGATCGCGGCGCGCGCTGCCCTGATAGCCATAGCCGCGTTTGAAGCCGACGCCCTCGTCGCCACCAATATTACGGAAGCGCGGGATGTAGACGCCGCCCGGCCGTCGACCATATTCGATCAACGAGTCCATGCCGGGAATGTCACCCTCGATCCCGACGCGGAAGATGTGGTCCATGACATAGCGGCCAAGCGTGCCGCTGCCGTCGAAATAGCTGCGATCGCTGCCCGGTGCGCGCGAGTTCAGCAGGATCTGGGTCGACGCGATCGCCGACGCGCAGAGGAAGACGAGATCGGCATTGACCGTTTCCGCCTGGCCGGTCTTGGCATCGATATAGCGGACGCCAGTGACCTTTTTCCGCGCCGCGTCGTACACGAGGTTGGTGACGACCGAGTCCGACTTGAGCGTCAGGCGGCCAGTCGCGCGCGCAGCTGGCAAGGTCACCGCCTGCGTCGAGAAATAGGCGCCGAACGAGCAGCCGTTGCTGCACTGGTTACGGAACTGGCATTTCGTGCGGTTCTGGTCGGGCTTGTCCTCGGTCATGTTCGACAGCCGGGTGTGGATCAGTTTGCGACCCGGGAATTTGGTTTCGAGGTTCTGCTTCAGCCATTTCTCGGCGACGTTCATCGGCATCGGCGGCTGGAATTCGCTGTCGGGCAGATAGGGCAGGTTCTCGCGCGAGCCGGACACGCCGATGTATTTCTCGACATAGCTGTACCACGGCGCGACGTCGTCGTAGCGGATCGGCCAGTCGCCATCGATGCCGTCGCGCCTGTTCGCCTCGAAATCTTCCGGGCTCCAGCGAAAGCACCAGCGGCCCCAGATGATCGACTTGCCGCCCACCGCCGCGGGTCGAATCCAGTAGAATTTGCTGCCTTCGTCATACGCGTACGGGTTCAGCCGGTCGTCATTGTAGAATTCCTGGTTGCCGGGTGACACATAGCCGTGCGTGGCGATGAAATAGTCGCTGTCGATCAGCGGCTTGGGCATGATGTTGCGCGCCGGGATCTCATAGGCGGGCTTGCCGTCATAAGTGTAGCCCTCGCCGTGCTCGACCATCTTGCCGCGGTCGAGCATCAGGACTCGCAGGCCCTTCTCGGTCAATTCCTTGGCGGCAAAGCCACCGCTCACACCAGACCCTATGACGATCGCGTCGAACCTGTTGGTCTCGGCCATGATCTTCCTCTCCTAATACTCGGTTGGATATGCGCCCGGTTAGAAACGCCCGGTCAAAAACGCAGCGCGCGCAGCGTCCGGAAACTCGTGGTGATGTCGGGCAGATAGGGCGCGGGAGCCTGGTCGTTCTCGACGTAGAAATGCCGGACGCCGGCGCTGCCCTTCAGCTTGAACAGCGCGGCGAAATCGACCGTGCCCGCGCCGACCGCGGCCATGCTGCGATCGGGCCGCATGTCCTTGACGTGGTACGCGTAGAGGCGCGTCGACAGTCGCTCGATCAGCGTCGTCAGGTTTTCGCCCGCATGCAGCGCCCAGTAGAGATCGAGTTCGAGCTTCACGAGCGCGGGATCGGTCTCCTTCAGCAGCCGCTCGTACAGGCTGACGCCACCCGGCTTTGTGGTGAACTCGAAATCGTGATTGTGATACGCGAAGCCCAGCCCGGCCTTTTTCAGGTCGGCCGCGAACCGGTTGAAGTTCGGCAGCGCCGCGGCCCAGCCCGCTTCGTTGCGATGCTCGTCGGTCATGTACGGCAGCACAACCGTGGTCGCGCCGAGCGTCTTGGCCATCGTCACCGACTGGTCGAACCGCTGGAGCAGCGCGTCATAGCCGATATGCACAGACGGCGCGGTCAGGCCGAGCTTGTCCATCGTCCGGCGCAGCATCGCGTGGTCCATGCCGTCATAGCCACCACCGCCGAACTCGACCTCACGGTAGCCGATCTTCGCGACCTGCCCGAGCGTGCCGACCGGGTCCTTCGAGAAAATGTCGCGGATCGTGTAGAGTTGCAGGCCGATCGCCTTCAACTGTGCCGCGGAGGCTGTCGGCACGAACGCGAGCGCTGCGACCGCGCCGGAGCCGGCGAGCAGATTTCTACGGCTGAGAATCATGCGGAATACACCTTGTTGACCTGAGAATAGGGGAATGCGCCGTTATACTCGCCCGGCACCGGCAGATATTCGCGCTCCTGCGTCATGCCGATTTCCGACGTGTAATAGCCGGTGACGACGAGCTGTCGGAACGCTTCGAAGAAGACGCCGCCGGACGGGATCTGGTCGTTCATCGCCAGCGTGAGGAGCGCGTCGTGCTGTGCCGCAGTCGCCTTGGCGGCGGGGACCTTGTAGTCTTTGAGGCTGCGCGCTTCGATCGCATCGAGCCCGGCAAGGATCGGCACGCGGTCGGCGGGTGCGGCCCAGTCGGCGAGCAGCTTTTCGATATAGGCGGGTACGCCCGCGGCGATGGCGCCCGGCGTATCGGTGGTCGGCAGCACGCGTTCGCTGAGCGCGGTCATCAGTGCGCGCTGTGGGGCTGTGAAGACCGCGACGCTGGGCGGGCCTTCGCTGATGACGGGGATGCCCGCCGCCGAGCCCGGTGTTGCCGCGACCCCGGCTGCGCGTGCGATCGGCGCATACAAAGCTGTGCCGAACATGGCGACGACACCGGCGAGTGCTGTTCTGCGGTCGATCATTTACCGTCCTTCCCTAGATCCTGCGCGATCGCCGCCTCGGTCAGCGGACGGACCCAGATGTTGCGGAACGACACCGGCGAGTCGTGATCCTGAAGCTGGATCGGCGCGGCGTCGGCGTGCACGGTGTACGCAGCGACCTTGCGCCAGATCGTGGTACCGAGCATCGCCTGGTGGTTCTGGACGAGCACGCCGTTGAGCAGCGCAGTGACGTACGCAGGGCGGAGCAGGCTGCCGTCGGCGGCGAAGCGGGGGCGTTCGAACACGATGTCGTAGGTCTGCCATTCGCCGGGACGGCGCGCGGCGTTCACCAGTGGCGGCTTCCAGCCATAGACCGCCCCGACGGCGCCATCGGCATAGGTCGGGTTCTGCGAGCCATCGAGGATCTGCAGTTCGTAGCGCTGCATGAACCAGATGCCGCTGTTGCCGCGATCCTGCGATGTCTTGGTCGGCGGGTTGGGCGAGCGGAACTCGAGGTGCATCTGCACGTCGCCAAAGCTCTGCTTCGAGACGAGGTTGTTCTCGCCGCCGCTCTTCGCACGCGAGGGGATCGTGAGTGCACCGTTGGCGATCGGCCACGCGATGCGATCAGGCTTCCATGCGTCGAGCGAACGCCCGTCGAACAGCACCACGGCGTCGGCGGGCGCACCGCCGGGGGTGGCGGCCGGCGCGACCACGGCCGGCGCGGGGCGGTCGGCATCATGGACGTGCCACTGGCCGCCGGGCAACATCGGCGTGTCCTTGAAGCCGGGCTTGTCCTGCGCCGCAACTGGTCCCGCCAGCGCTACGATGACGCTCGCCATCACCACCGTCTTCATCCCCATCCCCCTCATGCTGTGTCGATCTCGCGATAGGCGGCGATCAGGCGATCCTCGCCTGCGCGGCCGGCGATCGAATTGCCGTGCTCCATGCCGATCACGCCGGTGTAACGTTGCGCCTTCAGCCACTTCACGATCGAGGCGAAGTTGATCTCGCCGGTCAACGGCTCGTTGCGGCCCGGATTGTCGCCGAACTGGATGTAGCCGATCTCGCTCCAGCAGGTGGCCAGCGTCGGGATCAGGTTCCCCGACTGGATCTGCTCGTGATACAAGTCGGCGAGAATCTTCACCGCCGGGCTGTTGGCGCCGCGCGCGACCGCATAGCCCTGCGAGATCGACTGCATATAGACGCCGGGATGGTTGGTCCGCGTGTTGAGCGGCTCCATCACCATCGCCGTGCCCGATGACGCGACGATGTCGCCCGCGCGGCGCATGATGTCGATCACGCGCGCCGTCTGGATATCGACCGGCACCTTCGGATCCATGAAGCCGGTGACGACGGTCATGTGCTTCGCGTTCAGTCGCTTGGCGACGTCGAGCGAGGCGCGGATGTCGGCGAGGAACGTCTCGCGCTCGGCGCCGTCATTGGCGCCGAGCAGCGGCCGCGACTGCGACCATTTGGGCATGCTGGCGACGAACACGCCCATCGTCATGCCGCGCTGCGCCAGCGCCTTGGCCATCTGCTCCTGCTCGGCCACCGACCGCGTTGCGGCCTCGTTGTCCTCCCAGGCGGTGAAGCCCTGGTCGGCGGCGTAGGCGATCTGCTCAATCCGTCCGCCGCGACTGCCGAAGCTGCCCTCGTGTGGCGCGTAGCCGAGCGAGAACCGTGCAGCATTGCTGCCGCGGCGCTGGGCGGCGATCCCGGCGGGGACCAGCGATGCCGCTGCACCGGCGGCGAGCAGGGTGCGGCGCGAGAGCGTCATGCGCACGGCGCGATCACTTCGCGCCCTCCGCTTTCAGGTACGCGATGATCGCAGCACGCTTGGCGGCATCGGGCATCGCGATCGGCATCCGCGTGCCCGGCACCTTCTTCTGGGGAGCCGCGAGATACTCGTTCAGCGTCTGCTCGTCCCAGCGCAGCTTCGACCCCTTCATCGCGGCCGAATAGTTGAAGCCGGGCGTCGCGGCGGCGGCACGGCCGACCACGCCGTACAGGTTCGGACCGATGCCGTTACGGCCGCCCTTCGCCACGGTATGACACGCGCGGCAGGCGGCGAACGCCGGGGGCGAGGCTGCCGTCGATTGCGCGGCGGTCGGCACGGATATCGTGACCGCCGCAACCGCCGCGATGCTTCCCGCGACCAAGGCCATGAGCAACTTCATTCATTCTCTCCCGGATTTACTGAAGTCCATTTCTGGTCCGACGCGGCGTTGGCGATCACCGCTTCGATGAAGCGCATCGTCCGCAGTCCATCGGTTACGCCCGGAAACCAGCGCCCCCCGTCCCCGCGCCCGTCGCCGCGGATCGCTGAGGCGAATGCGCGGTAGAGGTTGGCGAAGGCTTCGATATACCCCTCGGGATGCCCCGCTGGGGTCCGCACCAGCGTGGCGGTGGCGTCGAGCATGCCGGGCCCGCCGGTCCGTACAAACTCGGTCGGACGATCAAGCCAGCGCAATGTCAGCGTGTTCGGCTCCAACTGCGACCAGTCGAGCCCGCCGCGTTCGCCGTGGATACGCAGCCGCAGCCCGTTCTCCTCTCCCGCCGCGACCTGGCTCGCCTTGAGCACGCCGCGCGCGCCGCCCTCGAAGCGGAGCAGTGCACTGACGTCGTCGTCGAGCCGCCGGCCTTCAACATGCGTCGTGAGGTCCGCCGAGACCGACTCCACCGACAGGCTGGAGACATGCTCGGCAAGCTGGAACGCGTGCGTGCCGATGTCGCCGAGGCAGCCGCCGAGCCCCGCGCGGGCTGGATCGGTGCGCCACTCGGCCTGCCTGTTGCCGTCGGTGTCGATCGGTTGGCTGAGCCAGCCTTGCAGATATTCCACCTGGACCAGACGGATCGCGCCGAAATCGCCGCGCGCCACGCGAGCGCGCGCCTCTTGTACCATCGGATAGCCGCTATAGGTGAACGCCAGCGCGAACTGGCGGCCGCTGGCCTTGGCGGCGGCGGCGATCGCTTCGGCCTCGACGACGCTCATCGCCATCGGCTTTTCGCAGAACACGTGGAAGCCGGCGTCCAGTGCCGCAATCGCCATCGGCGCGTGAAGGTGGTTCGGCGTGACGATCGCGAGCGCCTCGATCCGTTCGTCCAGGGGCAGTGTGCGTTCGTGCGCGATCAACGCGTCGAGCGATGGATAGACACGCTGCGGGTCCAGTCCGAGCAGCGCGCCGGTGCGCGTGTTGCGCCCGCCATCGGTGCTGAACGCACCCGCCACCAGATCCCAGTCGCCGTCGAGCGCCGCCGCCATCCGGTGGACGGCGCCGATAAAGGCCCCTTCCCCGCCGCCGGCCATGCCGAGACGAAGCCGGCTCATGCCTGCCCCTCCGACAGTCCGAGCAGCTTGCGGATCGCGGCGCGATCGATGCCGCTGGCGGCGAAGTCGTCGAACGGGTGTTCGGTCAGGTGAATGATGTGATCGCGGATGAACGGCGCACCTTCGCGGGCTCCATCGTCGGAACGCTTGAGCGCGCACTCCCATTCGAGCACTGCCCAGCCGTTATAGCCATATTGCGCCATCTTGCTGAAGATACCGGAGAAATCGACTTGTCCGTCGCCGAGTGAACGGAATCGGCCGGCGCGATCGACCCAGTTCTCGTAGCCGCCGTACACGCCGGTTCGGCCGTTCGGGTTGAACTCGGCATCCTTGACGTGGAAGCAAGAAATCCGGTCGTGATAGCGGTCGATGAAGTCGAGATAGTCGAGCTGCTGCAACACGAAGTGCGACGGATCGAACAGGAGGCGCGCGCGCGGATGGTTGTCGACGGCCGCCAGGAACCGCTCCCAGGTCGCGCCGTCATGGACGTCCTCGCCCGGATGCACCTCGAACGCGCAATCGACGCCGACATCCTCGAACACGTCGAGGATCGGAGTCCAGCGTCGCGCAAGTTCGGCGAACGCTTCCTCGATCAGCCCGGCGGGACGTTGCGGCCATGGATACACGTACGGCCAAGCCAGCGCGCCGGAGAAGGTGGCGTGCGCGGACAGGCCGAGATTGGCGCTGGCCTTCGCCGCCAGTTTCACCTGCTCGACCGCCCACAGCTGGCGCTCGGCGGGCTTGCCGTGGACCTCGGGGGGTGCGAAGCCGTCGAACAGCGTGTCGTACGCCGGATGCACCGCGACCAGCTGGCCTTGCAGATGCGTCGACAGTTCGGTGACTTCGATGCCGTGCTTCGCCAGTCGCCCGCGAAGATCGTCGCAGTACGTCTTGCTATCGGCGGCGAGCTTCAGGTCGATCAGTTGCGCGTTGCAGGGGATCTGGACGCCGACATAGCCGAGCCCCGCCGCCCATTCCGCCAGACCGTCGAGCGTGTCGAACGGCGCTTCGTCGCCAAGAAACTGGGCGAGGAATATTCCGGGGCCCTTCATGCCGGTCATGCTGCACTCTTTCTGGTGTCGTCGCGGAACGTAAACTGGAACAGGAGAGCGATCACCGCGGCGGCGATGGCGGGATACCACCACATATGCTGCCAGTCGGCGATGGTCGGCGATGCGGGCAGCTGCGCGTACAGCAGTGCGCCGATCTGCGAGCCGAGCAGCATGCCGACGCCGTAAGTGAACAGCGTCAGCATGCCCTGCGCCTGTGCGTTCACGCCCTTCGGCGTGGCGATCGTGCCGGTGTAGATCGCGCCGGCGACGAAGAAGAAATCATAGCACACGCCGTGCAGCGCGACGCCGAGATACACCGCCCAGATCGACGATCCGCCATCGCCGATCGCGAACAAGGCGTAGCGCAACGCCCATGCGGCCATGCCGACGAGCAGCAGCGGCTTCACGCCGAACCGGCGGTACAGCCACGGCATCGAGAACATGAAGACGAGCTCGGACATCTGCCCGATCGCGAGCGTGCCGCCGACGTTGCTGATGCCGGTCGCGCCGACATAGGGCGAGGCATAGGCGTAATACATCGCCAGCGGGATCGAGATCAGCGTCGCGCAGGTCATGAATATCAGGAACGAGCGCTGCTTGAGCAATCCGAACGCCTCGACGCAGAACACCTGGCGGAGAACGCTCTCGTCGCGCGGCGCATCCGCCGTGACGTTCGGCAGCGTGAAGCTGTAGAGGCCGAGCACGATCGACACCACGCCTGCGACGCGGAAAATCTCGGGGCTCGCCGACAGGCCCGCCCAACCGATGAGGAGGCCAGCGGTGATCCAGCCGAGCGTGCCGAACGCACGGACGAACGGGAACTTGTCGGTCCGCTCGCCAAAGCTCTTTAGCGCGATCGTGTTCGCGAGGCCGACCGTCGGCATGTAGAGGATCATGTAGCAAAGCAGCAGCCAGACGAAGGTCTGTCCGTTCTCGGGTGTGACCAGCGCCGGGAGCAGGAACAGCAGCACGCCGCCGATCAGGTGCAGGATCACCATCAGCATCCGCGGGGCGACGTAGCGCGCCGCCGCCATGCCGAGCAGGAACGAACCCACGATCGACGCGATCGGGCCGACCGAAAAGGCGTTGCCGATGAGGTTGCCGATGCCGACCGTCTGCATGACGAGGCCGAGGGTTACGGTCCAGGCGCCCCATACGAAGAACTGCATGAACATCATGGCGCTGAGGCGGCCGGTCAGCAGGGGGCCGGTCAACGCAGGACCCGTCGAAAGATCGCCGGTCGTGGCTGGGGATCCAGTATCTGCAAGCGCCATTCGCCACCTCTCCGATCGCAGTTTTCCTGCTTGTCGATCACAAAGCTACGGAGCTGCGAAACGAATGTAAAGGATTACATTGGATCGCTATCGACACTGCCGCCGAGCCGATCCATGACGAGGTCATGCCGACGATCATCGAAGTGGCCGCACTCGCGGGCGTCTCCACCGCCACCGTTTCGCGCGTGTTGAGCCGCCCCGAGCAGGTGTCCGAAGACACGCGGCGGCGTGTGCTCGAGGTCGTCCGCACGTCGGGGTACGCACCCAACGTCGCCGCACGGAGCCTGCGCACGCTGCGCGCCGCCAAGGTCCTGCTGACCGTCCCCGACATCTCGAACGCGTTCTTCGCCAGCGTCATCCGCGGTGCCGAAGAAGCCGCACGGGATGCAGGGTATTCGGTCGTGGTCGGCGACACGCGCCACGATCCCGAGGTCGAGGATCAATATGCGGAGATGCTCTCGCGTCGCGAGGTCGACGGGCTAATCTTCCTCGGCCATCGCCTGCCCGCCAGCCTCCAGCCGCTACTGTCGCGCAAAGGCGCCGCCGCGCCGATCGTCAACGGCTGCGAATACAGCGCCGATCTGGGCGTCCCCAGCGTGCACATCGACAACGCCGCCGCCAGCGCCGAGGCGGTCGAGCACCTCGTCGGCCTAGGCCACCGCGAGATCGGCATCGTCACCGGCCCGCAAGCCAGCCCGATCAGCCGCGATCGCCTCGCCGGGGCGATCGACGCGGCGGACCGCGCGGGTCTCCGCGAAAGCCTGCACATTCGGGTAGGCGATTATGCCGCAGGATCGGCGTTCGTGCATGTCCGCAGCCTGCTGGCGGAAGGCGTCACGGCGATATTCTGCTTCAGCGACGAGATGGCGATGGGTGCGCTCAGCGCGATCCGCGAAGCCGGACTGTCGTGCCCGGAGGACGTCTCCGTGGTCGGCTTCGACGACCTGCCGCTGGCGCGCTATTTCCAGCCGCCGCTGACGACGATCGCCCAGCCCAAGGGGATGATCGGCCGCCGCGCCGTCGAGCTGCTGGTCGGCATCCTGCGCGGCGGCAGCCCCGTTCGACAGGTCACGCTGCGCCACGAACTCGTGGTACGACACAGTACCGCGATCCCCGGCGCCACGCACGGCGCGCGCCCGCGACAACCCGAGCCGAACCCGGCGAGAGGATTTCCATGATTAAGACCTTCGCGCTACCGATCGTCTTCGTGCTGCCCGCGATCGCTGCGGCACAGAGCCCCAAGGAACAGCCGCCGGTCACGGCCGGCGCACCGGTCGTCGCCCACCAGCGGCTTGCCTTGACCGACCTTCCGCCAGCGACGGGCAAACCGGTCATTCTGTTTGATGGCCGAAGCCTGAAGGACTGGCGCCCCTGGCTTGGTTACGTCGACCCCGCGGTGACCTATCGCGGCGATCCCGAAAATAAGCCGATCGGTACTGCTCGCGGCGGCGGTGATGAAGACTTCGCCGTCCGTCAGGTCGACGGCGGTCCGGCGATCTGGATCAAGGGGCAAACCTGGGGCAGCCTCGTCCACCGCGCGGACCTCGCCGACTATCATCTTCGCCTCCAGTATAAATGGGGTGCGAAGACATGGGCGCCGCGAGATCGACAGCCGCCGAACAACGGCCTGCTCTACCATACGCACGGTCTGCCGGGGGAGGTCTTCGGGACGTGGCAGCCGTCGATGGAGTTCGAGATCATGAAGGGCTCGACCGGGATGGCGGTGGTCGTCGGCAGCAAGGTTCGCGCGCGGACGACCGTGGTCGACGATCCCTCGCTGATCGCACCCCAGCTACGGTTCCGCGTCGGCGGACGACCGATCGACATGGTCAACGGAACGCCGACCTGGAACGTGGAGGCCGCGACCGATGCCGAACGGCCGATCGGGGAGTGGAACACGCTCGATCTCTATGTGCTGGGTAACCGCGCCGTGCATGTCGTGAACGGCGTACCGGTGGCGGAGATCACGGATATCGCGACGATCGCGCCGGACGGAACCCGCCAGCCGCTGACGCACGGACGGATCCAGCTGCAATCGGAAGGCGCCGAGACCTGGTTTCGCAAGATCACCGTCGAGCCGATCCACAGGCTACCCAAGATCGTCGTCGTGAAAGGTGCCGCAGGGGCGAACGCCCCGTCCGGATCACCGAAATCCTAGCCGAGACGAGGCGACCATGTCCGGCACGGCGTTCGCCCCGATCGTGCCGGACATGAGCACAGGCAGCGTAGCATCCCGCACCAGAGCGGGACTGGGCACGATCCGACCGTCACGACCCTGACGATGGGACGTCGCCGGGCCGTGCCGTCGGCACGATCCCGGACACGCCATCGAACGTCGCCCGCGCTCAGTCCGGTTCAGGCCATCACCTTGTCCAGCGCCACGCAGAACGCCTTCATCTCCGTCGCCGAGCCGACCGTCACGCGCGACACCGTCGGCCAGATCGGCCACGACCGCCCGATCTCCACACTCTGCGCACGGAACGCCGCCTGCACGTCCTTTGCCGGGCGCGTCTTCCAGTCGATCATGATCATGTTCGCACTGGTCGGCTTGACGACGATGTTGCGCGCGCGGAGGTGATCGAGCGCGATGCCCCGCGCCTGGACCATCTCGGCGCGGCGCGCGGCGATCAGCGGGGCCGCGGTCAGGCTCGCCGTGGCGCACGCCAGCGAGGGCAGCGGCAACGCACCCGACTGCATGCCCCCGTCATAGCGGATCATCTTCGCCAGGATGTCCGGCCGCGCCATCGTGAAGCCCATCCGCATGCCGGCCATCCCGAAGATCTTCGAGAAGGTCCGAAGCACGATCACGTCGCGCCCTGCCGTCACCAGCGGCGAGGCCACGGGAACGCCTGCGAAGTGCGTATAGGCCTCGTCCACCAGCACGATCGAGCCGGCGGGCTTGTTCGCGATCAGCCATTCGATGTCGGCGATCGGCGTGATCGTCCCGGTCGGGTTGTTGGGCGTGCAGATGTAATACAGCCCCGCGTTCGGGTCCGCCGCGAGCATCGCGCGGACGTCATGCGCATACTCGGCGGTCAGCGGCACGCGCTTCACGGGCGCGCCCAGCCAGTCCGCGGTTCGCCCGGCAAGCTCGAACGTCGGGTCGGCGGTGACCAGACCCCGTTGCGGCGAACAGAAGCTGACGATCGCGCGCGACAGCGGATCGCTCGAGCCCGGCCACGGCGCGATGTGATCGTACGGCACGCCCTCCACCGCCATCACCGCCTTGAGGAAATCGTTGCGCTCGTCCTGCGGTGCGTACCGATTGCTGTTGGCGATGATCTTCTGCGCGGCACGCTGGCCCGGCAGCAGCGGCCCGGTCCAGCATTCGTTCGCGCCGATCCGCACCTTCGCGGTGGGTGCCGGATCGGGCACGCCGCCCGACGCCCAGGCCGGGCGACCGAGCGATGCCGCCACCGCGCCTGCGCCGAAGATCCCCGCGACCCGCGCGAGTTGCCGCCGCGAATAGCCCCGGTCGAGCAGGTCGTCGCGGGCGTCTTCGGGAAGATAAGTCTGTTCGGTCATGGCAAAATCCTCGCTGGAGACAGAGATCAAAGGTCGACCGACAGGCTGAGCTGTACGGTGCGCGGGCTCAGGGGGCGGAACAGACCGTCGCCGGTAATCGCGGGCGAGATGAACGACAGTATGTCCTTGTCGAACAGATTGTCGACGTTGACGCGGATCTTCGCGTTCTTGATCGGGCCGAGTGAAAATCCGTCGCCGATATCGGCATAGGCGGAGAACACGGTGAACCCGGGAACCGACGATCCCGCACTGTTGTCGAACGTCGAGAAGCGCTTGCTCGTGTATTTCGCGGTGAGATTGGCGACCAGCCACGGTGACGGCTCGACGGTGACGCCACCCGACACGATCCACTTCGCGCTGTCGGGCAGGAACTTGCCTGCGGTCCGATAGGTCAGCGTCGGGCTGGCGACGATGTCGTCCTGGAACTGCGCATGGTTGTACGTCACGTTCGCGTTGAAATAGGCGAACCCGCGCAGTGCGGTCGGCTTGAAGTTCGCGAGCAGCTCGGCGCCATACGCCTCCACGCCACCGACATTCTGGTAGAAGGTCTCGGTGACGTTGCTCGTGCCCGGCAGGATCGTGGTGATCGACTGGATGCGATTGTCGAACTTGGTGTAGTATCCGGTCAGCGACGCGAAGAACTGCGACTGCGTGGTGCGGACACCCAGTTCGACATTCTTCGAGCGCTCTGGTGCCGGGGCCGCGACCAGCGCCGCCGAACTCGCATACGACACCGAGAAGACGTCATCCATCCCCTTGGGCAGCGCCATGTTCTCCGCATAGGAGGCGAACAGCTGCGAGCGGCCGTCGGGCAGCTTGAACAGGATGCCCGCGGTCGGCAGGAAATAATCCGAATAGTGCGCGCGGTTGTACTGTGGGCCCCAGCCGGCGACCGCAACGCCGTTCACGACCCGCGCGTAATCGTTGAAGTCGCGGTAGCCGCGGTGTTGGTAATCGAGATCGAGCATCTTGTTGCCCAGATCGAGGCTGAAGCTGTCGGTCAGCGCGATCCGGTCGCGGACATAGAGCTGCGTCGTCTGCCGCTCGGTGCGGTAGTCGCGGCGCAGGTACACCGGCTCGCTGTAGATCGGATCAGCCGCGGGCGACCCGCCGACCGTGTTGTAGCGAAGCTGCGTGCGGTGATATTTGTCCTGTTCCGCCCAGATCCCGGCGTCGAGCGCGTGGCGGCCGACATCGGCGTGAAGCGACTGGACGATGCCGATCCGGTCTCCGCCGACTCCTGACACGCCGAACTGCGTGCCGCGGGGTGCGGTGAGCGCAAGGCCGACCGCCGATTGCTGGCGATACCGGGTGAGCGAGTTGGCGTAGCTGTCGGGCGACACGCCGTAGCCGGTCTTGTCCTCCCAATAGAGAGTCGTCTCGGCGTAGACATTGTCCGCGAGCCCGGCGTGGAAGGTCGCGCCGTACAGCTTGTCCTTCCGCACGTTGATCGCGAGGTTCGAGACATAGGTGTAGTTGGCGTTCGAGTATTGCGGGCCGCCGGCGACGGGCGCGTAGACCGGCACCGTACCCAGATAGCCGCGGTACCGCCCGACATTACCGCCGAGATCGGGGGTCGTGAAATTGTATTCCGCGCGGGTCAGCGACGGGGAATCGTAATCGAAGAAGTCGTTCGCGACGAACTTGAACCGCGCCCAGCTCGTACCGCCGAGGTCGACGTGCGCCATCGCCTCCCAATGCTCGCGGTCGACAGATCCTGCACCGCGCCAGAGGTCGGTATCGAGCTTGGTCCGGCTGACATAGGCTTTCAGCGGCCCGACCCGCCCGGTGCTGACGCGCACGAACGTCCGCTTCATGTCGAAATCGCCGAAGCTCTGCGACGCGAACACGCCGAGATCCTCCTGCGGTTCGATCGAGCGATACGACACGATCGGGCCGAGCGAGGAATAGCTCGGCATCGTCACCCCGCCGGCGCCCGGCGAGGCCTCGACCACGCCCAGATTCTCGTTGTCGACGTAGCGGAAGATCGGGCTGCCGCCGAACGCATCGCTGCGTCCGGTCGGGATGCCGTCGACGATGAAGCCGATCTGGTCGAGGTTGAACGCGCGCACCTGGACGCTGTTGCCGAACTCGTAGAGGCCGAGCGCGCCATCGGTCTGGACGTTGAACCCGGGCAGCGACTCGAGCATCTTGAGGCCGGAGATGCCAGATGGCGCGGACAGCAGCGCCTCCCGCGTGACCGCGACCGTGCTGGTGATCCGGTCCTGCCCGACCGCTTCGTCCGCCTGCGAGATACGACGGCCGCTGACGACGATGTCGGCGGTCGTCTCTTCCGTCACCTGCGGCTCGGCGGTCACCTGGGCGCGCGCGGTCATTGGGGCGACGGCCATCAGAAGAACGAGGGCGGTACCGACGGAATAACGGGCTTTGGTCAATGCGAAAGGCTCCCTTCTGGGTCGGCGAACCGACCGTTGAGTGCCTTCAGACCGACCGGCCACCGTCTGACGGCGTCCCGGTCCCCTCCCCCTTGTTCAATCCGCGGCGGCCTTTCTGCGGCTCGCCGGGCGTGCGATCACGACGTAACGGGTATCGCCGGCTTCACGCCCGGTTCGGCCAGCCGCTGCGCCGCGTCGAGCACGCGCAGCGCGTTGCCGCCCCACACTTTCGCCACGTCCGCCGCGCCGAAACCGCGGGCTAGCAATGCCGCGGTGATCTTCGGATAGTCGGCAACATCGTCGAACCCCTCGACTCCGCCGCCGCCATCGAAGTCGCCGCTCATCCCGACATGGTCGATCCCGGCCACCTCGATCGCGTGGAGCAGGTGCTTCATCACGTCGTCGAAATGCGCCTTCGGCACCGGCCATTTCGCGTCGATCGCCTTGCGCCCCGCGACCAGTTTCTGGCGATCCGCGTCGGTCATCTTCTCGAAGTCGATGCCGGTCATCAGCGTCTTCATCGCCGCATCGCGCTCCGGGATCTTGGGTTGCGGCACCATGTAGCCGTTGAACGCATTGACCTGCACCACGCCGCCCTTCGATGCGAGCAGCCGGAGGTCCGCGTCGGTCACGTTGCGCGGATGGTCGAAGATCGCGCGCGCGCCCGAATGCGACAGGATGATCGGCGCCTTCGACAACGCGATCATCTGGCGCAGCGACAGGTCCGAGCTGTGCGAGGCGTCGATCACGATCCCCAGCCGGTTCGCCTCCGAGACGAACGCGCGCCCCTTCTCGCTCAGGCCGCTCCATTCGGGCGTGTCGGTAGCGCTGTCGGCGAGGTCGTTGTTCTTGAAATGCGCCGGGCTCAACATCGTCACGCCGAGCCGCTGGAACGTCCGCATGAGGCTCAGGTCGGCCTCGAACGGATAGCCGTTCTCCATGCTCATGAACACGAACCGCTTGCCGCCCGCGACCGCCGCGCGCGCCTCGGCCGAGGTCGTCACCAGCCGGAACGCGGTCGGGTGCGCGGCGACCATCTCGCGGATCTGCACCGCGCGAACGAGACCTGCATCGCGCGCGGCGCGGTCACCCGCGGGCGTGCGCGGCCCCTGCCCGATATAGATCGCGAAGAACCCGCCATCGACGCCGCCCTCCACCATCCGCGGGTAATCGACCTGGTCGCCCGTCACCGCGACGTCGTGGCGGTCCATGATGCTCCACCCCGCGCGCCCGAGATTGGCGGGCGTATCGAAATGCGTATCGAGCACGATCGCGCGCTCATGCACCGCACGAGCCGTCTTGGGATCGGGCGCCGCACCGACGATCAGCGGCGCGGCAAGGAGAACGGCGACGATCTTGCGCATCATTTCACCCGATCGAACCATTCGAGGAACGCCTTCGACTTGCCGTCCGGCGCCTTGCCGATGCCCCAGCGTACCAACGACTTGCCGTCCTTGGCAAACCGCCAATATTGCCCGACGATGACGTCGCCATCCTTCTGTTCGAGTACCTGCAACGTGTCCGCATCGAGCGGCTTGATACGGATCTCGTTGAAGCGCGGATTGTCCATCGGGCTGACGCCGTCGTCGAGCGTCGCGACGAAATCGTTGATGTACGGCGTCTCCGGCCGCGTCGTGTTGACCGCGTGATAGACCAGCTTGTTTGGCTCGAACTTCATCTCGATCGTTAGCTTGAAGCCCTTGGGAAACTTGCCGTCGCTCCAGTAGCTCTTCGCCTCGTTCGACACCCAGGTGCCGCTATGCGCGTCCTTCGCCATCGCCGGGGTTGTCGTCATCGCAGCCAACACTGCCGCCATCCAGAATTTTATCATCCGTCATCTCCCCGAATTTAGAATTTGGTCGTCTCTTCGACATGCTTCTCGACTTCGCCGCGCGTCGTCCAAAGCGTCCGGAACGTCTTGTTCGCGAGGTACGAGAGCTGGTCGGACTCGTGCTTCGATCCGGGCTGGCTCGAATTGCCGTAGCTCATCAGCCCGACCGCCTTCATCGGCGTCCCGAACTCGACCATCGACACGAACGTCTCGCCGTGGAGCGGCGTGCGCTGGCCGTTCTTCATCGGCCCCCACGTCATCGTCCGGAACACGCCGGTATTCCCGAACCCGCCATTCCCCGGCAGGTCGACCGCCCCCAGATGGAAGCGCGACACCTCGCCGAACGGCCGATCGACCGCGCCGTACAGCGTCCGCGTCTTGGCCACCGCCGCCTTCAGCATCGCCAGCGCCGCCGCCGGATCCTTCAGCCCCGTCGGCGTCTCGAGCGGGCGTTCCGCCGACCACGTCTCGCGGTAGTTCTTGAGCGTCGTGAAGTTGGTCGGCGAGAACAGCAGCGCCCAGGTCTCGAACAGCAGCGCACCGCGCGCGTCCGGTTCGAACCGGTGATCCCAGCCCTTCAGCAACGCCGCCGCGCTTTTGAGTTCGGGGTCGTCGCTCGCCTCCGCCAGCGGCACCAGTTCGGGCAGCAACCGGTCCGCCATCAGCGACCGCGTCGTGACCTTCTTCGCCACGAAATCGTCGAAACTTATCTTCGGCCCCTCGGCGAGCAGCTTGACCGACATCTGCGCGCGCTGGCTCATCGGCCCGCGCACCGCGACATAGGCCGGGAACTTCGCCGTATCGAGCACCTGCGGCCATGTCGACACCCAGGGCGGATCGTTCGCATTCTGGACGAAGCCGGACGCCGGATCGAGCACCTTCGGCAAATCGTCATAGCCGTGCACGTCGGTCCACAGGGTCTTCGACGTATCGCCCGCCACCGGCCGCGACCATGTCCTGAAATCGCCGTCCGGATGCCTCGGCAGGATACCATTGTCGAGGTACAGGATGTGCCCCGCACGGTCGCCGTAGACGATGTTGAACATCGGCACCTGGACGCGCCGCACCGCCGTCTGGAACTGCGCCCAGTCGCGCGCGCGGCCCATCTCGTAATATTGCGAGAGCACGCCCGGCCGGTCGAGCCCCGCCACCTTCAGCGCGATCGTGCGCCCGTCGGGGGTCGCGAACACCGGACCCTGCACGCTCGATCGCTGCTCGAACGCGACCGTCTTCAGCGTACCGTCGGGCTGCCGCACCTTGAAGCTCTTGCCAACCGTCTTGAACGGCAGCGTCTTGCCATCGAAACTATACCCGCCGTCCGCCAGCTTCAGATTGTACGCGGTAAAGCCGAGGATCGTGTTGACCGTGTTGGTGAACCCCAACTGGTCGTTGAACCCGAACCGGAGGATCGGCAGCCCGACCTGCGTCGCGCCGTACAACGACAGCCCCGGCCCGTTCAGATGCGCCTCGTAATAGGTCAGCAGGCTCGGCGACCAGGGCAGATGCGGGTTGGCGAGCAACAGGGTCTTGCCGCTCGCCGAGCGCGACGGCGCGACCGCCCAGGCGTTCGACCCGCCCGCCTCGTTCGCCTCCGGGTTCGCCAGTACCTTCTGTTCGGACGCGATATAGACGTAGTTCATCAGGCGATGCGCATGCGCCATCACGTCGACGCCGCGGATCGGCAGCACCTGCAGCACGGTCGGATCGAGCGTCTCGCGGTGCGCCTCGGCATAGGCGTTGATGCCCGCTGCGAACGCATCGAGGTCGGCGCGGAACTGCGGCGTCTGCTGCGCATACCAGCGCGCCGATCGCTCGGGCACGTCGTTGGCGATCAGCCATTTGTCCGACGCCGCGTATTTGTCGCCCCAATATTCCGCCGCCCGCGCGCGCGCCTCTCCGTACAGATGCAGCAACAGATTGCCGTGGCTCTGCGCCTGCGCATAGCCAAAGCCGTGGAAGATCCCCGCCTCGGTCTTCGCATAGACATGCGGCACGCCGAAGCTGTCCCACAGGATCTCGCCGCCTTTCGCGACAGGCGTCTTCGAGGTTGCGGCGGGTGCCGCCAGGCCAGCCGCGATCACGGCACTCACGATCATAAGGTTGCGCATGGTCATCCTCAGAACTCGACCGACACGCGGCCGTAATAGAAGCCGCCGGTGAACCCGTAGGCGCCGCCGGTGGAATAGAAGCCCGCACCGGTGTTGACGTTGGTCGCGGTGTCGTTGCGGTCGGGATAGCTGTTGAACAGGTTGTTCGCGCCGACCGCGAGGTTCAGCGCCTTGGTCGCCTGCCACGCGAATTCGAGATCGGTGATCCACTTCGCGCCGAACGACCGATCGCTGACGACCGCGTTGCCATACGCCTTGAACCCGCCGTAGCGGACGACGCGCGTGCTCAGCGAGAAGTCGCCCGCGGTCGCGACGTTGCCGATGAACAGCTTGGTCCGCGGCAGGTTGACCGTCAGGTTGCTCCGCGACAGCCGGTCGAACAGCACGTAATCCGCGCCGAGCGATGCCAGCGCCGCCGGATTGTCCTTCACCCCGGTGATGATCGTCTTGTTGTAGTTGTAGCCGAGGTTCCACGACAGGTTCGCCACGTCGAACAGCGGGTGGCGATAGGTCGCGACCACGTCGATGCCGCGCGTCCGGGTGTCGATCGCGTTGGTGTAATATTGTGCGCTGATATCGGGCGACTGGCCGTTCGCGATCAGGATCGCCGACACCGCCGAGCCGGTCAGCGTGCTGGTGATCGCGATCCGATCCTTCACCTTGATCTGATAGCCGTCGATCGTCACCGTCAGCCGCTCAAGCGGTTGCAGGACGATCCCGCCGCTGAAGTTGGTCGATTTCTCGGGCGTCAGCGGCTCGGCCCCCAGCGCGATCGCGGCAGGCGATCCGACCGGCAGCGTCTTGATCTGCAACAGGTTGAGCACCGGCGGATTGCCGAGATTGCGGAACTGCCCCGTCGTCGACGCATAGATCTGCTGCGCCAGCGCCGGCGCGCGGAACCCCGTGCTCACCGCCCCGCGCAACGCCACCCACGGCGTGATCGCATAGCGCGCGTTCAGCTTGGCGATCAGCGTATCGCCGCTCTCGTCGTCATAATGCTCGTAGCGCACCGCGCCGCCGATCGTGATATCGCGCGTCGGATCGTACGCAACGTCGAGATAACCGGCGAAATTGTTGCGCTTGATGAAGCCCGCATCGTCGGGTGTGAACCCGGCCGCACCCGATGCGCCGGGCGATGGTCGGCCGAGGCTGCTGGTATACGTCCCCGCCGCATAGCTCGCGGTTTCGCCCTGCTTGATCTGATAGCTCTCGATCCGGTGCTGGATACCGGTCGAAACCTGGAGGTTGCCGCCGCCGACCTTGTAGCCGCGCGTCAGGTCGAGCGAATTGACCGCCTCCTTCGACACCAAAGTACCGACGTGGAATTCGGTCTGGCTGGTCGGTCCAAGCGAGGCGTTGATCGTGTTGTCGGCATTCTGCCGCGAACGGTTCTTGCCGAGCGTGCTGCTGAAGTCCCAGTGCCAGCCGGCGACGATGCCCTTCGCGCCGACCGCGAACTCGTAATCCTCCTCGGCGATCACGACGCGGGGATAGAAGCCGTTGGGATACACGCCCGGCAGCGAATTGGCGTTGGTCGCCGGGCGGTACGTGTAGTTCAGGTCGGACTTGCGCTGGCCGTACGTGCCGAAGCTGTAGAGCGTGACGTCGCCGAGATCGTAGCCCGCATTGTAGCTGCCGTTGATGCTCTCCTGCGGCATCGCGCCGTAGTTGGAGGTGACCTGACGATCGATCGTCGCCTCGCGCGGATCGAGCTGGCCGGCGACCAGCGGATAGAGGCGGATCGTCGACGCGATCGGCTCGGCGCGGTTGGAGGCGAGCTGCTTCTTGGCGCCGACCGCGACGTTGAGGAAACCGTCCTCGCCCAGCTTCGTGCCGATATCGAACTCGGCGCGATAGAGTTCGCCGTCGCTGCGGTCCATGTTCTGGCCTGCGCTGGCGGTCGCGAAGCCGCCGCTCGACGACTTCTTCAGGATGATGTTGATGACGCCGGCGATCGCATCCGACCCGTATTGCGCCGCCGCACCGTCGCGCAGCACCTCGATATGATCGACTGCGGCGGTCGGGATCATGTCGAGATCGGCCGGCACCGAGCCGTTGTAATAGGTCGACACGGCGTTGATCAGCGACGTCTTGTGGCGCCGCTTGCCGTTGACCAGGATCAGCGTCTGGTCCGGGTTCAGCCCGCGCAGGCCGCCGGTCGAGATCACCGTGGACGTGCCGCCGCCCGCGCGCGACGGCAGGTTGAACGACGGGATCAGCGTGTTGAGTGCGGCGAGGACGCCCGACCGCCCTGTGCGTTGCAGATCCGCGCCACCGATGACGTCGATCGGCGTCGGGCTGTCCGCGACCGTTCGCGGCTGGCCCCGCGATCCGGTCACGACGATATCGCTGCCGGCATCCTCCTGCACCTGGGCTTCCGCGGGCGGAGGCGGCGGCGGCGCGGCATCGCGATGCTGCACGACCTGCCCCGCCATTGGCCGCGTCATCGCCGCCGCCAGCGCGACCGGCCGCAGTGCAGCCGTGTCGGCGCGCAACGCGACATAGCCGTCCTTGATGACGACGATCTTCAGCGAGGTGCCGCGGATCAGCCGTGTCAGCGCATCGCGTGGCGACATCGCGCCGCTGACGCCCTGCGATCGCAATCCGATGACCTGTTCATAGGGGTAGAGCAGACGCAGCCCGGATTGCTGCGAGAATTGCGCGAGCGCGGCCTGCACCGGCTGCTCGACGATCCTGAAGCTGACCTCTTGCGGCTTGGCGATCGCGGCGGTCGGCAGGCCGACGACGACGGCACATCCGGCCAGGCTGCGTGCGACAATAGAGAAGGCTGGCATGTGGCGTAGATCCCCCGATCCGTAGCGTCCTGCCCCTTCGAACGAGTTGCCGATAAAAACCCGCCACCCGTCGTTCACGAAATTTTCAGACTGTCTCGCCGCCTTTCACGCACCCCCACGCACTGGACAGGATCGCGGCGGCGTGGTTTGTTACGAATCGAAGACGCTTTTAGGAGAGGCAACTCGAACGCCCGGGAGTGCGTCGTGGCTGCCGATATCGATCGATATACCTGGTTCAAGACCGTCGTGCTGCCGCACGAACCGGCGCTGCTCGCACGGTTGCGCCGGATCGTCCGCAACCGCGACGACGTCGAGGATCTTGCCGCCGAGACGATGGCGCGCGCCTATGCCTGCGCCGATTTTACGCGGATCGACCGCGGCCGCGCCTTCCTGTTCCAGATCGCACGCAATCTGATCATCGACATCGCGCGGCGCGACAAGATCGTCTCGTTCGACGTCGTCGCCGATCTCGACCTTCTTCATGTCGACAACAGCGTCGAAGCCGGGCTTCATGCGCGCGACGAACTCCGCCGGCTGAAGGTGATCGTCGACACGCTGCCCCCGCAATGCCGCCGCGTGTTCCTTCTACGACGCGTGCACGATCGTTCGATGACCGAGATAGCGGAAGAATTGGGTCTGTCCGTTTCTACAGTCGAAAAGCACCTGACCAAGGCGATCACCCGCATTATGCAGGCGATCAGGGACCGCGAGGAAGTTGCCGTTGAACGATACGACCGCGCAATCGAAGAGGTCCGAGATCGACGCGGACGCGGCGCGACTGGTCGCTAGCCTCTCGTCGACCCCGGATCCCGCGCGCGAACGGATCGCGATGGACTGGGCGGGCCGGAGCCCTCTCCACGCGATCGCCCTCGCTCGGGCGGAGAGCGCGTGGGAGACGGCAGGTCGGCTGCGCGCGGCCGCCCCGCAAGGCGACGCCGTGCGCGAAAGCTCGCACCCGACCGGCCACTGGATCGCCAGGCCGACGCATCGACGTACGCTGCTCGCCGGCCTGCTCGCCGCGAGCGCCGTCGGCGGTATCGCGACGACGCTCGCACTCGGATCGCGCGACGAACGCTACACCACCGATATCGGTACGCGCCGCTCGGTATCGCTCACCGACGGCAGCCGGATCGACCTGAACACCGGCTCGGTCATCGCTGTCGCCTTCGAAGCGAGCCGCCGCGTCGTCCGCCTGTTGCAGGGCGAGGCGATGTTCGACGTCGCGCATGACGCGGAACGCCCCTTCTACGTGCAGGTCGGCGGCAGCCTGCTCCGCGTGCTGGGCACCGCGTTCAACGTACGGATCCGCGCCGAACTGGTCGAGCTGACCGTCTCCCGCGGTGCCGTCGGCGTCAGCGACGGCGCGAAGATGCTGCGCACGGTGGCTGCGGGCTACGGCGCGGCCATCCGCGGCGGCGTCGCGGAGACGAACCATCTCGGAGACGCGGTCGTCCGGCAGCGTACCGCATGGCAGGAGGGCGTGATCGAACTCGACGGCGATACGCTCGAACAGGCGGTCGCCGAATTCAACCGCTACCGCCGCGCCCCGATCGTGCTGGGCGACAACCGCCTCGCCGCGCTGCGGATCGGCGGCCGGTTCGGAACGTCCGACTCGGCGCAGTTCATCGCTGCGGTTCAGCAGATCCTGCCGGTTCGCATGGTCGCAAATGTCGATGGATCGATCTTGCTGACGCCTTTGCCGACGCAGTAGGCTCGGCAAAGGCGCTGCCCTTACCCCATCATCCGTCCGCGCAGGTTGAACAGGATCACCAGCGTTCCCGACACCATCAGCGCGATGATCAGCGCGGAGAAGAGGATCAGTTGCAGGTCGTGGCGCGACGAGCGCTTCAGGCTGATGTGGAGGAAACAGCGGAACTGCACCGCCATCTGCACGAGCCCCAGCGCCAGCACGGTGCCGAAGATGGCGCGTGCGCCGACAGATGGCCAACGGACCACCGCGAAGGCCGCCACGGTCAGCACGAGCGACAGGCCGTAGCCGACCGCATAGGTGCGCAGTTCGCGGGTCCGGTCGCTCATCCGATGTTCCCTTGCAGATAGACGACCGAGAAGATCGCGATCCAGACGATGTCTAGCAGGTGCCAGAACAGCCCCAGCCGCAACAGGTTGATCCTCACCCGCGCGTCGAGGCCGTAGGCGCAGACCTGGGCGACCATCACGACCAGCCAGAAGCACGCGACCGCGACATGGAGCCCGTGCAGCCCGACCAGCGCGAAGAACGACGACAGGAAGCCGCTGCGCATCGGATAGGCGCCGTGCGCGAACATCGTCGCGAAGTCGTTCGCCTCGAGCGCGAGGAAGACGAGGCCGAGGCCCAGCGTCGCGCCGAGCCAGCCGAACAGCACGCGGCGCGGTTCGTCGTACTTCATCGCGATGGTCGCGCGGCCGAACGTCGCGCTGCTCGTCAGCAGCAGCAGCGTCTCGACGAACGCGGGCAGCAGCTTGAATTCTGACGCGGGGGTCGGGCCGCCGACGGTGCTGGCGATCATCGTGCCGTAGGTGGCGAACAGCAGCGCGAAGATCACCGCGTCGCTCATCAGGAATATCCAGAAGCCGAAGATCGCGTTCTCCGCCTGGTCCTGCGTCAGGGCGCCGGTGTCGCCGAGGTTGAGGCCGGCATGCGCCAGTTCTGGTTCGCTCACGTCACGATCTCCGCAAGGCCACGATTGACTGCCGCAGTCTCCAGCTGGCGCGGAATCGCGGGCGTCGCCCGGACGCGCGTGAGCCAGGCCTCGTGCTCGCGCGCGACCTCCGCTGCGGGGATCGTGCGATGCTGGTCGCGACCGAAGCTGCGCAGCACGACCGCCGCGACGATGACCTGAAGCGCGACGATGGTCAGCCCCCAGATCTCCCAGATCAGGCCGAACGCGGCGACCGCGGCGGTGAGACCGATTACGACGCTCGTCGCGCTGCCCTTCGCCACGACGATGTCCTCGTAAGCCCCTGGTGAGGCGTAAGGGTCTGGCTGGCCCTCGTCATGCTTGTGATCGTAGAACGGGTTGCGGCCGTCGATCAGCGGCAGGACCGCAAAATTATACTCGGGCGGCGGGGCGCTGACCGACCATTCGAGCCCGCGGCCGTCCCACGGATCGCCTGCCTCCGCGCGTGTCTTGGCACGGTCGCGGATGCTCACCCACAACTGGATGCCGAGCGACGTCAGCGCCGCCAGCAGGACGAACGCGCCGACGCCGGCGACGTACAGCCACGGCCGGAACGACGGTTCGAAGATCGCCTGCGTCCGCCGCGCCATCCCGCTCGCGCCGAGCACGTAGAGCGGGAAGAAGGCGAGGTAGAACCCGACCACCCAGCAGGTGAACGCGATCCGCCCCCAGCGCTCGTCGAGGCGGAACCCGAACGCCTTGGGGAACCAGTAATGATAGCCCGCCAGCATCCCGTAGAGCAGCCCCGGGATCAGCATGTTGTGGAAATGCGCGACCAGGAACAGCGTGTTGTGGACGAGGTAATCGAGCGGCGGCATCGCGAGGATGATGCCGGTGAAGCCGCCGAGCACGAACGTCATCATGAACGCTAGCGCATAGAGCATCGGCACGGTGAAGCGCACTTCGCCGCGGAACATCGTCCAGATCCAGTCATAGATCTTCACGCCCGTCGGCACGCCGATCGTCATCGTCGCGATCCCGAACGCCGCGTTGACGTTGGCCGACTGCCCCATCGTGAAGAAATGATGGACCCACACGGTGAAGCTCAGCACCGCGATCGCCATCGTTGCGATCACCAGCGAGGTGTAGCCGTACAGATCCTTGGTCGAAAAGGTCGACACGACCTCCGAATACACGCCGAACGCGGGCAGGATCAGGATGTAGACCTCGGGATGACCGAACAGCCAGAACATGTTGGCATAGTTCATCATGTTGCCGCCGAGGTCGTTGGTGAAGAAATGGAACCCCAGATAGCGGTCGAGCGCGAGCAGCAGCGTGGCGACTGTCAACGGCGGCATCGCGAAGATCATCAGGATCGACGTGCACAGGCTGGTCCACGAAAACATCTGCATCCGCATGAACCGCATGCCGGGCGCGCGCAGCTTGTAGACGGTGCAGGCGATGTTGATTCCCGCCATAGTCGAGCCGATCGACCCCAATGTCACCGCCCAGATCCAGTAGTCGACTCCGACTCCCGGACTGAACGCGCGCTCGGTATAAGGCGGATAGCCGCTCCATCCGCCGGTCGAGAATTCGCCGACGACTAGGCTCGCCATCATGAGGCCGGCAGCGCCGATCGTCAGCCACAGCGCGATCGAATTGGCCCAGGGAAACGCCATGTCGCGCGCGCCGATCTGGAGCGGCAGGACGTAGTTGATCATGCCCGTCAGGAACGGCATCGCCATGAAGAAGATCATGATCGAGCCATGCGTCGAGAATAGCTGGCCGAAATGGTCGGGCGACAGGAAGCCGGGGTTCTCGATCGCGACCGCCTGCTGCATACGCATCAGCACCGCCTCGACCAGCGCGCGCGACAGCATCACGAACGCGACGACGATATACATGATGCCGATCTTCTTGTGGTCGAGGCTGGTGAGCCACTCGGTCCACAGATACCGCCATTTGCCATAGCGCGTCAGCAGCGCCGCGAGGACGATCGCGCCGACCACCACCAGCGCGCCTGCGAACGCGCCGATGATCTCGCTGATCGTCGGGTTCTCCCATGCGCGGACGAACGGCAGGTCCTGCCAGCCGAACCGGCCGAACACCGCTGGCCAGAGGGGAACGGAAACGGTCATCGAACGGCTTTCGGAAGGGAGTGAGTCATGCCACCCGTTGCGGCGACGACGTGCTCGAACAGGTTCGGCGTGACATGCGCGAACTCGACCGGGTGCGTGATGATCGACCGTGCGGACAGGCGCCGCCACGTCTGCGCATCGAGCGTGCGTTTGCCGCTTCGTGCAGCCGCCGCCCAGCGATCATAGTTGGCCGACGACACCGCAACGACATCGAACTTCTGCTGCTGGAAGCCGGCGCCGTTATACTGCGTGTTCTCGCCGCGGAACCGTCCCGGCCGGTGCGCCTGAATGTTCAGTTCGGTCGTCATCCCGCCCATCGCATAGATCTGCCCTGCGAGTTGCGGGATCAGCATCGACTGCATCACCGTGCCGCTGGTCAGCTTGATATGCACCGGACGCCCGGCGGGAATGGTCAGCCGATCGACCGACGCGATGCCGAGGTCGGGATACACGAACACCCATTTCCAATCGAGCGCGATCGCCTGCACCTCGACCGGCGCCGCGCCGGGCAACCGCCGATACGGATCGTCGATCTGCGTCCAGTGCCACAGCAGCACGGCGAGCCCGATCACGATCCCGGCGGGCGGGATCCAGATCAGCCCTTCCACCCACCACGAGAAATTCCACTTCGGGCGGTACGCATCGCTACGATTGGACAGCCGATAATGCCACGCGAACAGCGGCGTCAGCAGGAGTACCGGACCGGCGACGAACAGCAACACGATCGACACGGTGAAGAACAGGTCGCGCTCGTGCCCGGCCACCGGCCCCTGCGGATTAAGGAACCCGTGCGATAGCGCGGTGCAGCCGCCTAGACAGGCCAGCAGAGCCACGAGTGGCGCTAATCGCGATACTCTTCGCGTGAATCGTATCACATAGCCCCCCTGTCGAACCGCCCCCTGTCAGTAGCAGCGGCTGCACCGGCGTCCTTAACTTGCAGAACGTCAGCCGGTGCGCACGACAGTAGCTGACGATCAAGGTGCTCAGCCAGTTAAGAAACTGTCACGATCACGCGATGGCTGCACCTTGCGTAGCCCCTGCGCTATCTTCAAGCGCGCACCGCGGCGTCCGGGTTTGCGCGCGAGCAACGGCCAAAGCGCCGCTTGGCAAGCCCACGCCCTACCAGGGGGAACACATCGAAACAGCACCCGCCCGCAGACCAGGCGGCAGCGAGCGGTCGCCTCCCCCTGTTGGTCGGCGGCGAACTCGCGCTCGTTGCCGATCGCAGCGCCGCCAAAACCGAATTTAGGTGGTGGGCGATAGCGCTGCTGCATCGTGCGTTAAGCCTTTCCGATCAGTCGAGCGCGGGGAGCGAACGCGGCTCGTGCATCGGGCAACCGTTCAGTTCGCTGCGGAGATCCTGGATCACCGGATAGACCGCGCGGCGGGCGCGCATGACCGAGCCGAGTGGCCGATGCGCCTCGACGCCGTGCCAAGGCCGGAATGCGGTCTGTTCGTTCAGCACGGTGACGCGCTCCTCCGACCAGCTTTCCTGCGGCTTCACCGTGATGGTCGCGACCGGGATGTACGGATTGCCCTGCTCGGGCCACGGCGTCGCTGCGTCCTCGATCGGGTTCTCCTCGAGGTCGCGGCAGAGCTGCGCGCGGAGAGTCCAGGCACCGCCCTCGTTCGCGAAGATCGCCATGAGCTCTTCGCGGATCGAGTCTGGGCTCTTGCTCTCGTCGAGCTTCTGATCGGTCAGCGCGCGGAAGTTGGGCGATTCCGGCACGATGTCGAACTTGGCGATATAGTCGCCGAAGCGGAGTGGCGCCTGCGTGCCATAGCGGTCGCCGATCGGGTTGGTGTCCGGATAGCCACCGAAGCCCTTCAGCAGCGCGCTCTCGCCGCCGACGGCTTCCAACGCCTGCTCGATCGGGCGCAACACCTTCGACAGCGCCGCCTTCGCCCATTCCGCGCGGTTGGTCGTCGCGGCGAGCAGCTTGGTGTTGCGCAGGAACCCGACCGGCGTCGGGTTCGAGAAGGCGACCCCGGAGGCCATCAGGAAATCCTGCGTCACCTCATCCTCGGCGCCCGGCAGCCGCTCGCCGTCGACACCGATCACCTTGATCGAGAAGCCACGCGGCAGCGACACGCTGTCGCGGATCGGATCGCCGGGGATCGCCGACATGCGGACCACGACCGGATAGCGGCGGCCGCGCTCGAAGATGCCTTGCGCCTGCTCGTCGGCGAGGTCGGCGTGCACGACCATCTCGCCTTCGAGCAACGCGTGGCTCTTGGCGTGGACGCCGCGTTGCGCATGACCGAGGTCCTCATGCGTCTTCTCGACGATGTAGCGGAACGTCTCGTTCAGACCGTCGATCGTTTTCTGCTCGTCGGGACCGATCGTCTCGACATCGGGGCTGTAGCGGATCGGGTTTTTCAGCATGGGACGTCCTTGCAATGGAGCGCCGGCGACCAAAACGCCGGTAACAAACATACGACGGGGCGGCGGATCGGCCGCCCGTCGGGCCGATCAGCGGCGGGGCGAACCAGCGAACGCTGCCTTCAGGCGTGCGACCGCCAGATCGTTGGCGTCCTTCGCACCGCGTACGACCTTGGCCATGCCGAAGAACTCGTGCGTGACGCCCGGATACGTCTTCTGTTCGACCTTGACGCCCGCGGTCCGCATCGCAGCGGCCAACGTCTCGCCGTCCGAGCGCAGCGGATCGATCTGCGCATTGATGATCGTCGTTGGCGGCAGGCCGCGCAGGTTGGCGGCGACCAGGTTCAAGCGTGGGTCCTGCGCATCGGCGGCGCTGGTCTGGTAGTAATAGCCGAACCACTTCAGCATCGCCGCATTCAACGGCTTCGCGTTCGCCGAATCCTTGCGTGACGGGATCGTCATGCTGCTGTTGGCGATCGGATAGACCGAGACGATGTAGCGCGGCACGGTCAGGCGATTGTCGCGCGCGTAGATCGCCGTCGCGACCGCGAGGTTGCCGCCCGCGCTTTCACCCGCCACCGCGATCTTCGCAGGGTCGCCGCCCCAGCTCGCCGCGTTCTGCAACGTCCAGCGATAGGCCGCTGCGGCATCGTCATGCTGCGCCGGGAACTTGAACTCCGGCGCGTGGCGATACTCGACCGACACGACGATCGCGTTGAGCGCCTTGGCCATCGCACGCGGCGCCGAATCATACGTGTTGACGTCCGCGATCACCCAGCCGCCACCGTGATAATAGACTACGACCGGCATCGGCTTGCCATTCGCGGGCGCTGCCGCTGGCTTGTAGATGCGTGCGAACTGCTGCGCGTCGGCGCCATACGGCACGTCCTGCGTCGTGACCGAAGCGTCGGGTGCGGTCGACATGCCCTGCTGGGCCATCGCCGCCTTGGCACCGTCGGCGGCCGAAGGCTGCATCCGCGCCTGCGCCGGGGTCAGCGTCTCGATCGGCTTGCCGCCGAGACCGGCAAGCGCGTCGAGCACCTTCTGCATGTCGGGTGCCGCCTTGGGAGGCTGCGTCGCGCTCGCCGGCGGGGCGGCGGGCGGCGGTGCGCTCGGCGAGCGGGCCGATTGGGCTAGAACGCCGGCCGATGCAGTCAGCAGCGCTGCTGCGAAAAGGCTGCGCGCGACGGGTCGCTTCGAGATGGAAACCATATAGTCCTCCTGTTTGTCCGAGCATGAACAAAGCAGGATGGGCAACGTTGCTGTACGGAACCGTGCAAAGTCCGGCGGTTAGAGGGGAAGCGTGGATGTCGACGATCGTATCTTTTGCAGGGGGAGCGGCCATCGCCCCGCGCGATCGCGACGACGCCATGGTAGCCGGCGCCCTTGACGGCAGGGTCGGCAATCGGCTGCTGGCGAGCCTATCCCCGGAGGATTTCGGCCTGCTCGCGCCTCATCTGGAGCCGGTCTCGTTCGCGGTCGGCGACTTCATCACCCGAGCCGGGGATTCGATCGACAGCGTCTGCTTTCTGGAACAGGGCATCGCCGGCGTGCTGGACGCGCTCGATGACGACCGCCGCTACGCCGTCGGGCTGGTCGGCGCGGAGGGTTTCATCGGCTGGCCGCTGGTGATGGGCGACGATCGCTCCCCCTACGACGTCACCATGCGGGCCGAGCGTGGCGAAGCGCTGCGCATTCCCGCCAAGGCGTTGATGGCCGCGGTCGACCAGAGCCCGACGTTGCGCATGACGCTGCTGCGGTTCGCGCATGTCTTCATGCTGCAGATGGGGCGGACCGTCGTGTCGTCGCTGGCGCATTCGATCGAGCGCCGGATGGCACGGTGGATCCTGTTGTATCACGACCGTGTGCAGGCGGACGAGATCTGCATGACGCACGAGGAGTTCCGGCTGATGCTCGGGGTCCGCCGCAGCAGCGTCACCGACGCGCTGCATCGCCTTGAGGAAGATCGAGCGATCCGCGCGATCCGTGCGCGGGTTCTGGTCAATGATCGCACCAAGCTGATGGCGCTCGCTGGCGACACCTATGGCCAGCCGGAGGAAGAATATGCACGCCTGCTGGGGATAGCTCCGAAACGCTGAGTAGAACCAGGTCCCCCTGACAGGCGGTGCATTCTCGAAGGTACCGACGAGAAACCCGGGCATCCGCCGATCGGCGTGGTCAACGATTATGCTGTCGGCTGGCTCGCCACGGCCGGCGTGCTGCAGGCGCTGAAGCGCGGGCGGCGGAGGCGGCGGCTACGAGGTAATCGTCTCGTTGCAACGCGTGGGCCGGTGACCGATGTCGCTCGGATCTTCGACAAATCATGTGCGCAGGCAGGGCCGGGTCCTCGGACGATCACACCCGTCTCCTGTGCGCCAGGCATCGCAGCCAGCAGGACTGCCAGCGTCAGCATCGCGGTCAGGCGTGCGATCATAATTTCGTGCCTATGCCAACGAGGAGGCCGCGCCCTTCGCCCGGCGTGATCTGCGCGCGCGAGACCGCCGATTCGACATAATAGGTGTCGAACAAGTTGCGGCCGCTGACCGTCAGCCGGAGCTTGTCCGAGACCCGGTACCACAGGCTCGCATCGACCCGCGTGTAGCCGCCGAGCGAAAAGCTGTTCTCGAGGTCGCCCTTGCGATTGCTCGCCGCGAACACGCCGCCGCCTAGCCCGACGCCCTTGAGAGCACCGCTCTCCGGCTCGATCGTCAGCCAGAGGCTACCGCTCCATGTCGGCACGCTGATCAGGCGGTTGCCGATCGCGTAATCGGTTGATCGGCGCACTTCCGCATCGATATACGCACCGCTTGCGATCAGCTTGACGCCGGGGACGATCGCGCCGGTCGCATCGAACTCGACCCCACGCGAGCGTTGCACGCCCGCGTCGATATTAAAGCCGATATTGACCGCATCGGTCTGCGCGACATGGCTGCGGGTCAGCTGGTACACCGCCGCAGTCGTCGCCAGCTTGCCACCGAACAATTCCGCCTTGATGCCCGCCTCATATTGCACGCCGCGCTCGGGCTCGATCGGTATCCCGGTGAAGGTCGGTGCCGCCTGCGCCTGGAAAGACCGCGTGTAGTCGGCGAACAGTGCCAGATCGCCGATCGGCTTCCACACCAACCCGACGCGTGGCGACCAGGCGGTATCGTTCGTGCGGATCACCGAGGCGCCGGCATCCGACTGCTTCGCCTTGTCGAACCGGATGCCGGCCAGCAGATCGAGATGCTCGCCGAAGTCGACCTGGTCCTGCAGATAGGACGACCAGGAGGTCGCGTCGACCTGGCGATCGGCGGCTTTGACGAACGCACCGGGCGTCGCACCGTAGACCGGCGTGTCGATGTTGATCGCCGCCAACGTGCCGCGGAAGAACGTGCGGAAGCGATAGCCATCGACGCGCTCGCCGCCGAACACGACGGTGTGGCCGATGCCGCCGGTCGCGAACTTGGCGATCAAGTCCGCCTGGAAATCGTAATTGTGGTTCTTCTCATGCTGTTCGACCGCCGCGCGCGTCACCGTACGGGCACCGGTGCGCGCATTGACCGCGACGGTCGTGCCGTAATTGATCCCCAGCAGGTCGAGCGCACCGTTGTCGTAATGACCGATCTGGCGGACCGTGAGCCAGTCGGTCAGGTCGTGTTCGATCCGGTAGTTGAATTCGTAGCGGCTGGACGCGGTGACCGCGAACCGCTCACCCAGATACCGGTCGCGCGCTAGATCGACGACATAGCCACCATTGCCGTCGGGCGACGCGACGATGCCGCGATCGGTCTGGTTCTCCTGATGCGTATACGTCAGGCTGGCGATCGCGCGGGTTCGCGATCCTGGGGTCCACAGCAGCGAGCCCGACAGGAACTGGCGGCGATACGGCACGAAGACATCGCGAAACGTGTCGCCGGTCTGCGCCGCGCCGATGATCCGGTAGGCCAGAGTATGCGCCGCATCGATCGGCCCGGTGATGTCCGCCTCGCCGCGGACGAACTGGTTCAGCCCGACCTGCATGCTCGCCTGCATCCCGGGGGTGAAGCGCGGCTGCTTGGTGACGATGTTGATCAGCCCACCGGGATCGCCGCGCCCGTACAGCACCGACGCCGGCCCCTTGAGCACCTCGATCCGCTCGACATTGGCAAGGTCGCGGTAGCTGTCATTGGTCTCGATCGCAGGACTCAGCACGACGCTGTCGATCGCGTAATAGGAGGAGCGGAACCCGCGAATGGTGAAGCTTTCGGAGCGATTGCCGGCGTTGGTCCCGGCCTGCACGCCGCTGACGTTGCGCAATACGCTGGTGAGATCGACCAGTTGCTGGTCGTCGATCACGTCGCGCGTGACGACCTGGATCGATTGCGGAATGTCGATCAGCGCGGTGCCGGTGCGCGTTGCCGTGGTGATCTTGTCGACCCCGTATCCGTCCGCGCGGTCGCCGAGCACTAGGATCTCGGACCCGGTCGTGTCGTCGGCCGGACGCTGTTGCGCGTGCACCGCGCACGGTGCCAGCATGGCGACTGCACTGCAGACACCCGTCATCGCTCTGATTGTCACGTCGTCATCCCCGAAGATAGCTAACCGTTGCCACGCCGCGGCCCCGATCGTTCGGGCATTGCGGTCTGGCGATGCCTCTCCGGCGTGGGCCGCCCACTATCGCGAACGAAACGCAATATCAAGGCTGGCAAGAAGGTAGCCGGTGCAGAAATTGCCTAGCACGATCCCGCATGCCCGCGGCGCGCAAGGCGCCCAAGGTGGTACGGGCGAACTCGATATCCGCGACCAGCGCGCTTTCGGTGATTTCCAGTTCAAGCCGATCGGGCGGCATGCCCGTGTCACGGAGCAGCCGGATGATCCGCGCAGGTAGTAGTTCGTCGCAACTGGCTCGGGTAGATATCGGCGGCCAGTCGCACGCCGGTCCGCTAGGTACACGCGCCGATGCAGGCCTCGCGCAACACTCCTTCGGCGATCGGTATGAACCGCTGGAGCGGGATGCTGGCACCGTTGTCTGAGATCCATTGCGGGATCACCTCGAAGCCGACGACTTCGTGCGTCGATAGCCGGACAGTCGGCAGGAACGCCGGTTGGATCGCACCCAAGCCCACCGCCCTGCGCAACGCGTCTTCCATCGCCGCGCGCTCCGCGAACCTGCGCATCCATGCCCTCCTCGCAGAACCGCATCGCGGAGCGGCGCTCGCGCTTTGCCCGGTACAGTGCACCATGGGCCTTACGCAGTGCCTCGTCAGGGGTGATCGCGTCGGCAGGGAGCAGCGCTATGCCGATCCCCGCGCCGATCCGATGCGACGTGCCGCCGAGTTCGATTGGCTGGTCTGGTAACAGCCGCACCGGCGCAAAGCACTGACCCGGAACCGGCGGCACGTCGCCCTGAACCAATGCAGCAGCCAGCGAAAAATGGATGTGGCCCTTGCAGCGTCTCGGCTGAGTTATCGTTCTTATAGAATGTTACAGAATAACCACGAGTTAGACCAAGAGCGATCGTAATCGTTACTATGCCTGAAAGCGTTCCTTTCCGCCTACTAATGTTCGTGTGACCTTCGACGTGTTCATTCGTTCCGCGGGCGTTGTCAGAAGGTTCGTATCGAGCATTGTCAGATCGGCCAGATAGCCCGGCGCGATGCGGCCGAGCTTGCCGTCCTGGAACCCTGCATAGGCGTTGTTGACGGTGTACGCGGTGAGCGCCTGATCGACCGTCGTCTTCTGGTCGGGAAGCCAGCCTGCCGGGTTCTTGCCGTCGATGGTCTCGCGCGTCACGGCGGCGTAGATACCCTCGACCGCGTCGAGCGGCCCGACCGGCCAGTCCGATCCGAACGTGACGGTCGCCCCGCTGTCGATCAGCGAGCGGAACGCATAGGTGCCACGCAGCCGCGCCTGGCCGATACGCTCGACCGCCCAGCGTCCGTCGTCGATCGCATGGAACGGCTGAACCGACGCGATCACCTGTTGTCTGGCAAAGCGCGCGATCGCCGCCTGCGACAGGTGCTGCGCGTGCTCGATCCGGAAGCGGCGATCGCGCACGCCGTTCTCGCGGACGATCTCGGCATACAGGTCGAGGACGTCGTCGTTGGCGAGGTCGCCGATCGCGTGCGTAGTCACGTGCAACCCGGCCTCGTCCGCGCCGCCGATATACGCCTTGAGGTCGGCCAGGCTGGTGACGCGGACGCCGTGCTGGTCGTGCGCATCAGAATAGCTAACGCGGAATACCGCGGTGCGCGAGCCGAGCGAGCCATCCGCCAGCGCCTTGACCGCCCCCCAGCGGACCCAGTCGTCGCCGCGCCCCTCGGCCTTGACGATCGCGGCCATCTTTTCCCAGTCGCGGATCGGCACGAAGCAGTAGAAGCGCAGGTCGGTCTCGCCCTTGGCGCGAAGCTGGCGCGCGGTTTCGTACGTGGTCCAGTCGAACGGTTCGGGGGTGTGGACCTGGGTGAAGCCGCGGCTGAGCGCGTGGGTGATGCCGCCGCGCATGATCGCCTGCCATTCGGTCAGCGTCGGCACCGGGAACACCCGCTCGGCGAGCGTCTTGGCATTGTCCTTGAGGATGCCGGTCGGCTCGCCCTTCGCGTCGCGGACAATGACCCCGCCCGCGACGTCGGGCGTATCGCGCGTGATCCCCGCGATCTTCAGCGCCGCGCTGTTAAGCAGGTACATGTGCAGGTCGGTGCGCGGGATCGCGACCGGCGTGTCCCCGGTCGCCGCATCGATCCACGCGCGCGTCGGCAACTGGCCGCCCAGGCGTTGCTCGTCCCAACTGCCGCCGAGGATCCACTTGCCCGGCCGCGCTCTCGCCGCCGCGCCGAGCCGCGCGGCGAAGTCGGGAATCGTGGTCGCGGACAGCAGGTCGGGCTGCATCAACGCGGCCGAGCCGATCATGAAATGCGTGTGGTTGTCGATGAACCCCGGCGTCACGAACGCGCCCTCAAGGTCGACCACCTTCGTCGTGCGACCGATCGCCGCCTTCACCGCCCCCGCCCCGATCGCGACGATCCGGTCGCCGACGAGGCCGATCGCGTCGGTATGCGGCTGCCGCGGGTCGCCGGTCCAGGCATTCGCATTGACATAGGCGACGTCCAGCACGCGCTCGATCGCAAGCGCGCGCCCCACTGACGCCCATGCCAATCCGCCTGCCAACACCATCCGCCGGTCGATCATCGTCGTGCTCCCACCCATCGCGCGATCGTGTCAGATGCCGGCCCAGCCCGGACCCGCCAATTTTCCGAACCTGACGGAGCCAACACTGGCCCTCCCGGATTTTGCGTGTTGGCGCTTGCGGCGACGGTGCGCCACGCGACAGTGGCGGCACAAGGGGAGATCATGACGAACCACCGCCCTGCCACCGCGTCGGCGCCCGCATGACCGGCATTTTCGAGACGTTCGACGCCAGCGACGTGCGCAACCTGATAGCGGACTATCCGCTCGCATGGGTGACGGCACCGGGACACGCTCCGCCCAGCCTACTCCCGCTTCTCGGCGAATATGATGCGGAAGGACGGCTCACGCACCTCCTCGGCCACATGGGGCGGCGCAATCCGCTGCATGCGCAGCTTGTCGCGGCGTCGTCCGCGACGATCCTCGTCAACGGACCGCACGGCTATGTCTCGCCCGCGCATGCCGACCGCCGCGACTGGGGACCGACCTGGAACTACGCGCAGCTCGTCATCGAAGCGCAGGTCGTCTTCCTGCCCGACGAGACGGATCACGCGCTGGGCGCGCTGACGTTTGCGATGGAGGGGGAGCGCTGGACGCCGCGCGAACTCGGATCGCGCTACGACGGCATGGCTGCGGCGATCATCGCCTTTCGCGCCGAGGTCACCAGCCTGTCCGGTCGCTTCAAGCTTGGCCAGGACGAGGCACCCGACACGTTCGCGGCGATCGTCGAACGTCATCCCGACAAAGCCCTCGTCTCCTGGATGCAAAGGTTCGCACGGAAGCGGGAATAGAACGTGGCTTGCCGTCGAGGCTTGGCCCCCTATGCTGACCGCTCCAAGATCGGGAGAGCGGGCCAATGTTGAGACCCTGGAAGATCACGCTGGGCCGGATCGATCCGGCATTGCGGACGCCGCTCTATCTCCAGATCGTCCACGCGATCATCCACGAGATCGAACGCGGCCGCCTGCCCCCCGGCGCCTTCCTGCCGAGCAGCCGCGAACTCGCGACGATCCTCGACGTCAACCGCAAGACCGTCGTCCTCGCCTATGAGGACCTCATATCCCAAGGCTGGCTGCTGTCGGAAGGCACGCGCGGCACCGTCGTCGCGGCGCTGTCGACCGAAATGCGCAAGCCGCCGCCACGACCCTCGATGCCAAGCGCCACCACGGCGCCCGAATACCGCTTCCGCGCGCCGCCGGAGCGGTCACTCGCGCTATCGCCGGGCAAGGGCGTCAAGCTTGACGAGGGTGCGCCGGACGGTCGCCTGTTTCCCGCCGACATCCTCTCGCGTGCGTATCGGACCGCCGTGCAGCGCGCGAGCCGCGACAACCGGCTGCAATATCGTGACCCGCGCGGTTCGCCCCGGCTGCGCGAGGCGGTCGCGACGATGCTGCGGGGAGAGCGCGGGCTGGCGGTGACCGCCGACGATATCTGCATCACGCGCGGTAGCCAGAACGGCATCTACCTCGCCGCGCGAACGCTGTTGCAACCGGGCGATACCGTGCTGGTCGAGGCCCTCACCTACGAACCAGCGGTCGCCGCCTTCACCGATCTCGGCGCCAACGTCGTCTCGGTCGGTCTCGACGAGAACGGCGCGGATGTCGAGGCGATCGAGCGCGCCTGCCGCAAGCACCGCGTCCGTGCGATCTTCCTCACCCCGCATCACCAGTTCCCGACCACCGTCGCGCTGCGCCCCGAACGCCGGCTGCGCGTGCTCGAACTCGCGCGGCAATTCGGCTTCGCGGTGATCGAGGACGATTACGACCACGAGTTCCATTTCGAGTCGCAGCCGCTGCTGCCGATGGCGAGCTATGCGCCCGGCCGCGTGATCTATGTCGGCTCGCTATCGAAGCTGCTGCTGCCGGCGTTGCGCGTCGGCTATATCGCCGCGCCCAGCGCGTTCATCGAGGCGGTGGCGCACGGCGTCTCGTTGACCGACGGCATGGGCAACACGCTGACCGAGGACGCCGCGGCCGACCTGATCGTCGAAGGCGAACTCCGCCGGCATGCCCGCCGCGTGACGCAAGTCTATGCGAAGCGGCGCACCGCGTTCGACCAGGCGCTCGCAGCGACGTTCGGTGGCGCGATCGACTACCGTGTTCCCGACGGCGGCCTCGCCTTCTGGCTGCGGTTCGCCGATCCCGCGTTGCTCGACCGGATCGAGGCCGGCGCGCCTGCGCACGGGCTGAGCCTCGCCACGTCGGCGTCGTTCGCGACCACCGAAGACGCGCCACGCGGACTAAGGCTCGGCTTCGCCAGCCTGACCGAAGCCGAAGCGGTCCGGGCGCTGACGTCGCTGGCGGCGGCAGGCGGTATTCCCGTCGCCGGGTCCAGCGTTGGTGAGAGAGACACCTTGGTCCCGTCGGCATCATAGGACTGGATGTTTGTAAGGTTCCAGTTTGGGCTGACCCTATGCCCTCAAGATCAGAGCCGCGACGGTCGAAAAGACCGCAGATGGCCGCAGGACGGTTCGGGCAATTTGATGCGGACGGCGCCAGAGGTGCCGGTCGCCGAGCATTGGGGGCGAGCTAATGACATACCGGTTTCTCACTACGACGGCGTTGGTGAGCGCAACAGCGCTCGGGCTGACCGCGACACCTGCAGCCGCACAGGTCGCCAGCGTCACCGCGCCCGGCAACGCGTCACCGGACAATCCGGTCGCGTCCGAGCCCGTCACGAACAGCTCCGACGACATCGTCGTGACCGCGACCAAGCGCAACGAATCGCTGCGCAACGTCGCGATGCCGATCAGCGCGGTGACCGGCGACCAGCTTGCCAAGGCCAACGCCAACAGCCTGTCCGACTACATCGCGCGGCTGCCGGGCGTCGTCTTCAACGACTACCAGCCGGGCATATCGGAAGTCGTGATCCGCGGGATCGCCGCGACCACTTACCACGAGCAGGGCCAGACCACGGTCGGCTATTACCTCAACGAGATTCCACTGGTCGAGCCGGGCTTCCCGATCGGCATCCCCGACGTCGACACCTTCGATCTCGACCGCGTCGAGGTGTTGCGCGGGCCGCAGGGCACGCTGTTCGGTTCGTCGACGCTTGGCGGCCTCGTCAACTATGTCGTCAAGACCGCCGATCCGGGCAAGATCGACGCCGCCGCGCAAGGCCTGATCGGCTCGACCAAGAATGCGAGCGGCGACCTGAACTACGCTGGCAAGGTCATGTTCAACCTGCCGATCATCAAGGACAAGCTCGCCGTCCGCGTGATGGCGCTGCAACGCTATGATGCGGGCTATCTCGACAACACCGGTACCAACAACCAGGGCAGCAACGATTTCCGCACCCGCGGTGCGCGCGGATCGATCGTCTTCACGCCGGCCGAGGGGACCAAGATCACGTATCTGGCGACCTATCAGCAGAGCAAACTGTCCGACCAGACCTACCTCACCTCGCTGGATTCGCTGACGCGGGTATCGGCGCGCGAGGAACCGCAGAAGACGAGCTTCTTCCTCAACTCCCTGCGCCTGGACCAGGATCTCGGGTTCGCGAACTTCACCGTGTTCGGCTCGGTCGACAAGAAGACGAACAGGACCGTGCTGTCCTACCCCTATGCCTATGTTACCGGCGTCACGGCGGGCGACGCGGCAGCCTATTCGCTCGGTGACGCTACCGCCAACATCAAGCAGGTCGAGGCCCGCCTGGCATCCGCAGGCAATGGCCCGGTCCGCTGGCTGATCGGTGCAAGCTATCTGCGCGCGAAGAAGTTCAGCTACGACCAGATCTTCCAGCAGGGTGCCGGCGCCTTCATCAATGCCAACCCGGCACTGTTCGGCGGCTTCAGCGGGACGCAGTTGACGCCCAACGACCGCCTCTACGGCTATGCCTCCGACACGCTCAACACCGATCTCGGCATCTTCGGCGAGCTGTCGTGGCGGCCGGTCGAGCAGTTCGAGATTTCGGTCGGTGGCCGCTATTACGACACGCGCGCCAAGGCGACCGTCACCAATCAGGCCGGCGCGCTCGGCGGCTATCCCGGCGGATATACGCCGGTCGGCTCGACCGGCAGCGTCGACCAGAAGGAGGACGGCTTCACGCCGAAGGCGACGATCTCGTTCCGCCCGGTCTCCGGCTTCCTCGCCTACGCGACCTATTCGAAAGGCTTCCGCGTCGGTGGGATCAATCCCAACGCAGGGCTGCTCGCGGCAATCCCGTCCGCCTATGACAGCGACACGGTCGACAATTACGAAGCCGGCGTGAAGTTCGGCCTGTTCGACCACCGCATCCTGCTCGACGCGACGGTGTTCACGATCGACTGGAAGAACATCCAGGCGCGCCTGTTCGGACCGGGGCCAGCCTATTATTCCTACGTCACCAACGCGGGCAGCGCGAACATCGGCGGCGTCGAGTTCTCGGGCACCGTCAAGCTGACCAAGGCGCTGACGTTCAGCTCCAACGTCACCTATCAAGATGCGCAACTCACCAGCCTGTTGCCCGACAGCTTTGCGGTCGGCGGCGGCTATGCCTCGGGCACGACGTTGCCGGGGTCGTCGAAATGGGCGGTCGCGAACAACCTCGTGCTCGACCTGCCCGACGTCAAACTGGCACCGACGTTCGAGATCGCGCATCGCTACATCTCGTCCGCGCCCGTCGCGTTCGGCAACACCAACACCCGGGGGAATTTCAACCAGTTCGATGCGCGCGCCTCGGTCACGGTGATCGAGCGCGTCCGGCTGCTCGGGTTCGTCAACAACGTGCTCGACAAGCGCGGCGTCCTCAATGCGCCGTTCACCGATCAGGTCGCGCCGGCCTATTCGATCACCCGGCCGCGCACCTACGGCCTCCGCGTCGACATCGGGTTCTGAGGGTGCGGTATCGCAAGACCTGGACGCTTCCGGCGCTGGCACTGGTGCTGGCTGGCGCAGCGCCGCTTCCCCAGACCGCAACACCTGTTGCCGCCGACAAGGGCGGGCCGATCGCGCCCGCCGACATCATGCGGCTTCACGACATGCGCGATGTCGAGATGTCGCCCGACGGCAGGACCATCCTGTTCACCGTTCAGCCGCAGATGGCGACCTTCGGCCCCGATCAGCGGATGATCTGGTCGGTACCAACCGACGGCAGCGCGCCCGCGCGACGGTTCGTCACCAGTGCCGGTGCGGACGACACACCGCGCTGGTCGCCCGACGGACGCTCGATCGCATTCCTCTCGAACCGCAAGAACCCGCTGTCGGGTGGCGCGGACACCGGGTTCGAGTTCAAACCGGATATCTCGGCCGGTCCCGGCGCGCCGGTCGACGCGACTCCGCCGACCGCACCGGCGGCGTCCGGCGAACCATCACGGCAGCTCTGGGTGATCGCACGCGATGGCGGCGAAGCGACACCGCTCACCGCGCTGCCGGGCGACATCGCGGACTTCGCCTGGTCGCCCGATGGGACCAAGATCGCCTTCCTCAGCGCCGATCCCGATACCCCTGCGGAAAAGGCCGATCGCGCCGCCAAGCGCGACTGGGTCGAGATGGACAAGACGCGCCACGTGACCCGGCTCTGGATCCTCGATCTGGCTGCCCATGCGGCACGGCGTGTTTCTCCAGCGAACGTCAGCGTCAGCAGCATGGCGTGGTCGCCGGACGGAAAGCGCATGGCGGTGCGCGTGACTGACTCGACAGGGATCAACGAGTATTTCTACCATTCCCGGATCGCGCTGCTCGATCCGGCGAGCGGCACGGTAGGCAAGACGCTGATCGAACACGCAGCGGAAGGACCGCTCTGGTCGCCCGATGGCACTGCGATCCTCGGCTCGGAAATCCGCACGCCGGGTTTCATCGGCGTAGGCGCGCGCGTGTACGACCTCACCACCGGCACGCTGTCGGCGCTGGCGGACGATCACCCCGGCTTGTTGACGCAGGTCCGCTGGGCACCGGACAGCCGCTCGGTCGTTGCGCTGTCGTTCGAACAGACCCGATCGAAGCTCGTCCGGATCGCGCGCGCGACTGGGCGCGTGACGCCGCTGGCCCAGCTGGACGGCGAAGCGTCGGACGTCACTTCAAGCCGCGACGGACGCCATCTCGCGGTCTCGCTGTCGAGCCCCGACCGACCCGCAGACGTCTGGACGGTCGACGGCGCGCGCGTCCGCCCGATCACGACGATCAACCCGCAGGTCGCGACCTGGAAGCTCGGCCAGGTCCGCCAGATATCCTGGACCAACAGCCGCGACGGACAGGCGATCCACGGCGTCCTCGTCACGCCGCCGGGTTACGTCCCCGGCACGCCGATCAAGACCGTCGTCCAGGGGCATGGCGGCCCCGAATGGGCATGGTGGTCGGGCTGGCTCGGCAGTTGGCACGAATGGGCGCAGATGCTGGCCACGCACGGCTATGCGGTGCTGCTGCCCAACCCGCGCGGCTCGGACGGCCAGGGTACGGCGTTCGCGCGTGCGGTCGGCAACGACTGGGGCGGGATGGATTATCAGGACGTGCTCGACGGCGTCGACATGCTCGTTGCACAGAAGATCGCCGATCCCGCGCGGCTCGGTATCGGCGGCTGGAGCTATGGCGGGTTCCTGTCGGCCTGGGCGGTTACGCACGGCGACCGTTTCAAGGCGGCGGTGGTCGGCGCCGGTCCCACCGACATGACCGCGATGGCGCGGATCACCGACACGCCCGACTTCACCACCGGCTATTTCGGCGAGCCGTCTGCGCATCTTGCCGATCTCGACCGCGTGTCGTCGATACGGTTGCTCGACAAGGTCCATACGCCCGTACTAGTCCTGCACGGCGAACAGGACACGCGCGTGCCCGTCACACTCGGCCTCGAATTCTACCGCGGCCTGAAGCTGCTGGGGAAGCCCGCCGAGATGGTCCGCTATCCGCGCGAACCGCACTGGTTCCACGAACCCGAGCATCAGGCCGACATTCAGCGCCGCGTCCTGGCCTGGTTCGACGCGCATCTGTAAGACAGGCTCCATGGACGACCGGCTCGACCCCGATATCCGCATCTTCACCGACATCCTGCGCGAGGACTGGAGCCGGCATCCACCGCTCGACACGGTATCGACGGTAGAGGCACGTCGGATCGCCGAGCTGGTGCGCGCACGCTGGACGGCTGGCGGACCGATCATGAGCGAGACCCGCAACGTCGTGGTCGACACCCGCGCGGGCGCGCTTCGCGTGCGGATCTACCGTCCCGACGGCGTTGCTGCGGAAGATGCGCCTGCGCTACTCTACGTCCACGGCGGCGGTTTCGTCTTCTTCAGCCTCGATACGCATGACCGGCTGATGCGCGAATACGCCAATGCCGGTCGTTTCGTCGTGGTCGGCATCGACTATCCGTTGTCGCCTGAGGCGAAGTATCCGGTAGCACTCGACCAGATCGTCGCGCTGGTCGACTGGCTGGGCGAGCACGGCACCGAGCTCGGCATCGACGCGACGCGCGTGGCGATCGGCGGGGACTCGGCAGGCGCGAACCTTGCCCTGGCGACGTGCTTGAGACTCCGAGATGGCGGCAGAAACTCCGCAATACGTGGCATACTCTCGAACTATGGCGCGTTTTCGGGCGATGTGTCCGATGCGGCAGAGGCGGCGTATGGCGGTCCCGACGCGCTCCTGACCCAGGCCGACATGCGCTATTTTTTCGACCAGTATCTCGTATCGGGCGATCAACGCGGCGATGCCTATGCCTGCCCGCTTTCGGCAAGCGACGTGGCTGCTCTACCGCCGGTGTTGCTCATCGTCCCCGAGCTCGACGTCCTCGCCGAACAAAGCTTCGCGCTTGAAGCGCGGCTACGGGCCACGGGTTGTGCCGTGGCAAGCAACGTTTATCGGGGGGCAACTCACAGTTTCCTCGAAGCGATGTCGATCGCCCCTCTCGCTGAGCAAGCCATCCGCGACGGCGCGTCATGGATCCGCGACCAACTGGCTTCGCCTTTAATGAAGTAACGACGGCCCAGACACGGACTCTCAGCAGCTACCGGATGCTTACCGAAACGGGACGTCTATTCGTCTTAATTGGCGGACGACGTGGGCGGGCAAACGACCTGACAAAACCCGTGCGCCTGTCCGTCACCCTCAGTCGCTTCATCGAGCAATTGCGAAAATCGCGGTAATCGTGCGGCTCGCAGAGATTCCAAGCGGGTTCCGAGCGGCGAAGTGAAATTTGGAAAGCACGTATGGCCTCTCATCCGCTGGGCTCACATCGGCACGTCCTGTCGATCGACGCTGGTGAAGCCATAGGTTCTGTACCGGCTGTCCACCTTGCGACCGGAGATCGTGATGTCGGTATAGCCCTCCGGCGTGCCGAGGAACGATCCGCGCCAGTCCGCGCCGGCGACGGCACCGGTCGTGATGAACGATACCCCATTGAGCTCGATCCGCTCATAGACGTGACTGTGCGCCTGGAGCACGGCGAGCACATCATAGTCGCGCAGGATGCGCAGCACGTCCCGGCTGTTGACGACGAACGTCCAGTTGTGCGGGGTGTCGAGCCAGGATTCGGGTTCGTAGCATCGCATCGCGGTGACGAGCGGGATGTGCGTCACCACGACCATCCGCGTGCCCTTGGATTGCGCGGCGAGATCGGCGCGCAGCCATGCCAGTTGGACAGCGTCGACACGACCTTCGTAACTGCGATCCGGGGTCAGGCCGATCGAATCCAGCACGACGAAATGCACGCCCTTGTGATCGAACGCGTAATAGCGCGGCCCGAACCGATCGATGTAGAACTGCTTGCCGTAATCGGGCGCTGACGGATCGATGCCGCTCTTGGGGAAGACGCCCAGGCAGTCGTGGTTGCCGATGACGTGATGGATCGGCTTGCGCAAATGCGCGCGTTCGGTGCGCTGATAGAGATCCATCAGCAGCGTCGCGCGGTCCCGCCCCGTCTCGAGCGCATCCTCGACATGGTCGCCGCCTAGGATCACGAAATCGACGGGCGACGCGGAAATCTGTTCGAAGCACTGCGCGCAGGCGCGATCCGCGCCCAGTTCCGGCCGGATGTGGCAATCGCCCACGAACGCGAAGCTGAAGCTGTCGCCGCGTACCGGCTCGGTCGCCGCGGCCCGCGCTGCCAAGGGAACGAGCGGCGCGCCAAGCGCGAGCTTCAGGAGATTGCGGCGTTCCATGGGGCACCTGTCGACAGGAGGAAGAGGGGGCATTCCCGATACGCGGCGACGCTCAAAAGTGGACGCGAACGGTGCCGAACACCTGGCGCGGTGCGGCGGTTTGGAGCGTCGTGTACGTGCCGTTCGGATCGGAGGTGACGAAACCGGCGGTCCCGGTCGAGGCGATGTATTTCTTGTCGAACACGTTCGTCAGATTGAACTGGACGTCGAACATGCGGCTGAACCGATAGCCTGCCGACAGGTTGACGTTGACCGCGCCGGGCAGCTTTGCGTCATTGAGATAGCTGTAATAGCGGGCGCTGCGATAATGCGCGCTGACCCCGCCCCAGATCGTGCCGTCGTCGTAATTGAGCTCGGCCGTGCCGACATTTTTGGGTGACGCCACGACCTGCTTGCCCTTGGTGGCGACCACCGCGCCGCCTAGCGGCTGGACATCGTCGTCATAGGTCGCGTCGTTATACGCATAGCTGCCGTAGAGCGACCAGCCGCGCGCAAACTTCCAGTTGGCAGCCGCTTCAGCGCCCCTCGACGAAATGCCGCCGACGTTCTGGAGCACGTTCTGGTTGCCGACGATGGTCGCGCTGATCGACGACGCGAGCAGGCGGTTGGAGAACTTCACGTAATAGCCGGTCAGTGAGAGCTGAAGATTACGATCGTGGAAGCGATAACCGGCCTCGAACGTGTTGGTCATCTCGGGCATGAGGTCGCTTCGGATGAAATCGAACCCGGCCTGCGAGCTGCTCGAGAACGGGCCGCTGGAGGTCGACGCGACGAACGCCGCCATGTTGCGCGTATAATCTGCGAACACCTCGTTGTTGCCGTCCAGCGTGTAGAGCGCGCCGACGGTCGGTAGGAACCAGTTCTTCGCCTGGATCGAGCCGTCGATCGGCTTGGTGCTGACGACGCTGCGCGCGCGGTTGGTCGAGACCACACCCTTGACGCCCGCGTTCAGCCGCAGCGCGTCGGTCGCCTGCCACGTGTCGCTGATGTCGAGCTGGACGGTGTTCGTGACGTATTCGTTGTAGAAATTGGTCTTGAACGGGTTGGTGTAGAATTTCTGGAACTCGCTCGGCGCGACGCCCTTTTGCAGGCCGTAGAGATACGAACCCTGATCGAAGGCATTGCGTTCGTACCAAATGCCACCTTCGATCTTGTGATCGCCAGCGGCGAACTTGATGCGCGAAATCACGCCTTTGCGGTTGATGGCGTAGCGTAGCGCCGACACCGAGACGGGCGAGCCGCCAAACGCCGCGGGTGTTGCGTCGTAGGGGCTGGCATAGGTGCCGATCCCCTTGTCGAGATGGATGTAAGCGGTCGTGAAACCCGACAACCGCGGCCCGAGCGCATAGTCGAGCTTCTCGTACGCCAGCAGATCGCGCCGTACGCCGCCGCCCTGGTAGATCGTGTCGTCGGCGGCGGCGAACGGTGCCGGCGGGGTGCCGCCATTCTGGACGATGGTCGCGAGTTGCTCGGCCAGCGCGAAGTCGCGGATGTTGTCGAACCTGTAGCCATAGGTCTTTAGGCGGGCGAGCGAGACATCGTTGTAATCGTCCTCGCGCCGGTCGATCAGGTTGAGGAACGTGGTCGACTTGACCGCGTCGCCGAGCGGCTGGACGTATTTCGCGTTGATCTGGTCCTGCACCTGCTTGCCCCAGCCACGCCATTTGCCCTGACGGTCATGCGCGTAGGACACCGCCAGTCGCCCGCCCCACGGCAGCTCGCCGCTGTTGACGCGGGCAAACGAGCGCCACGAATTGGCGCTGCCGTAGCTTTGCTCGAGATCGATGCCGAGTTTGTCGGTGGGATCGATCGAGGTGAAATCGACCGTGCCGCCGATGTTGCTGGTCGAGGCTGTGCCGAGCGCGCCGCTGCCTTGCGAAAGCGTCGCGGCGCCGTTGTTCTCGCTGAGCAGCGCCCGGTTGATCGAAAGGCCGTTGTTGTTGCGGTACTGCATGTTGCCGAGCGGCACGCCGTCGAGCGTGAAGCCCATCTGGTCGGTGAGGAAGCCGCGGATCGAGAGCTGCGTCGCTGCCTCATACGTGCCGTGCGCGTCGGACGAGTCGAAGTTCACGCCGGGCAACCTGCCGAGCGAGCGCAGCGGCGACGAGCCGCCGGTCAGCTTCGCCATCGCCTTGGCGGACACCGTCTGGACCTGACGGGACTGGCCCTGGCCGAGCACGACGATATCCTGTCCCACGGGGCTGGTGGTCGCAGCATCGGTGGAGTCCTGCGGCGTTTCGACCGGAGTGACCTTCAGCGATATCATCGAGGGGGTCTCCTCGGCGATCATCAGCCCCTGCCCCGCGATCAGACGGCGGAGCGCCTCGCCGCGCGTGAACCGACCGCGAAGCGCTGCCGAACGACGATTGGCGACGGCATCGTAGGGAAAGCTGACATGCACGCCGGCTTGCCGGGCGAACGCGTTGATAGCGGTCGCCGTGTCGGACGCCTTGATGTCGAACGCGACGCTGGTCGCCTGCGCCTGCGCGTTGGCGGCAACGGGTATCGCCACCGCCACGATGGCCGTCGTCGTCAAAAACCTGAACATGAAATCCCCGCATCGCACCGTGTGTCGGAGCAGGGATGGATGAGCGCGGACAAACCGCCATCGACCGCGTAAATAAATTTTACGCGCGGGTCAGGACGATCCCTCCGGAAGGGCCGGCGGTCGCGCGGATGCCGAACGAGCTGCGCAGCGCGCGCAGGAATTCCGCCGGCTGGGTGGTCGCGAAACTGCCGCCCACCCGGAGCCGCGACAGCGCGGGGTCGCCGATCACGATCTTGTTCGGCAGATACCGGTTCATCTCCGCGACCGCATAGTCGAGGCTTTCGCCGTTGAGCACCAACGTGTCGTGCTGCCACGCCGTGACCCCGCCGAGATCGTCGCGCGCCTGGACACTGACCTGCCCTGCCGTGACGAGCGCGACTTCGCCCGCACCGATGCGCATCGTCGATCCATCGGCGATACCGCCCGTCAGCACCGCCAGCTCGCACCCCGCACCGCGCAGCCGGACGTTGTACGCACCGGGGTCGAGCTGGAACTGCCCCCCCGGCGTCAACAACTGCAGGCGGTTGTCGGCTGCCAACCGCAGCGCAATCTCGCCGCGATCGAGCCAGAGACGTGCAGGCGCACCCGTCCGCCAGTAGACGCGACTATCGGTGTTCAGATCGAGCGAGATGCCGGGCGTCACCGCGACCGCCATCCGCTGACCGACCCGCGTCTCCGCCATATCGCGCGCCGCAGCGCGGTAGGCGATTCCCCCGCCGGCCGCGGCAACGGCTACGATCGAGCCGGCAGCACGCAGGAGCTGGCGCCGATTCGGCCGTGCGACGGTTTTCGGCACGGGCTGCGCTTCAGACGAAGCCCTCGTCTCGCCCTGTACCCCGCGCAGGCCGTCGAGATCCCGCCACGTACCGGCGACCTCTGCAAAGGCCACCGCATGGCGAATATCGGCGTCGCGCCACGCCTCGAATGCCGCGACATCCGCCGATCCCGCGTCGAGCGCGGCCAGCCAGCCGGCAGCCTCGTCGGTCAGGTCGGCATGACGCTGCGGAATGTCGGAACGGCCTGGCACGCTTCCTCCGCCTGCGCTTCGCTATCGCGCCTGGCTCTCGTGATGAGCGCCAGCCCCTTAGCGATGTGCTTTTCCACGGTCGAGACCGATATGCAAAGCGCTTCGGCGATGGCGCCCGGCGTCATCCCCTCGACCTTCCGCATGCGCAGGACGCGCGAGCATTGCGCAGGCAGCGTGTCGATCAGGTCGAGCAGGCGTTGCAACTCGGATCGTCCCGACGCGATTGCAAAGGCGTCGGGCGCCGGGTCCGCGACACCCAGCATGTCGAGCGACGCGAGCATGTCGATCCGCACCACGTTCGCGCGACGCAGTCGTTCGAGCGCAAGATTGTGCACGATCGTCAGGACGAAGCCGCGCGGCGTGACGATCGCGCGGTAATCCGGCGTCTTGAGAACCCGCGCATAGGCATCCTGAACCAGATCCTCGGCGTTGTCTCGGCCGCACAGATACGCGGCCTTCGCGCGATAGGCCGGCGCATGCGGCAGCACCTCTGCGAGAAACCACCGATCGATGTCACGCAGCCAGCTCAACACATGCTCCAGAAGCTATGCTGGGCCGCTTAGAGCCGTATTCTTACACGACGGGGACAGCGTCCTTGGGGCAATCCGACAAATCCGTGCGGCCTTAACAACGTCCGCCATTCTTCATGTCGGCGGTAAAGGTGAAGTAGGCCGGCCGAGGCTCGGCCGCGTCCGACGCGATCGTCCGACCGGGCGCCAATTGTCCGGGGCTAACCCCAGAACGTCTTGCGATCCTGGAGGTCGTCGTACGCCTCGGCTGCGGAGTCGATAATCTTTGATTTCTTGCGGTGTGCCAACAGGCTCCTGGCACCGGGTTCGTCCCGCAGGCCGAGCCGGTCCAGAACCGTCGGCGCCGTCGCCATATCGTTAAGCGCGCCGAGCTGATCCTGCAGCTTTTCCAGCGACTTCAAGAACTTCCCATAGCGCCGCGCACGCTTCTTGCCCGGGAACAGGGAGTCGAAAAACTCCGCCCCGTAGCGGAGCCGTTTGGCGGCCTTGCGGACTTCATGCCGTTCCTCGTCCGCCTGAGTGGGGAGCGATCGACCACGCTTGCTGACGCGCCGACGCAGCTTGTGCAGAGTCTCCGCCGCGAACTGCCTTGCCGGCGCGTCCAGAGCATCGCGCATCGACGGGGCGGTGCGCCATGCCCCGCATACCAGCCACTCCGTCAGATCGAGCAACAGGGCACGAACCCGGTCTGAGCTCAGCGCGGTGTCGACCGCGGCATAGGCGGCATCGCGCGCCCGGTTGAGATCCTGGAACAGCGAGGCGCCAGGCTTCGCCTTCGCCAGCAACACGTCCAGATCGCGCGCTTCGCCCAACACCGAGCCCAGCCAGCGCAACTCGCTGCGGAAATGCGGTACCTCGTCGCCGTCGAGCAAGGGCTTGAAGATCGAAAAGGCGGATCGCAGCCGACGCAACGCCACGCGCGCTTGGTGCAGTGCCTCGGCGTCGGCCTGGTCGAGCAGGATAGTCTCGTTCAGGCGGTATTGGCGTATGCACGAGCCGGCGACTGCCTCGAAAGCATCCGCCGCGGATGCGGTCCGGCTGAGCGCGACCCGCTCCGTCTTGAATGCCTTGGATATGGGACGAAGCAGGGCGTAGCCGCGCTCCGACTTGGTCACGATGCCCAGGCGGACCGGAAAATGTGCCGCTATCGTCTTGGCAAGCGCAAACAAGGCGGCCGGCTCTCCCTGCTTCAACTCCAGCTCGAGCTCGCAGACTGGCGACTGACGGTCACCCGCGGCGACGTACCCACGATCCAACACCAGTTCGATCGACGCCTCGTCGTAGTCGACCATCCACGTCAGGCGCTCGACCGCGACCGTGAAGATTGGAGCGACGGTGCCGGCCTCGTCGCCGAGCAGCGCCGGAATGGGGGTCCGATCGTCGACGACCGGTGTCATGCCGGACACCTCCATTTCCCATTCGGACCGCGCGAAGAGGCCCGCCGCCTTCGCATCCGCGACCTTGATCGTCTGTGTCAGCATGTCGCCGGACCGGCGGATGCGCAACGAGACGCCAGCTTTCGAAAGCGCCAGATCGGGCGTGTCGAAATAGACTGCGTGCATTTGCCGCGTACTCGCCGGGCGATCGACCAGGTCGGACCCCGCAAAGGCATTGGCCGACGCGGCATCCAATACCAGCTTCAGTTCGACTTCCTGTGCCACCGGATACCTTCCCGCAAAATCGCAACGCCTCGTACACGGAGCAACCTGCGATAGGTTTCGCTGGTTCCCGGATAGTCGCAAGCTCGGAAAGCCGCAGCCACTCTCAGTGGCTCGAAGCGTTCGAGAAAACGTTCATAACGATGACGCCGGCGACGATCAGGCCCATTCCAGTCACAGCAGCGGCATCGAGCTTCTGACCCTGGAATGCCCAAGCAGCGGCCGAAATCAGGACAATGCCGGCGCCTGACCAAATCGCGTATGCAATGCCTGTCGGGATCGTACGGAGGGTCAGCGACAGGAAGTAGAAGGCAATGCCGTACCCGATGACGGTAACGGCCGTCCAAGGCAGGCGGGTGAAACCATTCGACTGCTTCATGGCGGTCGTGGCACAAACCTCGGAGACAATCGCGATTGCTAGCATGAGATAGTTCATGCACGCCTGCTAGCACACTCAATGCGGTCAAATTTGCGCCGTTTACTGCCCTTGAGGCGGGGCTGGCACAGGTCCGCCGCAGCCTCTCACCGACCCTTAGCGACTCCACGACGGCAGCCACTCGTTCATTCGGGTTCGTGGAGACCCCAAGGTCGGTCCAACACCTTGCTCCACGACGAAACTCTCGTAAGCTCTGGCCTTTCGCATCGTCGTCGGCCCCTGCAGACCCCGGGCGCCGAACGGCCTGGCGACAGAGACAAAGGAATTCGAATGCGCGTCGGTGCCTGTCTGATCGCCCTGCTCCTCACCACCGCCGCCTCCGCTCAGACTCCCGGCGGCAGCGCCTATCATCGCGCGCCCGATGCTATCGCCAAGGCGCTGGAGACGCCGCCCACCCCCTTCGTCACCGTCAGTCCCGATCACCGGACGCTCGCGATCCTGGGGCGTGAGAACCTGCCGTCGATCGCCAATCTGTCGAAGCCGATCCTGCGGCTGGGCGGCTACCGCATCGATCCCGCCACCAACGGCCAGGCCGAGGTCCGCGTGCAATGGCTGAACGCGCTCAGCTTCAAGGACGTCGGCTCGGGCCGGACCGTCGCGGTCAAGCTGCCCGCCGGCTTGCGCTTCGCCGCGCCCAATTGGTCGCCCGACGGCACCCGCCTCGCCTTCTACGCGCAACAGGCCGACGGCCTGTCGCTATGGATCGCCGAGCGCGACGGCAGCGCCCGCGCTGTCGCCAAGGGGCTGAACGGCACGTTCGGCACGCCCTTCGCCTGGATGCCGGACAGCAAGACGCTGGTCGCCAATACCGTGCCCGCCGGTCGCGGCGCCGCGCCCGTCGCGAGCAGCACTCCCACCGGCCCGGTGATTCAGGAAAGCGCCGGCCGCACCTCGGCGGCGCGGACCTACGAGGATCTGCTCGGCGATGCGCATGACGAGGCGCTGTTCGATCATTACTTCACCGGGCAGCTGGTCCGGATCGATCTCACGGGGGCGGCACAGCCGATCGGAACGCCGGGTCTGATCACCGAGTTCAGCGTCTCCCCGGACGGTCGCTACCTGCTGACCGAGCGGCTCAAGCGGCCGTATTCCTATCTGCTGCCCGCCAGGTTCTTCCCGACCGAGATCGCAGTGTCGACGATCGGCGGCCAACCGGTGAAGACACTGGTCGATCGCCCGCTCGCCGACGATCTGCCGGTCGATTTCGACGCCACCGTCAAGGGCCCGCGCGAGGCGATGTGGCGGTCCGACGCACCGGCGACGCTGGTCTGGGCGGAGGCACTCGACGGCGGCAATCCGCGCGCCAAGATCGCGTTCCACGACAAGGTGATGATGCAGCCCGCGCCGTTCGATGCGGCACCGGTCGAACTCGCGCAGACCCCGGCCCGTTATGCGGAGACACTATGGGGCGACGACGGTTTCGCGGTGGTCGTCGACCGCGAGTGGCGTACGCGCACCGAGCATCGCCTGGCCGTCGCGCCATCGCGACCGGGCCAGACGCGGACGATATCGACGCTCAACTATCAGGACCGATACGGTGATCCCGGCGAACCGATGGTCGAAGACAATGCCGCCGGCAAACCGGTGATGCGCTTCACGCCCGCGCATGACGGCGTGTACGTCACCGGCGACGGCGCGACCAAAGCGGGTGCGTTCCCCTTCCTCGCGACGATGCCGCTGGCCGGGGGCGAACACACGCGACTGTGGACCGCCAAGGCGCCTTATTACGAAACGGTCGTCGCCTTGCTCGACGAGCGCGGCCAGCGAATCCTGACACGGCGCGAAAGCGCGAAGCTAGCGCCCAACTACATGATCCGCGGCGTGAAGGGCGGCGGCGCCAAGGCCGTTACCGCCTTCGCCGATCCTGCCCCGGTCTTTGCCGGCGTCACGCAGCGCACGATCACCTATCCGCGCGCCGACGGACTGCCGCTGTCGGGCTCGCTGTATCTGCCCGCCGGCTATGACGCGAAACGCGACGGGCCGCTGCCGACGTTGCTGTGGGCGTATCCGGCGGAGTTCACCGACGCGAAGGTCGCCGGCCAGACGGTCGATCAGGGCAACCGGTTCGTCCGCCCGCGCGGTATCAGCCACCTGTTCCTGCTCACGCAGGGCTATGCGATCCTCGACAATCCCTCGATGCCGATCATCGGCGAGGGCGGCGTGGAGGCCAACGACACCTACGTCAAACAGCTACAGCAGGATGCGCAGGCCGCGGTCGACGCGGTGGTCAAACTCGGTGTCGGCGACCGCAGCCGCATGGCGGTCGGCGGGCACAGCTACGGCGCGTTCATGACCGCCAATCTGCTCGCGCATACCGATCTGTTCCGCGCCGGCATCGCACGATCGGGCGCCTACAACCGCACGCTGACGCCGTTCGGCTTCCAGGCCGAGCAGCGCACTTATTGGCAGGCGACGCCGACCTATACGGAAATGAGCCCGTTCACCTACGCCGACAGGATCAAGGCGCCGATCCTGCTGATCCATGGCGGCGCGGACGACAATAGCGGCACCTTCCCGATCCAGTCCGAGCGGATGTACGCGGCGCTGAAGGGCAACGGCGCGACGGTACGCTACGTCGTCCTGCCCAACGAGCCGCACGGCTATCGCGCGCTGGAATCGACCGAGGAGACGTTGTGGCAGATGACCGACTGGCTCGACCGCTACGTCAAGCCGAAGCAGAGCGGATCGACGGCGACGGTGGCGGCGGCGGCCGCGGAAAAGTGATCGATGTACCGGTGACGGTCCGGCAATAGGGTGAGCGTCGTGATCGGCGAAACCCGTTCCTTGGGCCATCGTATATCGTCTCTGTGACTGATATCGGCGATGCCAGTCACAGAGGTTGCTTTGAGCGTGCCGGCAGGCATGGTCACTGGTGAATTGCTGTCCTAGATGACGGCCCCATGATCGATAAGCAGACTTCCACCTCCATGCGCGCTGGCGAATTCGTCGCGTTCGTCGCCGCACTGATGGCGGTCAACGCGTTGGGCGTGGACCTGATGCTCCCTGCGCTCGCCGACATCGGCCATCAACTTGCCATCACGACGGCGAACCACCGGCAGTGGATCATCACGGTCTACATGCTGGGCTTCGGTGCCGGACAGCTCGTCTACGGCCCGCTTGCTGACAGATATGGCCGCAGGCCCATCCTCCTCATCACGCTTGCCGGCTTCGTGGCGGCCAGCATCTTCGCCGCGGGTTCGCAGACGTTCTCCGCCCTTCTCGGCGCGCGCGTGCTCCAGGGCCTCATGTCCGCATCGACGCGGGTACTCGCGGTCGCAATCGTGCGGGACCGGTATTCGGGCCGCCAGATGGCGCGCACGCTCTCCGTCGCCCAGATGATCTTCTTCCTGGTGCCGATCATGGCGCCGAGCCTCGGCCAGGTCCTGCTCGCGTTCGGACCCTGGCGCTTCATCTTCTATGCGCTGGCGACCTTTGCGGCGGTCGTCCTGGCCTGGTCCACGCTCCGCCTGCGTGAGTCCCTGCCGGTAGAACGTCGTTCTCCCTTGTCGCGCGCGTCTCTTGGCGCCGCCTACCGATTGACGCTGACGAACCGGTTCTCCGCGGGCTATGCCGTGGCGGCGTCGATGACGTTTGGCGGCATCATCGCCTTCGTCTCCTCCGCCCAGCAGATCTTCGTCGACGAGTTCCATGCGGGCGAACGCTTCACGATCCTGTTCGCCATCTGCGCCTTCTCGATGGGTTGCGCATCGTTTGCCAACAGTCGCCTCGTCGAGCGGCTTGGCACCCGCCTCATCTCGCAGTCCGCGTTGCTCGCCCTGATCGCCTTGTCGCTGCTCCACCTCGTGGTGATCGGCGTCGGACGGGAGTCGCTGGGGACGTACATGCTGTTCCAGGCACTCAGCATGACGTGCATAGGACTGTGCGGGTCGAACTTCGGTGCCATGGCGATGGAGCCCGTAGGACACATCGCCGGTACCGCATCCTCGATACAGGGCTTCATCACCAGCGTCGGGGCGGTGATCGTCGGCTCCATCATCGGGCAGGCCTATGACGGCACGACCTATCCGCTGGCGATCGGATACCTGGCGATCGGCGTCGCGGTTCTGGTCGTCGTGTACTTCACGGAAGGACGAAGGCTGTTCCAGGCTCGACATGCTGGTGACACGCACGAGCCGGGGGACGGCTGACCCAACCCTGACATTCGCATCGAGTGGAGCGCCATCTCGCCAGAACACCAGGTCGGTACCGTTCTACCATTGTTAGCCGGGGGTACGGCGACGCGGTGCATGGTCTCGCCGAGACTAACGGAAAGGAAGTCAGACCGGCCGAGCAATGACGAACGGATCGCTGCACGTCATCCGGCCGGGTGCGTCGATCCGCCCCGATACCCGGCGCAGATAGTTCGGGACCGTCCCGGCAACGACCGTGATGTCGTACCAGCCATAGCTGTTGCTCAGCGGCCAGCTACTCCGCGCTTCGGCCAGCGGCGTCACCGCGGTCTTCGCGCCCACGCGTTCGGCATGCGCGACCAGCTTATGGGTGCGGTGCCCGTTGGGAAGGGTCAACGTCATCGCGGTGTCGGTCGCGCGCCAGACGAGGCCGGATAACGGCGCCGGGTCGTCGCGATGTCCCATGAAATGTCGGTGGAAGCCGTTCGGGCCGAGTACCCAGAGGTCGTAGCGCCCCTCGCCGTCGAACGCCCAGCGCCCGTCCAGTGCACGTCCGGGTTCGACCGTGAAGCGGCGTGGCGCCTGGCTCAGATCGGTCCGGTCGTAGACATGGAAGACAGCAGCTTGGGCACCATCGACAGCGAACCGAAGCTGGATCGCGCCATCACCGATCGCCTCGCTGACGGTCAAGGCATAGGGCAGCGAGCGAGCGCGGCGGATGCCGGGTTCCTGCCAGGGCAATGCTACCCCGAGGGGCGCCTGGGGACTTATCTGCTTGGGGATCGCCGCCGCGCGCACGGCATCGACGCGCGGATCGGGCATGGCGGCGAACGGGGCGGGATCCGCGGCGGTGAAGTCGAACGCCGAGATCAGATCGCCGCATACCGCGCGGCGCCACGGTGCGATATTGGGTTCGTGAAAGTCGAACCGGCGTTCGAGGAAGCGGATCACCGAAGTGTGATCGAACACCTGCGAATTGACCCACCCGCCCCGGCTCCACGGCGAGACGACGTACATCGGCACGCGCGGGCCTAGCCCATAAGCCCGGCCGCGATAGGCGGGGAGATCGAGCGCCGCATCGCCCTTGCTCGGGTGGCGGTGATAGCTGCCCTCGAGGTCGACCGTCGATCCGCCGAGCAGCGTGCCGTCGTCGGCATGCGACGGGGGGGCCGGCGGCGGGACGTGATCGAAGAAGCCGTCATTCTCGTCGAACATGACGAGCAACGCCGTCCGCGCCCAGACCTTGGGGTCGGCGGTCAGCGCGTCGAGCACTTCGGCGGTGTAAGCGGCGCCTTGCGCAGGGCTCGACGGGCCGGGATGCTCGGAGCCCTTCGCGGTGGCGATGACGTAGGACACTTGCGGCAGTCGCCCGGCGAGCACGTCGGTGCGCAGGACGTCCAGTCCGCGCGTCGTGAGCGCGCGATCTCGTAATATGGCATCGCCGCCACCCTGGTGCGCGTCGCGAAACGTAGCGAAACCGACCAGCGGGTTGTCGGTGAAATTGTCGGCCATGTCCTGGTAGATGCGCCAGTCGACGCCCTTCGCCTGCAACCGCTCGACCACCGTCGTCCAGCGATACGGCTCGGCAGCGCCGCCGTCCGCGGGAAAACTGTCGTGCGAATTGCCGATCGCGGGACCGCCCAGCGTGCCGCCGGGATCGTTGGTGCCGCTCCATAGGAACAGGCGGTTGGTGTTCGTCCCGGTCTGGACCGAGCAGTGATACGCGTCGCAGACCGTGAACGCCTCGGCGAGCGCGAACTGGAACGGGATGTCCTCGCGCCGGTAATGGCCCATCGCGCGCTGGCTCTTCGCCTCGGGCCAGTGCGCCATCCGCCCCTCGTCCCAGCCGCGCTGCGCATCGGGCCAGCTATGCGGCGTACCCTCCATCCGCATCAGGTCGAAATTGGTGCGCGTGGCGAGGTGGAACGGCAGGACGGTGCGCGCACCGCCGGGTGCGGTCCGGTCGCGCTGATACCAGACCGGCGCAGGCTTCGTCGCATCCGACCCCGACGGGACCGGGATCGGCAACCGGTCTGCAAACCCGCGCACGCCGCGCAACGATCCGAAATAATGATCGAAGCCGCGATTTTCCTGCATCAGGATCACGACGTGTTCGACATCCATGATCGAGCCCGTCTTCACGTCCGGCGCGATCGCGGCCGCCCGCGCGATCGCTGCGGGAAACGCAGACAATGCCACACCGGCAAGGCTGGCCCCGAGCAGCGTACGGCGAGAGACATCAGTCATCGGGGCAATCCACAGGAGAATAGCATGATCCGCAAACGTCGGCGGACCATGCCCGTTTCAGATCAGAAGTCGAGCGACAGCGACGCGGTCACGGTCCGCGGGGTGCCCAGGAACGCCGAGCCGCCATCGGCACTCGACAGATAGCGTTCGTCGGTCAGGTTGGTCGCCTGCACCGTGAACGACACGCCCTTCATCTGCTCGCTCACCGCCTCCAGGTCGGCACCGACATAGCCGCTCACCAGCGTGAAGTTGCCGGCCTTGGCGACGCCACGCGTGTCGATGTTGCGGTCGCCGACGAACTTGGTGGCGATGCCAGCCTTGAAGATCGACTTCTTGTAGTCCGCCGAGACCACCCACATCGTGCGCGGCGAATTGATCACCTGCTGGCCGGGCGTCACGCCGACGTCGGCATCCTGCGCGGCGTTGCCGGTGCCGATATAGGTCGCGTGGTTGTAGGTGAAGCTGCCCGACAGCGTCAGCGGTGGCAGCACTCGGTAGGCCAGCGCCGCTTCGATTCCGCGGCTCTTCACCCCGCCGACGTTGAGATAAACGCTGTCCTGCTGCTCGAGATAATCGATCCCGGTGACGAGGTTCGACGAGATCGAGACGATCTGGTTCTTGAACTTGATGTCGTAGCCGGTCAGCGACGCCTGGATCCGCCCGGTGTTGTAGCGTGTGCCGATCTCGATGTTGTTCGCGGTTTCCGGTCGCAGGTTGCGGATCGTCTCGGGCGGCTGTCCGAGGGGGCCGTTGCCGATCGCTGCGAAGTTCTGCGAATAACCGGCGAACAGCTCCATGCCCTGCAACGGCGTCGCATAGGTCAGGCCGGCGTTGATCAGCGGATCGGAATGCGACTGGATCGACGTCGCGCTCAGATTGCCGAGCAGTTCGGTGCGGCTCTGGTCGAGGAAGAACTGCTTGACGCCGAGCCTTGCGGTGACCGGGCCGTAGGTCACCGCGTCCTCGGCGTAATACATCACTTCGTCGAGCCCGTAGTCGGTGCTGAACTGCACGTAATACGGCGTGCCGTCGAAGGCCGGCCCGACCCGCGCGTTGGTGATCTTGTGCCAGTCGCGAAGCTGGTTGGCGCGGCTGTGCTCGAACCAGAAGCCGGCGCGAAACTGGTTCTGTACCACGCCGAAGTCATGCTGCCAGTCGACGTCGCTGGTGAAACCCATGCGGTCGTTCTTGTAGTGGGTGTGCCGGTACGACATGACCGGGGTCGCGTTGGACGCATAACAGGTCGGCGAGTATTCGGCGGGCACGTTGCTGGTGCCGACGCACCCGGCGGTCATCGGCGCAGCGGCACCGGTCGGCGTGACGAAGTAGATCTTGCCGAGCGCATCGCTGCCCCGCACCGTTGGACCGCCGACAAATTCGCTCTCTGGGTTGCCCGCGCCGTCGTTGCGCGCGTCGACCAGATACGGCGGCGCGAAATCGCCGCGGCCGCGCATCCGGTGATAATAGCCCGCCGCCTGCAGCTTCACTTCGCCGAGTTCGGTACGGGCCTTCAGATACCCGAACAGGTTCTTCCGCAGCGCGCGCGAGGTCGGGCGATAGGCCTGGTCGACGTACGGCAGCCCGGTCCAGCTGTCGGTGTACGCGTCGTGGTTCGGATCGTTCGCGAACTGCGCGGGCGATACCGATCCGAACTCGGATTCATCCGCATCGTCGTACGAGACGAAGCCGGTCAGGTCGACCGTACCGACACGGCTCAACACCTTGGCGTCGATATGATCGCGGCTGGTCTTGCCCGATCCGCCGATCCAGTCGCGCACGCGTGAGGTCGAGGCGCTGACATAGGCGGTGGTGTTCGGCGCGATGGTGCCGGTATCGCCGCGCACGTAGAATTTGCGCGCACTGAAATCGCCCCCGGCGGCAGTGAAGCGCAACCGGCTGTCCGCGGTCGGATCGGAGGTCACGTAATCCAGAGTCGCACCGAGCGCTTCGTTCGAGCGCGACGAGATGTCGGCGGTCCCTTGCGACACGTTGACGGTCTTGAGGTCGAGCACGTCGATATACCGGTTGGCGCGCGATCCGCCGCCATAGCCCGAGCCGCCGTTCGGCATGCCGTCGATCGTCGAGCCGATCTGCTGGCCACCGCCGCCGCCGCTGTTGAAGCCGCGGATGCTGATCGAGGTCGCCCAGTCGGACGAGCCGAACGCGTCGCCCTCCGCGACGAATACGCCGGGCAGTTCGTTGATGACGTCGTTGACGCTGGCGAGCGCGGATTGGCGGTCGATCATCGCCGTGGTCACGCGCGTGTTGGCGAATGCGGTCGACTGTCCGGTCACGACGATCTCGTCGCTGCGCGGCTGTTCCGCATCGCCAGCTGGCGTCGCGGACGGCGTTACGGTCGTCTGCGCGCGCGCGTTCGTCGTCGCCGCGATCGCCAGGATCGCAGCCCCCATCATCCACTTGGTCATGTCGTCTTCCCCTTGCCACGGTCCGAGTATTGCCGGGCATCCTGTGACGCAGCCCTTGCAAGCGTCATGTGACATGCCTGTGACATCGTGTGGATATTGTTGGTATTTTGTGACTTGTGCCCAACGGGAGATGCGGAGAAACAGGCCGAACGGGAGAAGTCGTGTGACGCAGTCGGATCGTATCGCCAGTCTTGTCGCGTTGCTCGAGGCGCGAGGGTCGTGTTCGATCACGATGCTCGCCGATCACTTCGCGGTATCGGACGAGACCATCCGGCGCGATGTGCGGCAACTCGAGGCGAGCGGTCGCGCGTACAAGGTCCATGGCGGGGTCAAGCTTCCCGACAATCGGCTCGAAGCGCCATACCGGTTGCGGATGCAGGCGCAGGCGGACGCGAAGCAGGCGATCGCGCGCCGTGCCGCGTCGTTGATCGAGGACGGGATGACCGTGCTGATCGATTCGGGCACCACCTCGTGCTGGGTCGCGCGTGCGCTCGCCGATCGCCGACGGCTGACGATCGTCACGAATAATCTGGAGGTTGCGAGCGACATGCTCGGTCGCGACGGGATCCGCGTCTTCCTGGCCGGCGGCGCGGTCAACGTGGACTACCGCGCGACGTTCGATGCCGAGGCGATCCGCTACTCGCGCTGTTTCTCGCCCGACGCGACGATCCTTTCGATGGGTGCGATCGAAGCGAAGCGCGGCTTCATGGATTTCGAACCCGACGAAGCGGCCTACAAGCGCGCACTGCTCGACGGCGCGCGCCGGGTGATCGTCGTCGCCGACGCGGAGAAGTTCGACCGCGCCGGCACCGTCCACGTCGCCGACTTCGCGCAGGTGCACGATCTCGTCACCGACTTGCCCGTGCCACCGGCGATCGCGGAGGCAGCGAGGCACGCCGACGTCCGGCTCCATATCGCCTGAGCGTGCTCACCGCGTCGGGGGGTGGCGGACAAACCACAGCGCCGAGACGAAGGTCAACACTAGCAACGCCGACCCGGTCAGCACCCCAGCATCGAGGAACAACCCGAGCCAGTCGCGCCCTGGCGTAGTCGTACTGCGCATGAGCAACAGCCCGATGCTGCCCGAATAGCCGAACGCATCCGCCAGATAGATCAGGAAGCCGGCGGTGCCGGGCGATGGACTCGCGGCCATGATGCGGTCGAACAGGATCGCGCTGAACGGGGCATAAGCGAGGTAGATACCGATGCCGGTCAGGATCATGCCGGTCACCGGGCCGATCGCCCCTGCGCGCAACGCCAGCATCGATCCGGCAAGGATCGCGGCACCCGCCATGATGACGACGTGGATCGTGACCACCGCATACCGGTTGTCGCGCACCAGCCCCAGCATGGCCAGGCCAAGCAATACGATCACCGTGACCGGCACCTCGGTCGCGACATAGAGCGCGGGCGTTGCCGGATGATCGAGCGCGATCCACAGTTCGGGTGCGAAATTGTCGCGCAGGTCACGCAGTGCCGCGAGCATCGTGTAGCCCGCGACCAACGCCGTCACCGGTACCCAATGTCGCCGCAGATAGGCACGCCGCGCTGCGGCATCCATCGGACCGCGAACGCCTCTCGCCTCGCAGTCCGCGACGTCCGGCGGCGGGCATCGCGCAAGCGCCGCCATGCCCGCCAGCAGCAGCGGCGTGAAGATCAGCCCGGTGAGCGCCGGCATCCAGAACGCGCTGACGCCGTGCTCGAGCAACAGGCTGCCGACCGATCGCGTCACGCCCGACGACAGGATGAAGCTCGCGGTCAGGATCGACGCGAGCACCTCCGAATTGCGCCGTCCCTCCAGATAACTGAACACCAGCCCCCAGATCATCCCGAGCGGCAAACCGTTCAACAGCATCGCCAGCGGGCCGAACCGGGCGGGCAACAGCGCGAGCAGCAACAGCGCCACCCACGCCGCACCGATCAGCGACAGGATCAGGTGGGTGCGATGCTCGGGCCGATGGACCGAGACGACATGCACCCCGATCATCTTCGACAGCGCATAGCCGACCGCCTGCGACAGGATCAGCGCCGTCTTGTAATCGATCCCGGCAAACACCGCCGGCACGCCGTCGAACCCCGCCGCCGCGATCGGCTTGCGAAACCCGTACATTGCGAAATACACGCAGAACGCAGCGACGCCCGGCATGACCGCCGATAGCCTGGCCGGAAGGAATTTCGTCGACGGCGGGGACGATGGGGACCACGGGTTCACCGGCAGTCGCTATGCCAAACACGTTTCAGCGGGGTGACACAATCGTGTAACCCGCGAAATTCGCGGGCTCACGCAACACGTACGATGGTCGCCCAGTGTCGTAATCCAAACCTATTCCAAATAGCCGACCCAGTGAGAAACTGGCGATACCGCGCCGCGCCCTCGTAAGATCGGGCAGGTGCGGCTTGGGCGTACTCTGGTAGCCGGTTGCCCCCTCATACGCGCGCAGACCGTCGTTCTTTGTCAGACAGTGCGACGATGATGCACGCGCTCTACCCGCGATCTCTCAAGCGCTGAACGTCACCGTGGCGGCGGCGCCGACTGGGGCAAAGATGTCGCGGTGTCCGGCAAAAACGCATTGGGCCTGATCCGCCCTATTGCCGCGCGTTACAGCGGTGTTACCGGTCGGTGACGGATCCGGGTCACACGGATCGACGCAGGAGGATGTTCGAAACCCAAGGGGGGACCATCCATGATTCGCTTGCCCGTTCGTACGTCTGCCATCGCCCGCCTGCTCGCCGCCAGCGCGCCGCTGCTCGTTTTCGCCGTGCCCGCCATCGCACAGGAACAAGTGCCGGCTGCACAAGCCGTGAGCGATCCGGCGAGCGACCAAGGCGTCGGTGAGATCGTCGTCACCGCGACTCGCCGCCGGGAATCGTCGAAGGACGTCCCGCTCGCGGTCACCGCGATCAGCGGCGAGAAGCTCGACGTGCTCAATTCGAGCGGCCTCGACATCCGCTTCCTCGCCGGCCGCACGCCGAGCCTCCAGGTCGAATCCTCCTTCGGTCGCACCTTCCCGCGCTTCTACATCCGCGGCCTCGGCAACACCGATTTCGATCCCAACGCGGCCCAGCCCGTCTCGGTCGTGTATGACGACGTCGCGCTTGAGAACCCGATGCTGAAGTCGTTCCCCGTCTTCGATCTGCAGAGCGTCGAAGTGCTGCGCGGTCCGCAGGGCACGTTGTTCGGGCGCAACACGCCCGCGGGCGTCGTGAAGATCGATTCCGCCAAGCCGAACCCGGACAAGGTCTCCGGCTATGCGACCGGATCCTGGGCGACCTACAACACGATTAACGGCGAGGCGGCGCTCAACCTGCCGATCGGCAACGGTTTTGCGTTCCGCGCGTCGGGGATCATCCAGTCGCGCGACGATTGGGTGAAGAACGATTCGACGACGGGCAACGCCGACCGCAAGCTCGAGGGCTATCGCGACGTCGCGGGCCGCTTCCAGCTCGGCTATACCAGCAGCGACTTCAACGCCTTGCTGAACGTTCATGTTCGCGACCTGACCGGCTCGCCGCGCATCTTCCGCGCCGGGCTGTTCAAGCCGGGCACCAACGACTTCAACACCGGGTTCGACCCCAAGCACGTCACGCTCGACGGCTATACCAGCCAGAGCCTGACGCAGTGGGGCACCAACCTGCGGCTCGACTATCATCTCGACGGCATCGGCACCTTCTACTCGGTCACCGGATACGAGCAGGCCAAGGTCGAGAGCACCGGCGACGTCGACGGCGGCAACAACTACACGTTCCTCGGCGGCACGATCGGCGCGATCGGCGTCGGACTGTTCCCGTCGAACACCGGCGGCCTGACCAAGCCCAAGGAGTTTAGCCAGGAACTGCGGTATGCGAGCGAGGACATGAACGGCATCCGCCTCCAGGGCGGTCTGTATTATTTCCACCAGACGCTGCGCTATCACCAGTACGACTATGCGTTCGGCGGGACCGGAGCGCGCGCGACCGATCTCGACCAGGATATCTTCCACGACAACCGCAACGAGAATTACGGCGCGTTCGCCTCGATCGAGGCCAAGCCGACCGAACTGCTGACGTTGCGCGCTGGCGTCCGCTATTCGCACGACTATCGCAACGACCTCGTGACCGCGCCGATCCCCGGCACCGGGATCAGCGACACGCTGCCCGCGCGCGCGATCGTTCGTGGCTCGAACGTGACCTGGGACGCGAGCGCGACCTATGAACTGACGCCCGCGATCAACGTCTATACGCGGCTCGCGACCGGCTATCAGGGCCCGGCGATCCAGGACCGCGTGACCTTCGGCAGTGTCCAGAGTACCGCACCGAAGCAGACCACGTTCTCGAGCGAGAGCGGCTTCAAGGGCACGCTGCTCGACCGCAAGGTGAGCTTCTCGCTCGACGCCTATTGGTACAGCACCAAGGACCTGCAGATCACTGCAGTCGGCGGCAGCAGCAATTCGGCACGCCTGATCAGCGCGAACAAGGCGATCGGCTACGGCGTGGAGGGAGAGTTCGAGGCGCGTCCGCTTCCCGAGCTGACGTTGACCGCGAGCGGCAGCTACAACTTCACCGAGATCCGCGACCGCAACATTGGCGTCGGGGTATGCGCGACCTGCACCGTGCTCGATCCGATCGTCAACGGGTTCGCGGTGATCGACGGCAACGACCTTCCGCAGGCGCCGCGCTGGATCGCCAACTGGACCGCGCGCTACGGCATCCCGCTCGCGAACGGCGGCGAGGTCTATGCCTATACCGACTGGGTCTATCGCAGCCGTATCAACTTCTTCTTGTATGAAGCGGTAGAGTTCACCGGCAAGTCGTCGCTCGAAGGCGGGCTCAAGGTCGGCTATAAATCGCCGCAGGGGTATGAGGTCGGCGCGTTCGTCCGCAACATCACCAACCAGTATCGCAGCATCAGCGCGATCGACTTCAACAACCTGACGGGCATGATCAACGAACCACGCATCATTGGCGGCCAGTTCAAGATCGCCTTTTAAGACCGGACGCCGAACTGAGCGCCTTACCCGGCGCGAACGACGTGGGCCGAGGGGTCGCGTCTGCGAGCGTTCGCTTCGGGCGAGGCGAGTATGAGTGGCTGGCCGAGGAATGGCGTCCTGTTCCTCGGCCACACCGATATCGGTATGGTCAAGTTCCCGGTCGGGATACCGCGGCGTGCAGCCGATCGACCGCGTATCTTGTCGCCAGCTATCGAGGACCGATCCGATGAAAACCCGCAAACTCGGCCGACAAGGTCTCGAAGTCTCCGCACTCGGCCTTGGCTGCATGGGCATGTCCGACTTCTACGGTAGCCGTGACGAGGCGGAATTGGTTCCGACGATCAATCGCGCGCTCGATCTCGGCGTGACGTTCCTCGACACCGCCGACATCTACGGCGTCGGGGCCAACGAAGAGCTGGTCGGCCGCGTCGTGCGCGAGCGGCGCGAGTGGGTCGTCGTCGCGACCAAGTTCGGCAACGTGCGCGGGGCGGATGGCAGCTTCAAGGGGGTCAACGGTCGCCCCAACTATGTGCGATCGGCCTGCGACGCGAGCTTGCAGCGGACCGGGCTCGATGTCATCGATCTCTACTACCAGCACCGCGTCGACCCCGACGTGCCGATCAAGGATACCGTCGGTGCGATGGCCGATCTGGTACGTGCGGGAAAGCCGGGGTGAAATCGCTGACCGAAGGCCTCTCCCACAGCTTGCGCGAACGGACCGGACGTCGGGTCAGCGCCCACCTGCTCGTGCCCGGCTTCACCTGGACCGGGATGACGGCCGGTCGACTGGCGGAGAAACCACCCGGTGCGTGGCCCCCTGAACAGGTCGTCGCGCTGATGATGGACCGGGTGGCAGCGGGCGATTTCTACATCCTGTGCCCGGACAACGAGACGACCTCCGAACAGGATGCGAAGCGGATAGCGTGGGCGGCGGGAGACCTGATCGCAAACTTCCCTGCCCTGTCCCGCTGGCATGCAGATTGGCGCGACGCGTTTGCGGAGTTCATGCGAAACTGATCGCGTCCTGGGGGACCTGTACAGCGAACCATCGCAGCCGTGCCGGTCCCCCCGAATAAGATTTGAGCTCGATCCTGGTTCGCCTGCGCGGGACGCTCCCCGATCGCGGCAGTTCAGGAAAACGAATTGCCGAGCCCGTTGCGTAATGGGAGGATGCCGCCATGCAGATACTAAAAGCGGCCGGTCTTGCCCTTCTCGCGTCGGTGCCCGCCCACGCCCAGATCGTTGCCCAGCCATCGGCAGGGACCTATCAGCGCGCAGTGGCGGCCGGATACAAGGCGGCGCTCTATTGCTCCGGCATCTTCAATGCGGGACGCACGCCGGAACAGATCGATGCCGATGAGTTGGCCGGCATCTACCCCGACTATGAGAAGATCGTGCCGACGCTCACGGCGAACGTCGACCGCAGCCTCCAGTCCGTCTCCGTAGCATTCGATCCAAAGCTTCCCCCGAGGCGCGCGACGTGGACCAGCGGGCATGGTTGCGTGACCCTGCCGATCGGCGGCACGGCACCGGCTGGCCGCAAGACGATGGCGGCACCGTCGATTGCACCGGCGGATCCGCGGCGCTGGCCGCAGGGTGACGCCGGCATCGCACCGCGCCCGTCCGCCTCACTGACCGGCGCGGTCGGCAAGGCATTCGGGACCACCTATGGCGTCGACACCAAGACGGTCGGCGTGATCGTCGTGAAAGACGGCCAGGTTCTCGCCGAGCAATATGGCCGCGGTTTCGGGCCGTTCGTATCCAACCGGACCTGGTCGGTCGGCAAGTCGATTGCCAGCACGCTCATCGGCTTGAACAATGCAACCGCGTTGAAGGACCCCGCCGCCGTTCCGCAATGGAAGAAGACCGGCGATCCGCGTCAGGCCATCACGCTCGACAATCTCCTGCGCATGGCGTCCGGCCTGCACAGCGACACCGCCGGCAATCGCACCGATGCCATCTATTTCGGCGGCACCACCGTCGACGAACAGGCAGTGTCATGGCCCTTGGAAGCGCTGCCCGGCACGCGCTTCCGCTATGCCAACAATGATATCCTGCTTGCGGTCTATGCCACCCGAAACGCGATCGGCGAGGCGCGGTACCGGGCGTTGCCGGGCAGCCTGCTCGGTCCGCTCGGCATGGCGCATACCGTCGCCGAGACCGACTGGCACGGCAATTACATCCTCTCCAGCCAGGTCTGGTCGACCGCGCGTGACCTCGCGAGGCTGGGGTTGTTCTGGTCGCAGGACGGGGTCTGGCAAGGCAAGCGCCTGCTACCGGCTGGGTGGATGCGCAACATGACGAAGCCGAGCGGACCGCAGCCCGCGAGCGGCCCCGGCTATGGCGCGACGATGTGGCTGTTCGGCCCTAAGCAGGGCTTGCCCGAGGGCAGCTACGCCGCGCAAGGCAACCGGGGACAGTATGTCATGGTGATCCCGTCCCGGCAGCTCGTCATCGTCAGGCGCGGCGAGGATCCCGGCACAGCGCGGTTCGACATCGCGCGCTTCGCCGCGGACGTCGCCGCCGCGTTGAAATACTATCGATAACGCTCACCGAACCGCCGATCCGCCTCGGCGCAGGATGTCGATCCCGGCCTGCGTCACCAGCGGATGCGCGGACCCCGCACCGCCTATCCGTCGCGCGGAGCGCGGGCGATCACGGCTTGGGCCGAACGAAGGCGAGCCTTCCAGATCTTGACCGAGGGATGCCCGGCAGCCAGGCCGACCAGCCGCCCCTCGATCTGCACGACCTCTCGCTTGGCGGCATCGAGCTCGGCGGCTGTCGGTGCAGGCTGGATATTGGCGCGTGCGTACGCGCCGGTACGTCCCTTGCTCTTGGTCATGGGCAACGCGATGGTCTCAGATGCGAGATGCCGTCAATACGGGATGCTGTCGAAGACCCCACGTTTCGCCACACGACCCGCCTTCAGACACTCAGGCCCCCTTTTTCGTCTCCCAGATTTCGACGTTTCCTCAGCTCTGCGATATGACCATTTCAACTTCCGTCTACCTGCTCGCGAAAGTCGTCGAACTCATCCTATTCGACGAGATCCGTGTCGGTGCGTTGGCGCGGCAGGGAAAAGAGACACCAGGCACGAGTTCGCAGGCGCTAATTTTGCCGCTTGGCCTTCACACCGGGCTGCCCCCCGACGCTCAATCGGAAGCTGCCGAGTGCGGCGCGCTTTATGATTACCTTGTCGTTCGCCCGAGGCCGCCGCGCGATTACATAGTCGTCCGTCTGCGTCCACCGTGCGCCGTCGGCAAGGACGAAGTTCCACTGCCCTGTGTCATTCACCGAGGCACTCGTCAGCGTCGTCTCGATCTGCGGCAGATCTTTGCCGTTGCCGAGCAGGTCGGTATTCGGAAGGCTGATACCGAACAGGCTGCGCCGAGTTTCGTGCATCTGTTGCTGGTCGATGACGATCACGGTCTTGTCGGCTTCAGCTGCATCCAGTGCTGCTACCGATCGATCGAAACATGCAAGGCGGGCGGAGGGATCCATAACGGCACGGCACTGCGTGACCGCCGTCAGTAAAGTTGCACGCTCCGTATTGCGCGGTTTGGCAGCGGTCGTCGCCACTGCAACCGCCGCGATCCCAATCAAGCCGGTCATCGTCGACATCATCGCAACCCGCATATCGCCCCCCAAAATCTACTTTGAGGCAAAGCGATAGACTGACGTACGGGGCGCTGCAATCGCGGCTTGGCAAGATGCAAGGCGACGACGCACGCAACATTGTTGCCCTTGGGCAACAATGTTGACGCAATGCGACGAACTGAAACCAAAAGTGTCACTTAGCTTTGGACAGGCTGGTTCGGTTTTGCAAAAAAGTCGCCATTGGGGTCACACGGCCGCACTTTAGATCATGTCGCGCGAAATTTCGCCGATACCGAACAGGGACCATAGCACGATGCGAAACCATATATTTCGAGATTGCCTGCTGGCATCTACGATGATCACGGGCGCGGTTGCCGCATTGCCCGCGTTTGCGCAGACCGCACCGGCACCCGCGCCTCAGGGTACGACGAGCGACGACGGCGCAGCGGCGACGACGCCCGCGATCTCCAACACGCCGAGCCAGGATCCCGCCGCTGCGGGTACGGCCGAGGGTGGTGACATCGTCGTTACCGGTTCGCGTATCTCGAACCCGAACCTGACGTCGGCCAGCCCCGTGACCGTCGTCAATGCAGCCGACATCAAGCTGCGTGGCGCGACGCGCATCGAGGACGTGCTGAACAGCCTTCCGTCGTCCTTCGCCACGCAGACTTCGTCGGTATCCAACGGTTCGACCGGGACCGCGACGATCAACCTTCGCAACCTCGGTGAGTCGCGCACGCTGGTGCTGATCAACGGCCGCCGCCTGATGCCGGGCAACCCATCGTCGAGCAGCACGGCCAGTGCCGCTGCCGACGTCAACATGATCCCGGCATCGCTGATCAAGCGCGTCGACGTGCTGACCGGCGGCGCAGGCTCGGTCTATGGTTCGGACGCGATCAGCGGCGTCGTCAACTTCGTGCTCGATACCGATTACGAGGGCTTCAGCGTCGATGCATCGGGCGGCATCTACAACCACAACAACCGCAGCGATCGTTTCAAGGCGCTGAACACCGCCGCCGGCTACCCGGCGCCGACCGGTCAGTCGTTTGATGGGACGCAGTTCGACATCAACTTCAAGGTCGGTGTCGGCACCAGCGACGGTCGCGGCCATATCGTCGGCTATGGCGGCTACCGCAAGATCGGTGCGATCCTGCAGGGCTCGCGCGACTACAGCTCGTGCGGCCTGAACGCGCCGGCGGGCAACGTGGGCAACGATTATGTCTGCGGCGGTTCGACCACGGCATTCCCCGCGAACTTCTCGCTGAGCGACGCCGTCGTCAATGGCGCGGCAAGCGGTCTGCAACAGCAATATACGCTGAACGGTGCGGGTGCCTTGGTTCCCGGGCGCACGCTCTACAATGCGAATCCGTTGAACTATTACCAGCGTCCGGACACGCGCTACACCGCGGGCTTCCTCGCGAACTACGAAGTGAGCGACGCGTTCAAGCCCTATACTGAGTTCATGTTCATGGACGATCGCTCGGTCGCACAGATCGCGCCGTCGGGTGACTTCAGCAATACGACGGTCCTGAACAGCAACAACCCGTTCCTGTCGGCTGCGCAGAGGGCTACCTTCTTTCGCGACACGAACCTGGTGCGAGACGCCAATGGCAATGTCATCAATCTGACGAACCCCGACGGTTCGCAGTATCAGCAGGGCAAGGTTACCATCGGTCGCCGTAACGTCGAAGGCGGCGGTCGCCAGGCCGATCTGCGCCACACCCAGTATCGTTTCGTTGCAGGCGCACGCGGCGACATTGCCAAGGGTGTCTCGTACGAGGCGTACGGCCAGTTCGGCAGCACCGTGTTCAACCAGGTGTATCGTAACGAGTTCTCAGTCTCGCGCACGACGCGGGCGCTCGATGCCATTACCGATACACGTCCCGGGTTGGCCACGACCGGCCAGGCGGTCTGTCGTTCGTTCGTCGACGGCACCGATCCGAACTGCGTCCCGCTGAACATCTTCGGGTCGGCGGGCATTACGCCGGCCGCGCTGAACTATGTCCAGACTCCGGGCTTCCAGTCGGGCGAGAACAAGGAAACGGTCGTCAACGGCTCGTTCACCTTCAAGGGGGCCGAGTACGGCGTCCAGTCGCCGTTCGCGAGCGAGGGCATCGCGCTGAACATCGGCGGCGAGTACCGCAAGGAGTCGCTGAGCCTCGAGGTCGACAACGGCTTCCTCAGCGGCGATCTGGCCGGCCAGGGCGGCGCGACCCTGCCGATCAACGGCAGCTACAACGTGAAGGAAGCGTTCGGCGAGATCCAGGTGCCGCTCGTCAGCGATCGCCCGTTCTTCAACGAACTCACGGTCAACGGTGGCTATCGTTACTCAAGCTACAGCACGGCCGGTTCGGCGCACTCGTACAAGGGCGAAATCGTCTGGGCGCCAATCTCGGACATCCGTTTCCGCGGCGGCTACAACCGTGCGGTTCGTGCACCGAACACGCAGGAATTGTTCGCTCAGCAGTCGGTGCAGATCGATGGCGCGACCGATCCGTGCGCGGGCCTGGCCGTCGGTGGTCTGGTCAACGGCAACACCGCCGCGCAGTGCGCGCTCACCGGTGTATCGGCGGGTCGCTTCGGTTTGATCCAGGACAATCCTTCGGAGCAGTATAACGGCCTGGTCGGCGGCAATGTGAACCTGAAGCCTGAAAAGGCGGATACGTTCACGGCTGGCGTGATCCTGCGTCCGTCGTTCCTGCCGGGCTTCAACCTGTCGGTCGACGGTTTCCGCATCAAGCTGAAGGATCGGATTGGCGTCATTGGTGCAGACACGATCATCGCGCAATGCATCCAGACCGCCGATCCGCAGTTCTGCAGCGCGATCAACCGTGACGCCAACGGCACCCTCTGGCAGGGCACCACCGGCTTCATCGTCGATACCAACGTCAATGCGGGTTCGCTGACGACGCAGGGTATCGAGACGTCGGCGGGCTACACCTATCGGTCGGACAGCATCGGCACGATCGGGCTTTCGTTCAACGGCACCTATGTCGACAAGTTCACGTCGGACAAGGCTGGTGCGAAGTTCGATTGCGCAGGCCTGTACGGTGCACAGTGTCTGTATCCGATGTCGAAGTGGCGTCACCAGGCCCGCGTCTCGCTGACCACGCCGAACGGCATCGGTCTGTCGGGTAACTGGCGGTACCTGTCGGCGACGAAGTTCGAGCGCACCAGCAGCGACAGCGATCTGGCCGGTCCGTTCTTCGTCAACGATGCCCGCGTGAAGGCCCAGAACTACTTCGATCTGGCCGCGACGGTGCGGGTCGCCGACAAGTTCACCTACCGCATGGGCGTCAACAACATCCTCGACAAGACGCCGCCGATCCTCAGCGCGACGGCATCGCCGATCGGTGCGTTCGGTAACGGCAACACCTATCCGGGCATCTACGAGGCCATCGGCCGCTACCTGTTCGTTGGTCTTACGATCGACATGTAATCGATCCATCGGGATCGATATTTGGGGCGGCGGGTCATCGACCGGCCGCCCTTTTTTGTGTTCAATGTTCCTCGGTCGCTTTCGACTTCGCACAAGCGGCCGTAGATCGGCTTCGGGTCGGCTGCGCGTGAGCAGGACTGTTTCGGCCTCGTTGAGCAACCCGCGCAGATGGCTGTCGCCGCGCCTGGACGGCCGCAGCTACCCGCCGACAACGCCAGCCCCCGCCCCTGCGGCTATCGAAACTATACGTCAGCGGCATTTCCCCTGCAGACGACGCCACGGTAGCTTCAGGGCAGAAGACAACGGAGTTCACGCCATGCTGCTCCACCCGATCGGTACGATGGAAGGCGAGGTCTTTCCATCCGGCGCAACGCGCAAAACGTAAGAGTCTCGCGGTCACGTGTCATGCGGATGACGCAGCACTTTCATCGGCGACAGCATCCATGCAACCGCCGTCCAGTTTCCCCACCCGGACGTGACCATCACGTTCGACGAGAACCAGTCAAAGGCGCGCGCGGTCCGGCGACTCGCTTTCTCCGCGTTCGCAGACGGCCGCACGCTGGTTGCCGCGCCACACCTGGCGTTTCCGGGGGTGGACCACATCGCCCGTGAAGGCACCGGCTACCGGTGGATCCCGATCGAGTATGCCAATCGGACCGTGGCAGCCACGAGCCTCGACGCGCAATAGCGCGAGATCCCGTCAATCGACACCCTCAGCCAGCAATGCCCACACGATACCGATGGCCGCGTCGTCAAGGACCATCGCCTACAGCCCGCTCGTCACCGGTCGAGCCGCCCGGTGGCTCGCGGGCAACCACGATGCCGAGCCTGCCATTACCAATCGAACCTCGGCGCGACCTGATGTTAGGATTTTCAGATGAATATTCTCGACCGCTACGAATTCTTCGTCTCCGAGCGCGGTCGGAAGGATCTCGCCCTTCTCAGATGGGCTCTCGTGATCGTGTTTCTGTGGTTCGGCGTGATGAAGTTCACGGCGTACGAGGCTGGCGGCATCGCTCCGTTTATCGAACACAGCCCGATCATGGGATGGCTGGGCGTGTTGGGCACCCAGGGGCAGAGCTACTTCATCGGCGTTCTGGAGCTATCGACTGCAGCCATTCTGATCCTCGGTGCATTTCGTCCAATGCTGTCTGCGCTCGGCGCACTGATGTCCGCGGCGACGTATCTGATCACGCTGACTTTTCTCTTCACGACCCCCGGTGTCGCGGAGCCGACTGCGGGCGGTTTTCCTGCCATTTCGGCCGTACCGGGACAGTTTCTCCTCAAGGATGCGGTTTTGCTGGCCGCGTCCCTCGTGCTGTTGCTCGCTTCGATCCGCTGCAGGAACACCCTGGCGCCCACATGATCATGATCCTTCGTCAGGGCCGGTGGGCAATCCCTGTACAATATTCGTACGGCATCAATTGGTGTGCGGTTACATGGCCTGAGGCAATCAACTTCTTGATAAGGTGGCATTCTTCTCTGAGGCAATAACCCATACGCTGATCGATGCGCTTCGAATCGCCACCTGCCGGATCAAGTGCTAGTATTGCTTCATGGAGATGCAGCAGATCAGGTATTTCCTCGCAATGGCGCGGGTGCTCAACTTCACGCGGGCGGCCGAAGAATGCGACGTGACGCAACCGTCGCTGACCCGCGCGATTCAGAAGCTCGAAAGTGAATTTGGCGGACAACTCTTCCGCCGCGAGTGCAGCCACACCCACCTCACCGATCTCGGACGTCAGATGCTGCCTCATCTCGACCGCACGTTCGAGGCGGCGCAAGCCGCGATACAATTCGCCAAGTCCATCGAGAGGGCGGGCGTGGTGCCGCTTGCGCTTGGCGTAGATGCCGCGATCGAATCGGACACGCTCGACCGCATCCTGGAGGAGCTTGCCGACTGCTTGCCCGGTTTCGAACTGTCACTGTCGAGCGGGCCGCCGGACGATTTGATCGAAGCCGCCATGAACGGTGCGCTGGACCTGGTTGTCGTCGAACTGCCAGACGACACGCCTGATCGCCTCGATGTCTGGCCGCTGTTCGACCACAGCTATCATATGGTCACGCGTGCGGATCATCCGCTCGCCGGAGGCGGGATGCCGCCGCTGCTTTCGGTGCGCGAGGAGTCGTGGATCGATCACGAGGGCAACGGATGCGCGCGGCTCAAGACTCTCGCTGCCTCGCATGGCTTCGTGCCGATCGTGCGGCACCGCGCGATCGGTATGGCCCAGGTGAAGCAATTGGTGGTCTCCGGGTTGGGCAGTGCCTTCATTCCGCGGCCTCGGGATGACGAGCGCTTGTGCGCCTTCACATTTGCCGACGTCGAGGTCAGGCGTGACGTCGTACTAGGCGCGGTGGCGGGTCGTAAGCGCAGCATCGCCGCCGATGCCTTCGTGCGCGCCTCCCGCGCGCGTAGCTGGGCGGCGGCTGCCACTTGAGCCCAGGCGCAAGGACGTGTCCTAAGCTCACCACGCCGTTGGCGCGCTCAGTGCATCGCCGTTAGAAACGCGACGATGTCCAGTGGATCGGGACGCAGGCGAAAGTCGGCGTCGACATGGGCGTAGCGGATGATGCCATCCTCGCCGACGACGAACGTTGCCGGGATCGGCAGGAAGCCTCCATCGCTGCCATATGTTGCCGCAAGATCGAGCCCAATCGCCAGATACCGCCGCTTCATCTCGTCGCCTACCGGGAACGCCAATCCGCAGGCCAGCGCCGCCCCGTGATCGACGTCGCAGAGCAGCGTCGCGCTCGGTCCGATCATGTCCTGTATGGCGGACGCGCCTTCGCCGGTCTCTCCCGCCACGACGATCAGCCTCCCGCCAGCATTTTCAAGGGCGGGCAAGGCAGCAGCCCAGGACTGCAGCTCATGCACGCAGAACGGGCACCAAAGTCCGCGATTGAAGCTGATGACGAGCGGCCCTCCGTCCCGCAACTGCTCGAGCGAACGGTAGCGTCCCGACGCGTCGGGCAGCGAGAAGTCCGGGAACGCCTCGTCGACGCGAGGCGCCAGTTTTCCCACGTTCAGGCTTTGCAATCGGGCGACGAAATCATCGTAGACGGACGCGAAACCTAGAGCCGCGACGACGGCTTTGGCTTCAGGATTAGGCTGCAGCCGGGTGGTGTTCATGCCGTGCAGGATAGCGTCCAAACGCGCGAGTGTGACAGCGCCAAATCGCTTTATCATCTGGGTTGAAAAATCGTGATCGCGCAACTGTCAGCAATACACGCGTGGGACTCGACCACAACGCGAAAGACTGCAACGCTATTGAAACTATACGCACAACGTATTGGCCAAATCAAAATAGCGCTGCAATAGCTTACGCGGTGAACGATAAATATGCTGAAGCACGCCTGGTCCTCCAAGATAAGTATCGGAGACTATCATGAATTTTGAAAAGTCGCAGGATGCGGTCGATCGGCTGACCCCGGAGCAACGCAGGGTTACGCAGGATTCGGGTACCGAGCAGCCCTTCACCGGAGAGTATGACGGCAACAAGGAGCCCGGTATCTACGTCGACGTCGTATCGGGCGAACCGCTGTTCGCCTCGACCGACAAATACGAGTCAGGCTCCGGCTGGCCGAGCTTTACCAAGCCGATCGTGCCCGCAAACGTGAACGAGGTGCGCGATACCACGCACGGGACGGTCCGGACCGAGGTGAGGTCGGTGCATGCCGACAGCCATCTCGGCCACGTGTTCCCGGACGGTCCCGCCGACCGCGGTGGCCTGCGCTATTGCATCAACTCGGCGTCGCTTCGCTTCATCCCACGCGATGGGATGGAGAGCGAAGGCTACGGCGAATATCTCGATCAGGCAGAGGAGGCTTAATATGCATGAGCGCGCCATTCTCGCGGGTGGATGCTTCTGGGGCATGCAGGATCTGATCCGCAAGCGGCCCGGCATCGTCTCGACCCGCGTCGGCTATACCGGCGGCGATATTCCGAACGCCACCTATCGCAACCACGGCACGCATGCCGAGGGGATCGAGATCGTCTTCGACCCGGCGGTGACGAGCTACCGGGCCATCCTCGAATTCTTCTTCCAGATCCACGATCCCACCACCAAGAACCGCCAGGGCAACGACATGGGGCTCTCCTACCGGTCGGGCATCTATTACGTCGACGACGCGCAGAAGCGCGTTGCCGAGGACACCATCGCCGATGTCGATGCCTCCGGGCTGTGGAATGGCAAGGTAGTCACCGAAGTCGTGCCGGTCGGCGAATTCTGGGAAGCCGAGCCGGACCATCAGGATTATCTGGAGACGCGGCCGAACGGCTACACTTGCCACTTCGTGCGTCCCGGCTGGGTGCTTCCGAAGCGCCAGACGGATGACGATGCGCGGCCCGCGGCTGGGATCGCAGCGGAATAGACGTCACCACCGCGCAGCGCCGGTCTGGCGCGCAATCCTCCATGACCGCAGCACCAGGATCGCAGATTATGACCGACCTTTCGTCCTTCCCGATCACGCAACGCTGGCCGGCATCGCATCCCGATCGCATCCAACTCTACGCCACGCCCACCCCCAACGGCGTCAAGGTCTCGATCATGCTGGAGGAAACCGCCGCCGCGTACGAGCCGCACTTCGTAGACATCTCGAACAACGAGTCGAAAGATCCGGCGTTCGTGGCGCTCAATCCGAACGGCCGCATCCCGGCGATCATCGATCCGGCGGGGCCTGACGGCAACCCCCTGGCACTATGGGAATCCGGCGCGATCCTTCTCTACCTCGCCGAAAAGACAGGCCAGTTCATGCCCGTCGACCCTGCCCGACGGTACGATACGCTTGCCTGGGTCTTCTTCCAGATGTCGGCGATCGGCCCGATATTCGGTCAACTCGGCTTCTTCCTGCGATTTGGCGGCAAGGATTTCGAGGACAAGCGGCCTCGACAGCGCTTCGTCGACGAGACCAAGCGTCTTCTCGGGGTCCTGGATCGCCAGTTGGAAAACCGCGACTGGATCGTCGACGACTATTCGATTGCGGACATCGCGACGATCGGCTGGGTGAATGCGCTTGGGGCGTTCTACGCTGCCGGTGCCATACTCGGCCTCGACGACTATGCGAACGTCCAGGCGTGGCTCGACCGCGCGCTGGCGCGACCCGCGGTGCAGCGCGGACTGCATATCCCCGCGAAGCCGGCATGAGCGTGATTGCCGCCTATTATTACCACGAAGGCAAGCGGGTCCGGGCGATCGCGCTCGATGAAAGCATCGAACTGGGCGAGGATCGCACGGGCTTTTGCTGGATCGCGCTCGGCGAGCCCACCGACGACGAACTTGCCGCGATCCAGGCGACCTACAACCTCCATCCGTTGGCGATCGACAACGCGATGCATCCGCTGTGCCCGCCCAAGCTCGAAGTCTACAATGATGAACTCTACATCGTCGCGCAGACCGCGGCGCTGGTGGGCGATCGGATCATCTACGGCAAGATGGCGATCTTCACCGGTCACAATCATCTCATCACCGTACGGCACGGCACCGCGGGCGCGCTGGGCAATCTTCGCGCGCAACTCGAGGGATCGACCACCTTGTCCCGAAAGGGTGTCGACTATATCCTGCACGCCATCCTGCACCGCATCGTCGACCAGTATCTGCCGATCTTCGAGATGATCGAGGACGATGTCCTGGCGATGGAGAGACGGTCGCTCGACGACTTCCTAGAGCGGGAGGACGTCGTCCGCATCTTCGAACTGAGATCCGAACTCACGCGGTTCCAGCGCACGCTCGGCGCCATGGGGGAGTTGGTGGGAAAGCTGGTTCGCGGCCATTTCCCCTGCATCAGCGCCGACGTGACACCCTATTTCAGCGACGTCGCGGACCATCTCCACCGTGTCCAGTCGATGGTAGACGGCCTTCTCCACGTCCTGTCCACGGTCTTCGAGGCGAGCAGCCTCCTGGAGGCGCAACGGATGGGCGTGATCACCCGCCAACTGGCGGCGTGGGCGGCGATACTCGCGGTCCCGACCGCAATCGCCGGCATATACGGCATGAACTTCAAGAACATGCCGGAGCTGGACGCGACCTACGGATACTTCATCGTGCTCGGCGTGATCGCAGTGTTCTGCGTGTTGCTCTTCGTGCGCTTCAAGAAGGCCAAGTGGCTATGACGACCCCACTGACCGACGTTCTCGAAGCGGTGCAGGCGTTCGTCGCCAAGGGCTACGACCACGAGTACCGCGTCAAGGACAGCACTCTCGTCGATCTCGAACTCGGATCGACCATCGAAGCCTGCACCATTCGCGTCGACGCAGCGTTGCGCCTCGAAAGCGGCGAGGACGGCGAAGACGCCTCCAACATCTACGCGATCACCGACCCGGCGACCGGGCACCGTGGCCTGTTGATCGACGCGTTCGACGTGTTCCACGAAATCTGTCCCCGCGACCTGTCTGAGCGGCTCGTCGCGGATCGGGAAACGGTGGCGGCACGCGACCGGGATGCGCCGACCAAGCACGGACTGCGCAAGGTCTTCAAGGACGAGTTCCACCGCGATCCCGAGCGCTACGTTCTGCGGGAGGGCTTTCCCGACTTCCCGTCATGCCCGTTCGGCGGCGGTTTCAGCATTCTCGGCTTCGACACCGCCGAGCAGGACTATGTCTGGCTCGTCACGAGCATCATCCGGGATCCCCGGCTGATCCGCGTTCCCTACCAGGGCGAAGACGTCATCAGCGACGAATAGCGGCGTCGCCGGACCACTTGTCCACCGAACTATCGAAGCACCATAACGCAAGGACGTCATCATGGACTGGAACAAGGCTCACATCCGAGACACGATGCTCTCGCTGGAGACGGCAGCCCTGCAGAGTGCCCGGGAAAACTACCTCGACTATGTCTTCACCGCCAAGGTCGATCAAAGCGAACCGGTCGAGAACGACGAACTGGCGCAGGCCGAAATCGCCAGCGACCTCGCCGAAGCGCTCGACGACACGCTGCACGATTACGCCGACAAGATCGACAAGCTCAGGATGATCGATTTCGGCCCCAAGTCGACCGTCGAGGAAGGTGCTGTCGTCAAGCTGTCCGGCCGCTACTTTGCGATCGCGGTGTCGACCAGCCGGTTCACCTGTCAGGGTCGGGAAGTGATGGGCATTTCGACGATGGCGCCGATCTTCGAAGCGATCGAAGGCGCCCGGGCCGGGGAAACCGTACAGTTCAACGGCCGCGACCTCATCGTCGAAGACGTGGAATAGAGTCTAGCCCCGGCCATCGCCGCCAGTCCCGAACGCCGTTCATCTCATCAAGGGCAAACCCATGACGACACCGTCGTTCTTCATAACCCCCGGCTACGGGACGCGCCTGCATGACGCGCTGCATTACTCCCAGGCGATGCGCATCGGCGACCGCGTGGAGATTTCCGGACAAGGCGGCTGGAACGACGATCTCGTCATTCCGGAGTCGATCGAGGACGAGATCGCGCAGGCGTTCGAGAACGTCGAACGGACGCTCGCGACAGCCGGGGCAAGCTGGCAGCACGTCGTCCACGTCAATTCCTACCACGTCGGCGGCTTCCCTCCCGCCATCAACGAGACGATGGCCAGGCTATTCCGCTACTACATGCCCGACCGCGCGCCGATCTGGACCCAACTGGGGGTCGAAGCGCTGGGGCTTCCCACCATGCGTATCGAAATTCGCGTGACGGCGATCATAGCGTGATCCGCCTTTGATCTGTGACACGACGCGTATCTCGAGAAATTTCGCGATTTTAATCGAAGCACACAGTCTACGGGAGCACTTCATGTTCGAAGCCGAAGCACGCATCGCCACCATCGATAGCAGCCGTTATCTTACCGAGATCGCCAAGGCGTGGGTGCACACTTATCCGGTTCGCTACGATGCGCTGACCGCGGAAATCGAGCTTCCCGGTGGCCAGCTTATCATGACAGCCGATGGCGATAGCTTGTCGCTCCGGCTTGTGGGCACGGATCATAGACGCTTCGATGCCGCAAAGGAGGCCGTGGCCAAGCACGTAGATCGTGTGGCTGAACACGATACCGGGGTGCGCTGCGTCTGGCATGAGATTTCCTGATCGCATGCGGGACGATTGAACCGCCCAAATCTAGCAGTCAGGATGAGCCCTCGCTGCATAAGCTATGCCTGACTCAAGTCCGCGATGAGCGTGTCCGCATCGAGATGGAAATCCGAGACGATGATGCGGCCGTTTGCATCGATAACGGTGAACCAGGGTGTTCCTCGCGTGCGGTAGTCTTCCATGAACGTCGGAAGCGTCTGCCCGGTCGGTGGCTCATCGTGACCGAAAGCGAGGGGAAGGTCATATTTGCGCTGGTTCACGCGCAACGTCTCGAATGTGTTCTCGTCCGCGCCTTCGAAGACGGTCTGGATCACCGCAAACCCCACGTCCCTCGGGCTTAATGCGCGATGTAGTTTTTGTAGCGTGGGAAACCCGTGGAGATGGCAACCGGGGCACCAATGCTGGAAGGCGAACAGGATCTTCGGGCCGGTCCCGATATCCGACAGCACAAGGGGCGCGATCGCGTTTCCATCGTGGCCGATCCATTTCCGCACCCGCAGCTCGGGGGCTTGGCTTTGGTCGATGCTCATATGCTGCTCCAATTACGATGCGGATCGTCGGCTTGACGGTCGTCAGGCCGGTAGCTCGAACCCGATTTTCTCGAGTGCCGCGACGCAGGCATCCTGATCCTGCTGATAATTACCCCCGGAGATGCCGATCCCACCGATCAACTTCCCGTCCTCCAGGATCGGATATCCGCCGCCGACCGCCACCATCCGCGGGCGATAGGCCAGCGGCGCCACCTTCGGATCGTTGGTCACATAGTCGTTCCAGACGTGCGTCGGGAACCCGAACGAGGCGGAACTCCAGGCCTTGTCGATGGCGACGTCGACGGTGAGGAACGGCGCATCGTCGGTGCGCTCGAACGCGCGCAGATACCCGGTGGCGTCGACGACGGCGACGGCAGCCGGGATGCCGATCGCGCGGGCTGCGGCGATCGCCGCGTCGATGAGGGCGACCGCGGTTTCGCGGTTGATCGATGCGGTGGCGATGGATTTGGCCATGGGTTTTTCCGATTCTGAGGTTGGAAACGATGTTGGCGGCGGTTGCCGTCAGAAGCCTTCGAGCGCGATCTTGCCTCTCGTCGCGCCGCTTTCGATCAGCGCATGCGCCGTCTCCAGATTGGCGGCATTGATCGGCGACAGGGTCCGGGTCAGCGTCGTGCGGATCTTGCCGTCGTCGACCAGAACGGCCAGCGCATCGAGGATCTCGCCCTGCTCATGCATGTCGGGCGTGCCGTAGATCGACCGTGTGAACATCAACTCATGATGGATCGACACCGCCTTGCGCTTGAACAGCATGATATCGAGGGCGACAGGATCGTCGATCAGCGCGAACCGTCCTTGCGGGGCGATCAGTTCGGCGATGTCGGCGACATGCTGCTCGGTATGCGTGATCGAAAAGACGAACGCGGGCGCGCCGATGCCGAGCGCGGCCACCTGCGCGGCGAGCGGACGGGAATGGTCGATGACGTGATGCGCGCCGAGCCCCCTCACCCATTCCTCGGTTTCCGGTCGAGAGGCCGTGGCAATAACGATGAGGTCCGTACACTGTCGCGCGATCTGGATGGCGATCGAGCCGACCCCGCCCGCGCCACCGACGATGAGGATCGCTGGCGCCGCGCCGGGAACGGGCTTCGCCACGTCCAGGCGATCGAACATCGCTTCCCACGCCGCCAACGCCGTCAGCGGCAGCGCCGCCGCTTCCGCCCAGTCGAGCGACGCGGGTTTGCAACCGACGATCCGGGCATCGACGAGATGGAACTCGGCATTGGTGCCCGACCTCAGAAGCGATCCGGCGTAATAGACCTCGTCGCCTGTCGCGAATTGCGTCACATCGGGGCCGACCTCACGCACGATCCCGGCGGCATCCCATCCCAGCACCTTCCAGTCGCCATCGGCGGGCGCCGTGCTGCTGCGAATCTTGTAGTCGACTGGATTGACCGAGACGGCCTTCACCTCGACCAGGATGTCGTATCCTGTAGCGACGGGCCTGAGCAGATCGATGTCGACCAGCGCGGCATCCTCGGCGATGGGGCCAGGAAGCTTGTAACCAACTGCTTTCATCAGGTATCTCCAGATTGCCGCGCCCCGATGCCCTGATCGATCAGATCGAAAGGTCTTCCGAATTGGACTGGCATTGAGACGCTGCTACAACCCGAACTATGGCGGGGTCGGCATAGTATTCCCAATAACGAGGAAGCATAGTTTTCATACCCACCGCTATTTCACATCGCCGATCCTGGCATATTAGCTACGAAAACGATCCAAAAATCTACGCCACACGGCCGACAATACGTTTGAGTACACTTCCAAAGACTAGCCACTTGGGCACCTATCTCTCCGACAGCAACAGGGGATGCGACGCATGACAACATTGGGCGCGATCCGTGTGAGATGCAGCGTATCGCCTTTCGACACCGCATGTCACGGCGTTGTAGGCCGTCGGCACGGTACACCGCCGGTACGGTCGTCGCCCGTACCGGAAAACCCGCCGACCGCTTCGCGTATGTCGAGGACGACGAAATCGAGGCAGCGGGCACGTCGAGCGGGATCGAAACCTATATGCGGGCGCGGTGTTGCGATGCTATAGAAACTATAGCAACAGGGTATTAGAAAATCAGGCTCGCCTGGCGCTATAGTCCCCATGCAATCACCACGCTTCGCAGCGGACGATATCATCGCTATTCTGATACAGAACTCGGCATATATTTGGCAGACGATCGATTGACCGGTTGCGGATGCTGAGAGTCTTCAAGAGATCTCAAATCCAAGCCAGTTTCAACCCGTCGTGACAAGCAAGGGGATTCGCAATGGTCACAAGAGGATTTACGGGCCGCGGCTCGGGCGGGGATCAGTCGAACCGGATTCCACCAGGCCAGCACCTCGTGGACGATTTCCCCGTCCTGTCAGCCGGCCCCACGCCGCACGTGGAGCCATCCGACTGGAACTTCACCGTCAAGATCGGTCCAAAGCCCGTAAAAGTCTGGAACTGGAGCGAGTTCAACGCGCTGCCGAAGACGAAGGTGACCAAGGACATTCACTGCGTCACCTCCTGGTCCAAGCTGGATACCGCCTGGGAGGGCGTACTCGTCGAAGACATCCTCGCCGATGCCGGGCTCGATCAGCCCACCGATTTCGTGCTGGCGCACTGCTACGATAAGTATTCGACCAACGTGCCGCTGGCGGATCTTTTATCGGGCAAGGCGATGGTCGCGCTCACCTATGGGGGAAAGCCGCTTTCGCGCGACCACGGAGGGCCGGCGCGACTTCTCGTCCCGCATCTCTACTTCTGGAAGTCGGCCAAATGGGTGAATGCGCTGCAATTCACGACGCGCGACGAGCCGGGATTCTGGGAGGGGCATGGCTACCATATCTACGGCGATCCGTGGCGCGAGCAGCGATACACCAATGACTGAGGGCGGCGCGCAAACCGTGCCGTGGCAGTCGTGCACGATCGAGGACATCGTCCAGCAGACACCGAGCATCAAGAGCGTCTTCCTGCGGTTGCGTGAACCGTTCGCGCACATCGCGGGGCAGCACGTCGATGTCCGACTGACCGCGCCCGATGGCTACAGCGCGATGCGCAGCTACTCGATCGCGTCGGCGACAATTTCGTCCCCGATCATCGAACTCGCGATCGAGCGCCTGCCGGATGGCGAAGTCTCGTCGTTCTTTCACGATGTCGCGGCGGTTGGCGACGAAATCGAGCTTCGTGGTCCGCTTGGCGGCCATTTCCTGTGGCCCGCCCCTGCCTCTGCCCATGCCCCTGCCGTGGACGCGGTGTTGTTGATCGGGGCCGGCTCCGGCCTCGCGCCGTTGATGGCCATGATCCGACAACGCCGCACACAGTCCCCGGCGGTGCCAACGGCGCTGCTCCTGTCCGCACGGACCGCTGCAGACGTTCTCTTTTCGGACGAGCTTCATGCCACAGAGACCCGCGACGCAGCATTCGTCCTGGCATTGGCGATCACGCGTGAAGAACCGATCCGCCCATCGGACTTCGGGCGACGGATCGACGGCGTGATGGTGCAGGACATCGTGGCCCGGCTCCAGCAAACGCTCAGCCACGTCTTCGTTTGCGGGTCCAACGGTTTCGTCAACATCGCGACCGAGGGCGCGCTGCTGGCCGGCCTGGACGCCTCCGTTATCAAAACCGAACGCTACGGTGGCTAGCGGCGCAAGCGATCTCGCGTTGCCCCGATCGCGGACGTGCGTGGTTCTTCGTCGAAGCAGCCGTTAGGTCCGCGCGCCCGATCCTTGGCGAGGCGGAGAACAAGCAATGGCCCGATCCGTCTGCTAAGCCGGAAGAAACCGCAAGCGAGCGGCCGTCGCGTCTAAGCCGCAGTCAGGATAGAGACGCTCAGAGCTTGGAGACAGTCATGCCGCCCGTTTCATTCACGATAGACGTGCCGGACGCTGCGCTCGAAGACCTACAGAACCGACTGTCCGCGACGCGCTGGCCGGGCTCGATCGACGACGAAAGCTGGGACGATGGCGCAAGCCTCGCGTTCATGCGCCGCCTCGCCGATCATTGGCAGAACCGGTTCGACTGGAGGCTACAGGAACGACGGCTAAACCGACTGCCGCAGTTCATGGCCACGATCGACGATCAGGACATCCATTTCGTACATCGGCGTGGCGTTGGCCCCAGCCCGATACCCATCGTCATCACGCATGGCTGGCCGGGATCGTTCGTCGAGATGGAAGAACTGATCTCGCTGCTCGCCGACCCGGGCGCACATGGCGGCGATCCTGCCGATGCCTTCCATGTCGTCGTGCCATCTCTGCCCGGCTACGGCTTCTCACCTGCGCCGGCGAGAGGGGGCATCAGCTCGCGGGAAATCGCTTTGCTGTGGCGCAAGCTCATGGCCGAGCTCGGCTATCACAAGTTCGCCGCGCAGGGCGGCGACATCGGTGCAGGGGTATCCGTCTGGCTGGCACGGCTGTTTCCGGACGTCGTCCGCGGCATCCATCTGAACTTCATCCCAGGCAGTTACCGCCCCCCGACATCTGCCGACACCGCGCCCGTCACACTCCAGGAACAGGCGTATCTCGATCACGTCGCGCAATGGTCCGCGCAGGAGGGAGCCTATGCCGCCCTCCAAGGCACCAAACCACAGACCCTGTCGTTCTCGCTGACGGATTCTCCCATCGGGCTCGCGGCCTGGATGACGGAGAAGTTCAGGTCCTGGACCGACTGCGATGGAAACCTCGAAAGCGCGATCCCGCTCGACGACCTGCTGACCGATATTTCGCTCTATTGGTTCGGTGATTCCCTCACCGGATCGCTCAGGCTCTACAAGGAAAACCGGCTGCGCCCTCTCGTGTTCGAGCAGAGTGAGCGCGTCAAACCACCGCTTGGCGTATCGGTGTTTCCCCGCGAGATCGCCATGCCGCCGCGTTCCTGGGTGGAGCGGGTCTTCGACGTACAACGCTGGACCGAAATGCCAGCTGGCGGGCATTTCGCCGCGCTGGAGAAACCGGACCTGCTAGCGGCTGAGATACGGGCGTTCTTTCGACCTTTTCGATGACAGCAGTGCTCCGAACGCGTCCAATGGTCTGGCCGAACCATTTCGTCTGAAATTAACGAGTGAAACCAGAACCGACATCTGCGGATGGTTTTCCGCCTCCGACTTCTGCCAGTCGTTCATGCGATTGGATACACTCGACGGTTCACTCAGCAGTTCCGACTCGCTCTCACCGAAGTGCGATAAAATTGCAACATTGTTACAGATGCGTAATCTGCAGCGAAGTTTCCGATTGCCAGACCGAACCCGTTGTGGCCGTTTGTTCCACGATGACGGTGCATGAAATGACATCGTCACGACATTCGCAGGGCTGATCAAAAAGCGTTTTCGATACGCCGAGAGCAATCGACGATCGAGGGCAGGAACATCTGGAGAAGGCTCTTGAAGGGCCGGGTTTCTTAAGGGGTTTCAGATGATCAGATACACGACTTCGACCGTTGCATTGGCGGTCGCACTGCTATCGGGCTCTGCTGCTTTTGCGGCCGAATCTGGTAGTGGTCAGGACGTCGCCATAGCCTCTGCCCAAGATTCGACGCCCCAAGCAGTAGCGCCCGCCGAGGCCGAGGCACCGAGCGACATCCTCGTACTCGGTACGCGCCGTACCGACCGTACGCTCGCCAACTCGCCCTCGCCCGTCGACATCATCAGTTCGGCCGATCTGACGACGCAGCCTGCCGCCAACATGATCGATGCGCTGAAGAACATCGTTCCGTCCTTCTATGCTGGCCAGAACTCGATCTCGGATGCATCGACCTTCGTGCGCTCGCCCTCGCTTCGCGGCCTGTCGGGCGATCAGGTCCTCGTGATGCTGAACGGCAAGCGGTACAACCGGTCGGCGCTGGTACAGGTCTATGGCGGCAGCGACACCGGTCTCGGCCGCGGCGCGCAGGGCCCCGACATCTCCGCGATCCCGTCGCTCGCGATCGGCAACCTCCAGGTGCTACGCGAAGGCGCGACCGCACAATACGGCTCCGACGCCATCGCGGGCGTGCTCAACTACGGTCTTCGCGAGGATCAGGGGATCGAACTGGTCGGCCGCGCCGGCCAATATTATGCCGGCGACGGCGAAAGCTATCAGATCGCCGGGAATGCCGGCCTCAAGGGTGATTGGGGCTTCATCAACGCCACCGGCGAATATGTCGACGAAGGACAGACCAGCCGCGGTCGCCAACGCCCATCGGCAGCGAACTTCGCGCAGAACTTTCCCGCGCTCGCCTCGCAGCTGCCCAACTACCCCCTCCCCGTGCAGATCTGGGGCAACTCTCCCTCGCACGGCTTCAAATCGGTGCTGAACGCCGCGCTCAACGTGACCGCGGACAGCAAGCTCTACTTCTTCGGCAACTTCGCGCAGAGCAAGGGCAACCAGAGCTTCAACTACCGTCCGTCCGTCTCCAGCACTGCGGTCGACACGAACGGCGTGGTGCGCAATCAGGGCGCCAACGGCGCGTTCAACAACACGTTCTTCCTGACCCCCTGCCCGGCTGGCAACGCGACCTGTCCGACCGGAGGCTTCGTACGCGATGGCAACACGTTCCGGTACAGCCAGCTCTACCCCGCGGGTTTTACCCCCCGCTTCGTCGGCAAGACGCAGGAACTCTACGGCGTGCTTGGCTACAAGGGCACGGCTGGCGACTTTACCTACGATCTTTCCGGCACGCTCGCCCGGAACAAGCTGTCGCTGTCGATGTATAATTCGGCCAACTTTTCCTACGGTCCAGCGACGGAGACGAGCTTCGACTTCGGCGATCTGATCCAGAAGGAAGCCAACTTCAACGCCGACTTCACCTATGCCGCCGACCTCGGCCTCGCTGCTCCGCTGACCATCTCGGCTGGTGGCGAATTCCGTAAGGAAACCTACGAGCAGACCGCAGGCGACCTGCAATCCTATAGCGCAGGTCCCTATGCCGTAGCGCAGCAGCTCTACACGTTGACTGCACCGGGCGTTTACACGCTATCGGGTGCGACTGCGCCGCAGGGCGTGGGCGCCAGTGGCTATGCCGGCACGAGCCCGGCAACGGCAGGCAAGTTCAGTCAAAAGGCCTATGCCGCCTATGTCGGCCTGGAGACGGATCTCACCGAGGCGCTGACCGTCGGTGCAGCGGGCCGATACGAGCATTACAACACGTTCGGCGATGCCTGGGTCGGCAAGGTCAACGCGCTCTACAAGTTCGTCGAAGGATTCTCGGTCCGCGGCAGCTTCGGCACCGGGTTCCACGCACCGTCGCCGGGTCAGTCGAACGTCTCGATCGTCACCACGTCGTTCAACAACGGTGTCGCTTTCCAGGCCGGAACGTACCCGACGAATACCGCGGTCGCGCAATATTACGGGGCGACCAACCTGTCGCCGGAGAAGTCGACCAACTACGGTCTGGGCGTCATCCTCGAACCGGTTCGCGGCATGACCATCACGGTCGACGGGTACCGCATCAATCTGCGCAACCGCATCGGCCTGACCTCGCCGTTCATCGTCACGGCAGCGGACCTCGCGGCGCAACCGGCGCTGCTGCCGGTCGGCATCGGCGGTCAGGTTCAGTACTTCACCAACGGCTTCAAGACCCGTACGCAGGGCATCGACGTCGTCGGGACGTACCGGACGAAGCTGAGCGATGCGCTGCTCAACTTCTCGCTGGCGTACAACTACAACGATACCAAGGTCACCGATTACGACGCCCGGATCATCAGCGTCGCCCAGCTTATCGACGCCGAAAATCTCGCGCCCAAGCACCGCGTCGTGTTCAATGCTAACTGGTCCCTGGACAATCTGAGCTTCAACGTTCGCGAGAACTATTACAGCTCATTCACCAGTGCCCAGGATTACGGCCAGACAAACGGCGTTGCGAACCAGACGTTCGGCGGCAAGTTCACCACCGATCTGGAACTGAGCTACACCTTCAAATACTTCACCCTGTCCGTCGGCGCTCAGAATTTCACCGACGAGCATCCTGATCGGTTGGCTCCCAATTCGACGGTGCAGATCTATCCGCTCACCGGTGGCACGTCGGATGGTCAGGTCTATCCGCGTAACGGCGGTCCGTTCGGCTTCAACGGAGGTTTTTACTACACCCGTCTTCGCGTGAAAATTTGAGAGGTAGCGGGGGCGCTCCGGCGCCCCCGCTAATTTCACCGTCTTTGCACGACTTTAGGCCAAGGCTGCCCCCTATCCCAATTCGAAGAATGATCGGGCCGAAGCTTCTTCAGCCGCAAAGGCACTCAACTCGTGCCGATCGAAAGCACTTCAGCTTTTCGCCGCGTCGAACGGTGTTTTCGATGCCTTGGCAGGGATCGGGAAGTTCAAATGGCTGGAGCCGGAGCAGTAGCGGCTTTCGATCGTCGTCGCCCTTACCATCGGGCACTCTATTAACTGGCCAACCAATCGGTCGTGATCTCGCCCCGATGTCCCTCCGGCGCCAGCACGGAGCGCAGGGCTTCCAGCAGAGGTGGCAGCGCTTGCGTGAAGGCGTAGGGCGGGTTGACGATGTAAAGGCCTGCGCCATTATAGATGCCGGGCTGATCGTCATCGTACAACCAATGGTCAACCTGCAGCAGTTTTGGGATGCCGAGCTTGCGTAACTGCTCCGTCCACCGCGAATGCGTGGTGCGGTCTTTGAGCGGATACCAGATCACCGTCACGCCATGCGCCCATTTGCGGTGAGCGGCAGCGAGCGTGGCTGTGATACGTTCGCGCTCGTCGGGCTGCTCGTACGGCGGATCGACAACCACCACGCCCCGCGCGGTTCGGGTCGGCAGCATCGCCAGCCAAAGCTCGTAGGCGTCGCGCTCATGCACGGCAGCGGATGTGCCGCGCATCACGCCGCGCAGGGTGTAGGCGTCATCGGGATGTTTTTCGTTCAGGATCAGGAAATCCTGCGGGCGCAGAAGCTGCGCCAGTATCCGCGGCGATCCGGGGTATAAATGCGGCTCGGCGCCTACGTTCACCGCCCGTATGGCGGCGCGGTAGTCGTGCAGCAACGGGTTCGGGTCGGCAAGGGCCCGCAGCACGCCCTGCGCAGACTCGCCGGTACGTTGAGCATCGTCGCCGTCGAGGTCGTACAGCCCGCAGCCGGCATGGGTGTCGATCAGGGTCAAGGCGGCCTGTTTTTGCTGCAAGGCCCGCACGAGCGCGATCAGCAAGCTGTGCTTCACGACATCGGCACTATTGCCAGCATGGAAGGAATGGCGATAATTCATTGCTTCTCAAAATCCTGACGATCTACGTTTATGCGTGCTGCCGGGCGCGGTTGCCGAGCACGAGGCGACCGAAGTAACTGGTCCGGTGCTATTATAAAGGCGGACGGAAACGTTCAACGCACTTCTCCGCGGGGCCTCAAGCCAGGGTCAGCGATCGTCACCAGAGGCCGAGGCGCAAGGCTCCGGGAGCGGCGCCAACCCACTTCGGTAACGTGGCCGTGCAATTCGCGGTTCGGCAGCGTTACGGATACCCGGTGAAGACCAAACTCCCGTAAATGCCAGTTCGGCAAGATATGCTCGCGATTTAACTCAGCCCGTAGTTCGGAACGGTGGCAAATGAAGCGGCGCAGATCCTGATGACTCAGAGCCGGCATTGGTCGTGGCTTAAGGCCTGGGGGATGAAGGTCGCCCAGCGCCGGGGTATGCGGCGCGCGATTGTCGCCGTCGCGCGCCGCCTGGCCGTCGTTCTCCACCGCATGTGGACGGACGGCACCGACTTCCGCTGGGGAAGCGGACCCGGCACCGCGGTCGCGGTCTCCTGATACGATCTCAGAAAGGAGCTTTCACGGTTCTGCCTCGGCAGGAAGAGGTCCTCACGGGGACGAAGGTGGTGTGAGATCGTAGCGTCCGCAGCCTGTCGCAGCGACAAGGGCGTCCAAAAGATTGATCCACACCGCTTTCTCTTACCCCATCATGGGGCGGCTACGTGCCGACCCCGGAGAGAAGCACGAACCCCGCGCGGCAATCTCAAGCCTGGCAGAAAAAACAGTATTTGTATTTCGTAGCCTACCAATTCCTCAGACCGGCGCACTCGCGGCGGCGGAGAGTGGCCTGCGCCTGTTGACTCAGGCCGCGATAGAGAAACGGACGTTCTGATGCCCTTCCCCGCCTCCCAACTTCAGCCATTCGTTCATCCGGTTGGACGATAGCGCCAAGCAGCCGATCCGTTGCCTGGACGACTTGAAAGGGAGCGGAGAGCGGAACGTCGGCCTTCATTGCTGGGCATAGCATCGACGGCACGCGCGTCGACAATCACGGATTGCTGGCAACGAACACGTAATTAGGTTGAACGGCGGAATCTGAAAACAGGAACTCCCTTGGCTTATTCCGCACTGGTGGCTTCTCGCCATCGTCGCGAACAAGATACCCAGTTACGCACCGATCGCGCCCTGCCATCTCGTACCCACCGAGCCTGAAACCTACTCGCCCGAGAATACGCTGTATCGTATCGAAACAAACTACCGAATTATTACTGTCAATTTCGCCGCACAGAGCCAATCTTTGTCCGATAAATTGTTAGAAATCGCTTCTCATCTGATTGATCTGCATATGATCACTTCAGGTAACTAGCCAGATATTAGCAGTGACGGAATAAGAATCAATCAAGCCTTGTACAAAGCTCAACGGGCTTTATCTTATATAGCTAGTTGATGTTACATCTGAACGTTCGTCCGAGATCATGAACGGCTTGATCGATGAAACGGATAAATCAGGCAGTCGCGCTCCTGCCCTACGGCTACCGGCCAGCCCAACAAACAAACACTCGCTATGATTTCAAACCTTGCAGCTTCGTTGGGGTGGACGCCCCCTGACGGCATTGATGTGCCATAGTGGAGGTGTTGAAAACACCACTGAGGAGGCGTCCATGGGTGAGGTTAGCACAGTCGGCATCGATCTGGCCAAGTCGGTTTTCCAGGTTCACGGCTCGGATCCGAGCGGTGCTGTCATCTTCCGCAAAAAGCTTCGGCGTGATCAGGTTCTGTCATTCTTCTCGACCTTGCCACGATGCGTGGTGGCAATGGAGGCCTGTGCGAGCGCCCATTACTGGGCTCGCGAGATCGCCGCAGTAGGTCACGACACGCGGCTCATTCCACCGGCCTACGTAAAGCCGTTCGTGAAGCGGCAGAAGAACGATATGGCCGATGCCGAAGCGATTTGCGAGGCTGCGCAGCGCCCGACGATGCGGTTCGTGCAGGGTAAGAGCGCCGAAGCACAGGCCTCCGGAGTAATCTTCCGTACGCGCGATCTGCTCGTGCGCCAGCGCACGCAGCTGATCAACGCCCTACGAGGACACCTTACCGAATTTGGCTACATCGTTCGGCAGGGTGTCGGGCATGTCGGAAAGCTGGTCGAGCTTGTTGCCGATCCTGCATCCGATATACCACCTGTGGCGCGGCCAGTGCTGACAGTTATCACTCAAAGCCTTCAAGCGCTTCAGTCGCAGATCGCTCTTCTGGATCGCGAAATCGCGCACCGGGCCAAGACTGACCCCGTGGCGAACCGGCTGATGACCATTCCAGGGGTGGGGCGGTGATCGCGACTGCGCTTGTGGCGCTAGCGCCTGCTGCCAGCACGTTCCGACGCGGGCGTGATTTTGCAGCCTGGCTTGGCCTCGTACCCCGACAGCACTCTAGCGGCGGCAAGGAGCGGCTGGGGCGCACAACAAAGATGGGCGAGCGTAGCTTGCGGAGGCTTCTTATTATCGGCGCAAGTTCGGTTACGAAGGTTGCGGCGCGTTACCACGATAAAGCCGACGCATGGCTGGCCGGCATGCTGGCTCGCAGGCCGCGCATGCTGATCACGGTGGCGTTGGCCAACAAGATGGCGAGGACCGTCTGGGCGCTGATGGCGCATGGCGGGTCATACAGAGCTCCGGCCGCGGCGGTGTAACCGTCAAGGCTTGAGGCGTCAGGGACGCAAGGAAGGTCAATAGAGAGGTATGGCGCAACGGTCAGAAGACGGGATTGGGAAAACCAGGGATGTGTCCGAGCGCCTCGAGCGCGCAACTTCGGTCTGGACCCGATCCGCGATCTCCATACAGGCCAGCAGCCGTGATGATGGCTGCATCAACAGGCCGGACACACGGAAGCACCTGAACCTGCGCGAACAAATCTCTCAAAAACCCCCTTGTATCCAGCGGGGCGTCCACACACGGACACTCATTCACCACGACACCTGGGCCTGTAATTGGCCCCTCGCACTGCCTACAAATCTTGGCGAGCCGCTAATGCATCGGAATGAAACGCGACCATACGTCCGTCGCGCCGCACCCGGACGGGTGAATTGCCGGGGCCTATATTCGGACCAGCACGGCGCTTGGCTGGACGTGATTTCTGCGTCAGACCGCGAAGCTCGGGAAGCCCTTTTGATACTGTTAGGTGTTTGAAGACACGGCGCTGTCATTCTGGTGCCATCAAACGCAACTAGGGACAGCGCTTGCAGTAGAGGTAATTCCAGATGTCTCGCGCTAGCTCGCTCGTTGCCCAGCAAATAATCGATTGCGTGTCGACGGGTCGGTCCCCGACCGCAGTGGACCTGTACAATGTCGCTGCGCGGATGTGGCGCGAAGGAGTGCGTGACCGTTCCGCATTTTCCTGGGGCGAGCTTTCGCCCACGGCTACCGATCGCATCGTAGCAATGCGGGCTGCGGTCCTCGCATTGGAGGGCAGCAGTCTACGCTAGGCCGCACCTATCCAGTGTTCCGGATCGACGGCGCGTAGGCTCAAGTCACGTGCAGCTTTTCAAAAAAGCGCAACAGGGCAGCGTCGATTGACGATGCGCCGTTTTCGACCAACCGTGAGTCCATGCGGACCTTGGCTGCCATCCCCGTAGTACTCTGTGTCGCGACGGATACACCTGTCACCAGACGCCCGATCAGGTCCAGGTCAGTAGCGGTTCCATCGACGTTCCGGCTGATGACCTGGCCGCTCTGTGCCTGTTCGCCAATGCTCGAAGCGAGATCATCGGTGCCGCTAGCCATCTCCTCGACCATCGCGCGGATATGCAACAGGCCGGCAAAAGCTGCCCCGGTGCCGCGTTGCATGCCAGCTATCTGCTCGGCAATCTCACCCGTAGCTTCCGCGGTCTGCGCGGCCAACGATTTTACCGCGTCGGCAACGACTGCAAACCCCTTTCCGGCTTCGCCGACGCGGGCCGCCTCCATGGCGGCGTTCAACGCGAGGAGCTTGGTTCGTGCAGCAATACTTGTGATGACTCCGACGATCGCACCAATCGCACGGGCGTCATCCTGGACGTCCGTCATATCCTGTGCGAGCCTGGCCGCACAGTCCGCAGCCTTTGCGCTGAGATCGGCAGACAGGCGTGTGCTCTTGCTGGACTGATGGATCGCGCCCATAAACTGGTTCGTTGCCGCGGCAATATCCGTCGCTCCGTCGATCGCTCGCCTAACGGCTACGCCAACGCTATTCAGTTCGCGGGTCGCATCGGTCGAATGATCCTCGAGTTCCCCGGATGTCGTGGACAATTGTCCGGCTGCTCCGCGAAGTTCGGCAAGGACGTTCGCTATCTCTCCTTCCAACGTGGTTGCGGCCTGCCGGACGATACGATCACGTTCAGCCTCGGCAGTTTGTGCTGTACGTCGCGCATCTTCGACCTGACGTTCGCGGTGAACCTCTGCGAAGCGCTGCCGGCCAATATCGGCTTCCAACCGCCCGCGCTCCACCACCGACGCACGAAAGACCTCGATCGCGCGTGACATCCGGCCGATCTCATCCTGTCGTTCCCCGTGCGGCGTGCGGCCTTCTGCATCACCTCCGGCGATCACCGCCAACGTGTGCTCGATGTCCAGCAACGGGTGGACGATGGTCTTCTGAATGATCAGCACTGTGCCGTATGCGGCGAGAGAAAACAGGATGATGCCCGCCGCGATACTGATCGCTACTTCCTGCTTCTCCAGATCATGGGCGGTGCGGAACAGACGCTCGACCTCGGCTTCCTGTCCAGCGATGAGGGTATCGGCGATCTTGGATGCCATCCGCTCGTTGGGACGGACGTCATCGCGAAAGACGGTCCACGCCCGATCCCGGCGATGCTTCGTGGCGTCGTCGGCCATGATGGCCAACTGCCGTAATACGATTATCTGACTGCCTATATATGGACTCCGTGCGCTCAGTCCCGCGCTGGGGTTCCGAACCAGTTGGTTAAGCTGCATCCGCATCTGGATCGACCGTTTCGTGAATTTCCCCTGGATGATCGCGAGTTCGCTTGGATTGCGTTCAAGCAACAGATTTAACGCGTCACGTTGCAACGAGCGGCTGATTGACCGTACCTCGATCAGGCTGATCCGAACGATCTGGCCGGCATTCGCTGCGTCGCGCGCAGTCTGAACACGTTCTCTTGTACCGTATCCGATCAGGCCCAGAAGGCACACCAATCTCAACATGATGGCGATGGGTACCATCAGTCGCGCCACCATGCTCTGGGACCACAGCCTTAACGTTCGATTTTTCATAGGCGGGCGCTACGGCGCGCATCTTAACCCTGTGTGACAAACGCGGCTGCCAGATTACGCGCTCTCCGTGCCGTTGGGACAGCGATCTGTCTTCGAGGCGGCCGTCTTACGGATGCGATCATTTGCCTAAGACTTCCGGAATTGGACCGATTTCTAAGCCTTGCGCATTCGTCGTGCGCCGGACGGCATGACGAATACGCCACCCGATCGTACGATGCTGCTCGCATCCTCACGATCGGCGATCATGCGGATGTCGGCCCGCAGGGCACGGCGATCGATATCCAGTCTCACCCAACCGGCATGCTCGACATCGTGGAAGCGCACATGCGGATTGTTCCGGCTGACATCGCCGAACCGACCGACTGGCGGCGAAGCAGCGCCCAACGCCGACGTCACGATCTCGCTGCCGATCGGTGCCTCGCCCTGCCCGTTCAGGTCGTTTACCCAGAACGAGTGCACGTCGCCACTCAGCACCACCGAATTGCGGACCGTCGTACGACTTAACTCGGTCAGCAACCGGTCGCGATTGGCGGTGTAGCCGTCCCACTGATCGCTGAAGGTCGATTGTCGCGTCCCGTCGAGCCAAAGCGGCGCAAAGAACACTTGCTGCGCAACGAGCGACCAGTGGCACCGCTCTCCGGCAAGCCGCCCGGACAGCCACCGTTCCTGTGCCGCGCCCATAATCGTCCGCGATGGTGCGGCGGCCTGCGCGCACGCGTCGAGCCGCACGTTGCGCGCAACGTTCGGCGCGGCACACGGCGGCATGCTACGATATTGGCGCGTGTCGAGCACCGACAGTGACGCAAGGTTGGCCCAATCCACAGCGCGATACAGCCGCGGTTCGAGCCGTCCTCGCCAAAGACTTGGGCGGATCGGCATATGCTCGAAATACGCCTGGTACGCCGCCGCGCGGCGAAGTGCGAATTGCGCAGGCGGCAACCCTTCGCGATTGGCGAGCCCGGCATAGTCGTTGAGCACCTCGTGATCGTCCCACGTAACCAGCCAGGGGCAGGCACGATGCGCAGCCTGAAGATCCGGGTCGGTCTTGTAGAGCGCATGGCGTTGCCGGTAACCGGCGAGGTCGCGTGGCTCCGGCGCCCCGAAATCGCGCACATGCGGCACGCCCGGATAGCTCTGCTCGTAGATGTAGTCACCGAGCTGCAGGATCAGGTCGGGCTCGGCAGCGACGATGTCGCGGTAGACGCCGAACCGCGCCTGCTCCCAATGCTGACACGACGTCACCGCAAGCCGCAGTCGGTCCGCAACGTGCGGCACCGTCGTCGCGCGACCGACCGGGCTCGTCGCGCCGAGAGCGTGGAAACGATACCAATAGGGTCGCCCGGCGAGCAGTCCGGCGACCTCGACGTGCACCGCATGCGCGCGCTCTGGATGCGCCAGCCCGCGCCCCGTTTTCACGATCACGCGGAACGCGGCGTCGGTTGCGATTTCGTACCGCACGACGACGGCCGCGGCCTGCAGCGGTTCGGCACGTACGCCGACAAGTCGCGTCCAGAGCACGAAGCCATCGGTACCGGGATCGCCGCTGGCCACGCCCAGCGCGAACGGATCGACGACCGCCTGTGCCCCCGCATCGACCGTGATCGACGGTAGCATGGCGAGCGAGGCCATCGCGCCGAGCAACGCGCGACGATGCCAGAGGGTGTCTGGGTTGGCCATCGATCCGGTCCTAATCAGGACGCGTGACGGGATCGTGACAAGCGAGCCAACCGTCATATTTCCGTAGCGCCGTCGTAATGAAAGCGTCCCTAACCAAGCTTAGTTGGTCTCCAACGATCGCCGCCCTAGCGGCGACGCTGCACAGTCTAGACAGGCGGGAACCTCCAGTGATTTCGAAGACGCTTCTGCTTGCCTCGGCGAGCGCGATGCTAGCCGTCGCCAGCCCTGCCCTCGCCCAGACCTCGTCTAACGCTGTCCCCTCGCCGGATATACCGGACTCGAACGGCGAAATCGTTGTCTACGGCACGGGCAAAGTCCGCCAGGAACAGACGGTGTCGCGCAAGGCGATCGAAATCCTCCCGCCCGGCAGTTCGCCGCTGAAGGCGGTTGCCCGCCTGCCCGGCGTCGCGCTGCAGAGCTCGGACCCGTTCGGCAGCTACGAGCTCGGTACGCGGCTGTCGGTGCGCGGCTTCAACCAGAGCCAGATGGGCTATACGCTCGACGGCGTGCCGCTCGGCGACATGTTCTACAACGGCCACAACGGTCTGCACGTCAGCCGCGCGATCGCCGCAGAGAACATCGCGCGCGTCGACGTGTCGCAGGGTGCCGGCTCGCTCGGTATCGCATCGACCAGCAATCTCGGCGGCAACCTTGAATTCGTCTCGCGCGGGCCGTCGCAGGTGATGGGCGGCGAGGTGGCGCTGACCTATGGTATGTACGATACCGTGCATCTCTACGGCCGGCTCGACAGCGGTGAATTGTCGACAGGTACGCTGTTATCGGTCTCGGGCGTGGTCCACGATGCCAGCAAATGGAAGGGTTACGGCAACCAGTCCGATACGAAGGTGAACGGCAAGATCGTCCAGAAGCTCGGCGACGCGACGCTGACTGGGTGGCTGAACTATTCGCTCCACAAGGAGCGCAACTACGCCGATCTGTCGCCGGCGACGCTGGCCCGGATCGGGTATGGCCTCGACTTCCTGCGGCCGGACTATGCGACCGCCATCCTGCTGTCCCAGGTGAGTGCGAACCAGACCGCGCGCGCCGCCAATCGGGCACTGCCCTTCCCCGCGGCGGGGGTCGTGTTCCCGACGCCGTACACCAACGTCAACGATACCTATTACGACAGCGGCGGCGTGCGGCGCGACTGGCTCGGTGCGATGACGCTGAACGTGCCGATCGCCGACTGGCTCGACGCTAGCGCAACCTATTATCATCATTACGACGAGGGCAGCGGCGGCATCTACACGCCTGCGGTCTTCTCGCCCGACGGCTTCCCCTTGTCGGTCCGCACTACCGAATACGGCATCAACCGTGACGGCGGCATCGCCAACGCGACCGCACGCCTCGGCGATCACACGTTCCAGATCGGCTATTGGCATGAGGACAACCAAGCCCGTACCGATCGCAACTACTACGCGGCGAGCCTCACCGACCGTCCAGACGTCACCGATTTCCTGACCAACCCGTTCCGCAGCGACTTCCTGACCGATCTCACGACGATCACGAACCAGTATTTCGTCAGCGACAGCTGGAAGATCCTGGACGCGCTGACGATCGCCGGCGGTTTCAAAGGCGCGCGCGTGGCCAACGGCATCACGACGACGTTCGGCACGCCGTTCATCAACGGCAAGATCGCCGCGAAGGACTGGTTCCAGCCTCAGGTCGGCGCGACGTACAAGCTCGGGCGGCAGGAATTCTTCGCCAATTATGCCGAGAACATGCGCGCCTATATCAGTTCGTTCCGTGGGCCCTTCGGCACGACGCAGGTCGGTTTCGAGGCGATCCGCGACACGCTGAAGCCCGAGACCTCGCGCACGATCGAAGCTGGCTGGCGGTTCGATCTGGGCAAGCTTCGCGGCGTGATCGCGGGCTATGACGTCAAGTTCAAGAACCGCCTGCTCGCAGCGTTCAGCGGCGCGAACATCCTGGGTAACCCGAGCATCCTTCAGAATGTCGGCAGCGTGACGAGCCGCGGCGTGGAGATCGGCGCGACCTATCAGGTCGCCCGCCCGCTCTCGCTGATCGCTTCGTATTCGTACAACGACAGCACCTATGACGACGACACCGTCAACGGCACCGCTTTCGTGCCGACCAGGGGCGTCCGCACTGTCGACACGCCCGCGCATCTCGCCAAAGGCGAAATCAATTACGACGACGGGATGTTCTTCGGCAACGTCGCCAGCGCTTTCACCTCGCGGCGTAACGTCACCTATACCGGCGATGTATCGGTGAAAGGCTACACGCTGTTCGACGCCGCGGTCGGCTATCGCTTTCCGTCGAGCAGCGCGCTGGCCGGCGTCGAGATCCAGGTCAACGGCGTGAACCTGACGGACGAGAAATACATCGCCGCGCTCGGTTCGGGACAGTTCTTCAACACCGCAACATCGCTCAACAACACGATGCAGGCGGGTTCACCACGTCAGGTATTCGGAACGATACGTCGGCGGTTCTGAGTAGGGGATCAACTACCGCGATACGGTGGGCAACCCGACCGACTACAAAGGTATCGGCGTTCAGGAACAATGCCAGTACGCGGTATGCCAAGGGCGCTGCCCGACTAGGGACGTAATGGAGGGCCGGATATCGTAATCGTATCGCAAGCCCGCGGTCGCGGTGACGCAAACCTGGACGTTCACGCCCATTTTCCCCATTCTCAGCTTTGCGCGGATAAGCGACCAATAGCATGGTAGAGACGGATTATATGGCAAGATGGTGCTGGTCCCGGTGCTGCATACCTCAGCCGATTCCCGACGCGACAGGGACACGGCACGCTCGAAACTTGTGCTGGCAGCGAACGTGATGCGCGGCGCAATGCAAATCGAAGCGGGAGCAGCATAGTAGACGCAGAGAGCTCAGCAGGCGTTCGCTACGGGCGAGTGTCAGGGGCCACATTTGCGCGGATTTGGAAAGTGTTGTCCGCCACTTCGTCAAACTGGAACGGAATCGCCATCCGGTATCCGTTCGTGGCGAGAGCGGCTGCGAGGCCTCCGAGCAACATCTCCTGTCGCTGATCGAGATCGGCTTGCGTCGCTAAAGGGCGGATCGTTCCGGTCAGCGAACACCGCCCAGCCTCGCACACCATCGCGACGTCGGACAGTACCGGGTATGCGCCTCGAATGTCTGCAACGACCGTCTCGACGGGCGAGGCGGTGGAGGCCACGCGTGCAGGGGCGACGGGGGTAAGCGGTACGGCCCTGGCTGGGCTAGCGGCTGACCCACGAACCACGGTAATACCTGCCGCCGAGGCTTGTCGAGGGCGTCGAGTCCATCCGGCAAACATCGCTATGACGATGGCAATTGCCATGACGACCAAGGTCAAGCTGCCAGGCGAGATGAGGATCGATCGGGAACGAACGCTTGGCATGCGACCTCCGTAACGCGGGCACCCTGCGCCGCCGACATAGCGGCGACGCAGGGTAACGATCAGCAGGTGGTGGAGCCCGACGGACAGCCCGGTGAATCGCTCCCCGCATCGACGTTCGCGTCGAACCCGGGGGCTATGCCGCTCGCGTTGGCCGCCGCGAGGGTGCTTGCGAACCGCGCCTCCTTGTTGTCGAAGTTCGCACCCTTGAAATCATAGTTGGATACCGCGTTTCTGACTGCCACCGACGGGTAGCCGTTCCAGCTTACCAGCGGCTGGATCAGCCACTGCCCGGTGCCATTCTCGGCGGGCTCGTCGCCGCCGTCGGTCTTGGAGAAGCGCCACAGATGGGAAAAACCCCAGGTCTCGTAATGGAAGACGAGCTTCGCGTGCTCGCCGCTCGAATCGCTGACGAAGCGGAGCTGGCCGCCACTCGTGGCGCGGGTATCCCACTTGCCATGGTCGCCGCGCGTGACGCCGACGACGCGGCTGCCGGTGCCCTGGTCGGTCGTCCAGACGATGATCGATTCCCAGTCATAGGCGTGCGAGAAATCGGACTGCCAGAAATAGCTGTAGACCCGACCGCAATAGCCGTTGTTGCAGCGGCTGCGTGCATAGACGTTGCTTTGCGTCCGGTAGCTGGCGCTGCGGCACGTCGCCGGGGGCCGGGTGGCGTAGGTGGATGCCGCCGGGCTGATGGCGCCTGCCGCGTCGACGGCGGGCACCTTGAAGCAGACGTCGGTGTCGAAGTCGATCGCAGGCTGGAAACGTTTGTCGAGCGCCGTGGCGCGTTCGGGCAGTGGCACGACCGGCGCGGGCCAACCCTGTGCAAATGCGGGCGTCGCTTGTGCCACCAGCATGGCGGCGGCGGTGCCGATCATCAAGGATAGCCGGTTCGTCGAGACATGGCTTGTCATACAAACTCCCGTTGCAGGATGTCGTGAGGTACGCCGTACGCTCTCGTCCGCGGCGGGAACGCCGCGGACGTGGAGCTCAAAAACTGGTCGTCACGCCGAAGGTGAAGATGCGGCCGCTCCGGGTGTAGACGAGCGTCCGGTCGGTGGAGAGGTCGGTAAACTGCTCGATTGGCCGGTTGGTGACGTTGATCCCCTCGACGACGAAGCGCAGGTTCTTGACCGGGCTGTAGCGGACCTGGAAATCGACGTTGTTGGTTGGGCGGATGCCGTCACCGACATTCGCGTTGCCGCCTGCGCCCGTCAGATACCGGCTGCGATAGGCGGTCGAGACACGCGCGCCGAAGCGTTCGGTCTCGAAATAGAGCGTCGCGTTGGCCGCCCATTTCGACAGATTGTAGAGCGGGATGCTTTTGACGACACCGTTGTAGACCGCGGTCTGGTCACCATCGATCCAGGTGCCGTTCGCGACGATGCCGAACCCGTCGAACGGCGCGGGCAGGAAGGTGAAGTCGTGCTGGAATGCCGCCTCGATACCCTTGATGCTGGCCCCGTCCCCGTTGATCGGGCGCGTGTAGTTGTACGGCGTCGTACCGTCCTGACTCGGCAACAGCAGCGAGACCGGGAAGCCCGTCGCGCTATAGGGAACCTGCGACGTCTCCGACGTGATGAAGCTGTTAAGGTCCTTCCAGAAGAAGCCGACCGACGCGAAGCCGTTGCGGTCCATGTAATATTCGAGGCCGGCCTCCGCCGAAGTCGACCGGAACGGCTGGAGATTGGGGTTTCCGACGGAGACGGACCCACCGAACGGCGCCACGGTCAGCGTCCCCGCTGCGGCAAGTTGAGGAAGGCCAGGCCGATTGACGTTGCGGCTGGCGGAAGCGCGCGCGATCAGCTTCGGCGTGATGTCGAGCGCGACGTTGAGCGCGGGCAGCCAATCGTCGTTGCTGGTCCCGACCGTGACCGGCTGGAGCGTGGTCACGCCGTTGGTCGCGGTGGCCAGCGACCCGCTCGAGACCAGGTCGGTGTGATAGTAGCGGACGCCGGCATTACCGCGCAGCCGCATCGAGCCGATGTCGGTATCGAGATCGAGCTGCGTGAAGCCCGCCCAGGTCTTTTCCCGAATGCGAAAGTCGCTGCCCGCGGTCAGGTTGGCGGCGGTCAAATCCCGGTTGTTGCTGAGCAGCGCGTAGATCCCGGCGATATCGCCGCCGATATACGGGAGCAGACTGTCGCGGTTGATGACGTATTTCAGCGCGTCGGGTATCGCGCGATCGCTGGTCGCCGCCGTGCCGTAGAAGATGTTGGTGAGATACTGATACCCGCTGTTCGTGAAGCGCTTGTACTCGCCGCCAACCTCAAGCTTCAGGATCGGCGTGAGGTCATAGACCGCCTGGAGCTGACCGTTGAGATAGTCGCTCTTGATCATGTTCTCCTGCGTGACCAACCGCTGGACGTTCCAGTTCGCCGGGTTGGTGAGGTCGAAACCGTAGGTGTTCACGGGAATCGTCGGCTGCATGTCGAAACTGAACGCGGTGTTGCGCGCCTGCAGGAAGATCTTGTCGAACGTCGGCTGGACGAAATTCGACTTCTGGTACCCGCCCAACGCGGTCAGCTTCAGCCGATCGCCGACGTCCCAGCTCACATTCGCCACCGCCTGGTAAAAGTCGGTCTGGTTCTCGACGCGATGATGCTCGGTGCGCTGATCGATGCCAGTGTAGCTGGCGGCAACGAGCGAATTGCCCTGGATCGTCGCGGACCGGATCACCTGTGTGCCACTGACGTTGCCGGTCAGCGCGTTGTAGCCGCCTGCCGCGATCGCCCAGTCGTCGCGCTTGTCGGCGAGGTGTCCGTACAGCAGGTCGACGTCGATCTTGAGATTGTCGCCAGGATGATATTGCAGCGCGCTCGTGACGCCGATCCGCTCGCGATCGGTGTACCAGGTCGACGGCGATTGTGCCTGGGGGGCGAAGATCGTGCCGCCGCGCAGCAGCGCCCGCGTCGGCGCGTCGATCTCGGGCCCGATATTGTTCGCGCCGTAGGTAACCTTCCCCCAGTTCCAGTTGCGATAGCCATATTCGTTGTTGCGAACCTTCGAATAGGCGACCGAGACGAGCGCACCGAAATCGCCCTGACGCTGCGAGAACAGGCCGACGAGGCGCGGGGTGACGCCGCTGGTCTGGTCGTTGGTCTGGCCCTTTGCGGACAGCACGATCTTCTGGCCGTCATAGTCGAACGGCTTGGCGGTGAAGAGCTGCACCGTGCCGGCAATGCCGCCCTCGTCCTGGTTGGCGGCGTAGCTTTTCTGGACGCTGACGCGGTTGAACAGCTCGGAGGCGAACAGGCTGAAATCGAAGCCGCGGCTGCGGCTGACGTTGCCGCGGTTGTCCATGCCGGAGGCGGTGTTGCCGAGCACTTCCATGCCGTTGAGCTGCGTGCGGGTGAAATCCGGGCCCAGGCCGCGCAGGGCGATCTGACGTCCCTCACCCGTGTCGCGCGTGATCGCGACACCGGGCACGCGTTGCAGCGCCTCGGCAAGGTTCATGTCGGGAAATGCGGCGATGTCGGATGCGACGATGTTGTCCTCCGTGCCGACCGCGCGACGCTTCAGGTCCTGCGCGGCAAGCAGGCTGCTGCGATAGCCGTTGATGACGATATCTGGGGCGCCCTCCGGCGTTTCACGCGAAAGCGTGGTAGCTTGCGTCGCACCGGCTGCAATGACTGGAGCGCGCGCGCTGACGGTGCTCGGCGCCGACGGTGCCTGGTCCCGGCGGAGGATCGTCACGCCGTTGCTCTCGACCGGACGCAGCCCCGTACCACGTAGCAGCATCGCGAGCGCTCCCGACGTAGTGAGCCGCCCACTGACGCCCTCCGTCCGCTGCCCGTGAATGAGTGCGGGCGCGGCGATAACCTGCATGCCCGTGGCGCTCGAATAGGCCGACAGCGCCTGCGCCAGATCGCCCGCCGGAATGGCGAACATTCGTGCCCCCGTCGACTGTGCATCCGCTACCGTCGGTGCGGCTAGAGCGAACGCTACCAAGGCCAGTGCCGACGTTCCATGAAACCGCGTCATCATATTCCCCCGTCTTGGCGCCATCGGACGCCACCCAGAGGGAAGACGGTGGAGGCCACCAAATCCGGACAGTGTTTTTTTCAGTCCGCGGTTTCGAGCGCCAACGCCCCCTGCCGCTCGACTACCGTAAAGCCGAACCCGCTGCCGATTGCCTTCAATAGCTGATGCGGACGGTCGGTGCGGAACCGCCCGAACACCGTCGTCGATGCCAGCGGTTCCCGCGGACGTGCGATCCTGACGCCCCCCTGCCGGTCGAGAACCTCGACCAAGTCGTCCAGGCGCATGCCAGTCGTGTCGATCCAGCCCTTGCGCCAGTCGGGCAACGCCGGATCGAACGTCGTCGGCACCGCCGCCACGCCACCGCGTACGACGCTGCGGTAACCGGCGCGGACCACGACGCCACGCGGCGTCCCTACCGGATCGAAGCCGACCGCGCCGCGATAGACCGCCAGCGCTATCTGTGTCCGGGTCAGGTCGAGGTCGAACGCGGTGCCGAGGACGCGTGTCTCGGTGGCGCCGGCGCGTACGACGAAGGGATGCGCAACGTCATGCCGCACGTCGAAGAACGCCTGTCCCGCAAGCAATTCGGCACGGCGCTGTCCGTCGGCATAGACAACCCGAAGCCTGGTCGCGCCATTGAGTGCGACGGTCGAGCCGTCCGCCAGTGTCACGGTCGAGCGTTCCCCTGCACGGGTGGCGAACATGCGCGTCGCAACCCGCGGCGCGGTCGGTGTCCCAACGAACCCGTCACTGGCCATGAACAGCAGGGCAATGGCGACCGGGGCCGTCGCTACGGCCGCGATAGCCGATCGCCGTCGACGCCGAAGCGACCGGACCTGCTCGTCGGACAGTCGGCCGCACCGCATCGCCGCCGTTTGCAGTGCATCGGCAAGCGCGGCTTCGCTCACCGATGTTGCGCCACCCGCTACGGTCACGCGCCGGCCTCCATCGTGAAGCCGCGCTTGGCAAGCGCGCTGCGGAGGTCCTGAAAGGCGCGGACGACGTGCTTCTCGACGGCCGCCATGCTCATGTCGAGACTTCGGGCGATCGTATCGGTCCTCAGCCCGTCGAGGCGCTTGCGCAGGAAGATTTCGCGGCGCAGCGGCGGCATGCGCTCGAGCGCGTCCGCCATGATCACCACGGCGCGACGGAAGGCCAGCACCCGGTCGGCAGTGGGTTGCGGACAGGCGATCGCCTCATCCAGTTCGACATGCGCAGACCGTCGTGCGGCGCGGTGATGATCGAGCAGCAGGTTGCGCGCGATCGAAAAACACAGCGCCTTCATGTCGTTGACCCGCGCGGTCGCCTGATAGGCGAACAGGCGCAGATAGGTTTCCTGCACCACATCGTCGCCATCGGCATGGTGAGCCAGCCGACCTTGCACGAAACGCCGCAATGCGCCCGCCAGTTCGGCGTCCGGATACTCCAGCGCCAGCGTATGCTCGGGTAACGAGCGTATGCCGATACCGTCGACAGGAAATGCTCTGCTGCTCACCACGCCCCCGTCTGCAGTTCCGGAGCGTCCTATGAGACGATCATGAAGCCAGGATGACAGCGGCGGAAATCGTTCACCAGTATGCGCCAATCGTCGACTGACGACACGAGTATGGACATTCAGGTGCCCTGCCCTCCACCTATGGCGTTCATCTTGGTTGGCATTTTGGGATATGCCAGCATTCTGTCCTGCCCGACTGTGTTCGCAGCGGTGGACTGAGTTGATACATACCTATCCAAACATCCTGGGAGAACGGAGATGGTGATTACCGCATGAGGTAGCGCCGGAGCGCCTCGGGTTCGTCGGTCTGGACTATACCGACACCCGCGCGTTGCAGGCGTCCCCATACTGCGTCGGGATCGCGCAAGGCATCGACGTCGCCGCCATAACCGCCAATGAATCCTTCCCACAGCGTGTTGGCCCACACGCGACCATGTGCAGCACGAGCAGCGGCAGCAACGCTAGGCAAAGCAGCGGCTGGCATGCGCGGCACTTCGACGCCGATCGGACGCCGCCCGCCCGACGCTTGGCGCGTGACGATCGCAGCCAGGTCCGCACCCTGCGCATCGCCGCTCGAAAGGATCGGCATGAACGGTACGCGGTCGTACGGCGCCATCGCGGCCAGCGGCGCGCTGCCGATCCCCGCGACCGTCTTCACGATGACCCGGTCGGTCGCGCCGGCACGGACGACGGCATCGATCACCTCGGCATAGATCGCGTCCTTGATGTCCAGGTTCAGCACGATCCGGTTGCCGGCGTGCGCCAATATCTCGTCGAGCGTCGGAACCTGCTGATCGGTAAGCCCAGCGCCCTTCTCGCCTTCGTTGTCGCGCAGGCGTAGTGCCTTGATCTGAGAGAGCGTCAGGTGATCGACCGCGCCGGTCCCGTTGGTGGTCCGATCGACCGTCGCGTCGTGAATCATCACCAGATGGCCGTCGCGGGTTCGCCGCACATCGGTCTCCATGATGTCGATGCCCATCGCCACGCAGTGATCGAGCCCCACCCGCGAATTTTCCGGTGCGCTCGGCAAGGCGTGGCCCGGCGCCGGATTATGGCATCCGCGATGGGCCGCGATCAGCAGGCGCCCGTTCGGATCGAGCAGCGCCGCGTGGATCTCCCGTACGGTCCGCGGCGGAGCCGGAGCAGCCGCAACGGACACCACCGGCATTGCAGCGAGAATAAGCAGGGACAATGTCCCGAAACGCGATCGTGTCATGTCGGACCTTTCGGAGATCAGAATTTGGGCGTGAAACGGAGGCCCAGCCAGAACGTCGTCGGGACCGAATAGCTATCCTTGAGCAAATTCTTGTCCGGGCCGGCAAAGCTCGTGAGGCGAGTGTGCGTCAGGTTGCTCACCTGGCCGATCACCGCGACGCCGTTCCGCAGCGTATAGTTCGCGGTCAAATCGATCTGCTCGCGCGGCGCCCAGTACAGATCCTGCCAATAGATATCGTTGATGATCGTGCGCAGCGCCCTGCCCTGCCGATTATACGCCGCCCGCAGTTCCAGGCCGTGCTTCGCATAGAACACGCTGGCGTTGAGCGTACTGTCGGGCTGGCCGACGAGGCGATCGATGCTACGCGCGACGCCACTGCTGCTGAGCACGTCGATCCGGCCGCGTAGCAATGCCGCGTTCGCACTGACGCCGAAACCGTTCAGCAGCGGGTGGATGAACTCGAGCGAGTTGAGAACCGCGTTCGCCTCGATCCCCTTGATGCTCGCCTTGGTCGCGTTGGTCGGCTTGGTCACGACCGCGTTGACGTAGTTCACGCCTTCATAGGTGTAGCCAACCGAGGCCGCGTTGAAGATCTCGTCCTTGATGTCCTTGTAGAACGCCGCGAGCGACACGATCCCGCCATAGCGGCTCGACAGGGTCCAGTCGGTGGCGAGGTCGAGATTGGTCGAACGGCGCGGCTTGATGTCCGGGTTGCCGATCGTGACGTTGACGCCCGTCGCCGCGCCGTTGCCGAGATCGCTCGCATTGACGAAGCCGATCGAACTGCGCGCGGCATAGCTGTCATAGCTCGGCCGCCCGATCGTCTGGCTCGCCGCGGCGCGCAGGTCGATGGCGCGCGTCGCGTGCCAGGTCGCTATCGCTGAAGGCAGGACGTAGGTGTAGCTAGACTTGGTCGGCTGATCGACGAACACGCCGTTGCGCCTAATCCGCCCGACTGTCGACTGGTCGGTGTGATCGAGATGCACGCCGGCTTGCGCGTTGATGGCCGACGAAGCGTAGCTCGCCAGCGCATAACCACCGGCAATCTTCTCGACGTGGCGGAAATCATCCTGGTTGTTGTAGTTCGACTGATCGGTGGTGTTCAGGATCGATCCGGGCTGCGCAATGATGTCGCGGACCGAGGCAACCGGATCGATCGTGAGCAGGTACAGCCCGTTCGAATAGTTGAGCGGCGCGCCGCCCGGCCCGACCGCGGTCGCCAGGCCGATTACCCGGCCGGTCGTGTTGGGTGCCTGGTCGATCCGGTCGAGATTGAACTTGGGGCGATCGTCGGTGTAGCTCGCGCCCGCCGCAAAGCCGATGCCGTCCGCATCGGCACCTTGGTTGAAGGCATAATCGAGCCGGCCCGTCAGCACTGTGTCGCTCGCGTGCCGCTCGCCGTTCGGTCGGTAATAGAGCAGGCTGTAGTTCGAGAGATTGTTGTAGGCCGCCGGATCGACCGCGAACTTCTGGTCGAGCTTGCTGGTGTCGTAGGCGAACGCGAAGTTGGACGTCGCAGTCGGTGTCGCCCCCGCCGTGCCGGGCGCCGGCCGCGCGACGCCGGTAGCGTATTTGATCATCTGGAACACTTCGTCATACGTCGCGCGCGATGCGCCACCCTTGAGCGACAGCGTCTTGCGATCACCGGGCCGCCACGTCAGCCCCGCCTGCGCGACGCGGGTCCGCGTAACGATGTCGGCATTCTCCCAGCCCACCTCGACGTCGCCGCCAGGATAGCTGCCCGAGGTCGCGGTCTGGTTGAGGACGGTACCGCGGTTGCGCGGATCGATCAGGACCTCGTTGCGGTCCATCTTGTCCTTGAAATAATAATAGCCGAGCGAGGCATAGGCTTCGAGCGCGTCGGTCGGGCGCGCCTCGAACTTGCCTGTCAGGCCGTAGCGGTCGCGCTTGTCCATCACGTACCAGTATTTGTCCTGCTGCGGCACCGCGAAGCCGTTGCCGAGATTGGCGCCGGTCTGAAGTTGCCCCGCCGCATTGTAGAAGGAATAGTGGATCGTATCGGTCGTCATGTGCGTGTCGGTGTAGCTGCTCAGCGTCTGGTAATTGCCCGACAGGACGACGCCGTACTGGTGGTTCGCGCCGAACGTCGTGCTGACCGTCGCACCGAGCCGCGTGCCGAAATCGGGCTGGTGGCGCGGCAAGCCGGTGTCGCTCGCATGGCCGAGCGAGGCTTCGGTCGTGACGAACGGCTTGCCGCCGCCTTCGAACGCGCTGCGCGTCACGATGTTGATCGCGCCACCGACCGCGTTCGGGTCGAGGTCGGCGGTGAACGTCTTCACCACCTGCAACTGGCTGATCATCGACGCGGGGAGAATGTCGAGACGCACCCCGCGCGAGATCGACCCGAGCGTCCCGTTGGGCGTTCCGGGCGAGGCGAGCTGCAACCCGTCGATCGTGACGTTGTTGTACGCCGGCCCAAGGCCGCGGATGACCGGTGTCGCCGCTTCGTCGCGGGGATGTTCGTTGTCGGTCGCGGGCAGCACCGACAGGCCGGGTATGCGCCGCAACGCCTCGACGATCGTCGCATCCGGCAACGCCCGGACGTCGTTGGATCCGATGACGTCGATGATGTTGGTCGCGTTGCGCTTGGCCTCGATCGCGACGTTGTTGGCGCGCCGGATGCCGGTGACGACGATCTCGCCGGACGTGTCCGCAGCCTGTGCCGGTACCGGCGCTGCAAGCTGCGCCGCCGCGGGAACCCCGATCGCGATCGAAGAGGTGCCGGCGAGCGCCAGCAGCCGAAGTGAATGATGTGCCATGTGATGATCCCTGCCCCGTTCGGCCGGCGTCGACTGCCCGCCCCCAGTGACGGCGCGGCTAGGCCCCGGTTGTGGCAGTTTTATTTATTTAATCGGAAATAAATCGGATCAGCGCGCGACATTCGGTGCGGCGAGTTGGTGGATCGGCAACAACGCCGCGCCAACCGCCGCCGCCCAGCTACCGAGCCGCGACACGTACACCGTGGGCCGCGGCAGATGCGGGAAGGCTGTCGCCCATTCCGCCCGCTCGAGGGCCTCGCCGAGCGCCCGAAGGATCGGCAGCGGCAGCGCTCCGGACACGACGATCGCCCCGGGATCGAGCCACGCGACCCCGCTGTCCGCCGCCACCGCGAGTTGCCGCCCGGCGCGCTCGACCCACGACGCGATCAGTGCCGCATGCGTGTCCTGATGGATCTCGACCTCGTTCAGCGCGTGGATCGCCGCACCCGCCGCCTGTAGCTCGGCGAGCAGATCGATCCCCGATGGGCGCGCCGATCCACCCGGGAACAGCCGGCCGATCTCACCGGCATTGCCGTGTTCGCCGCGCAGGATCGCGCGGTCGACGATGATCCCCCCGCCTACGCCGTGGCCGATGAAGAAGACGATCGCCGAGCTGCATGTCCGGATCAGCCCGCTGTCGTAATATTCGGCCAGCGCGGCGAGCGTCCCGTCATTCTCGATCCAGACCGGCAGCCCCAGATAATCCGCAAACAGCCGCTGCAGGTCGAGATCGCGCCAGCCCTGCAACCAGTCGACCGCCCAGCGCCGCGTCGGATCGCCCGCGAGCGTCGGCCCGGTCGCCGCCACGCCAAGCCCCAGAAAGCGCGATCGCAGCATCTTGTAGCTCATGCTCAGCCCGCGCAATCGCCGGTCCACGGCCTCGACGAACGCGCGCGGATCGGGGCTGTCGAACGGTTCCAGATCGCGGACGATCACGGTGCCGGTGAAATCGACCAGCGCAATCTCGAGCCAGCCCGGATGCACGGTCGCGCCCGCCGCATAGCCGCCCCGGCTCGAAATCCCGAGCGGCACGATCGGCCGCCCGCGACCACCGCGCTGGTCCTGGAGATGCTCCTCGACCAGCCCGAGCGCGATCAGCTCGCGGCTCAGCCGCGTGACCGCGCCATTGTGCATGTCGAGCCGGTCGGCGAGGGCCGTTCGCGCACTCGGGCCGGAAATCCGCAGATCCCAGACGATGCGTTTCTGATCCTCGGAGAGAAGTATTTCCGGCTTCGGGCGCACGCGATCATCCTGTCGGCTGGCAATACCGACGCCTTAGCCCGCCGAGTCCGTCGATGCTCGATTTACTTCACGCACGATCAGAAAATCATTGATCTTCTATTGTGCGGCGCGCGCGCGATAGGCGACCAACGGCTCGGGCTGGTTGGTCATGATCATCGCCGCGCCCGCCGCCCGCTGTGCACCCCAGACCGCATCCGGATCGGTCAGCGCCCGAGCATCGTCGAAACCCGCATTGTCGGCGGGGAACATCGTCGCGGTCCATAGCCGCACGTTCCCGCGCGCGGCAGCAGTCTGTTGCAGCCAACCGGCATCGCCCCATTTCACATGCGCCCATCCCGCCGGGTTCGACGTACACCGCCGCGCAGCAGGAGACAGCGGACCGTCCTTCCCGAACATGATCGGGATTGTCGTCACGCGGTGGCGGAACGGGGCGATCGCGTCGGCCAGCTTGGCGTCGTTGCATTCGTAGAAGAAGATCGCTTGGTTCGCCATGTGCGCCCGCTCGATATGCGCGAAGGTCTCGCGCTGGCTGCCGTCCTTGACGTCGAACACGATCATCACGCGCCCCTTCGCCGCCTTCAGATACTGGTCGAGCGTCGGAATACGTTGATCGGTCAGCGGTGCGTCCTTGCCGCCGTGCCCGGCCCTGAGCCGAAGCGCCGCCAGTTCTGCCCAGTCGTGATCCGCAACCGGTCCGGATCCGTTCGTGGTGCGATCCAGCGTCTCGTCGTGGACGATTACCGCGACACCGTCGCGGCTGTGCCGGACGTCGAGCTCGACCGCATCGACGCCGAGCGCCACGCAGGCGGACAGTCCGGCAAGCGAATTTTCGGGCGCCGGATGCCAGCATCCGCGATGCGCAACCACGATCAAGTGGGACGATGACGGATCGGCCAGCGCACGCCGCGTGACGGCGAGACCGTCGCTACGCGCGTTGACGGGCGTGACGGTGGACAGAAGCATCGCCGCCGTAGCGGGCAGGACGGTACGAAGGGACATGACGGACTTTCGAAAAGGAGGACGCACCGCCATCGCGGCGATGGCAGCGCGAACCTGGTTGGAAATCACCAGCGCTTGGTGAGCGACACGGTGAAGTTGCGGCCGAAGATCGAGCGGCCGACCGTCGCATCGGCGACTCCGCCCGTCCCGATCGTCGCGGCGCGCGCGTTACCCTCAGTCAGGCCAACGACGTCGAACAGGTTGCTGACCTGTCCGCGAACCTCCAGTCCGGAAACTTCGATCGACGCGCCAAGATCGACCGACGAATAGGCAGGCAGGCGGCTGAGGTTGGACGCGTCCTGGAAGCGACGACCGATCGTGTAGAAGCTGCCGTAGAGCCTCGCCTTCGCCTCACCGAAGTCGACCGCATAGGATGGTGTCACGGTCAACTGGACACGCGGGACGCGGGCGATGTCGCCACCCTGCGAGCTTTGCGCATTCGTGCCAGTGAGCGTGTCGACGCTGATGATCTTGGGGTTCTGCCACATCCCCACCGCCGTCACGTCGAAGCCCGCGAACGGCGAAACCACCGCCTCGAGTTCGACGCCGTAGGTCCGCGTGTCGTAGATGATGTTGGCGTTAGTGATCGCCCCGTCCGCCGCGGCGACCTGCGTACCACCGTTCAGCTTGTCGAATTCCGACCAGAAACCGGTGGTCGTCACGCGCAGGCCGGGCAGCGCGTATTTGAAGCCCGCCTCCGCCTGCTGTACATTCGCGACCGGCAACGGATCCGTCGAACCCGGCAGCGTCGCACCGCCCAGGATCGTGTCGAAGCGTGGATAGCTGAAGCTGCGCGTGTAGCGGCCGAAGACGTTCGCGTTGGGGGCGAAGATATACCCGCTGCCGACCGTCCAGCTGGTGCCCTTCAGATTCTCCGACCGAGCCACGGTGCGGACCACGCCCTGCACGGTTCGCGCGGCAATCGCGCCGGTCGGATCGGCGTTGACGGTGCCGAGGACACCCTGCACGCCGTCCTGCTTGCGCGAGACGCGACGAACACCGGCGTCAATCGACCAGGCGGGCGTCACCTCCCAAGTATCTGCAAGGTAGAAGGCGACCGACCGGCCGTCGAGCGAACCGCTTTGCCCGCCTGCGCCGTAGCTGATGAAGCCGTTCTCGGTGACGCGACCGACCACCTGCCCCGCCGCGTTCAATGCCTGCACGTCGAGCGCGGTCGGCTGGTTCTTTACATTCACCAGCAGCGCATTGAGCGACTGGTCCTGCGCATAGCGATAGTCGCTGTAATACACGCCCGCGGTCAGCGCATGGCTGCCGATCGGCGTCTCCAGCGTCTTGTTCAGATACACGTCGCCGGCATCGTAGCGCAGTCGCGTGCGGATGCTGGCGACGGTGTTGGCCATCACCAGGTTCGCAGTCGTCGCGGGGTCGTAGACGGTGTTGGTGCCCGCCACGACATAGCGCAGCGATGAGACCCCCGACCCGAACGCGGTGCGCGCCGACGCCAGGCGTCCGGCGAGGAAAGACGATGCGGTCACGGGCCCGCCGTTGAGGATCGAATCGAACCCGGTCGTCCCTTCAGTGTGGCGATACGTCCCGGTCAGCCGGAAGCCACTTCCGAGCTCATGATCCGCACCCAACGTCGCCGTCCAGACGTCCGGATGGATGCCGTCGCGCAGGTCGCGCTTGATCGTGTTCGCGCGGCCGTTGGCGTCGAGAGTCCGCAGCGTTACTCGTTGAAATGCCGCCGAACTGAGCGTGCCGTTGCGCGGATCGATCAGGGTCTCCAGCGATCCGCCCGATACCGGATCGACCAGCGGGACCGCCGTGTAGAATATGCTGCGATCGTTGAGATATTTGAAGTCGCCCCAGATCCGGCCGCCGTCGAGCTTATAGGTCGCACCGACCTTGAACTGGCCGCCTGCGTCGGCATTGTCGAAGCCCGGATTGCGCAGGCCGTCGTCGCGCCGATAGAAGCCGCTGACGCTCGCCATCAGCCGGTCGGTGATCGGCCCCGAGATCATCACGTCGGTCCTTGCGCGGTTGCCCGTGCCCGACTCCAGCCGGATCGCGCCGGAATAGGTCGGCGTGCCGTGATTGGTGATGAAGTTGACGACGCCACCAGGCGCATTGTTGGAGAACAGCGGTGCGGTGCCGCCGCGAACGATTTCCGCGCGCTGCGTGTCGAGATCGACGCGGTAGAGCTCGTCGACGTTGAGGAAGCGTTCGGTGTTGCTCTCGAACAGCGGCATGCCGTCTTGGTTCAGGTCGATCAGCCGCCACCCGCTCCACGGCAGGCCACGGATGACGATGTTCTCGCCGCCGCCCTCGCCGCCCGACGCTTCGGCGGTGATCCCCGGCGTCGCGGCCAGCAGGTCGGCGACGCTGTGCGGTGCGGCCTGGTCGATCGTCGTGCGGTCAATCGTCGATACCGAATAGGGTGCGTCGAACTTGCGCTGCCGCGTCGACGTCCCCGTGACGACGATGTCCGCGCCAGCCTGTGCAGGATCGGTGCCGGCCTCCTGCGTCGCAGCCGGCGAGCCGGCGGGCCGATCCTGCGTCACCTCCTGCGCCAACGCCGGACAGGCCAATACAAACGGCGACGTCGCCGCCAACAGATAGCGCAAATACCGATAATTCATTGCCTTGCCCCTTTTGTCTCGATCCCGAGGCCCTTCCCGACGCATTCAGGCGCCATCGCTCCGTCCGACACATCGCTGTGCGGTCGGTTCGCTGCTGACGCGCCGCATGCCGCCGTGGAGACCCAGTCCCCCTCCGACCCGGTTGCGTTCCGTCACCGAACCGCTACCCTCTGATCGAATAGTATTCGCCTGCTATCGTAAAAGAGTGACAGTAGAATGACGTCGAAATTGCATGCTGCGCCGATCGGCCAGATCGAGCAGCCATCCTGGGTAAAACCGATCGGCAGCGGCGGACGCGCGCTGCTCGACCTCTTGGTCAAGCAGGGCAGCGCGGTGCAGGCGCATCTGCCCTTACGGCTGAACCTGTCGCAGCCGAGCATCGCGCGACTGGTGAACGGCTTTATCGACGACGGACTGGTGACTGCCTCCGCACGCAGCACCCCTGGGCGCGGCAATCCCAGCGTGACGCTACGGCTAGCACCCGACATCGCATATGGCCTGGGGATCGGCATCGTCGGCGACGCGCTGTCGATGGCGATCGTCGACCTGGCGGGACAGGTCCGTGGTACCCGCCGCATCCCGCTACAGGATCGCCGCCGCGCGGCCGTCGTGGCGCACCTTGATGCCATGCGGGACGACCTGGTCGTTTCATCCGGGATCGCCGCCGACCGGATCGTCGGGGCGGGCGTCGGCTTCGCGGGGTTCTTCGTCGAGGGTCCGTTACGCTTCAATCCCCCGGCGATCCTTGCCGACTGGATCGATGCGGACATCCCCGCCCTGCTGCGCCCCGCGCTCGGTGTGTCGGTGCTCTGCGACAACGTGGCGACGACGGCGGCGATTGCCGAGAGTCTGTTGGGGGTCGGTCGGGACTGTCCGACATTCGCCTATTGCCATCTCACCAATGGCTTCGGCGGCGGGCTGATCGCCGATGGCAAGCCGGTCCGCGGCGCGCTTGGCAACGCCGGCGATTTCGGCGGCGTCTGGTGGATGCTCGATCAGGGCTATCCCAATCTCGACCGGCTCCGCGCGCATGTCGCCGACGCGGGAACGCACTATGCGACGGTCGAGGATATGCTCGACGCGCTCGATAGCGAGACGCCTGGCGTGGAGGCATGGCTCAGCGAGGCGCAACGGCCGTTCACCTCGCTTGCCTTCCTGCTCGGCCACATCGTCGCGCCCGAGAAAGTGGTGATCGGCGGACGTCTGCCGGGCTGGCTGGCCGAACGGTTGGCGGCGCGCATCACGCTCCCACCAAGTCCGGAGCGGAACGGTCAGCCCTTCCGCCTGCCGCAGATCGTCGCGCGTCAGGTCGACGGCGATGCCGGCGCGATCGGCGCCGCACTCATGCCGCTACAGGCGGTGTTCTTCGCCTGAGCGGGAGTTCGGTCAGCGCAAGCACGATGCCGCCGACCGCAACGATGACCAGCGCGGCCAGCGCCGCAACCGGGTCACCGGCTTCATACGCATCAATCAACGGCGCGAGAAACAACGCCCCTGCCGCCATCGACACATGGGTCGTCAGGATCACCGCGCTGGCCACCATCCCGTCGCGCCGTGTCCCCGATGCCGCGTCGTCCATCGCGACGCGGGCGGCGCTCGTCCAGAGATGGACACCGACGATACCCAGGCCGGCACCGTGCGCGGCTGCCGCCAGAGCGCGTACCGGTACCCCGTCGCCAAACGTCACGAGCATCGCGCTTGCGAGTATGACGACGATGCCGGTCATCAGCGCGATGCGCTCGCCGAACGCGTCGACCAAGCGGCGCTGTGCGAACGGGCCCGCGACCGATCCCACGCAGAAAGCGGTCAGCATTGAGCCGCCAGCCTGCAGCATCCCGCCGTCGCTCGAGGGCGCGAAGATCAGAAGGCGGCTCATGGTCGGCAGAACCGCCGCGGCTACGACGAATCCCAGCAGAAGCTTGGGAAGCCCGGTCGGCCATGACGTTGCAGGCTCATCGGCGGTCGGTCGAACACACGGCCTGTCCGGGAACCGCAGTCCTCGAAGGCCGATCGCACTCGCTACGTTCAGACCGCCGATAACCGCAAACGCGATGACATCGGCAGCGCCCCGATACAGCAAAAGGTGGACCGACACAGCAACCACCCGCATCACACCGCTCAAAACAACCCGCAACCGCGCATAGCGTTTCGCATCGCTGTCATCATCGGGCAGCAGTGACCCAAGAGCATTTTGCGGAACATCCTGCGCCGCATAAACAATGCGAAACGCGAAAGCGATCACCGTCACTGCGACCGGATCGACGACGAGAAACTGTCCCGCAAACAATATGGCGGTGGCTATTGCCCCAAAGAGTTGCACCCGTACATAATCGAGACCGGTAGCCTTTCGTACCGTCAATAAAATCCCGACGCTAAGATTAGCCAGCGCTCCGGTCGACAGGAACAGCGCTAGCAGGATCGATACCGTCGTCCCGGAAAACCCAACGACACTGTGCAAATGCCACGCGAGCAACAAATCCGTCGTCGCCCACCCCAACGATCGCGCAGCGTGGGCAGTGGCAAAGCGGACATGATTACCCTTACCATCTAGAAATGTCTTCGGTGCGCAGGCCATGCAATCTGCTACTTTGCGACTATGAAACCCTAATGACGTGCGTGGAAGACCAATGGCAGCGTGCCGACGATGTATCAGAAACTTGGGGTTCCGCGGCAGGTAGGGTGACCCAGAAGCAGACGCTTGTGACCTCATATTCACTTCCCAAATCCGGCCGTTCGTTCATCCGGTTAGATGGCAACTTTCAAGGGAGACCAGAGACCGTTCGCTGCAACCAGTTCCCGTGGTCAGTATATGAGAGCCCCGCGAGTTGTAACGACATCCAAGCATCTGCATTTGCTGGATTGGCGTGACCGACCGGCAGCGGTACGCCAGGGTAAAACTGCAGCATCCAGACGTCACACGATATCGATTGCGGGTTTAGCGGGACGGAGTTCGAAGACGAGCAGGGTGGACGTCGCGGTGGCACAAATCTGTCCCTTTTCGTTGAACAACGTGGCCTCGGAGAAAGCCGCGCGGCCACCCATCGAGATCAGGCGCCCTACCGCTCTGATCTTGCCGCTGGCGTCGTTCAAGGAGCGGAGGAACGACACTTTCAGCTCCAGTGTCGTATATCCTAACCCTGGTTTCAGACCGGTGTGGGCGGCGATACCGCAGGCGCTGTCTAGGATCGCAGAGATATATCCGCCATGCACCGATCCCATCGGGTTGTAGGACGTGCCGTCGGGCGTGGCTTCGAATACGGCATGGCCACGTTCCGCTTCGACTAGATAGATACCCAACTTCTCGCCCAGAGGAGGTTGTCGTCCGCTAGCAAGCAGAGCACGAACCTGAGCAAGGCCGTCGGGATTTGTGAGGGCATCGGTCGTCATGGGTTATCCTCACATTGCAGGCGTCGATAAGGTCACTGGAGCAACTGGATCCCAGCCCCCGCCAAGCGCCCGGAACGACGCGACGGCACCACGACTGGCGGCTGCGCGTGCCTGGATCACCCCGTCCCGCGTTTCGAGCAGGCGACGATCCGCATCCAGGACCTCGATCAGGCTCGACACCCCGCCCTTGTAGGCCGCGAACGAGGCATCTCGCGCGCGGCTCAACGACGTCTCGCCCTGGCTGAGCATGGTGGACCGCGCTTCCTGTTGAACCAACGTCGAGAAGGCATCCTCGACATCCTGCGATGCGCGCAGGACGGCCAGACGATAGGCACCAAGCGCTTCCGCGTTCCGTCCTTTGGCGCTCTTCACCTCGGCATCGACGCGGCCGAAGTCGAACAGGCGCCAGCGTAGGCCCAGCACGCCGTTCGCCTGTGTCGCATTGCCGCCAAACAGGCCGCCAGCTGCGGTCGTCGCGGTGCCGAGCAGACCGCTCAGCGAGAATTTCGGGTAATATTCCGACATCGCGACGCCGATCCGTGCGTTCGACGCCGCCAGCGTTCGCTCGGCGGCGATGATGTCGGGACGACGGCGCAACAGGCTGGCCGGACCGCCCGCGGTCGCGATCGCCGGAGGAGACGGGATCGCGGTAACGACCGTGAATTCGGAGCGCGTCACGCCCGGCTGAACCCCGATGAGAATGTCGAGCGCGGTCAGCGCCATGTCGAGCTGGTTCTGGATCGCCGGGACCGATGCGCGAACCTGCGCCAGCGCCCCTTCCGCCTGCCGAAGTTGCAATTCGGCCGCCACGCCCTTGCGGTATTGCAGCGCGATCAGATCGACGAGACGCGCCTGCGTATCGGCCTGCGCGCGGGCAACGCCGAGCCGTGCCTGCAAGGCCCGTATCGCGATGTACGTGTCCGCCGTCTGCGCCGCGACCGCAAGACGCACGGCTACCGCAGCGGCGGCGGACGCCTGCCAGTCGGCCCGTGCCGCATCGCGCGAGGCGTCGCGCCCGCCAAAGACGTCGAGTTCCCAGCCTGCGCCGACATTGAGTTCGTAGGTTTCGGTCGAACGCTCGAACTGCGGAAACGCGCTGCCGATCCGGCCGATCGGTGTCTCCAGCGACTGATAGATCTCGCCCCCCTGCCCGCTGACCTGACCGGACGGAAGCAGGGCTGCGTTGGCGGTCTTCAGCGCAGCCCGCGCCTGCGCCACGCGCGCGCCGGCCTGTTGCAGATCGAGATTCTGTGCCAGCGCGCGCTCGACAAAACTGGTGAGCAACGGATCGTGAAACCGGCGCCACCAGTCGACGAGATCGGCTTGCCCTGCACCCGCCGACCTCGTGTCGACGGCGCCGGCGCCGACAAAGGCGGCCGGTGCGGACGCCACCGGCACCGCGTAGCGCGGCGCGGTCGTGCAGCCACTCACCGACAGCAGCGTCGTGGCCAGGGTAGCAGCAGAGCGGAAATGGCGCATGATCGACCTTCGATGACTCAGTCTATGACTAATGATCTATATGGTCATTGTTTGTCAACGGGCCGATGTCCCCCTATGACGCGGCGATGACCGATCCCGCTCCCCAATCCTCCCCGACGCGCGGCCCTGCCGAACATGCGGTCCGCGACCAGATCGTCGAAGCCGCAAACGACTGTTTCGCCCATTACGGATACAGCAAGACGACCGTCGCCGACCTCGCGCGCGAGATTGGGTTCTCGAAGGCCTATATCTACCGGTTCTTCGAGTCGAAGCAGGCAATCGGCGAGGCGATCTGCGGTGCGCGCCTCGAACAGATTTTGGCCGAAGCGCGCAAAGCCGTCGACGCGGGCGGCAGCGCGACCGACCGGTTTCGCCGCATGGTCAGGAGCATAACCACGCTCGGCGTCGCGCTGTTCTTCGAGGATCGCAAGATTTACGAGATCGCAGCCCTAGCCGCGTCGGAGCGCTGGGGGTCGGCGCAAGCCTATTCCCGGTCGCTCCAGGACATGATCCAGGAGATCGTCAGACAGGGCCGGGAAAACGGCGAGTTCGAGCGCAAGACGCCGCTCGATGAGACGGTCCGCTCGATCTATTACGCGATGACGCCGTTCATCGATCCGCTGCATCTGGAGCGCAATCTCGATCTGCTTCCCGACGCGCAGAACGAGGTCACCGGGCTCATCCTGAGAAGCCTCGCGCCGTAGACTTTTGCGATGTGACCAGTTGACAATATGGTCATAAGGCAACATTCGGATCCCGCTTCTGTGGAGGATCCGTGTGTCGAACCGACTGTATATCGCCTTGGCCGTGCCAGTACTGGCGTCCGCGACGTTGACGGCATGCCATAGCGCGGAGCCAGATGCCCGCACACGGCCGCCGCTGGTCAGGATCGCCACGCCGGTCGCCGCCAATGCGGCAACGCGCGAGTTCACAGGGGTCGTCGCGGCACGCATCCAGAGCGACCTGGGCTTTCGCGTGGGCGGCAAGGTCACGCAGCGATTGGTCGATACCGGCCAGATCGTGCGCCGTGGCCAGCCGCTGATGCGGATCGACGGAACCGACCTGTCGCTCGCGACCCGCGCGTCGCAGGGAACGGTCGATGCAGCGCGCGCCCGCGCCGAACAGACCGGCGCGGACGAGAAACGATATCGTGACCTGGTCGGCGCAGGCGCCGTCTCCGCGTCCGCCTATGACCAGGCAAAGGCCGCGGCAGACGCGGCGCGCGCGCAACTGAGCGCCGCACAGGCACAGGCTCGCGTCGCGCGCAACGAAACCAACTACACCGTCCTGCTCGCGGATGCCGACGGGACCGTGGTCGAGACGCTGGCCGAGCCGGGACAGGTCGTTGCCGCGGGACAGATCGTCGTCCGTGTCGCCCGATCGGGACCGCGCGAGGCTCTAGTGCAGTTGCCGGAGACGCTGCGACCGCGCCTGGGCTCGACCGCGCGTGCACGTACTTTCGACGGGGCTACCGGCAGCGCGACGCTGCGGCAGCTCGCCGATTCCGCCAATGCCGCGTCGCGGACGTTCGAGGCCCGGTATGTCCTCGCCGGGGCGACCGCGCGTGCGCCGCTCGGCTCGACCGTGACCGTCACGCTTTCAGAGCCCGGCGACGCGGTCGCGACCGAAGTCCCGCTCGGCGCACTCCGCGATACCGGCCACGGGGCCGGTGTATGGATTATCGGTGCCGACGCGCAGCCAAGGATCACATGGCGACCGGTGAAGATATCCGCGATCGGGGAAGAAACCGCCACCGTGACTTCGGGCCTGAGATCGGGTGACCGCTTCGTCGCGATGGGTGCGCATATGCTGCACCAGGGCCAGATCGTCCGGGTTGCCGCACGATGAGTGGCGACGAGCAAAAGGCACCCGGCCGCTTCAACCTGTCGGCGCTCGCTGTCCGCGAACGATCGGTGACATTGTTCTTCCTGATCGCGATCATCATCGCCGGGGTCGTCGCCTTCACCAGGCTGGGGCGCGCGGAAGATCCGAGCTTCACCATCAAGGTGATGACGGTCGTCACCGCATGGCCCGGCGCGACCGCGCAGGAGATGCAGGATCAGGTCGCCGAGCCGCTCGAGAAACGCCTGCAGGAACTGCGCTGGTACGATCGCAGCGAGACGTTCACGCGGCCCGGTCTCGCCTTCACCACGCTGACGTTGCGCGATACCACTCCCCCGAAGGACAAGCCGGAGCAGTTCTACCAGGCGCGCAAGAAGATGAGCGACGAGGCGCCGAGCCTTCCCCGCGGCGTGGTCGGGCCGTTCGTCAACGACGAGTATGGCGACGTCACCTTCGCACTTTACGCGCTGAAGGCTAAGGGCGAGCCGCAACGCTCGCTTGCGCGCGAGGCGGAGACGCTGCGCCAGCGGCTGCTGCATGTGCCCGGCGTCAACAAGATCAACATCGTCGGCGAGCGGCCGGAACGCATCTACGTCGCGTTCGCCGAAGAGCGACTGGCGACGCTGGGCGTCTCACCCCGCAACATCTTCGCCGCGCTTTCGAGACAGAATCTCATCACGCCCGCGGGCTCGATCGAGACCAAGGGACAGCAGGTCGTGGTCCGCCTCGACGGCGCATTCGACGACCTGTCGAAGATCCGCGACCTGCCGATCGTCGCGAACGGCAACACGCTGCGGCTGTCCGAGATCGCCAAGGTCGAACGCGGCTACGAGGATCCCGCAACCTTTCTCATCCGCAGCCAGGGCGAACCCGCCCTGCTGCTCGGCGTCGTCATGCGCGAGGGCTGGAACGGGCTCGACCTCGGCAAAGCGCTGAACGCCGAGGTCGCGAAGATCGGCGACGAACTGCCGCTCGGGATGAGCCTCACGCGCGTCACCGACCAGTCGGTCAACATCACCGACGCGGTCGACCAGTTCATGCACACCTTCCTGGAGGCGCTTGCGATCGTGATGATCGTCAGCCTCGTCAGCCTCGGCTGGCGCGTGGGCATCGTCGTCGCCGCCGCCGTACCGCTGACGCTGGCGGTCGTACTCGTCATCATGTGGGCGACCGGCCGGGTGCTAGACCGCATCACGCTCGGTGCGCTCATCCTCGCGCTCGGCCTGCTGGTCGACGACGCGATCATCGCGATCGAGATGATGGTGGTGAAGATGGAGGAGGGATACGACCGCATCCGCGCGTCGGCCTATGCGTGGAGCCATACCGCTGCGCCGATGCTGGCCGGCACGCTGGTGACCGTGATCGGGCTGATGCCGGTCGGCTTCGCGCAGTCGACGGCAGGCGAATATGCCGGCAACATCTTCTGGGTGGTCGGCTTCGCGCTGATCGCATCGTGGTTCGTCGCGGTGATCTTCACGCCGTACATGGGTGTGAAGATGCTGCCCGCGATCAAGCCGATCGAGGGTGGGCACGCCGCGATCTACCGGACGCCGCGCTACGAAAGGGTCCGCAGCATCATCGCCTGGGCGGTGCGGCGCAAATTGCTGGTCGTATTGGCGACGCTGGGTGCGTTCCTGATTGCAGGCGCGGGCATGGCGCTGGTCAACAAGCAGTTCTTTCCCGCCTCCGACCGTCCCGAGGTGCTGGTCGAGGTCCAGATGCCCAAGGGTACCGCGATCGCGCAGACCGGCGAGGCCGCGAAACAGGTCGAGACGTGGTTGCGCAAACAGCCCGAAGCCAAGGTCGTCACGACCTATGTCGGTCAGGGCGCACCGCGTTTCTTCATGTCGCTGTCGCCCGAGCTGCCCGACCCGTCCTTTGCCAAGATCATCGTCCTGACCGCCGATGAGGAGGCGCGCGACGCCTTGAAGGTGCGGCTGCGTGAGGCCGCGGCGGAGGGGCTCGCGCCACAGGCACGGGTTCGCGCGACGCAACTCGTGTTCGGCCCCTACTCCCCCTTCCCCGTCGCGTTCCGTGTCAGCGGCCCCGATCTCGCAACCGTTCGCGTAATCGCCGACAAGGTGCAGGGCGTGATGCAACGGGATCCGACGATGCGTACCGTCAACGCCGACTGGGGCGACCGTGCGCCCGCGTTGCACTTCGTGCTCGAGCAGGACCGGTTGCGCGCGCTTGGGCTGACATCGAGCGACGTTGCCGAGCAGCTTCAGTTCCTGTTGACCGGTACGACGGTCAGCCAGGCGCGCGAGGATATCCGGACGGTCGACGTTGTGGCGCGGTCCAGTGGCAGCGATCGGCTCGATCCGGCGCGCATCGGCGATTACATGCTGACCGGCTCCAATGGCCAGCGCGTACCCGTAAGCCAGATCGGCAAGCTCGAAGTCCGCATGGAAGATCCGATCCTGCAACGCCGCGACCGATTGACGACGATCGCGGTTCGCGGCGACATCGCCGATGGATTGCAGCCGCCCGACGTATCGACCGCGATGCTCGAGAAGTTGCAGCCGATCATCAAGACGCTGCCATCAGGCTACCATATCGACATGGCCGGCTCGATCGAGGAGGCGGGCAAGGCGAATGCCGCGCTCGCGCCGATCTTCCCGATCATGATAGTGCTGATGATGGTCGTGATCATCCTTCAGGTCCGCAGCTTGTCGGCGATGGCGATCGTTCTGCTGACCGCGCCGCTGGGGCTCATCGGCGTGGTGCCGACGCTGCTCGTCACGGGCCAGCCGTTCGGGTTCAACGCGATCCTCGGTCTGATCGCGCTGGCGGGCATCCTGATGCGCAATACGCTGATCCTGATCGGGCAGATCCACGATCACGAGCGGGAGGGGATGGATCCGTATCATGCGGTGGTGGAAGCCACCGTACAGCGTTCGCGCCCAGTGATCCTGACCGCCCTCGCGGCCGTGCTCGCCTTTGTGCCGCTGATCAGTTCGGTATTCTGGGGATCGATGGCGGTCACGCTGATCGGCGGGACGCTGGGTGGAACGGTCCTGACGCTGGTGTTCCTGCCTGCGCTTTATGCGCTGTGGTTCCGTATAAGGCCGCCTGCGGACAATCAGCGTGAGGCACTCGGATCACGACCCGTCCTGGCGTGATCAAAGAGGCATCGGCCGGGCCGTTCCGGCGTTTATACCGCAACGGACATCTACAGCGGCTTTTCAAAGTCGCAGGAGGGTAGACATGGCACGGGTCTTATACCGGCGGTGCCGACGGACTTGGCCTCGCGACAGCACAGTCACTGCTATCTGACGGGCACCGTGCGGTTCTGCATGCACACTCTACGCAGCGGCTACCGAGCTAAGTGAATTACGCGAGCAGGTCGATGGTTTCGTTATCGGCGACCTGACAAGCGCGCAGGACGTGCACGGAATTGCGAATAGCCGGGTCGGAGTCGGCGGAAGCTACCGAACTCGTCCTGATCCGGGTGATGTCTGTGGAGGTTGCCGGCTCGCACTTGGCGGTTGGAGAGGGTCTTGTGATGACGAATGGAAGCCGTGGTGCAGAGTACACTCAGCGAGACCGCGGTGTGGCTACGGTCGAGGAAATCGGGGAGGCGGAGGACGCGGTGACAGAGTTCGCCAAACGGATTATGGAGAAGTTGGGCGCGCACGGCATTATGACGCTGGGCAGCGACTAATCCGCGCCTGGTTACGACAAGCTGGCCTTTCTGACCCAGAAGCGGATGCTGAGGCGGACTGAAGCCCTTCCAAATTTTGGACGCCCGTTCATGTTAGTGCGAAATTAACTTAAATAGTGTTACTTTGCATTTCCATCAGTCTATAGACAGATTCGATTGAATGGATTTCAGAAGTAAAAAAACTTCTCCTACTTTATCGGCTAGAACTTCGATGGGCTGCCGTTGCAACAGCGATCAGCCGTCGGCTCGCATTAAACAATGACCAACTTTCCCAACTGATATACTTACACTCTAGCCTTCGGAGGCACCCGTTCCGGACGCCTTACTTACATCGCGCTGACCAAATACCGGTTAATTGGCTTCTTCACGACGCGCAAACAGATCTCCGATGGACGCGACGAAATGCGTGCTCATTGCTGCGATCGCCGCTTTCGGGTCACGGTCGGCGATCGCGCGCGCTAGGTTGTGATGGTGCGCCAGCACGGCGGTACGCTGCCGCGTGGTGGTTCGCGTTGCCCAGGCGGCGGGCACCGCGTGGACCATCATCGGAGCGAACGAGCGGACGATCTGCAGGAACAGCATGTTGCGACCCGCCTGCGCGATCGCTTGGTGAAACGCGATGTCGTGGCGGGTCAGCGCATCGACGTCGGTACCGGCCGCTTCCATGGCTTCCGCTAGGCCGACGATCGTCCGCGCCTCGTCGTCGGTGCGTTCGATCGCGGCGAGTTCGGCGGTGCGCAGTTCCAGCGTGCGGCGCACGTCCCAGATCTGCAGCATCGAGATCTGCGCGGTCGCTACCGCGTGATCGAGCGACGTCGCCATCACCGATCCGTCGATCGCCGCTACGCGTGCACGCCGGCCGTTGCCGACGTCGATCAGCCGCAGCGCCGCCAGCGCACCGAACGCCTCGCGGAGGACTGGGCGGCTCACACCGAGTTCTGTTGCAAAATGGCCCTCGGACGGCAGCGTGTCGCCGACCTTCATGTCGTTCGTGCGGATGTGCGTGCGGACCGCGTGGACCGCCTGATCGACGAGCGAGCCGCCCTCGACCAGTCGCAGGCTCGCCGCGCTCATGCCGCGAGCCGCGGTGCGCGCAGCGACGACGGGGTCGCGCCGAACTGCCGGGAGAAGGCTCGCGTGAAGCTGGCATTATTCAAATAGCCGCATTGGTACCCTATCGACGATACTGGCAGGTCGGTCGCGATCAGCATCTGGCGCGCCGCTCCCAGCCGCCTGTCCAGCAACGCGTCGGCGACGGTGCAGGCGAACATGTCGCGGAAGCCGCGCGTAAGCTTAGCCCGGTTCAGTCCACAGGCGCGCGCGATGGAATCGAGCGTCATCTTCTCGCCCCAGCGTTCGTCGATCATCCGCTTCGCCGCGACGATCCGCTGGCTGTCGCGGGCGGACAATTGCCCGGCGCCCGCGAGCGGCACCAGGTCGTCCTCGACGATCCGCTGGAACGTGCTGGACAGGAGCTCGATGCATTTTGCCGAACGATGCGTGCTGCGCCAGGGTTCGGGCAGCGTGCAATCGAGGATCGCGGCGACCATCATCCGCAATTCGCTCGGCAGATGGCACGCGATGTTCGCGTCGGGTGCGTAATCGAAGACCCGCAGGCAGGCGCCACGTTCGACCGCAAGGACGAGGATCGCGCGCTCCTCCGAAGGAACCGTGCCGGTGGTGACGGTGACGTGCGCCGGCGCGTTCTCGCCCACCGTGAAGCAGAGGACCACCGCGTCGGCGGAAACAGCCGTCGGGTCGACCAGGCCCTCGCCGATGAATGCCGCCATCTCGGGCGACACCATGACCCGTTCCTTCTGCATGCTACCCTCGCCCAACACCGATCTCCTGTTCCCGATTGCCGGGATTGGGTCGACCATGCAGCTATCGGATAGCTCGCGCAAGAGCTATCTTACAGGTCAGGCGGTTGCGGATGTCGGCGCGCGACGCATCGCCATCGTGAAGGCGACAACGGAGATCGCGCTGGTCACCACGCCGACGATCGCGAGACCTTGCGCGAGATGCGCCTCGCCGCCCAGCATGCCGCTTGCCGCCGCGACCAGCGTCGGTGCGAGCCCGTAGCCGATTAGCCCGGCGATCGCGATGAACGCGCCGATGCACAACCCGCGGAGTTCGTTGGGAATGAGCACGGTCAATGCCACCGAGGTCACGACACCCGTCACCGCGCCGCACGTCACGAGAAGACCGACGGCGACCCCGAACAGCGGGACCGAGGGCATGATCGGGAACAGCGCGGCAGGCACGCCGACGGTGGCGGCAACGATCGCACCAATCAGCAGGCCACCGCGCCGTCCGCTCTTCTGCCCCCGGTCGGCGGACAGCCCACCGATGATCGCACCCACGACGCCCGAGCCAAAGAGCAGCGTACCCATCCAGCCGGCGAACTGGTCGGGCTGCAGATGAAAAGTGCGCGACAGGACCGGCGAGACCCAGATCCCGGCGGCGGCATCGGCCATCACCACGCTGATCTGGCCGATGAACAACGGGATCAGGAAGACTCGTCGTGTCCAGAGCTCGCCAGCGACGACCTTGAACGGCGCATGCGTGCCCGCCGCGACCTCTTGCCGCGCCGGCTCGCGCAAAAGGAACAGCGGCAGGATGGCAAACACGCTGATGACCGCGAGGCCCAGATGGACGCTGCGCCACGGCATCATGCCTGCGAACCAGGTCGGCGCGTCGCCATGCGCGAACAGGCCGAACAGCGCGCCTGACAAGCCCAGGGCGAGTGCGACACCGAGCGACTTGCCGAGGTTGACGATCAGCATTGCCCTGCCCCGCTGCGTTGGGACGCAGAAGTCTGCGCACAGCGACAGCGCCGCGGTCAACGCGCCTGTCGTGCCGATCCCGGTCAGCATGCGCGCCACGAACAGCACCGGCACGCCCTGCGCGAACGCGGTGAGCACCGTGCCGAGCGTCCACACGAGCGCGAGCGCGATCATCATCCGCACGCGGTTGTAGCGATCGACCAGGATACCGATCGGGATCGAGAACACCGCGAGCGGCAGTGCCGCCGACAGTCCCTGGATCAGGCTCAGCGTATAGTCGCTGAGGTGCAATTCGGCCTTCGCGCCCTCCTGCACCGTCCCGAACGAGCCCATCATCGTGAAGCCGACCGCCATCGCCAGCGCGAGCGCGAGCAACGGCAGCAGCGTCCTTGCGAACGGCGATGAGGTTGCCTCGATCGGTCGGACGAAATCGGTCATGGAAGATCCTTATGCGAGCGCACGGCGCAGTGCCTCGTGGCTGTCGCGGCGCGCCTGTTGCGAGACCGGACCGTCGGCGAAGATGTCGAAGGCGTGATAACCGCCGGGATAGACGTGAAGCTCGACCGGCACGCCCGCGCGGATCAGCCGCGTCGCGTAGTCGATGTCCTCGTCGACGAAGAGATCGAGCGCACCGGTCGCAATATAGGTACGCGGCAGGTTGCCGAGGTTTGTCGCGCGGGCGGGTGCCGCGTAGGGCGAGACGTCGTCGCCACCGGGCGCGTGGCCGAGCAACGAACTCCAGCCGAAGCGATTGCTCTGCGCAGTCCAGATGAACTCGCCGGCGTACGGATGCGGCGATGTGGTGCAGGTACGATCGTCGAGCATCGGATAGATCAGATGCTGGAACGCTAATGCATGTTCCCCACGGTCGCGCACCATCAGCGCCAGCGCCGCGGCATACCGCCGCCTGCGCTCTGCCCCATCACACCGAGCCGGGTCGGATCGAACCCGAGCATATCGGCATTCGCGATCGTCCAGGCGAGCCCGGCATAACAATCTTCGATCGGGCCGGGGAAATTCGTCTCGGGCGCCAGGCGATACTCGACCGACACCATCATACATTGCAGGTCCGCGATCAGCGGGCGGACCAACGGATCATATTCGCTGACCTTGCCCATCACATAGCCGCCGCCGTGGATGTGATAGATGCAGGGCAACGTGCCGGTGACGCCCGCCGGGCGGTACACGTGGAGGTCGATATCGGGTGCGCCCGCAGGTCCCGGAACGGTGTGGATCTCGAGCGTCGCCAGCGACTCGTCGGCCGGCGGCAGCATCGACGGCCGGTCGCGCATCGCCGGCAGGATATCCGCGGTGAGCGAAATCTGCGGCATCATTTCCAGCAACGGGCGGAGGGTGGGATCGACGAGGTGCAGGCTGTCCATATCAAGTCCTTCTTCCCCCTCCGGCATGCGGGAGGGGTCGGGGGTGGGTCGGCTCGCGGCGAACCCTAGCGCTTGCCCATCAGCCCACCACCCCCGCCCCTCCCTTCCAGGGAGGCGAGCGAGTTAAAACGCGAAGATCTTGCCCGGGTTGAACAGGTTGTCAGGATCGAGCGCATGCTTCAGCGTCCGCATCAGATCGACCGCATCGCCCAGTTCCGCGACCAGCCAATCCTGCTTGCCGATGCCGATGCCGTGCTCGCCGGTGCAGGTGCCGTCCATCGCCAGCGCGCGCTCGACCATCCGTGCGTTGATTGCCGACACCTCGGCCAGTTCCGCCTCGGACTCTGGATCGATCGAGAAGACGACATGGAAATTGCCGTCGCCGACATGGCCGAGAATGGTTGCAGGCACTGACGAGGCCTGGAGGTCGGCCTTGGTCTCGCCGATGCACTCCGCCAGGCGGCTGATCGGCACGCACACGTCGGTCGCCCAGCCGACCGCGCCGGGGCGCAGGTTGACCGCCGCGTAATACGCCTCGTGCCGCGCCTTCCACAGCTTCGAACGTTCCTCGGGCAGGTTCGACCAGCGGAAGTCGCCGCCGCCGTTTGCCGCCGCGAGTTCGCGGACCGTCTCGGCCTGTTCGTCGACATAGCGCGGCGAGCCGTGGAATTCGAAGAACAGCGTCGTCAGTTCGGGATAGTCGAGCTTGGACCAGGCGTTGACCGCCTTCATCTGCATGTCGTCGAGGATCTCGACGCGAGCGAGCGGCACGCCGATCTGGATCGCCTGCACCACCGTATCGACCGCGCCGTTCAGCGTGTCGAAGCTGCACACCGCGGACGAGATCGCCTCGGGTATCCCATGAAGCCGCAGCGTCACCTCGGTGATGATGCCGAGCGTCCCCTCGGAACCGACGAACAGTCGGGTCAGGTCATACCCCGCCGCCGACTTGCGCGCGCGGCGGCTGGTGCGGATCTCGCGGCCGTCGGGCGTCACCACGCGCAGGCTCAGCACAGCCTCGCGCATCGTGCCGTAGCGCACCGCGTTGGTGCCGCTCGCCCGCGTTGCGGCCATCCCGCCGATCGTCGCATTGGCGCCGGGATCGATCGGGAAGAACAACCCCAGGTCGCGGATATGCTCGTTCAGCTGCTCGCGGCGGACCCCCGCCTGCACCGTGCAGTCGAAATCCTCGGCGTTGACCGTGACGATCTGTGTCATCTCGGACAGGTCGACAGAAATGCCGCCGTGCACCGCCAGCGTGTTGCCCTCGATCGAGGTGCCTGCCCCGAACGGCACGATCGGCACCTTGGCGGCGGTGCACAGCTTGACGAGATCGACCACCTCCGCGGTCGATCGCGCAAAGACGACCGCGTCGGGCAGCATCGGTGCGAAATGCGCCTCGCTGCTGCCGTGGTGAAGCCGCATCGCGTCGCTCATCTGGAGCGCATCGCCGAACCGCTGCTTTAGCGCCGCGACGAATGCGGGGTCGAGCGGCGCGCGCTTTATGGGGTCGAAATGCATGGTCATCCTAGAACCGGAAGCTCGCGCGCACGCCGTAGCGGCGGCGGTCGCCCTGGATCGCGAGGTTCGCCGCCAGCGGTGCGAGCCCGGCGCGGACCAGCGCCGATTTGTCGATATAGCTTTCGATGAACTTGGTGTTGAACAGGTTCGTGCCGAACGCCGTGACGGTCAGGCCGCTGGAGAAACGGAAGCCGAGCGACGCATTGGTGATCGCATAGGCCGATAGTTTCGGCGCGACATTGGGGTCGAGCGAGGAGCCGATGCGGCTGCCCTTGCCGAAGATCCCGGCGTCGAGCAGCACCGCGTTGGCGCCGACTGGGACAGTATAGGTCGTGTTGAAGTTGAAGTTGTAATCGGGCGTGAAGATGATCCGGTCGCTCGATACGTGGACGCCGGTGGTCGCGAAATACTGACTGTCGTCGGTGATGCGGGCGTGGAGATAGGACGCGCCGGCATCGATCCGCCACTGGTTCGTCACGCGAAGATGCGCCTCGACCTCAGCACCGTAGCTCTCAACCGTGCCGGTGTTGAGGTTGATCGCGACGAACCCGCCGGTCTCACTCGGTGCCAGCGAGTTCTGGCCGATGAAGTCCTTATAGTCGTTGTAGAACACGTCCGCGTTGATCGTCAGGCGACGGTCGAACGCATCGAATTTCGTACCGAGTTCATAGGTCCAGACATTGTCCCCCTTGTACGTCGCGTCCTGCGGCCGCGTGCCAGGTCCGTTCTGGCCGCCGCCGCGAATACCCTTGGCGACCGATGCGTAGCTCATCACCGCCGGCGTCCAGTGCTGCGTCAGCGTGACGCGTGGCTGGAACTGGTCCTTCTTGTAGTCGGGCGCGGAATAGGGCGTCGTGCCGTTGACCTGGCTCGCGACCAGCTTCTGGTGATCGTAGCGCCCACCGACCGCGAGATCGAGCGTGCCCATCTTTAAGAACGCTGTCGCGAAGATCGCGCGCGTATCGTTGCGGACATAGGTCGACGATGGCGTGGTCGATGCCGGCGCCGGGAAGGTCGGCCCCAACAGCGCGCGGAAATCGATCGTCGTCAGCTGATCGCTCGTCTGCGTGTAGCGGTTGCCGTACAGCCCGATCAACGTCGAGAACGCATCGCTCCACTGCGTATCGAAGCGCAGTTCGGCGGTCTTCGTCTTGAGCGTAGACGTACCGCTCGCGCGCAACAGGTCGACAACGCTGTAGTCGCCATCACCGGTCGTGGAGAGATCCTTCTCGTTGTAGGCGCCGATCGCGGTGATCTTGGTTTTTAGCGAAGCGACGTCGAACTCGCCCTTCACGCTCGCGCCGTAATAATCGATCACCGCGCGGTTCAGGACGTTGGTCGCGCCGTCGAGGCGGTAATCGGTCGGCCCGGCGACGTGGATGTACGACGTGCTGCCGCCGGCGGCCTGGTCGTAGTTGCCGTTGACGGTGAACACCGCCCAGTCGGCGGGCGTGAAGCGGAGCGTGCCGCCGATGCTCTGCTGCTTCAGCGGGTTCATGTCGCCGATCGTCAGCGTGTTGCGCATGAAGCCGTCCTGCTCATGATAGGACGCGCCGATCCGGAACTGGAGCAGATCACGCACGATCGGCCCGCTGACCGAGCCCGAGACCGAAGCGTAATTGTCGGTGCCGGCGATCGCTGCGTCGAACCGGCCTTCCCATTCGTTGCCCGGCTGCCGCGTGATGACGTTGATCGCGCCGCCCAGCGTGTTGTTGCCGAACAGCGTCCCCTGCGGCCCGCGTAGCACCTCGATCCGCGCGACATCGACGATCGGCGAGTTCAGGTATGAGGTGTTCGGCTGATAGACGCCGTCGATGAAGATCCCGACGCCCGGCTGTACCGTGTCGATCAGCGTCGTGCCGATCCCGCGGATCGAGACGAACGCACGACCGACGCTGTCCGAATTAATGTTGAGGCCGGGCGTGTAGGACGCGATGTCCTTGACCGTGTTGACCTGGAGCTCCTTCAGCCGATCGCCGGTGATCGCGGTGACTGCGATTGGCACGTCCTTCAGCGATTCCTGGCGCTGGCGGGCGGTGATGATGATGTCATCGGAACTTGCGGGCTGCGTTGGCTTGGTCGCGTCCTGCGCCAGGGCCGGCGTGGTCGTGAAAGCGGCGGCGGCACATCCTGCGGCGAGCAATGTCTTGAAGCGCATTGGATCCTCATCCCTGTAGAGCGCCGATCCATCGCCGGCTACTTCTAGGATCGAAGCTATCCGATAGCTTACCTGTATGAAAGGTCTGTCGCTGTGCCGTCCGGCTCACGGACTTCGCCGATCGGTGCGCTACCAGCAGCTGTAACCGCCATCGGCCAGGACGATGCTGCCGGTCATCAGGCTGGCCGCATCGGAGGCAAGGAACGCAACGATCGACGCGACTTCTTCGGGTTCGCCGAGACGACCCTGCGGCGTGCCGTCGATCCAGCGCTTGTACATTTCGCCCTCGCGGTCCGCGAAGCCGTTGAGGACGGTGTTGATATAGGTCGGCGCAACCGCGTTGACGCGCACGCCGCGCGGCGCCCATTCGGCGGCAAGGCTCCTGGTCAGCTGGTGCACTGCGGCCTTCGACGCGTTGTAATAGCTCTGCGGTTGCGGTCGGTTGACGATGAAGCCGCTCATCGACCCGACATTGACGATCGCACCCTTCCCCGCCGCCAGCATGTGCCGGCCAAAGGCGCGCGCGCACCAGAAGGTGCCGTTGAGATTGACGTCGAGCACGTTCAGCCAATGCTCGTCGGCGACGTCCTCCGCTGGGGTTTCACTGCGCGCGATTCCGGCATTGTTGACCAAGATATCGATCGCCCCGAGCTGATTGGCAACGGTGGTCACGCGCGCGGAATCGGTAACGTCCATCGCGATACCGTCGACCGCGTAGCCCTTGCCTGAGAGCGCGGCATGTCCTGCCGCGATCGCCGTCTCGTCGCGATCGGCGATCGTTACGCGGGCGCCCATCTCCGCCAGCGCCTCGGCACACGCCAGACCAATCCCCGCCGCGCCACCCGTCACGAGGGCACGGCGGCCGGTCAGCTTCAATCGTTCGAGATACATGGTCGGTCCTCAGGGTAGGAAGGGTGCGGCCGGCATGACCGGCTCATGCCGCGCCTCCTGCCGGACAAGCGAATAGACCTGCCGCGTTTCGGCATCGAATTCGACCCAGGGCAGGCGGCCGTCGGTCGCGAACCGGATCCACAGCGCGTGCATCCGTTCGGCAAGATCCTGCGGTGGATTGGGTCCGCACAGACCCTGCTCGCCGCTCGCGCACGCCAGGGTGTCGAACACGAACGGCAGCTCCATGCCGTGCGACGCGCCAAGCTCGCCGCCGAACATCGGCGAGCGCCAGTCGAACTCGTACATGTGCGTGCGCCCCGTGTGCGCCTCCGCAAACCGCCGCGCGGGCCAGCGAAAGACGAGATCGTTCATCGCATCGGTCAGCGCCTGCCCCGGCTTCCTGCCCTTCGTCCCGATCCCGTACGCCTTCAGCACTTTGCGCGCCTGCGGTTGCGACTTGTGGAGGACATAGGTTGCCAGCAACCGGCCGATCTTGTCGCGTACGCCGGTGGGGACGAGATACAGGTTCATCTCCTCGGCATTGGTCCCAATCAGCAGGTCCACCTCCGCGCCCGCGCCGTTCGCCAGCGCATCGAGCGGACGCTCCGGCAGCACGTCGTCGCCGTGGACGGGGACGAAGCGGCTGATTCCGAACACCGGTTCGTGGCCCGCCTCGTCGCGCAGATTGATCCGCGCAGTCGGTGCCGATACCGCCTCGACCGCGTCGATCAGGCGGTCATACGCTACGCTGCCAAAACCGGCCGCGTCGGGCGTGATCTTCAGGATCTTCGCGAGCTTCTTCACCAGCCGCTGCATCACCGGGACTGACCGCGTCATTCCGCCATGGCCGCTCTGGACGATCGCGCGCCGGAACAATCCCTTGGCGAGCGGCGAGGCGATCAGGTCGGCGATCGCCATCGCGCCGGCGGACTCACCGAACACCGTGACGTTGTCCGGATCGCCGCCGAACGCGGTTATGCCGTCCCGCACCCATGTCAGCGCAGCGATCATGTCGCGCAGGCCGAGGTTGGTTGGCACGCCCGGGATTGGCAGGAAGCCGTCCACGCCCATGCGGTAGTTAATCGCGACGCAGATCACGCCATCGCGCGCGAACGTGCTGCCGTCCTGTACCGGCGCATCCTTGCTGCCGATCACGAACCCGCCGCCGTGGATGAACACCATCACCGGCAGGCCAGTCCGGTCGTCGTCGGGGCGCCAGATATTTGCCGTCAGATAGTCGTCGCCCGGCGCCCAGCCCTCGCCGATCAGCGGTACGGTATCGAGGCCGGGAAACGCCTTGGTCCGCTGCGGCGCGTTGGGGCCGGCCAATGTCGCGTCGCGTACGCCGTGCCACGGCACGACCGGTTGTGGCGGCGCGAAGCGGTTGGCGCCCACCGGCGCCGCGGCGTAGGGCACGCCGAGGAACCGCCGTACGTCGCCCGCGGCACTCCCTTGCACGATACCGTCGGCGGTCGAGACGATGGGTGGGCTCACGATGTTCTCTCCTCCCGACCGCGGCTCCGGTCGGAGGGCAAAGGTAGCAGCCCGGCAACGCACGTCGCGAACTCACGTTATGCCCATCGTTGCTTTCGTCGTGCAGTCCGGCGGGCCGGCGAGCGCCCGCATTACCAGGCCCCGGTTCCGGTCGCCCCCTGCCGGTATTCGGCGATGCGCCGTCGGGTCGCAGGCGATGTCGCCTCCGGGAGGTCGTCCACCGGGAACCAGCCAGCCTGTTCGATCTCCCGAAGGTCGGCACGGTATAGTATCCCGCTCGCCGCGGTTCGCACGACGAAGATCACGATGTGGTCGTCCTTGCCCTCCCCGCGGCTGTGATAGACGCCGAGCACCCGCTCGATCACCGGGTCGGCAATCGCCACTTCCTCGGCAAGCTCGCGCATCAGCGCGGCGGCGATACTCTCGCCCCTCTTCACGCCGCCGCCCGGCAGATACCAGTGATCGGCATAGGTGTGCCGCACCAGCGCAACCCGCCCGTCCCGATCCAGCAGGAGCGCGCGAACACCGATCGTGCGCGGCTTGCCGATCCGCCATACGAGCCTCGCTATCCTGCCGATCAATCGATGACGTACACCCACGCGTCTATCCCTCTGCCTTTATCGACTCGTCCCAAGGTACCCGAGAACTTGGTGTACGCCCGATGCCGTTGGGAGGCACAACCAAGCAGCGGACGGGCACAGCGAATGGTTTTGTAGCTCGCTCCGAATGCGGTCAGATTGAAATGGCTTCCCCGACATCCTGATCACGGGAGCAATCCGCACCGACTTCAACCAGTGGCAGGCCCCATGACGCGACTTCAACGTGCGAACAACATCGCCGATCTGCGCTTGATGGCACGCAAACGGCTGCCGCGACCGATCTTCGACTATATCGACGGTGGTGCCGACGACGAGGTGTCGCTGCGCCGAAACGTCGACGCGTTCTCGCACTACGAGTTGGTGCCGGACGTGCTGAACGATGTTTCGGCTATCCGGACCGGCACGACGCTGTTCGGACAGCCATCACGCTGGCCGCTGATGCTGGCGCCGACCGGGCTTACCCGGATGTTCCACGGCCATGCCGAACTCGCGGTCGCGCGCGCGGCCGCGCGGCACGGTATGCTCTACAGCCTGTCGACGATGGGAACGACGCGGCTGGAAGACCTTGCCCAGGCGTTTGCCGGGCCAAAGGTCTTCCAGATCTATATCTTCAAGGACCGCGGCCTGACCGCGGAGTTCGTCGCGCGCTGCCGGGACGCGGGCTTTCACGGGCTGGCGCTGACCGTCGACACGCCCGTCGCCGGCAACCGCGAGCGAGACCGACGCAGCGGACTGTCGCTGCCGCCCAAGCTGACGCTCAAGTCGTTGCTGAGCTTCGCGCGTCATCCCTCCTGGTCGCTGCCCGCGCTGACGGGATCGAAATTCGATCTTGCGAACGTCAGTCACAAGATCGACGCGCTGGCATCGGGGCCGATGAGCCTGTTCGACTATATCGGCGGCCAGTTCGATCGTTCGGTCGGTTGGCGCGACGTCGAATGGCTCGCGCGCGAGTGGAACGGTCCACTCGCGATAAAGGGCGTGATGACGCCCGACGACGCGCGGCGCTCGATCGCGTCGGGCGCGACCGGCGTGATGGTATCGAACCACGGCGGACGCCAGCTCGATGGATCACCCGCGCCGGTCGACCAGATCGCTGCGGTACGCGACGCGGTGGGCGATGCGCCGGACGTCATCTGCGACGGCGGCATCAGGCGCGGGTCGGACGTGGTGAAGGCGTTGGCGCTAGGAGCGACCGCCTGTTCGATCGGGCGCCCCTATTTGTACGGCCTGGCAGCGGGCGGAGAGGCAGGCGTTGACCGCGCGCTGACGCTGTTGACCGAGGAAATCGAGCGCACGCTGACGCTGGCCGGCGTCAATGACGTCGCATCCCTGTCCCGCCGCCATGTTCGGAATCGGGAAAACATGCGCGATACGGCGTAGTTTTCGGCACGAATGGGATCGCCATGTTTACATCCGCTATCGAGCAGGCTTATCGACGTGTGGCTATCCGACGCCTGTCACCTTGAGCGGCCCTGATGTGTTTCGGCATAGGTGTACGCAAGAAAAACCAGCCTCATTGACCGATTGACGATCTAAATCTCGGGCACTCGCCGACATCTGCAAAAAAAGATTTAGAGTTGACTCATAAGCGGACGCTCAGAACATCGGGACAACTCACCAACTCCGGCCGCTTGTTCATGTCCACGGCGATCACTACTCTTTGGAACGACGTGACCTGGGACGAAGCCGCCATTTATGGACTCGACAGCGAACGTCACATAGCAGTTTGATCGGTACAATTGCGCCGATCAAGCCACTGCGTGCATCGATCTAGCGCGCCTTTGGTTTGGACCCGCGTCGTCCCGCGACCTACCACCACCCTCGAAACGGCCGCGACCTGAGAGCGGCCAGACGATCGAGGGGATGCACGTTATGACGACCATGAGCCCGACCGAGATGGCGCAGCGCCTTGGCGGCGGATTGCTGTCGTTCCCTGTCACCCATTTCGATGCGGAGGGTGCGTTCGTCGAGGACGACTATCGCAAGCATTGCGCATGGATGCTCGAGCACGAACTGTCCGGCCTGTTCGCGGCGGGCGGCACGGGCGAGTTCTTTTCGCTGACGCCAGCCGAAGTCGCGCAGGTTGTCGGCGCCGCGGTGGCCGAAGCCGGCGGGCGGCTGCCGGTGATCTCGGGCTGCGGCTACGGCACCGCGATCGCCACCGGGATCGCGCGCGATGCGGAGAAGGCGGGCGCGGACGGCCTGTTGCTGCTGCCCCCCTATCTGGTCGGATCGAAGCAGGAAGGGCTTGCCGCTCATGTCGAGGCGGTCTGCAAGGCGACCGGGCTCGGCGTGATCGTCTACAACCGCGACAATGCGATCCTGGACGACGAGACGCTGGCGGGCTTGTGCGACCGCAATCCCAATCTTGTCGGCTTCAAGGACGGCGTCGGTGACATCGAGCTCATGACGCGCGTCTATGCGCGGATGGGCGACCGGCTGACCTATATCGGCGGCCTGCCGACCGCCGAGACGTTCGCGACGCCGTATCTGACGATGGGCGTCACGACCTATTCGTCGGCGATCTTTAACTTCCTGCCCGAATGGGCGCTGGCCTTCTACAAGGCGGTGCGCGCCGACGACCGGGTCGAGGTGCTGAACCAGCTCCGCGATTTCGTGCTGCCGTACATCACGCTGCGCAACCAGGGCCGCGGCTATGCGGTGTCGATCGTCAAGGGGGGCATGCGCGTCGTCGGACGCGATGCCGGGCCGGTGCGCTCGCCGCTGACCGATTTGTCCGCAGCCGAGGACGAGCGGCTCCGCGTGCTGATCGAGAAGGTTGCCCCCGCTGCTCTCGCCAAGGCGGCGTGACAGCGGGCGAAAATCAATGGATAGTCCGGCGATGATGTTCGAACTGAGCCAGCTTCGCTGCTTCGTCGCCGCCGCCGAGGAACTCCATTTCGGGCGCGCGGCACAGCGCCTGAACATGACGCAATCGCCGCTTAGCCGGCAGATCCAGCTGCTCGAGCGGATCCTCGACGTGACGCTGCTCGAACGCACCAGCCGGCAGGTGAGCCTGACGCCCGCGGGTCGCGTGTTCCTGATCGAGGCGCGGCGGATCGTGCGGCTGTCGGAGAGCGCGGCGCTGTCGGCGCGACGCGTGGCGAAGGGCGATGCGGGACGCGTCGCGATCGGCTTCACCGCGGTTTCGGGATATAACCTCGTGCCGCAGATCGTCGCGCAAGCGAGAGCGAGCCTACCCAATATCGACCTCGAACTGCGCGAGATGGTGACGACCGATCAGGTCGATGCGTTGCTGACAGGGCTGATCGACATCGGCTTCGTCCGGCCGCCGCTCGATCGTCACGAGTTCGACACCGTCTGCGTACAGGTCGAGCCGCTGGTCGTCGCGCTGCCCGCAGGGGATCCGCGACAGGCGAAGGCGGTGCTCGAACTGCGTGATTTCGATGGCCTGCCGCTGATCATGTATGCGCGGCAGGGCGCGGGGTATTTCCACCAGATGCTTATCGGGCTGTTCGACGCTGCCGGCGTGTCGCCGCACTATGTCCAGCACGTGACGCAGATCCATTCGATGCTGGGGCTCGTCCATGCGGGGCTGGCCGCAGCGATCGTGCCTGAATCCGCATCGGGGCTGCACATGAACGACGTGCAGTTCCGCCGGCTTGCGACCGAGCCCGAGAAGCCGGTCGAGTTGCACATGGCGTGGCGGCGCGACAACAGTAACCCGGCGCTGGAGCCGATGCGGCGACTGTGCGCCGAAACCGCGGCGTGATCGACCGGCGCGCGGTGCTCGCCGGGCTCGCGGCGACACCGGCACTGGTTGCTGCGCGTACACCGGCGAGCCCCGTCGCGACGACGCGATACGGGCGGGTGCGAGGGACGGTCGACCGCGACGTGCTGGTCTTTCGCGGGGTGCGCTACGGCGCGGATACGCGGACGCGGCGGTTTGGGCGTGCGGTGCCGCCGGCGCCGTGGACCGACATTGCCGACGCGACGCGCTACGGCGCGGCCTCGCCGCAGACCAAGGCGACTGAACCGATCAGCGAGGATTGCCTGTTCCTCAACATCTGGACGCCTGCGCTCGACGCAGCGCGACGGCCGGTTATGGTTTATATCCACGGCGGCGCGCATGCGCACGGGTCCGGGTCCGATCCGCTGTATGATGGCGGCAATCTAGTGCGGCGCGGCGACGTGGTGGTCGTTACCTTGAACCACCGGCTGGCGGCGCTCGGCTACGCGTATCTCGCCCAACTCGGCGGGCCGGCGGAGTCGGGCAATGTCGGCAATCTCGACATCGTCCTCGCGCTGCAATGGGTGCGCGACAACATCGCGGCGTTCGGTGGCGATCCGGGGCGAGTGATGCTGTTCGGCCAATCTGGTGGCGGCGCCAAGATCGTCACGCTGATGGCGATGGCGGAGGCGCGCCCGCTGTTCCACGCCGCCGCGACGATGAGCGGCCAGCACGTTACGGCGGCGGGGCCGAACCACGCGACGATCCGGTCGCGGGCGTTCATGGCGAAGGCCGGCGCGGGCGACTTTGCGGCTCTTAAGGCACTGCCGATCGAGCGGCTGGTCGAGGCGATGGCGACGACCGATCCGATCGAGGACAAGGGCGAGATCAGCTTTACCTCGACGCTCGATCATCATGTGCTGACGCGTCATCCGTTCTTTCCCGATGCCCCGCGCGAGGCGGCGCATATCCCGCTGATCGTCGGCAATACGCATGACGAGACCGGGTTGTGGATCGGCGAGATCCTGAAGCGCGGCGACACGAATTGGGAGAACCTACCCGCGCGGTTGGTGCGGGAGATGACCAAGGACCTCGAGCCCGATCACGTCATCGCGCGCTACCGCGACCTCTATCCAGATCGAACGCCGGGGCAGATCCTGCTGGCGGCATCGACCGCGGGTCGGTCCTGGCCCGGGCATCTGATCCAGGCCGAGGAACGCGCGAAGATCGGTGCGCCCACCTGGATGTATCAGCTCGACTTTCCTTCGCCGGAAGCGGGCGGCGTGCTCGGCGCGTTCCATACGCTCGATATCGGCCTGGTGTTCGACAATACGCGGGAGCCGAGCGCGCGGACGGGTGATGGGCCGGAGGCGAGACAGCTGGCCGGGCGGATGGCGGATGCGTTCATCGCGATGGCGCGGACCGGCGATCCGAACTGTGCGAGCGTGCCGACCTGGCGTCACTATGACCTGGCGCGGCGCTCGACGATGATCTTCGATCGGGCGGTGCAGATAGAAGACGATCCCCGGCGCGAGGAACGCCTGCTGTTCGCGGTCGCTCCGTATATCAAGCCGGGCGGCTAGCGGTCCCACGGAAAGGCGAGCGTCGGGCGGTTGGCGTAGCGGCGCAGGCGCAGACTAAGGCGCGCCCCTGAGGCAGGCTCGAGCCGGATCGTGAACGCGGCGCCGGCGATGTCCGCCGTCCGGCCATCGATCGTCACCGCCTCGATCCGGTGCTCGGCATAGGCGCCGCCCTGCACCACGACGGTTCGCGGTTGCGTGGTGCTCAGGTTCACCAGCGTCACCTCGGTCGTCGTGTCGCCCAGCGTATGCACCAGCGCCGCGACGTCTTCCGGCACACCAGCGCGTTTGCGGTCCGCGTCGAAATAGCGGAGCCGGCAGTGGAGCGGCACGCCGCCCTGCGACGGCGAGGTCTTCGACCAGGGCGGACGGGCGATGTGGAGGCCGCCGGTCATCAGCTGGACGAGGCTGGTGACGTAGGCGGGGTTGATGTCGATCGGCCAGTCTGCAAGCCGGGTTTGCGGTGTCGTAGGGTCGGCGAGACGCGCGGCAACTCGGTCGTCGACACCTTTCAAATCGGCGCGCAACGCGGTTACGGCATAAGTCGGGTTCGTGCCCTCCAGGAAGCTTACCCACGGATGATCACCGGCAGCCGCGCGATCGGCCGGGGCTTGCGACATGTACCAGATCTCGAAGCCGTTGGTCTTGAACGGACCGGGTTGCCAGCCATACCAGCCGTCAGCTCCGTGCATCGTCGGGGTCGACAACACGCCGCCGATCGTCTTGCCTTGCGCATTGATCCGCGCTGTCTGGCGGCGCCAGATGTCGATATAGCGCTGGTCGCCGGTCAGCAGCGTGCCGGTCATGAACGCCGTGATCGAGCGGGGCACGCGGTTACGGTTCTCGCGCTTGCCGGTCTGCGGCACGATTGGCGAGAAGCCCCAGCCGTATACGCCGCTCCACCAGTCGCGCGGGACGATGCCGTCCAGACCGACGCGGCTGGGGATGATGTCGCCGTTCGCCTTTGCCCGGCCAACCCACGCGTCGAGATAGTCGAGCGCCCAGGTCCGGTATCGATCCCCTGCCCCCAGCGCATACGCGTTGAGCCCGAGCGTCGTCGCCTGAAGGTTGAGCGGATTGTCGCCGACGACGTCGCCATAGTCGGCATAATGGGCGAGCGTCTGCGCGTACGTCGTCTCGCCGTGTTCCATGTGGAAGCGTTCGCCGGCGGCGAACGGATCGCCCGCCCAGTCGAGTTCGGTCGCGCGGCGCAGCATCGGCCCGCGGCTCCCGTTCATCAGGCTGCGCATGATCCGCAGCTTCGGATCGTAGTTGCGCGTAGTCGGGTCGCGGCCAGTGTAGAAATCGGCGTAGCGACGCGTGCGCTCGATCAGCTTCAGGTCACGCGGGCCGGACAACCCCATCATGTTGAAGGTCGTCAGCCCTTCCGCATTGTGCTGCCAGTCCATCTGGACGGGAAACTCGCGGAAATACATACCCTCGCGGGCAATCGGCACGTCGACGGTGCGCGCCGCGGCGAACTGCTTGAGGTGGCCTTCCCAAGCTCGCGCATAGAGATCGCGGATACGATCTGGGCCGCCGAGCGCGTGGAGTATCGCCCAGTCGTTCGTCGCCTCCGCCGCATCGTCGGGGCCGTCGTTCGCACCCCAGCGCTCGAATACGCGCAGCCACCCGCGACGATCGACATATTTCGCGTAGAATGCCTCGCACGCCTCGGCATTGGCGGCGAGCAACCGGCGTTGCAGGACCGCCCATTCCGGGGCCGGCATCGGTGTCGCGACCCGCAGCACCGCGGGTGCAGCACGGGCGGCGGCGGGCAAGGTGGCGAGCGCGGCCGCGGCACCCCCGAGCAGCGTACGGCGATCGACGGTCATGCAGCCAGCTCGACCCGGCGGATCGGGCCGACGATCACGAGGAACGAAAAGATCGTCAGCAGGCAATGCGCGCCGACGAACACCAGCGCCCAATCGAACGAGCCCGTAGCGCCGACGATAAAGCCGATGACGATCGGCGTGACGATCCCGGCGACGTTGCCGAACATATTGAATACGCCACTCGTCAGCCCGGCGAGTTGCTTCGGCGCGACGTCGGACATCACCGCCCAGCCGAGCGACGCGACGCCCTTGCCGAAGAACGCAACCGCCATCAGCGTGACGACCAGCCACTCCGCTTCGACGAACACGCAGGCGATGATCAGCGTCGCCAGCAGCATCCCGAACACGAGTGGCACTTTGCGCGCGATGTCGATCGAGCCGGTGCGCTTGAGCAGCAGATCGGACGTGTAGCCGCCGACGAGCCCGCCGACGAAGCCGCACAGCGCTGGTGCCGCGGCGGCAAAGCCGGCCTCCATGATGTTCAGCCCGCGCTCCTTGACCAGGTAGATCGGGAACCAGGTGACGAAGAAATAGGTCAGCACGTTGATGCAATACTGGCCGAGATAGATGCCGAGCAGCATCCGGTTCGCGAGCAGCTGGCGCAGGTTCGTCCACGAAAAGGCCTGCGGACGGTTGGCGGCATCCTCCATTCGGATCAGGCCGCCGCCAGCCTCGATATGCGCGAGTTCGGCGGCGTTGATCTTCGGATGACGGACCGGACTGTGGATGTAGCGGACGAACAGTGCCGTCGCGGCCAAGCCGATCGCGCCCATCACCCAGAACACCGCGCGCCAGCCATAGCTGTGCACCAGCCAGCCCATCAGCGGGGCGAAGGCGACGAGCGAGAAATACTGCGCCGAATTGAAGATCGCCGACGCGGTGCCACGCTCCGCACCCGGAAACCAGGCGGCGACGAGGCGGGCGTTACCAGGGAAGGATGGGGCTTCTGCGAGGCCGACGAGGAAGCGCAGCGCAAACAACATGGCGACCGCGGAAACGCCCGCGATCAAACCGGTCAGCCCCTGGGTCGCGGTGAAGATCGACCAGGCGAGGATCGCGCCGGCATAGACGCGCTTGGTACCGAACTTGTCGAGCAGCAGCCCGCCGGGGATCTGTGCGAGGACATAGGCCCAGGCAAACGCGGACAGAATGAAGCCGGTCTGGACCGACGACAGCCCGAGTTCGGTCGATGCAGCAGACCCCGCGATCGAGAAGGTCGCACGGTCGGCATAGTTGATCGACGTGATCAGAAAGATCAGCGCGATCACACGGTAGCGCACCGCGGTCGGGCGCTCGGCCACGCCTCCTGCAACCGCGTCTTTGGCGGGGGCTGCTGCGGCGATCGTCATGCTTCGCTCTCCTGTCCGGCACTCGATCTGCGCGAGTGTTCCGGTCCGGTGTATCGAGCGGAAGGCGGACGGTCCAAGTCCTAAAACGGGTTGATCCAGTCAAGCCGCGACTTGATCGAGTGACTTGGCGCCAAGCCGACGCCGGATCAGTGCATCATTCGCATCGATCGATGCCTGAATGAGATTGGCTTAGGCAACGAAACCCGGCCTAACACAGATTGCGACAGACCGGCTCCAACGAAGCCGGCGGCGGGCACGAACGTGCCGGAGTTAGGGGAGTGAGTATGACCGGGATCCGCAGCTTCAAATCCGTATTGGCCATGTCGAGCGCGATCGTCGCGTGTTCGCTGGCGACGATGGCACACGCGCAAAGCGTGCCGGAAACGACCGCGCAGAAAGACGCTCGGGCTGCTGGCAACACGACCGATACCGACGCGCCTCCCGCCTCCCCCGCCCTGCCGCCCGAGCAGACCGTGACCGACGCGCCGCTCGCAGCGGATGCGCCGGATATCGTCGTCACCGGGTTTCGCGCGAGCCTCAACACCGCGATCAACATCAAGCGCACGCAGACCGCGACCGTCGATATCATCAAGGCGGAGGACATCGCCGAGTTTCCCGACCTCAACCTGGCGGAATCGTTGCAGCGCATCCCCGGCGTCTCGATCAGTCGCGTCAACGGCGAGGGTCGCAACATTTCGGTGCGCGGTCTCGGCCCCGACTACACGCGCGTCCGGATCAACGGGATGGAGGCGATCGGCACGACTGGCGGCACCGACAATTCGGGCGGCGTGAACCGTGGCCGCGGGTTCGATTTCAACATCTTCTCGTCCGACCTGTTCAACAGCATCGCAGTCCGCAAGACCGCGACCGCCGATGTCGAGGAAGGCTCGCTGGGCGGCACCGTCGACCTGCAATCGTCACGCCCGTTCGACTACAAGAAGGCCACCGCGGTCATCTCGGCGAGCGCCAGCTACAACGACCTGCGCGAGAAGGTGACGCCGAAGATCTCGGGACTCATCACCAAGACCACGGACGATGGCCGGTTCGGCGTGCTGCTGTCGGTCGCGTACGAAGAGCGTGCGATCAAGGAGGAAGGCGCGAACATCACCCGCTGGACCTATGGCGGGTTCAATGCCGGGTTCAACGCGGCGTCGCGGTTGCCGGGCAAGACACTCGCGCAGATCAACGATCCGAACCCCGCAACCGGGTTGTACCATCCGCGCATCCCCGGCTTGGTAAGCTACGACATCTTCCAGAAGCGGCTCGGTGCAGCAGGATCGGTCCAGTTCCAGCCGACGCCCAAGACCTTGATCTCGCTCGACGCGCTGTATTCGCGGCTCGACGGGACTCGCAAGGAATCGCAGCTGCAGGCGATCAGCTTCAGCCGTTCGGGCACGGGCAAGCCCCAGACGATCATCCGCGACGGCGTGGTCGACGGCGACAACAACATCATCAGCGGCACGTTCGACAACGTCGATCTGCGCACCCAGTCACGCTACGACAAGCTGGTCACCGATTTCTACCAGGTGACCGGTACGCTCGACCAGAAGTTCGGTGAGAATTTCAAGATCGGTGCGGTCGTTGGTTATGCGGACTCGAAGTTCAGCAATCCCATCCAGTCGACCGTCACGATCGATGCCGCCAATACGCCGAACTTCTTCTACGATTTCCGCACCCGGTTTCCGACCATCAGGCCGGGCGTCGACCTGACCAATCCGAATAGCTTCGCCTTTACCAACGGCACGTCGGAAGTTCGTATCCGCCCGCAGACCGTCAGCAACAGCTTCACCAACGCCAAGACGTTTGCCGAATGGACGGTCAACCCGTTGCTGAAGCTGAAGGTCGGCGTCGACTGGCGCCGGTTCGATTACAGCTCGACCGAGCAGCGGCGCCTCTCTGGGGAGTCGGTCGTGCAGACGCTGACGCCCGCGCAACTCGCCGCGGCCACGACGCTCTTCTCGGGCTTTGGCAAGGGACTGGACACGCCAGCCGGTACACCGACAGCGTGGGTCGTCCCCGATCTGGCCAAGTTCGCCGAACTCTACGGAATCTACTCCAACCCGCTCTACACTACCGGCGGGGTGACCAACGCGAGCGCCCGCGGATCGTACATCACCGTGCGTGAGGACGATATCGGCGGCTGGGGCATGGCGGAGTTTAACTTCGCCGATCGCGGCCTGCCGATCCGCGGCGATGTCGGCGTGCGTTACGCCAACACCGATCAGCGCTCGACCGGCTATGCAGGCCAGGGCGCCGCGACCAACCTCGTCGTCGCCGACCGGAGCTATCATCGCTGGTTGCCGTCGGGGAACCTGGTGATGGACGTCACCGATACGCTGCTGGTGCGCTTCGCAGCGGCCAAGACGCTCGCACGAGCCGGCATCTCGGCGATCGCACCGGGCGGCAACCTCAGCGTTTCGGGCGGCAACCGCACCTTCAGCAGCGGCAACCCCGATCTGAAGCCGACGGAATCGGACAATCTCGACGTTTCGGTCGAATGGTATCCGACGCGCGGCGCGATCTATGCCGTGTCCGCGTTCCAGAAAGACATCGGCACGTTCGTTCAGTCGCTCAGCACCACGGTTCCGTTCAGCAGCCTGGGCCTGCCGGACTCGCTCCTGGCTGGCACTAGCGCATCGCCGACCGATCTGTTCATCGTCAGCCAGCCGGTCAATTCGAGCGGTGGCCGGCTCAAGGGCTTCGAGGTCAACGTCCAGCAGCCCTTCAGCTTCCTGCCGGGCTTCCTGTCCAACTTCGGCGTGCTGGCCAACTACACGCACGTGACGTCGAACATCCAGTATCTCACGTCTGCCACCGGTGGCACGTCGGTGACGGCGCCGCTGATCGGGCTGTCGAAGCACGCCGCCAACGGCACGCTGTATTTCGAGACGGCGAAGTTCCAGATCCGCGGCTCGATCGCCTATCGTTCGCGCTATCTGACGGCCGTCCCCGGCACCGAGGGCAACGCGTATAACGGCACGAGCGGCACCACCAACGTCGACGCGCAGATGTCGTACAATTTGACCGACAACCTCAAGTTCAGCATCGAGGCGATCAACCTCACCGATCAGGTCAACGACCAGTTCGTCGACGAGACCAACCGCCTGAATGTGCTGACGCATAGCGGACGACAGTTCACGGCGGGGATGCGCTTCTCGTTCTGATAGACGTCGCATGTAGCTTGGCCGACAGATCGCCAACACCGAGAAGTCGGGCGCATACCGCGAGAAGAGGTTACTTTATTCTCATATTCGAGTGCCGGCCCGGCCAACGGACTCGATCAGACGATTTTGTTGCAATGAGTATGCGCCGACGGCACAAACATCTGTGCGCTGCCTTCGAAGGTCGACCTAGAGAAAGAGACCTATACAACGCTCAACCCAAGCAGGGCCGAAACCGTGACCTTGAGCGTCAATTCTCGCCCCATATCGAGGTGAGCAAATTTCCGGGAGACGACGATCCGATCCTACGCAGGGAAATGCGACGACTAACTCCTAGGCCTGTGCCGCCCCCCACGCTGACGCGCCCAGCACTAGGCCGGTCGATACTTGGTTTTGTCCGTTGCCCTTTGTGTGACACAGAGCGCGATTGGCGAACACGATAAGTGCGTCGGGCGTGCTGCATACCCGCCTTCTCGCCAGCGAACTGTCGCTGCTGCGAGGCTCATCGTGCGTATTCTTTCGTCCGCAGGAAGCTGCCTGTGTGGAAGTTGCAGACGATGCACTGCGTTGCATGCAAACTCCGCGATCTCTACCGTCCGCAACTGGGCAAGCACGTCCCTGCCCTACGACTTCCGGCCAGACCCTCAAGCAGACGGTCATAGGCTATTCCCGATCTCCCACAAACGGACGGTCAAAGCGACTTGCGCGTCTCTCGAAACCAGCCGCTCGTCCAGCGGGTGTAAGTCGGCCGATATCCGTCAGCACCGTTGGCGTACAGGCTCGTGGAGACGACGGTTCGGCCGATGCTGGGCCGTTATGCGATCAACGTTCCACGTTGCCGCCATTGAACGCGAAAAGCGGAACGCCATCTCGCTGGACCGGATGGAAAGGATGAGCATGGAAACGGCAGGCTTCGGCGGCGGGTGTCATTGGTGCACAGAAGGCGTGTTCCAAATCCTGCGCGGTGTTTCCGAGGTCCATCAAGGCTTCCTGCAATCGACCGCACCCGATGATGCCTGGGCCGAAGGAGTAGTGCTCCGCTTCGATCCCGGGATCATTTCGCTCGACATTCTGATCGAGGTTCATCTGCGCACCCATTCGGCAAACAGCGGCTATACGCCGAACGGGCGTTATCGCAGCGCAGTCTACGTTGCGGATGCCAACCAGCGGCATCAGGCTGGCACGGCGATCACCCGGCTTGGGAAGGAGGTTGACACCGCTGCGCGGACGAAGGTGCTCCTGCTCGCCGGGTTCCGGTCATCGGAAGAGCGCTACCGCAACTATTACCGTACCGATCCGACCCGACCGTTTTGCCGACGCTATATCGACCCCAAGCTGGTTGCTATCCGACGCGACTTCGCCCGGCATGTCCTGTCCGAGGGCGATGGAGTCCGATAGAGATTCCGGCGGCTGTCATGCCATCGCGCGGCAGCGACCCCTGCTATTCCTCTGCCCCGCCCCGATATCATTGCGATCTACGTTGAGACCGCCTGCTCTCGGGTCAGCAGCATTCATCAGATCGGTATCGTCGGCTTTGCCGGCGATGCGGAGGTCACTCGTGTCGGCCGGATATTTCCTTCCTTCCCAGCGTTCTTGTCAACCGCGCATGCTACTGCTCCACGCCGAGGACGGGCAGGACTCAATAGAGGTCGTTCAGCAGCGGTTTGCCTGGTTCGTGACTTGCCATTCATTCACATTCTTATCGATCCGATCACTCTTTCTAACTCGACGAAGCAAGACCGGTGCGATGCATAATGCCGAGTAACCAAACGCTAAGTCTTTGCCGTTAAGCATGCTGCCATGTTCGTCTCGCTAACCGCCCGTATCGCCGCGATCGGGCTCATAGTCCTGCTTGCGCTGGGCTCTTTGGCGGGGCTACTCGCAGATGCGTCGTACCAGGCCAGCCAGAGCTTCCACTGGGCCGCGCATTCCGCCGGAATCATCGAGACGACCGAGGCCGCACTCGGCGATCTGCGCGAGGCCGAGTCCGGCCAGCGCGGCTTCGTCATCACCCGCAATCCGGCCTATGCCCGGTCGTTCGCCGAACGTGTCGACAGCGCCGCCCGGACCATAGCGAGAGTGGTTGAGCAGACCGACGACAACCAGCTTCAGCACGCGCGCGCGCAGGAGATCGCGTCGCTGATGAAGGAGCGCTCCGCCTTCCTGTTGCAGCCGCTCGATCGTGCCCGTCGCGGTGATTTTTCCGGGGCGGTCGCGATGATCTCGAGTGGCCGGGGGCGGGAATTGATGGATGCGATCAGCGTGCGGGCCAATGGCTTCCTCGATGAGGAACGCGCGCTGCAGACCATGCGGCAGGATGCCGCGGTGCAACGCCTGCGCAGCGGCAAAAGGCTCGCGATCCTCGGTGCGATCGCCGTCGCGCTTCTCGTCGTCGGCAGCTTTGCATTGCTGGTACGGGCGATCCGCCGCCCCCTGGATACCATGATGCGCGCGATGACCGCGCTGGGAAGTGGCGAGCAGGAGGCGCGCATCGAGATCGCGATGGGCTCACGCGAGTTTACCCGCCTCGCCACGGGCTACAATGCGATGGCCGACCGACTGGAGGGCGCCGTCGCCGACCAAGGTGCCAGCGAGCGCCAATTGCAGGTCGTCAATAAGGAACTGGAGCGGAATACCAGGACGCTTCGGGAACGTGGCGACGTAATCGAACTGCTCGGCGGCATGGCGCATCGCATGCAGGCTGCGCGTACCGACGACGAGTTGGCGCAGATCATCCGGGTATTCGTACCGCAGGTGCTCCCGGCCATCCCGGGCGCCCTGTATGCGCACAATAATTCGCGCAACTGCCTGGTGCCTGTCGCGACCTGGGGTGGCATCACCGTGGCGATCGACGGATTTGCGCCCGAACGATGCTGGGCGCTACGCCGCGGCCAGAGCCACTCCGTCGAAGATCCCAGCCGCGAAATCGTCTGCGGTCACGTGGCCGAGGACGAGGTCTATCACTGCGAACCGTTGCTGGCGGGCGGCGAGGTCATTGGCGTGCTCTATTTGCAAGGACGGATCGAAGCCGAGAACGGCTTCAGGATGAGCGTGCTGACCGAGAACATCGCGTCCGCGCTGGTGAACCACCGGCTGCAGCGATCGCTGCGCGAGCAGACGATCCGTGATCCGCTGACCGGTCTGTTCAATCGTCGCTACATGGAAGAAGCGTTGAAGCTGGAGATTGCCCGCGCAGCCCGTGCTAGCGGTCCGCTGAGCCTCGTCATGTGCGACATCGATCATTTCAAGCGGTTCAACGACGAGTTCGGCCACGATGCCGGCGACGCCGTGCTGCAGACGGTAGCCGCAGAAATGCGCAGTCGGTTCCGTGACGGCGACGTTATCTGCCGCTTCGGCGGCGAAGAGTTCACAATCATCGCGCCGGGTACGACGGCGGAGGCGCTTGCCGGGCGCGTCGAGATCGTACGTCAGGCGATCGCCGAATTGAACGTCCGGCATGGCAACCGCACGCTGGGCTCGACCAGCATGTCATTCGGCATCGCGACCTGGTCCGACGCCATGGACCGGGATGGCTCTACACTTATCCAGGCGGCAGACATGGCACTGTATCAATCCAAGCGTGACGGCCGCAACCGCGCTACCATCAGCCTGCTTGCGGCGTAATTCCAGTCGGTCAGGTACGATCAGACAAGCCCGACAAAAGCTTATACTGCGCTAGCCAGCTTCTTGCGCCGACGACGATGCTTGCGGCGCGACGACCCATGTGTGGACGGCCCTCCGTTGGCAAGCTTGAACAGTCGCGTTGCAATGCTGGTTGGTGCGGCCATGTGTCCGACCTGTTGTGCGGCTCTTAGCGCCGCTGGCCATAATGCCATTCGCGCGGTTCGGGTCCCGATCACAATCACGCACTCGAGGTGCTTGGGTCTTTGTGGGTTTTCCCGATCCGGCGGTTCAACCGGCTTGTTGCATTAGCTCCTATCCGCCCTTTCCAACCTCGTCCGGTGCGGTCGCCCGCCCCGTATTCTGTTACACGATCTGCGGCTCGCGATACCGTTCGCCACTGGCCATCATCGCCCAGATCATGCGGGCGTTCTTGTTGGCTAGCGCGACCGCGGCGACCTTGGCCTTCCGCCTGGCAAGCAGTTGCACGAGCCAGGGCCGCTTGGCCCCGTTCCGCTCGGCATAGCGCACGACTGCCATAGCGCCGACGATCAGCATCTGACGCAGATATTGGTGGCCCGCCTTCGTGATGCTGCCCAGCCTCTCCTTTCCACCGCTCGAGTTCTGCCGTGGCACCAAGCCGATCCAGGCAGCAAGGTTGCGGCCCGAGCGGAAGATCGCGGGGTCAGGAACCGTGGCGACGATGGCGCTGGCGAGCAGTGGACCCACGCCGGGTATCTCCATCAGTCGGCGACCGAGCTCGGTCTCGCGTGCGCTCGCCAGGATGCGACGATCGTTCTCGAGGATCTGCTCCTTTACGATGCGCAACTGGGCTGCCAGCATCTCCAGGCAGAACCGCGCATCGGCCGGTACGCGCTCATCGGTAGGATCAGCGATTACGTCGAGGAGCTGCTCGATGCCGTTTCTGCCAATCGGCGCTGCAATCCCGAACTCGGCCAAGTGCGCCCGCATCGCGTTCGACAGCTGCGTGCGCTGGCGGTTGAGGATCAGGCGGACACGATGGAGCATCATCGCGCTCTGCTGCTCGGGCGACTTGATCCCGACGAAGCGCATGGTCGGCCTAGTCACGGCCTCGCAGATCGCCTCGGCATCAGCCGCGTCGTTCTTGCCTCGCTTGACGTACGGCTTCACGTACTGCGCCGGCATCAGCTTCACGTCATGCCCGAGCGCGACCAGCTCGCGCGCCCAGAAGTGTGATGTCGCACACGCCTCAATGCCGATCAGACACCGGGGCAGCTTGGCGAAGAACTTCAACATCCGCCCACGCGTCAGACGCTGGCGAACAACCACTGCGCCATCAGCATCCACTCCGTGCACCTGAAACACGTTCTTCGCTATATCCAGACCGATCGTTGTGACGTTTCCCATCGTTGCTCTCCTTCGACTCTCCGCAGGACATACTGCTTGAGGGTTGGAGAGCCGTCCACGTCATCACAATCAGACACTCGCGGGCTCCTTCGGCCTTCCCAACTTCGGCCGTTTGTTCATGTCCCCGGCCAGAGTGACGTTAGGACGGCGAGCCCCTCCCTTGGACCGCCAGGCTTTCTCAAAAGAGATAGTGTTTTAGAACTGCCAGCCGGTCGATATCTTTGCCGGTTCGCCCGTGTACGGGTTTTTCCCACGGCCTTACGCAACGCCGCATCATTTCGCACGGCGCCGATAGGTGGCTTCCCGCTTCGATGACGAACGCCATATCATCGTCAGGTCACGCACTGGCGCCCGCTTCGCTAGCGGACGTGCTACGATCAGCTTCTCGCGCAGCACGTCCGATCAAAAATACAGCGCGCGGAGGATCGATAGCTCCAAATGCGACGCTGGCTGCCCGCCGATGTCCTACTTCAACCTGCGGACGATAAGATACAATATACCAAAACCGGAACGCCAACAAAAACAATCAAGAGTAATAGGTTGAGCTCCATAAATCGGCTGAGCCAATTCTTATCAGGGTTATCGAGATCGGCGGCATCAGCCTTTGAATAGTCTTCCACAATCTCCAAATTAAATTTATTCGAGAAGACGCCTTGCGATCTCATCTGCAGGAAAGGCTGAGGTGCTGGATTTGCCACTTGATGCTGACGATCATCCTGACAAAAGTCTTCGGATTTCGATACTTGGTTTGCCACTGCATGGTTTCCACTTATCCGAGATAAAGGGCGCGCAGAACGCGCCCCGAAAGGTCAAATCGAATAAAGCCCGAGCTCGAACGGCCGCAGCCGCGAGCTCGGGCTACGCGCGTGCGGCGAGTTGGCCGGCGTGGTCGCGAAAACGCTTATGTGTCGCAGGAGCGTACATGTCAGCAACATCGGCAACCCAAGCCCTAATGTCAACTCGTGCAAGATCTCGTCGCATCCTATTGACCTTGACCGGCGAAACCCTAGTTTGAGGGAGCGGGCCGGGCCCCTCTGGCGGTCGTCTCAGGACGAGCGTGATGTCGGACCGCATCGGGTTACCTCGATGTCTAGGCCTGGCCTGTTTGCCTGCTTTCATCGCGACTGATCCGATCGTTCAATCGTTGGTTGGAGGGCGGCTTTGCATATATTTTCCTACAAGCTGACCCAGTTGCACGCGCGGCTGGACGAGCAGATTCGCGCCGAGATAAAGCGGCGCATCCCCAATAGCTTGCGGCTGTTTCGCCTAAAACGTCTGCGCCTCGACGTGAAGGATCGGCTGCGCGCCCGCACCTTACGGCCGCAATTGAACTGAACCGACGCGCCGCAGCGTCGTTGTAGAATCATCGTCCGCAGCGATCAGCTTTACCGATCAGAATGGATCGGAATGGCAACAGGAGAACGAATATGGCCTATTTCCTAACCGCCGGTCTGGTGCTTGCCGCCACCGGCGCCGCCCTCGGCATGACTGTCGATCACCAGAACGAGGTTGATCATCGCAGCGGTCCGGTCGCTGTCAAATATCGCGGTGACGTCGTCATCACGCACAAGCAGGTGGGCGCGGTCGCACCAGGCGGCAGAGCGTCGTCGCTACGCTGCGACTGGGCCGCAAGCATATCGGTCGCGCGGCACGCGGTCGCGGCGTCGGGTACTAGGCTGGTGCGCAGCATAGACAGCAAACCCGTAGTTTCGGGCACGCGGCCCGGCTGGTGCGTCGCGAGCCATGGCGCCATCAAGAAGGAGGTTGCGGCAAAGGCGGCGGACATGCAGCAACATCTGATGATGTTGGCGGAGGAAGACGAGCAGATGCTGCGCGTCGAGCTCGACCGTATCCACGGGCCGCAGCGCGCTGGATGATCCGGCGCATTCGAATGGCGGGCGTGCTTGGTGCCGCGAGTTGCGGTCTGATAACGTCTGCATTTGCACAGGATGCCCGGCCGGCAACCTTGGAGCTTATGAGCGAGGAGGAACGGCGCGGGCTGAGCTGGAGTGAGGGACGTGCCGCGCTGGCGGGCGACCTTCGCGTCTCGCGCGGCCGGCTTGACGTATCGGCGCGAACGATAACGCTTCGAAACAGCGTGCGACACAGCGGTGCCGATGCAGTCGTCGATCTGTCGGTGGGAACCGGTTGGAATCTAGGTGCGGTGCGGATACACACCGACGCCACAGGCCATGCATTCGCAGGCGCACGGGGGCGGATGGACTATGTCGAGGCAGGTGCGTCGGCCAGTTATGCCTATGGTCCGCTCTACGCCACGCTCGGCGTGATCGGCGCGCCCTCGCAGCGTGCAATCGGCGGCAGCAACGTGCATGCCTATGCGACCGCCAACGTCGGTATTCCCGGTACGCCGCTCACGATGCTCGCCGAAATCGGCCACTCGTCCGGCAGCGTTAGTGACCCCGTCCGGGCGGAGCGTCTTCGTCCGGGCGGCAGCTACACCAACTGGCGGCTCGGCCTCGAACATCGTCGCAACCGTCTGACAATCGGCGTCGAATATGTAGGGACTGACGTTTCCCGCACCGCCACCGCCAGCAGGTTTGCCGATCGAAGCAACGCTGGAGACAGGATCTTAGGACGCGTCCAGGTTTTGTTCTGACAATTACCGCTAACAGTGAGTGCAATTAACGCTGATATGTACATAAGACGTCTCGGCAGTACCATTTGTATATGTCCAACAAACGATCGTTATACGCACACCGCTGTTGCCAGCGCCCTTCTCAAAGGGAATTCGCTAGCGGGATGGTATCAGTCGGAGAACGCAGCCGAGCTACCTTCCGATGGCACGCCGAAGCTGAGATCGAACGTCAGTGCCGCTGTTGTCTTTTCAAGCGGCCCGTCGCATCAATAAGTTGAAGCTGACGGAGAATATCGGTGCGGGCATTCCAACTCGGTTTGAGCGCCATACTGATCGGATTGGCTTCCGCCAGTGCGGGGACTCAGCCGCAGGGTGTCCCCGGTGTCCCACCCGCCCTCAGCTCTTTCCTTCACAAAGACATCGTCGAATCCGGCGATTACCGATGGTTACGCGGGCGGTTTGCTGATGCGACAGCTGTGGACAAGCAGGTGTTTATCGCTGCTTTGAAATGGAATGAACAGTGTGAGAGCCAGTCGCGTACGGCGATGAAAGGCCTGCTAGTCGCCATGGGCCAGGTTTTTGATCCTGGTGAGGACGCCTATGCGCGGCCTGCACCGTGCCGTCAGTTCGTACAGCTTCCAATACCAGCAGATGTGACATGGCCTGCGTTTTCCGCTGCGCTCGATCGCGTCAGGCCATATGCCCTCGGTATCATTCGGGCGACCGCGCTCTTGGAGCAGCAGGTAATCGATCAAGGCGGCTACGCCGAGCAACTGCGCACCCGACCACTCGGCGAGCAGACCTTGCGTTTCGCATGGGTCGAGAGCCAGCGCCATGAGGGACAAACTGCCGCTTATTCGTCGCTTGAACGGATCGTGTACGAAGGCATTCTTCTGCGTGCTCTGGACGACCGCGATCAAGGAAATACGGCATGACTTTCGGCCAAGGTTGTGGATCGGCGTGGAAAAAGGGCTCTGACGCACATTTGATGATCTCAGAGCCATGCGGTGCCGACCAATCGCGCTTCAAGTAGGTCGAGTTTACCGCGTCCGTACATCTGGCGTTTGACGAGTTTGAGCTTGGTGATCTGCCCCTCGGTCTGCCCGTTTGACCAAGAGGTGACGATGGCGGCTCGAACCGCGGCTACGTCGCGTGCAATTCCATTGGCGAAAGACGCTACCAAGCTGCCTCGGCCACGTTCGATCCAGGGAACAAGATCTTCCTCTGTTTTGGGCCGGATCATCTCATGGAACCCCTCGACGACGGTACGCGCCTCAACGAGCGTCGGTACGCCGGCCTCTACCGCAGCAACCGTCACAGTTTCTGCCCTCGACAGGGTATCGCGTCCGGTCGTCATCAACCTGGCTATGGTTCTTGCCGACGGCACGCGGTGGAGGGACTCCGTATCGACCCGCTCAGCCTGTCGTCGCCGGCTAGCCCATTCGGTTACGACCCGTAACGACCCACGAAATCCTTGTGATCTCATGCGTCGCCAGAGGTCAGCACCATTGTGAGATCCCGCTGCCCACTCTCGATCCAACCACGGCAGATAGGTTTCCAAGGAGCTTTCCCGAACCCTGAACACATCGCTACGTTCGCCACGCAAAATTCGGCGGACTAGGCCACGACTGTGTCCGGTGCGGCGCACGATCTCCTTGATAGATGCCCCGTCCTTGGCAATCGTCAGGATGGAAGCGTTTGTCTCCTCACGGTGAAGATAGCCCTCGTATTGCAGGCGCTCTGCCGCTGTCAGCAGGACGGGGTTTATAGTCATGGCGCCGACGGACCGGCGGATTTGCCGCATCGACCGGCGGACCGCCTCAAGAAATGCGTGGCTCGCATTTTCCATCAGGTGCCAGCGGTCCGCGACCTGGACTGCGTGCGGCAGGGCCTTTGCGGCAGCCCGCGCATACGCCCCACCTCGGTCCCGGGCGACGACCGCGATCTGCGGCTGGGTGGTAAGCCATGCCTGAGCGGTTGCCGGTTCACGATCCGGGAGCAGGCTGATCGGCTTTCGCCGCTCCAGATCGCAGATGATCGTGCCGTATCTATGATTCCGCCGCCACGCCCAGTCATCGATACCTATGACCGTCGGCGCCGGCCTTACCGGGCATCCGCGCCGACGTACCACTCTTAGCAACGTGTCGTTGCTGACCGGGAGCATTAGTCGCTTGGCTAGGCTCGCGGCAGGCCGGCCACCAAGCGCCAGCCCGAGATGATGTACGAGGCCGTCAAGACGCCCCGTACGCCGCGCCCAAGGCGCCAATACCCCAGTGGCGAACTGCTCAGTAAAGATCTGCTGCTCACACTGCGTCGCGGCACATCGGAAACGGCAAACTTCGGCGATCAGGCGCACCGATCTCCCAGCCAGTGGCAGGTCGGCGACACGACGCTGATAGCGGCTATGAACCCGGTGACTGTCAGTTCCACACGTAGGACAACAGCTTGATCTCGAAATGCTGCGAACCTTAACGGTCGTTCGGTCGCCATCGCTGGACGCCGCGACCATCGCAAACCCAGCAGGGATGAGGGACGAGGGGTGAAGCGCCTTGTGCATGACGATGATCCCATCTGGAGCTAACGCCATCAGACCTCATAACTGCATCAAAATTGAGTCAGAGCCCTTTTTGGACGCCGATTGACAAGCCTGCTCTGTGTGCGGACATTTTGGCTCCCATCCATTCTGGCGGTATAAGCTCAAGTGTGAGAGCGTAGACGGGGCCGGTCACACGCATTTTTGGCTGGGTGACGTACTCTACTAAGCAGCGCCGAGGCGCCGGGACTGTAGCGCGGCCAAACGCTCCGAACACACTTCGTGAACAGTCCGGCCCAGGTCTTCAACACGTGCGCCAAGCCAGGTAAGTTCCTCTGCGCTGATCCGGTAATGCTTTGAATACCGCGCTTTCACATAGGCATCCTTCAACTTCTCGAACATCGCGCGCTCGCGCCGATTGTTCATCGGCCAGATGTGTTGAAGGCGGGGATCCAACCGCTCGGCCTGCGTGCGCAAAAAGCCGAGGTTGTGGTTATGCGGCGTATAGAATGTCAAAACCAACATAACACAATGGTAAAGCCTCTCAGCAGCTTGATGAAGTTGAAATGCTGCATTACTATTTCGACTCTGCGCTAGATTAAATTCATAGTTATCAAAAAATTCGCCACCGGTCGGAAACCATTCTTCAAAATAATTCTTTGCCATCGCATACGCCTGCTCAGGTGTCTTTGGCTTCGGTTGATGAAGTTCGACCTCGTCTGCTTCGTACAGCGCAATCCCGTCTTTGGCGACGTCCATAAAGAAGTAGCGGCCGTGCGCGAGACCGTCATTCACCTGCTGTAGCGAATGAACGATGAAATTGACCGGCGTCTGCAACGTCCTGGTAATCGCCCGTTCGCGGTTCAGTCGTTCTTCCGCCTTGTACCAATAGGTGGCGCGGTCGACGACCTCTTTCTGGCTGACGATAACCAGCAGATCGAAATCGGACTGATAGCCTTTGGCGGTGTGTGGCTCGTCGATCCAGCCGCCCCGCGCGTACGATCCGTAGAGGATGACCTTGAGGACCCGTGCGCGCTTGCGGGGGCCCGTGGCATCACCATTGGCCGCGTCGAACTCCTCGAACAAGATCTGCACGACGCGCTCGATCTCGCGCTGTTTTGCGGACGGCAGATGATCGAGGTCACGACGCATGATTGCTCATCCTAATGCACGTTCGGTGCGAAGCCCAGTGCACCCTCCCCCCGTGTTTACGGGATATCCAGCTGCCGGCCTTATGGCCAGAATGTCACGCTCGATGCCTTCGTCGCCTCCGATCCAGTTACGGACGTTCAACGGATCGTACCCGCTGCCTGAAAGCGCCCGTTCGTTCAGGTCTCACGGACCAGCGATTGATCATTTGCCGCTGAACCCCTTCCAGTCAGCAATAGAAATTACCGTCTCGTCAGGTTCGAAGATTTTGCGGATGTTGCAGCACTGTCACACTCGCAAATAATCGCAAAGGGCAGCCGCAAGATAGGGTGACAATCATGTCCTTATCGATGACTTTAAAGGTCAAATAAGGTGGGGCATGGATCAGATGAAAACAGGGTACACCTCAAAATCATTCTATTTTGCAACCATTTCCGCGGTAGCTTTGATTCACGGAGCAGCATCTGCGCAGACTGCGCCAGTTCCGGATCCGTCTGTTAGAGGTGCTGCACAGGACGTGGCGCCGACCGCGCTCGACGTGGTCAACCCCACCCCCACTGACAGTGAAATTGTCGTGACGGGATCGCGCATTGCTCGCCCAGAAATTGACTCGCCAAGCCCGGTTGTGTCGATCAGTTCCGCGACGCTGGAGCAATCAGGCCGGACGAACCTGACGGACTTCCTCGTACAGAACCCTGCGCTGCTGGGCTCCACTACCAGCGCAAACCAGTCCGGCTCGACCGCGAGCTTTGGCGGCGCGGGCACGAACCTGCTTAATCTGCGTAATTTGGGCTCCAATCGCACCTTGGTATTGGTTGATGGGCGCCGCCACGTCGCGGGGCTTCCTGGAACGGCGGCAGTCGATATTAATACGATTCCCAAGGACTTGATAGAAAGTACCGAGATACTGACAGGCGGCGGGGGCTCAGCCATTTACGGTGCGGACGGCGTATCCGGGGTCGTCAATTTTAAATTGAAGCGCGATTTCGAGGGCCTTCGGGTACGTGGGCAGGCCGGTGCCACCGAGGACGGTGATGCCGGCAACCAGTTCTTTGCGATTACGGGCGGAAAGAACTTTGCCGACGGGCGGGGCAACGTCGCGCTGTCGTATGAATTCACCGACGATGATCGACTGTCCAGCTTTAGTCGCGACGATACCGGCGACCCGCTGAAAACATATTCGTTCGCCCGCCACGCAAATACGCCGGCGCTCAACGCAGGGCCCGACCGTATACTGCAGAACAATCTGCGCTATGCCGACAGTTCGCGAAACGGCGCGATTGACGTGGATTTCGATGGCCTGCCGGATTTCACCGGTGACGGTACCGTCTATAATCGAGGATTGTTGCTGCCGGGCGGCCTTACCCAGGGCGGGGACAGCACACCGCTGGCGGGATATCAGGGAGATTTCCAGCCGCAGAACCGCATCCACAATATCAATTTACTGACGAGCTTCCAGGTATCTCCAGCTTTGCGCCTGTTCGCATAGGGCAAGTATGCCAATACCAAGAGCTACACGATAGCGCAGCCTAGCTTTGACTTCTTCACCTTTCTCGCGCCGGATAACGCGTATCTGAACGACCGGTTCGGCGGCCTCGCCTCCGATGGCGCCTTACTGTCGCGCGACAATTACGATCTGGGCGTACGCGGTGAGTCGACCAAGCGAGAGACATTACGCGGCGTGATCGGTGCCGACGGCCAGATTTCGGACCATGCGAAGTACGAACTGTCCTATGTCTATGGCCAGACCAAGAGCCGGTTCCTGAGCACCAACTACCGTCTGGCCGACCGGTATTACGCGGCGCTCGACGCAGTGCGCGATCCATCAACGGGACAGATCGTATGCCGATCGAACCTCGACCCGGCAGCGCTTATCGACCCCAACAACTATGGCCAGGCGGCAAGCACATTCACGCCGGGCGCGAACAGCGGTTGCCAGCCCCTCAACCTGTTAGGCGACGGCATAGTGAGCCAAGCCGCGCTCGACTTTATCAACGTAGATCTCGTCAACCGCTACAAGGTCCAGCAACACGTTCTCTCGGGTTCCATCTCCGGCGACTTCGGCCAGTTCTTCGAACTGCCGGGTGGACCGATCGCGTTTGCCTTCGGCGGCGAATACCGGAAGGAGAAGAGTGCGTTCAACTCCGATCCCTATGCCGAGCAGGGCGCGTTGCTAGACTTGGCACAGGTGCTACCGGAAAAGGGTAGCTTCGACGTCAAGGAAGCGTTCGGGGAACTTAGCGCGCCATTGCTTAAGGGCATGCGGTTCGCCGAATTGCTGAGCTTCGACGCCGCGATCCGTCTGTCGGATTATTCGACCGTCGGCCGTACCACGACCTATTCTCTGGGTGGCGTTTATGCGCCGATCCGCGATTTTCGTGTTCGTGGCACCTATTCGCAGGCAGTCCGCGCACCGAATATCACCGAACTCTTCTCGCCGACGAACGGGACCTTCTCGTTCATCGACGATCCGTGCGACGCCGAAAATCTGCCCGAAGGTACGCAATATCGCGTCGCAAATTGCCAGGCGACGTTGACTGCGGCGGGTTTGAGCCCAGCGCAGATAGCGGCATTCAATCCGGTCAACGATCCGTCGGCGACGGTCAGTCTCCCGGGTCGTGCAGGCGGCAACCGCAATCTTCTGGAGGAAACCGCAAAAACCTGGACCGTCGGTGTCGTTCTGCAACCACGCTTTCTGCCACGCCTGACAATTACCGCAGACTGGTTCAACGTGAAACTGAAGAATGCGGTGCGTACGGCCTCAGCACAGGAGTTGGTCGATCTATGCGTAGACCAGCCTTCGCTCGATAACGTCTATTGCGCAAACGTGACCCGCAGTGGGACCACGGGCTATGTCAGCGATTACTTCCTCGCACCGCAGAACGTCGCCGCGTTCCGCACGTCGGGACTCGACTTGAGTTTGACCTATACGCTTGACGTATCGCCTGAAGTCGGCGCATTCAGTCTGCGGGTGAACGGGAACTATCTAGACAAGCTGACCTTCGTGCCAACGCCAGGTGCCGAAGTCGAGGACAGCCGCTTGCTATCGTCGGCACCGAAATATAGTGGCCAGGCGGACCTAACCTGGACGAACGGGCCGCTGACACTCAACTATGGCCTGACGTATCAGAGCAAGACGCGGCGCTTTACGGTCGACCAGATTACCGCGAACCCGAATTACGCCGATCCACAGTACTTCTTCTATCGGGAACGCTGGGAGCACGACATTCAGGCATCGGTGAGGGCTGGTGATCGGTTCAGTTTTTACGGTGGCGTGAATAACCTGTCGGGTAAGATTGGTGATGTCGGCAACCGGACCGGCATCGGGACGCCCTACAACGTGCTAGGCCGCGTTTTCTATGCTGGCGCGCGCATGTCGCTCGACAAGCTTTTCTAAAGTAAGGTCCCACCCGATACCAGAGTTCGATCGGGTGGGACGTTATGGTGCATCTGATCAACTTTGGAGTGCGACTTAAGGCGGTAGAAAGTAGGCATTGAGCTTGATACAATTGGCTATGCTCGTCACTACCGCACCACGCATCGCGCCCCTGCTGATCTTCATCACGCTGAGCGCCTCGTCAATGGCCGAAGAGATGCCTCCGCCGCAGGACGTACGCTTCATTGGACCGGTAGAGAGAGTTACGGCCGCCAGCGTACCCGAGCTGTCGTCTAGTATAATCCTGCTCGCGGCAATTGATCCGACGCACCCGCTAGACCAGGAAAACGCTGGCCAGACGCTGAGCTTGTTCGGCAGGGAGGATCTGATCGCAGCAAGCAGTACGGATTATCAAGCTAGCCGATGCGCGCCGCTCAAGGGAGCATCGGACGTCCTGACCGAGATTGAGCGACGCGCGCGGAAGACGTCGGTCGTCATTATAACTGAAAGCCACGAGCGCTCGGAACATCGGGGGTTCAGCACAACACTCGCCACCCGGTTGCGACCACTAGGGTTTGATACGCTGGCACTAGAGACCTTGTCTCCGTCGATGCCCGGCACGCCGGAGCGATATTTACCGTCGTTCGTCCGGCAGCCAAGGCTGCCCTATTTCGAGGACGGCGACGGCCATTACCTCTCGGAGGCGGGATACGGGCGGCTTGGTCGACGCGCCAAAGCGCTCGGTTATCATCTCCTCGCCTACGAGTTCATCGATGAACATCAGGCGGCCGACGCTACGATGGAACAGCGAGTTGCGACACGCGAGGAAGGGCAGGCGCGAAACCTAGCTGCATACGTGCATGCTCACCCAGGTGCGAAGCTGCTAATCCATGTCGGTTATTCACACGCCGCAGAGGTACCACGCCCCGACGGCACCCGATGGATGGCCGCACGGTTCAAGAAGATGACCGGGATTGATCCGCTCACCATCTCGCAAACCGTCTGTCGCGGTGGCAGTGGGGAGGTGCAGTTGTCTGCGCTGCCAACCGATGAGCCGGCAGGCACGTTCGACTTAGTCGTGGACCATCCCACCGCGCGCTTTGTCCGTGGGCGCCCAATATGGCGACAGCAGGCGGGTGATCTACCGGTGAGCATTCCGCGAGCGCTCTATCAAGAGAATGGCTGGAACGTCGTCGAGGCCCGACCAGTTGGCGAGCCAGCCACCTCCGTTCCAATGGACCGAGTCGCGATCCGTGCACGGGATGACGTCGCGCTGATGCTTCCGCCCGGACGCTACCAATTGCGGGTCGTGAATATCGGACCGTGGCGGGCGCTACGTGCATTAGGCAAGTAGATCATGTTTACGGCTGCTATCAGGTTTGCGTAGTTAGCCGGCGACTGATGGATTTGTTGCGACGACCCACAAGCAGACACTGACAGCCTCTTCCCAGTGTACTCAAACCGGTCGTTCGTTCACGTAAAAGCGGGGGGCAAAAGGGCTAGAAGCGCCACTTAAGGGTTACGACCGCAGCGGGTGTTACAACTGCAGGGTTTTGGCTTTGAATGACATGAAGCTTCGTTTCTGCGTTAAGCGGCCCGGTGAACTCACCGCGTAGCGGCTTCGGTGCAAATTTTGCCTTATCCGCGTCAGAAATCCAGATGTTCATGTTCTTGGGAGCGCAAACTATTATTTCATCGGCGGGGCTGCGGTCTGCGCATGTCGCTTCTTTATGATGAACCTTCTCAAGATCGAATTCGGCCATCCGCGGCGTGATGGTAGTCTGAGCACCAGACGCTGCAAAAAAGGCAGCCACAGCTGCGGCCATTACCATGAAGCATTCCGTACGAGCACAGCTTCATCTCCTGCCACGGTAATACTTATCGGCCGTTCCAATGGCGACCGTGCCGGTTCAATTTTCACATTATTTGGACAACAACATGGCTGGCGGGGGAAAAGCAGTGGTCTAAGTCGTTCGCAATCCACCCCTCCATTCCCAATCATCGCTTCCCTTTTGAGAAAAGGCACAGCGCGAAACTCACTTGCTGCGATCAGGGCCGATGAGGTCAATAAACTTGCCGTCTGAGTCGAGCATGATTCCGATGAGAAGGGTGCGATCGGGATAGACGAGCGTAAACTCGTCGAACCCGAACCCATCGGGCCGTCGAAAGCGGATGGCCTGCGGAATGCCGAGCGGTTGCAAGCGGCGGTGCGTGGCCGCAAGCGCTGCGCGGCCTGCCTCTGAGGCGTCCGGTTTCATCAACGTGTAATCAGGCTCGGACGCAGCACGGCCGGCAAAGAGGCGGCGCAGCATCGCCTCCCCGCCCTTGAGCGCTACGGTCCGTGGCGCGAAGACCGAGACGGGGGACGCCGCTTCGATCGTGGCGGCAGCAGGCATTTGGCCTAGGCGGCGCAGCGTCGTGGCGAATGCATCCGCGGCGGGGATCTTGAGATCGGGCTGGACGCCACGTCCTTCCCAGTTCGACCCGGTAACGGGGCTCTCCGCGCGACCGGTCGGGATAAACGCCATGACACCGTGTCCAATGGAAACACGCTCCCCGGGGTTCGCGCCGCCACCGGTCACCTCGCCGACAACGGTGCCAAGCTTCAGCGTCTGCATATCGTAGGCGAGCTCCTCGCCGCCGGAAAAGGTATTGCCGCTCGTAAGGACATAGGCAGGCACACCGGCGAAGCTGACCGGGGTCGGCTCGCTGAAGAAGGAATCGCGCTTGAACTCGGTGGTCGCTGTTTTACGCTCGACAATCCTGTTGATCTCGGTTCGCTTGCCCGCAGGCACGAGATAGCTGACCAGGTAGCTTACCGACGCGGGATCGCCGCCACCGTTGCCGCGCACGTCGAGGATCAAGACCCGACTGCCTTTCAACCCCGCCATCGCGCGGTCGAGCGCGGGTTTGAACGCCCAGGGATTAGCGAACCCATCGATCTGGAGATAGCCGATCCCACCGGGCAGCCGATCAGCGCGGACGATCCCGGCCTCGCCGGATGGCATCGATGCGACGCCCGGCGCTGGCCGGTTGGATGTATCGAACACCATCAGATGTTTGTCGGCCATGACGCCGCGGAGGTCCTCGGTCAGTCGCGTGGCGAGTGCGGGCAGATCCACAATCCGATCGTAGGCGCCCGACGTTGCGGCGGCGGTAATCGCGGTGGCGCCCCGCTCGCCAACTTCGGGGTATACGTATCGGCTGCGCAACTCAGCCGCCAGTTGTGCCACAATAGCTGTGCGAGCGGCCGCGTCGAGGTTCGAAGTCCGTGCAGGCGTGGCCGAAGCTGTAGCCGTTTGAGCGCCGGCAGACGGTGGCACGGTCAAAGCTAACAGTGGGAGGAGCATAACGAGGGCATGGCGACGGGGGGACATCGATTACTCCTTGGTCAACTTGAGAGCGGCGAGGCGCATTGGGATCGATGACGCATCAAGCTGGGCGTCAAAGCGATCGAGAACTGAGATCAGAGAAGCGTCGATGTCCGCAAACAGGCCATCAAACAGGGCGTTGAGGTCCGCGTTGAAAGCGCTGAGCGCGGCAGCCTCGTAACGTGCCTTGTCCGTCGGGCTTAAGACCCGTCGCCGGCCATCGGACGGATCAGCGTTGACTTCGACCAAGCCGCGCTCTTCGAACTCCCGTGCCATGCGAACGATAAGCGGGTGAGACAATCGCAGGCGTCGCGCGATTTCTACTACCCCGATCTGTTGGTGCTCAACGATCAGCAACAGCATTGAAGCGCCGCGCGGTGGGACGTCGAGGCCTAGCTGGAGAAGAACACCGCTTATCTGATCGACGATACGGTCCGACGAACGGCGCAGTCGATGCGCTAGGAATGCGCTTCCATGTGACTCGATATAGTCGGCCATCTTCAAAGAATGTTCGGTAACAGGTTACGTGTCAAGTTACGTACCTTAGGCTCCGCTTATCAACACGGAGAACTATGACTGCCCAGGTTTATCGGAACGGTTGGTTTGCAGCACGACACCGACCTATCCTCGGCTCTCGAATGCCGATCGGCTAATCGATCTCGCCAAAATGCGGACTCGGAACGCCGCCGGAACGGGTTGGTACCCAATCAGAGTACTAGAGCGGTACCAGACGCCATAGTTGGTACTTTCTCCTTAAGCGCTACCATGGCCGGCATGAAGACAGACGAGATAGACGACAGCATGCAGGCCGCGATCCTGCGCCTTACGATAGGTGAGCGGGAATGCTTGAAGCGTTGTCTGGGTCATCAGACGGCCAAGGAGATGGCGCTGGATCTTGGCGTCTCTCCTCACGCTGTCGAAAAGCGCCTTAAGATGGCGCGTGCCAAACTGGGCGTGACGTCCTCGCTTGAGGCGGCAAAGCTGGTGGAAGCAGCCGAAGAGGTCAATCGACTAGTACCCCAAACGTCCGGACTTTCGGGAACCAACGCGATCGTTGAGGATGTCGCTGCCGCCATTCCGCACCTGTTGACCACGCGAGGTGAGCGGCGACCCTCCATCTACGTGATTTCAGGAGCGTTCCTTATGATTTTAGTCGCGGCAGCCGCCCTTATCCTCTGGCTCCAGGCCCCTGGCACTGGCGGCCAACATGCAATTCCACCAGCCGTTGCCGATGCGGCGCTAGCAACATCAGCGAACGCAGCACCAAGCGCAGGCACCGAAGCTATGCTGCGGCAGCTTGTCGCCGGCCTCGCGAGCGGCTCACCCGATTACGGAAAACTTTCGCCTGGGTTCGCTAAGGTCGTTCAACGCGATCTCCCCATGACACACCCCATGTTCAAGGCCCTCGGCGAGCTGAGATCTGTGACGTTTCGCTCACGCGGCATGAAGAATGATGACATCTACAACCTCGTCTTCACCAACGGTCAGGTGCTGATGTCGGCCGCGCTTGATCCCGAGGGCAGAATGGCGGGCGGCATAATGCAACCAGGCAACCGCCTCCCTTCTGCAGAGATGCCATCACCTGGCACTGAGGCTGCAGTGAGGCACCTTGTTGCTGGCCTGGCGAGTGGCTCGCCAGATTACGACAAACTTGCCCCCAAATTCGGTGATCTGGTGCGGAGCGATATGCCGATGTCACAACCTATGTTCAAATCCATGGGCGAGTTGAGGTCGGTCACTTACAAAGGAAAGGGCAGAATGGGAGACGACGTCTACAATTTGGTCTTCGCCAACGGTGGAGTATTGATGTCTGCTTTCCTAGACGCGAATGGAAGAATGGCCGGAGGGTTCATCGCGCCGCCGAGCACACCCCTCCCCTGATCATACAAGTGGCAGACCGACAAGCTTACCTCATGAGATGCAACCGCTCACGCGCCGGGAAGCGGTTGCGTCTTTCAACTGCCCCGAGACTTCGCTCAATCGCTTAAGACAGGGAATTGCTACATGCGCACGGCCACGGCTTGGAGTGCGAGCCCCAATTCCAGAAATCCGCAGCCTTGTTTAAGCTTTTCAGATTGGATCATTCGTTAATCGGTCAAAGACCGGTTTCGAAAGGGATCCGCTAGCTGGATGGTATAAGTCGGAGAACCCAGCGGAGCTACCTTCCAAGGGCACGCCGGAGCTGAGATCGAACATCATTGCCGCTGTTGTCTTTTCAAGCGGCCCGTCGCATCAATCAGTTGATGCTGACGGAGAATATCGGTGCGGGCATTCCAACTGGGTTTGAGTGCCATACTCCTCGGATCGGCTTCCGCCAGTGCGGGGACTCAGCCGCAGAGTGTCCCCGGTGTCCCAACCGCCCTCACCTCTTTCTTGCACAACGACATCGTCGAACCCGGCGACTACCGATGGTTACGCGGGCGGTTTGCTGATGCGACAGCTGTGGACAAGCAGGTATTCATCGCTGCTTTGGAGTGGAATGAAAAGTGTGAGAACCAGTCGCGTACGGCGATGAAAGGCCTGCTGGCCACGATGGGCCAAAGTTTTTATCCTGGTAAGGACGTCTATACGCGGCCTGCACCGTGCCGTCAGTTCGTACAGCTCCCAATACCAGCGGATGTGACATGGTCAGCGTTTTCCGCTGCGCTCGATCGCGTCCGGCCATATGCACTCGGCATTATTCGTGCGACTGCGCTTCAAGAGCAGCAGGTGATCGATCAAGGCAACTATGCCGAGCAACTGCGCACCCGACCACTTGGCGAGCAGACCTTGCGTTTCGCATGGGTCGAAAGCCAGCGTCATGAGGGGCAAACTGCAGCTTATTCGTCGCTCGAACGGATCGTGTACGAAGGCATTCTTCTGCGTGCCCTAGACGACCGCGATCAAGGTAATACGGCATGGCTTTCGACCAAGGTGGCTCATGAAGGCTGGCCAACGCGTTCAAAAGTAGGTGACGCTGCATCCAGCGCGGCTTGGCTACTTGTCCAACACGCGGATGCCAATCCAGCCTTCCAGCTGACTGCCTTGCGCCTCATGGCACCGCTGGCCTCTGAAGACGAGATTGATCCGCGCAACTTTGCGATGTTAACGGACCGCGTCGAGCTCAAGCTCTCCGGTAAACAGCGATACGGTACACAATGGTCCTGCAACCGCGGCAACCGCGTGCCGCTACCACTGGCGAACACTAATGCGGTCACTGACGCTTTGCGCGCGAAGGCAAAACTCGGGTCGCTCAAGCAAAACGCCGCCCAAATCGATACTTTGTACGGACCGTGCCCACCCGCCTAGGTCTAACCCAGGAAGACCCAGAAACGGCCGTTCGCGGCCCCTTTACCACCGCCCAACTTCTGCCGTCCATTCATGTTGGTGGCTAAGGAGTGCTGAACCAATTCCAACTCGATGTCGGGCCGGCGTTCTCAATGGGAACGGCATTCTGGGAGTATTTTAAAGTTAGCTGGCCGGCATTGAGCGGTGACCCGGTGGAAAGGCGAAACGGCGTGCGGCCAACACGATAAGGAAAGCGATCAGGGTCAGCGCGACGACAGCGGGCGGCAGCAGCGTGGTCCCCCCCGTTGTAAGGAGCACCCCGCCCAGCGCCCCGCCGACCGCGATCGCCAGGTTCCAGGCCGTGGTCACCATCGCCTGCGCCAGATCTACGCCGTCCCCTGCTGCGTCCGCCGACGCCGTCTGCATCATCGCCCCGACACCACCGAAGCCAAGGCCCCAGACGATGGCTGCCGCATAGACGGCAAGGCCTTGCCCACCGGCAAACGTCAGAAGAACTGCAATGGCCGCAAACGATCCGATCGCGAGCAATACCAACATGCGCAGCATCCGATCGACCAGTCGCCCGACGATCCAGATGCCGACGAGCGAACTGATGCCGAACGCCAGCAGGACGAGATCGACCCGCGCGGACGCAGCGGTCGCGAACGGCGCGATGTAGGTATAGAGGATGTTGTGGCCCGTCATCCATGCAAGGATGACGAGCAGGATCGGTATGATACCCGGTGTCGCGACGACGCGGCGCAGAGAAGGACGATCGTCACCCGTCCGCCCGGGAGCATCGGGCACCTTGAAGATAATCCAGCCGATCAGCACGACACTCAGTGCCGAGAGGATCAGGAACGATCCGCGCCACCCAACCAAACCGCCTAGGAAGGTGCCTATGGGAACACCGACTGAAAGCGCCAGCGGCACGCCGACCATGGCGAGGGCCATTGCCGGGCCGGTCTGATCGGCACGCACAATGCTACGCGCGTAACCCGCAAGGATCCCCCAGGCGAGACCCGCCGCGCACCCGGCGACGAACCGCGCGACCAGCACGACCGTGATCGATCCGGCCCAAGCGGTCAGCGTGTTGCCCACAACGAAGCAGATGATGGTGGCAAGCAGTACCGGTCGTCTGCGAAGGCCTTGGGTCAGGCTCGTGAGCGGGATAGCTGCGAGCAAGGACCCAAGCGCATAGACGGCAACGAGTTGTCCCGCGATCGCCTCGGAGATTCGCAGGCCGGATGCGATCTGCGGGAGTAGGCCAGCGGGCAGCGTCTCGGTAACGATGCACAGGAAGCCACTGGCGGCGAGGCCGGCAAGGGCCGCGATCGGGAGTGCGGCGCGCGCCGCTGAGCCCGCTTGAACGCCAATTTTGTTGGAGGAGGGCGGCATGGGTGTCCTTGTTCGTCGATGTAATGCCCGCCTCTGCACCGTGACGGTTCTGAGGCATCGCTATTTCCGTTAATGACCGCTATATAAATGCGACTTTCAGAGGCAAGTGAATTCTGTAATGGACGTTTATATAAATAAGCGACAACGGGGGCGCCCCCGTGGGTTCGCGCTTGAGGCTGCGATCGAAGCCGGGCAGCATCTGTTTCATGAGCACGGCTATGAGAAAGTCAGCGTGGCCGTGCTGACCGAGGCGATCGGGATTTCCCTGCCGAGCTTTTATGCAGCGTTCGGCAGCAAGGCCGCATTCTTTAAAGAGAGCCTAAGGCTCTACTCGGCCACCGTGGTGCCGCTGGACCGCTTCCTCACACCGGGTGCAGCGCCGATGGCGGCGCTTGGCGACATGCTGCGAGCTGCGGCGCACGCTTATACCAATAGTCCGCAGCGGCGTGGTTGCCTGATCCTTGAACACGCAAAAGCGGGCACAACGGATTGGGGCATCGCAGCCAAACAAATTGCGGGAGAAAACCGCAGTAGGGTGACGGAATTTCTAGACGATGCGGGAATTAAAGCTTCCGGACGTGTCGCAGATTACGTTGCTACGACAATGCTCGGCCTATCGGCTGCAGCGCGAGAGGGATGGGACGAACCAAGACTGCTTGCCGTCGCTGACACGGCAGCCGAGGCTCTGCTTTGTCGCTCAACCCTCGAGGAGTGAACAGATTTCTGCTTGGGCCGGCTTTACCAACTGGGGACCTGTGACCCATGAGCGGACATCCGAGCGCAAAATTGCGGTGCCCACAAACGGACGTTCGTTCAGGTCCGGCTTACGCCTCAGATTATCGAAGGCCAGCGAAGCGATAGGTAAAGACTGAAAGCCCCGCGCCCGCTAGATAACGCGTCGGGCGCGCTTGGGGATCGGCAATGCACAGATCGACGATCGGCTGGACATCGTGGAAAGCTTGCTCGTAGCTAGCGGTCCCCGGGGTCGAAGCAAGAATGCGGTCAACCATCCTTGGTGCCTTTTGCATGATACAGATATACCCCGTCGAATTGACAGAACGTGCAATGTTTCGACCCATAAGTTGAAAACGGGCCTGTCGTAGGTAAAAGCGCGCAGCGGCACCGGTGTAATAGACGAAGTTGTCAGGGCCAGGAGCTGTGTAAGGACAGGCCCGACGTGCTGCTATGAAGGTGCGGAACGCACGCGCCGTCTCGGTCGATTGCGGCGCCGCCAGGAACTTGTGCATTTCAACCGGATATGTTTTTGCCAAGCACTGCGCAAATGCATCAAGCCTCAGCATTGCCGCTGGAGACGGCTCGACTAACTGTACAGCGGCCTCGGTCGGCGCGACCGCGATTATTCCAAGACCCATCGCGATGAAGGAAGAGGTTGCCCCAACATCCAGCCGGCGAACAAACGTTCCTGCACGCATTGTTCTACGATCCTCAAACCGAGCCACCTCGGCATCAACGAGTGGACTTCTATATGGGAGGGTCGGCTCGGCTAAAACTAAATTCTTCACTGCGCCGACGAACGTGGAGGAATCGGAGGGGAAGGTCGACCCACAAGTGGACGCTGCGACGGTCGGAGACGCTTTCCAGCTTCGGACGTTCGTTCAGCTTCGTGCGAAATCGACTAAGACAGCGCGCCTCCGTCAACCGCCAGGTTCATCTTACGTGTATCTTCAGATGACCCACGTTGGCTGTATTGCCGGCATTACGACGCCACCCGGCTACGTGGAATCCGGCGGATCGAACGCCCAGAGTGCGACCTCATTCAGCGGTCACCCCAGTGTGCCACGCCGATCCGCCAGCCGGCGAAGACCTGCTGAACGATAATGCGATTGACTCGCGTTAGCCCCTCCGTCAAGTGCGTCGATCGTGGGGGACACAATGCGTATTATTCATATCTCGGCGCTCGCGTGCGCAATATGTTGGGCGAGTTCCGCGAGCGCTCAGCAGGCAACGGACGAGCCGCAAGGCGACGACATCATTGTCACCGGTGAAAAGTCGAACCGCACGTTGCAGGATACGCCGACCAGCGTAGCGGTCACAACGCCGGAGCGGATCCGGCAGGAAAATATACTGACGATCCAGGATATCTACAGCCGCACTGCCAACGTCGCAGAGACGTATGGCGCGGCGGGATTTACCATCCGCGGGATCAGCAACCAGGGGGTCGGCGCCGGAGGCAGTGCTGATACCGCGACCGTGTATGTCGACGGAGCGCCGATCCCGCGCGAGGCGCTGTTCGGTGGCCCTACAGATTTATGGGACGTGGCGCAGGTCGAGATCCTGCGCGGCCCGCAATCGACGATCCAGGGGCTCAACGCGCTCGCCGGGGCGATCGTGGTGAAGACCCGCGACGCCTCGACCACCGACTACAGCGCCGATGCGCGCCTGCTATGGAGCGAGTTCAACGACCGCACCTTCTCGGCCGCAGTCGGCGGCCCGCTGGTGAAGGACGAACTCGGCGTGCGCATCTCGGCGGAGCGCCGCAACGATCGCGGGCTGATCCGCAACGTCACCCGCGGCGGCTATGACGATGCGCTAGAATCTCTGAACTTACGCGGCAAACTCAAATGGACGCCGCACGCACTGCCTGGGCTGGACGTTCAGGCAAGCTACAATCGCGTCCGGCGCGATGGCGGCTACCTCTACGAATACAGCCGCACCGACGTGCCCGATTTCTACAACAATCGCGTCTCGACCGGCGACGCGCCAAGCCGCGGGCATATCAAGACCGACATCGCCGTACTCAACGCCGGCTACGAGATCACGCCTCGGCTTCGGCTCTCCAGCATCACCTCGTTCAACAAGACTCATACCCGCGCGGTGATCGATACCGACGGGACGGCGGCAGACCTGCAGGTGGTCGATAACACCAACGACTTCCGCACGTGGACGCAGGAACTGCGGCTCAATTACGAAGGCGACCGGTTGAGCGGCGTGCTTGGCGCCTGGGCCTACAGCCGCTCCGGCGGACTTGTCGCGGCGAACCGGCTCAACATCAACACGCCGACGGGCACGATCGCTGCACTGTTGCAGGGCGGTGGTTTCCCTGCAGCCGCCGCGACGCAGATCGCCAACCTCTACACCGTGGCGCTGCCGGTCATCCCGGTGGCGTATGCTGCGGATTTTCCACAGCGCGTGCGCACAGCCGCGTTGTTCGGGGATGCGCGCTACAAGCTGACCGACCGGCTCTCGCTGATTGGCGGCTTCCGCTACGATCACGAGACCAACCGCTATACTGCGGAGACGGTAGCGACCTTCACCGGCACTCTGCCCAGCCCCACCGCGTTCGGCGCACCGGGAACTCCGCTGTTCCTCGCCGTCTCTGCGGTCAATCAAGGCGTGCTTGGTCTGGTGGGCAACGCCAATTCGGCGCGGGCGAGCAATGCACGCAGCTTCGATGCCTTCCTGCCCAAGGCAGGGCTCAACATGGCATGGACACGCGATGTCAGCACCGCCTTCACCGTGCAGCGCGCCTACCGCTCGGGCGGATCGAGCCAAAACCCGGCGCGCGCGCTGCTGGTGGCGTATGACCCCGAATATAGTTGGAACTACGAAGGCTCGCTGCGATCGCGCTGGCTTGATGGCAAGCTGACACTGAATGCCAACGTCTTCTACATCGACTGGAAGAATCAGCAGACGAACGCCTTTTTCGGCCTGAACGAATTCGACTACAATACCGTCAATGCGGGCAAGTCGCACCTCTACGGGTTTGAGGTGGAGGCGCAGGGGCAGATCAGCCGCGCGGTCGACGCCTATGTGTCCGTTGGCCATGTCCGTACCAAATTCGACGATTTCACGCTGCCGAACGGTTCGACCAGCGCTGTCGACCTTGCCGGATCGGAATTTCCCTATGCCGCGCACTGGACGATCGCGGGCGGCGTGAACACGCGCGTGGGGCCTGTCGTCGGCAACCTGAACGCCAATTACCGCGGGCCGGTGTTCAGCGATGTCGGCGTGACGCAGGTGCAGGGGCGATTGTCCGGGCGTACAGTCGTCAATGCGCGACTGGGCTGGGAGATGGATCACGTCACGATCTTCGCCTTCGCGCGCAACCTGCTGAACGAAGACTACAAGCAGTATGATTTCGCCAGCAGCAGCCGTGCGATCCTCGGCGATCCGCAAACGTTCGGCGGCGGTGTGGAGGTGCATTTCTGATGTTGGCAGTGGCGCTCGCCAGCATGGCGGGCGGCGCCGGTGGCGCTGTGTTGCTGCGCCATGCGTGGGCAGATCGCACGCGCGAGCGCCCTGTGCTGGTTGCGGCCGGATGGGTGACGCTGCTCGCGACCGTCTTGCTCGCCGCGTGGAGCATCGGGCCGGTAAAGGGTATAGCGGTGGGGGTTGCAGCGATCGGCATCGGTGCGCTTGGCGTCGTCGTACAGGGCCGCGTGCGACGTGCGGCGCGGGCATCGCGCGACAGCTTGGCACCGGAGCCGCTGGAGGGGCCGTCGCGCGCGTGGCGCGGGTGGATGAAGTTCCTGCTCGCCGGTCCGCTTGGCATGACCGCGGCAATGGGCGTCGCCTTTTGCTACGCCGCCTGGGCGCCGGGTGATCCACGGACACAGATCATCATCGGGGGCCTCCTGATGCCCGTCGCCTGGGCGCTGGCGATGACGTGGACGCTGGCCGACCAGCGTCTGCTGCGCGCACTGGGGGTGCTGGTGGGAACGACGGTCGTCGGCTTCGCCCTGGCGGCAATGCGAGGCCTCGCATGACCATGTCGAAGGTGAAGAACCGCTGGCCGCTGTCGCCTGCAACGGTGCGCGCGGTACTCAGCGGGCACGGTATCCTCGGACTCGCCTTTGCGGCGGTGATCTATCTTGTGTGCCTGTCGGGTACGCTGACGGTGTTCGTCCACGATCTGGAACGCTGGGAGCAGCCGGCCACGCCAGTCGTGTCCCGGATCGACGATACGGCGATGATGCGTGCGCTCGACACAGCGCGCGCGCAAGTACCGATGGGCACGACGCTCTACGCCTCGCTGCCGTCGGCTGACGAACCCGGCGCCGGGATCACCGCGTATTCACCCAAATTCGAGCGTGAATGGTCGATCGATGCGCAGGGCGCACTGCTCGAAAAGGCTACCGCGTTTTCCGAATTTGTCTTGAACCTCCACATCGCGCTGCACCTGCCGCGTAATTGGGGCGAGTTCATCGTCGGGTTGGCCGGCGTGGCACTGTTGTCTTCCTTGGTGTCCGGGATCCTTGCGCATCCGCGTGTACTCAAGGACGCCTTCCACCTGCGCCGCGGCGGCTCGCGCCGGTTGCAGGAGGCCGACCTGCACAACCGGCTGGGCATATGGGCACTTCCGTTCCATGTCGTCATCGCGCTGACCGGAGCACTGCTGGGGCTCAGCACCCTGATCGTCGGGGTGCTGGCCATGCTGCTGTACCGTGGCGATACGGCGAAAGTGTACGGCCTCTTCATCGACGCGCCGCCCGCCGTGAACGCCTCGCCCGCGCTACTGCCGCCGCTCGCTGCCCTGCTCGCCGAGGCGCGACGCCGTGCACCCGGGGCGGCGCCGCATCAATTGATCATCGAGAACGCCGGTCGCGCCGATGCACGGATCACGGTCACCTCCGAACGCCTACGGCTACTCGTCCCGCAAGACACCACGAGCTTCGACGCGGCGGGCCGCGTGCTGAAGGATCGGCACCCCCGCGATCTGGCCGCGGGGACAAAGATCCTGGGCGGTGTCGGTCAGCTGCATTTCGGCTGGTATGGCGGGCTACCGGTGCGGATCATCTATGGTCTACTCGGCCTTGCACTGTGCGTGCTCACGTCGAGCGGCGTGACCATCTGGCTTTCCCGCCGCCGCGACCGGGGCCGCGCGGTGCCGCAATGGGAACGGTTGTGGGCGTCGGTCGCCTGGGGGCAACCGCTCGCGTTCGCGCTGGCCGCGCTCGTAACGATCGCCGTGCCAACTGGCGGGGCGGCATTATGGACCTGGCTCGTCGCAACCGTGGTTCTGTTGTCAGGGTCCGGGGCGCTGCGCTTTCCAGCGACTGCGATCGCGCACGGCTTACGTCTCGCGCTGGCAGTAGCAATGATCACACTAGGCGCATGCCATCTTACGGCTTATTTCGTCACGCCGGCCAGCTTGGGAGTAGACATCCTTCTGCTGATCGGCGGCAGTGTAATTTTCCTGTCGGGCAAATATAGCCGCGCTTCTGCAATTGTGGCTAAACGCGTCGGCCAACGTGCAATCGTAAGTAAATGACCCACTTCCGGACATTCCGGTGTCCATTTTCGCTCTCCAACTTGGGACGCTCGTTCATCTTGAGAGAGGGTGCGGCGCCGCCTTTTGAAACTGGAGCGCGGATGGCTGATAGAAATCAGTGACCTGTGGATAGGAACACTCTTTCTAGAGAACACCTTCTCCTCACATTAAGGTATTTCCCTCATTTGACATATCCGTCCTAACAAGCGGCTACGTAATGCATCAGCCGTCAGCCGGGCAATACCGGGCTAGGAAGTCGCAATGTCGCGGTAGCAGCCGCACCGTACTTGCTATTCCTCTGGAAAGATCTTCGAAGGAGGTTCGCAACTCCTGTACCTTGATGATGCTGGCGATGCGATGATGCGCGCGGGGCACGACGCCTTGCCCAAGCATGACTGAGACCCAGGAATCGATCCTGAACAGGTCGTCCTGTCCCTGCCAGGCGCCAGCGCTCTTCGTGAAAAGTGCGATCCGCTCAGCAAGGCTGTCAGGAATAGTCATGCGCGCGCACTCCCGCCAGAACGCCGAATCGTCGCGTTGGGTGACGTGGTAATGGAGGATGATGAGGTCGCGTACATGCTCCCACTCGTGTCGCGATTGCGCGTTAAAGCGCGAGGCCAGTGCACCGTGATCGTCGCCACGGAATGGGAACAGCTGGATTAGGCGAATCACCGCATTCATGATCAGATGGATGCTGGTCGACTCAAGGGGCTCGATGAAGCCCGCTGCCAGGCCCAGCGCGATACAATTCCGGTTCCAAGCCAGGCGTCGCATTCCCGAACGGAAGCGCAGCGGTCGCGGCTCGAACAGCGGGCGGCCATCCAAAGCACCGATCAACGTTTCGTGCGCCTCGTCGTCACTCATGTGCGCGCTGGAATAGACGAGACCGTTGCCCGTCCGCGTCTGCAGCGGGATCTGCCAGCGCCAGCCGGCACCGTGTGCAATCGCACGCGTGTACGGCACGGGGGGCCCGACCGTCTCCGTCTGCACGGCGAGCGCCCGGTCGGTCGTGAGCCATTCCGACCAGTCCTCGAATCCAGTCTCAAGCGTGCCTTCGGTCAGCAGTGCGCGGAAGCCGGTGCAATCGACGAACAGGTCGCCAGCGATCCGCTCGCCTGAGGCGAGGACGAGCGCGGCAATATCGCCCCCCTCGCCGTCACGCTCGACCCGCTCGACCCGCTCGATGCATCCCTCGACGCGGCGGACGCCCCAGGGTTCGGCCAGCATGCGCAGGAACCGCGCATAGGCGGTCGCGTCGAGGTGATAGGCATAGGCCAGCGAATGCTGCTCGTCGTGACCGAAGAGGCCAGCGCCGGCTGCCTGCTGTTCGAGCGAATAGTCGCCGTACGCCCCACCGAACCCGCGTGCGCGTGCCTCCAGCCAGAAATGCTGGAAGTCGGCGATCGCCACCGACCTGCCGACGCTGCCGAACGGATGGAAATATCGGTCTCCGACCTGGCGCCAATTCTCGAATGCGATGCCCAGCTTGAAGGTCGCCTGCGTGGCACGCATGAACGCCGCTTCGTCGATGCCGAGAAAGGCGTGAAAGCTGCGCGCTGTCGGAATGGTGGACTCGCCGACGCCGACGGTGCCGATCTCGTCCGATTCGACGAGTGTCACATCGACTAGCGATCCCAGTTGCCGCACGATCGCTGCGGCGGCGATCCATCCGGCCGTGCCACCGCCGGCGACCACGACGCGGGTACGTGGAGGTTCAGACGTATCATTCATCGGTTCAGCCTGTGCAGCAGGTAAGCGCGCAACTGGCGTGCAGCATGCTCGTCAAGCGGCGCAAGCGGTCCGCGTGCCGGTGGCGGCAGATGCGCCGCAACCGCCTCCGCATCGCCGAACACGTAATGATCGAACATCACGCGCCACGCGCGCTTCTCCTGCGCTGGCCGGTCACGCAGACTGAGCAGCGCGTGTAGTAGCGTATCCATCGGCGTGTCCATGAAGGCGGGCGCCGCGTTCCACCAATAGTTCACCAGCACGTTGAAGTCGTCGAGCGCCTCAACATGGTGCCACCACAAAGCCGGGTAGACGAGGACGTCGCCGGCCTCCAGATCCGCCACCGATCCGGCGGCGACAGCGGCAGCGAAGCGTGGATAGGCATCGAGATCCGGCGCGGCGAAATCGACCATGCTCACCACCTGCCCCCCGGGAGTCGGCGAGAGCGGGCCGGGATAGAGGTTGGCGACCTGATCCGGTGGGAACAGCGTGAAGCGTCGCCGTCCGACTGCGCAGATAGCCGCGTTGTTCGACATGTCGTGGTGTGCGGACGCGACCGTGCGGTTGCCAATCCAGATGCTGGCGAGCGGCGGGTGGCGATCGAAGACGTCACCGTGCGGCACCAGATCGTTCTCGGCGCGGAAGCCGGGGAGATAGGTGTCGAGATCGGTGGAGCCGATATAATAAGCGGGTGCCCCGGCGTCGCCAAGATGACCGAGCACATGATTGAGGAATTCGCCCAGAGCGATCCGCTTTGCGGCGAAGTTCATCGCAGTCGCAGTCTCGTCATAATGGAAGCGTCCCCTGATCGCGGGATCGCCGACATAGCCGGTGACGGGACGGCCAGCGTCGAACCGGCGCAGATAGGCGGCAGCCTCTTGCGGCGACCTGCGTCCGGCCTGGACCAGCGGCCAGTCGGCGGCGAGCCCGCGCAGGATCACCGGCTCTTCTGTCGCTATCAATGCCTCCAGATCGAGGACACCGGAGTGATCGATCTCGCGTACGCGTCGCGATACGTGCAATTTCTCAGCCATGGAGCTCTTTCCGCAGCTTCCGATCGATCAGGTGTCGAAGGTTGCCGAGCGAAGAGGCGATCCAAAAGGCCGGACGCAAGAAGTCGTCGCGGTGGAGCCGTGCCAGGGTATCGCCGTCGAGCGCTGCAAGCCGCCCCGCATTGATGGTGAACCGTTCAGGAATATCGTACCGCCGCCCATCGGTAAGATCGAGGTGCAGCGTTGCGGGTTCGAGCAGACCGGCCACCTCAAACGCCTCGAACATCGCCTTTTCGGTCTCCAGACCGACATAGATTCGCTGCAGCATCGCCGAGACGTGATCGAGCAACGGCGCGTTCCCGCCTAGGTCGCGGAACACCGGCTCGCCGTTGTCGACGATGCGCGGATGGCTCGGGTCGACGTGGATCATCGGCTCGCCATTGGCATCCACGCCGATCGAGAAGGGACCGCGCGCCCGTGCCGCCGGCACGTACCGCGCGTCCCACCGCTCGCCGTCGAGAAACAGGTTCTCGTCCGGATCGAGCCCTAAAAGAACAGTCGCGAAGAGGGCGCCGTGCTCGTCGCGCCGCAACAGGATCGCATAGTCGCGCTGCAGTTCCTCGAACTCGGCTGGGAAGACGCGCGTCTGGTTGATTGCATCGCCGTAGCGCGCGTGATGACCGACCGCGACACGCAGGTCGCGGTGGTCGATGTTGTTGAGAAGTATCGAGGACGCCATGAGATGATCCTAGACGAGGAAGGCCGCTGTCGTCAGCGGCCTTCTCGCCGCTTGGTCAGAAGCGGTATCGCGCTCCGACCAGATACCGGGCGGACCCTTCCGACAGGTACCAGATGTTGCTCTTGTCGCGGCCGTAGGAGCGCACGCCCTCCTCGGTGATGTTGATCGCTTCGAACCCGAGTGCAAAACGCGAGGTGAGGTCGAAGTTCACCGACAGGTCGAGCTGACCATAGGGAGCGGTGAACACCGGATTACGATCGCCGCCGCGGTTGATGCCGCTCAGGAACTTGTCGCGCCAGTTGTACGACATGCGCGCCGAGATACCGTTCTTGTCGTAGATCAGCGTGGCGTTGGCGGTATCAGACAGACCGACCAGTGCGAACGTGTTGACGCTCGGATCAGCCGCGATGTCGATGCCGATGTTCCCGCGTACGAGCGTGTAGCTAGCTGCCACGCCGAAGCCCGTATCCCCGAGGAAATACTGCCCGGCGAGTTCGACGCCGTAGATGTGCGCGTCCTGGTTGTTGATGGGCGTATTCACCGCGAAGTTGAACAGCGGATCCTGCCCATTGGCGGTGATATCGTACTGGCCGAGGATCTGATCGACGAACCCCTGGTTCAACGCGCGGCTCTGCGTGTTGTAGTTTTCCGCGAACTGGGCGTTCGTCGTCGCGACGTTGCCCGCATTCTGCTGCAGCAGCGCCGTGTAGGTGAACAGGTTCACGTCGGTGATGTCGGCGTTGAACGTACCGGCGAGCTGCTCCCGCGCGGTACCCGAACGCGTCCCGGCGGTGCCCGAGGTGGGATCGCGCAGACCGAACAGATTGCGGTTGACCACCGTCTGGCCGATGAAGTTGTGGACCTTCTTGTTGAAGAAGCCCGCCGACAAGAACACGTCCTTGCGCGGATACCATTCGAGCGAGACGTCGATGTTGTCCGACGACAGCGGATCGAGATCGGTGTTGTGCGCAGTGCCGGTGGCAATGCCACCGATCGCCGTCGGGCGGCCGGGACCGGCGACGTTGGTCGAGGCGAACAGGTCGCCATAGCCTGCACGCGAGATCGTCTTGCTGTACGAGGCGCGGGCGAAGAGGTTGTCGACGACCTCGAACTTGGCATCCACCGACGGCAGCCAGTTGCTGTAACCGCCACGCGACGACAGCGTCTGCCGATCAGCGGTGTTCAACACGAAGAAGTCGTTGTCGGCAGTCCACACGACCGCAGTCGGCACCGGCTGGAGCGAAACCGCTCGTACCTTGGTGTTCTCGTACCGAACGCCGGCAACCAGCTGCGCGTTGTGATCGAACAGCTTGCCGTTCCAGGATCCCTGGACATAGCCCGACCAGATGTTCTCGCGGACGCGGTTGTCGTCGTTCGCGTCGATGTTGTCGGCGTGGTTCACACCGTCGTTCGTCACGCCGAGATAATAGTCGTGCAGCGTGTTGTAGAGCTTCGTCGCGTCCTGCGTGCGGAATGCCACCAGGGTGTTGGCGTCCGGATTCCCATCGTTGTGCTCGAACTTGCACACGTTGCAGAACTGGAAGACCTGACCGGGCGCGAGACGCGCGATGTCGGGCGGCAACGAATTGCCCCAGTCACCCAGGACCTGGCGCGTGTTATACTGCGTCTGACGCGTATTCGTGGTGCGGTAGTCAGCACCAGCGTCGAGGCGGAGCTGATCGTTCAGTGCCCATCCCGCGTCCGCGCGAAGTTCCTTGACCCGCTGCGTCTGGTTGGATGCGAACTGACGCTGCACAGCGCTCGACAGGTCGCCGAGATCGATCACGCCGTTGCCGTTGCCCTTGATGAAGGACTGGCCGGTCGGCGTCGTGCTGGCCGAACCGTCATTGATCGCGATCGTCTGCTGCGGGAAGCCATTCTTGCCGAGTGTAAGCGAATGTGCGGCGACGACCGGCGCGTTGAAGGCGACTGTGGTCGAAGTTTGACCATTGGGATTGTCAGGCGAGCTGTCCGCGCGACCGATGTGGCCGTCGATAGCGAGCGAGAAGCGGTCGGTCGGCTTCCATTCGATGTTGCCGCCAAAGTCGTACAGCTTGTTCTTCTGCGCACGATACGCCTGCTCGAACGCCTCGTCCTTCACGCCGTTGATCGTTTCGGACAGGAAGCTCGTCGTCGCGATGCCGTTGCTGGCGTCGTCGAACGTGACCACGCCGAACGGGCGGTTGAACCAGTTCGACTGGGTCGAGCGACGTTCCGACTGGCGCAACTGCGCATAGAGGCCATCTGCAGTGAAGGTCAGCGTGTCAGTCGGACGGAATTGGATGACGCCCGACCCGTTGATGCGCTCGCGGCTCGCCTCGGAGAAGTGATAGCGCGAGTCGTTCGGCACGGAGACCAGCACGTTGCCGTTGGTCGGACGGTTATTGATCACCGTCTGACCGTTGACGAAGCCGTTGCCGGGATTGAGGAAGTCGGTCAGCGACCGGATGTTCCAGTTGTCCGGCGCGACGCTGGAGAAGCTGAAGTTGCGCTTCTGGTAGCTGCCGAACAGCGACACGCCGAAGCGCTGGTTGGGATCGCTCCAGCTGGCGGTACCCGAGACTTCGGGCGTCACGCGCGCGCCGCAGTCGAAACAGTCTGATGAGCTGTTGTCGTAGCTGCCCTTGACGCCGAGCGAGCCCAGCAGACCCGTGTCCTTGGAATCAAGCGGACGACGGCTGACGACGTTCACGGCCGCGCCGATGCCACCAGAGGGTATAGCAGCACGGCCGGTCTTGTAGACCTCCAGCGTCTTTACGCCTTCGGAAGCGAGGTTGGAGAAGTCGAACGAACGACCGAAGCCGCCCGCGCCGTCGCCGCCCTGATCACCGCCCACCGCGACGATGTTCGATGTCGCGAGCTGACGGCCGTTGAGCGTGACGAGATTGTACTGCGCGCCGAAGCCGCGAACCGTGACGGTCGAGCCTTCCCCATTACGGCGATCGATCGACACGCCCGTAATGCGCTGCAGCGATTCCGCGAGATTGGTGTTGGCGAACTTGCCAATGTCCTCGGCGCTGATCGCATCGACGACGCCGAACGAGTCGCGCTTGATCGCGATCGACCGCTCGAGCGAGGCGCGAACGCCGGTCACGACGATCTCGTCGCCTGGCGCCTGGTCGGGCATCGCGTTGGTCGCGGTCGCACCGGTCTCAACCTGCGGAACGCCTGGCGACGTATCGGCTTGTGGCGTGCCCTGTTGAGCCTGAACGGACGGCGTCTGATCTGGAGCGGCCTGCGCATTCGCCAAGCCGGGCATCGTTAGCCCCGCCACCAGCGCGAACACCGACGTCGAACGCGCGAACGCCGACGGAATAGATCCCCTCATACTCATCCTCCCTGACCGGCATGTCCCTACCGGTATATGATTCTGGCGGTGTAACCCCGCATCACTCAACCGTGCTGCCGTCCGACATCGATGTCAATCAGAGCGTGACATCGACGTCCAGCAGGCGCGGATTTGTTTCAAGGTGTGTCAAAAGCAGCACGGGCCGACGCTAGGCGCCGGTCAGTCAGGATGACCGTCCCTGCGCCGATCGTCGTCTGAGCGTCCGTTGCGAGTTTGAGCGCATACGCGCCGCCCTTTAAGCGCCAGCCGGAGGTCTCCCACCGTGCCAACGCGCGTGGATCGGCTGTGATCGTCACGTTCCTGGTCTCGCCGGCCGCCAGCGTTTGACGTGACCAGCCGACCAACCGAGGCGCGCCACCGTCCGGCGACGTCGCGTAGAGTTGAGGTACGGCGGTGCCGGTACGTGCGGTCTGATTGGTGACAGCGAACGTTACGCTGGCATTGGTCCCGCCCGAAAACCGTGGGTTGCTGATCTTCGTGTTGGCGTAGCTCAGCCCGAAGCCGAAGGGGAACAGCGGTGTGTCCTTGCGTGAGGCATACCAACGATACCCGACGTTCGCCCCCTCCTGATAGGTGACGGGATAGGCCGGAAGCAGGCTGGCATCTCCGGCACCGGCATTGGCAGAGGCGTCGTTGCTGGTCGCGCCGGTCGGCGAAGTCACGGGCCGAGGGCGAGGGAGTTGCTCGATGTTCCGCGGGAAGCTGATCGGCAGCCGGCCCGACGCATCGACCTCGCCGAACAACACGCGCGCGATCGCCTCACCGCCACGCTGGCCCGGATACCAGGCTTCGACGATCGCCGGCACCCGCGTAGCCCATGGCATGAGTACAGGTCCACCGGTCTCCAGCACGACGATGGTACGTCGATTGGCGGCGGCGACTGCGTCGATCACCGCATCCTGATTATCGGGGAGCGACAAGGAGGGCGCATCCTGTGCTTCGGTCTGCCAATGCGTTGCAAACACGATCGCGAGGTCGGCGGCGCGGGCCGCCTTGGCAGCGGCGACCGGGTCGGCGCCGTCGACGAACGTCACCTGCGCGTTCGGCGCCAGAGCCCTGATGGCCCGCAGCGGCGATGACGAGTGATAGGTTATCCGGGCGAACGAGGCTGCCGCGCCACTTTTGAGCGGGATCTCGATCGGCACGCCGCCGACGGAGCGAACCTGGGACGAGCCGCCGCCGGACAGCACGCCGACGTCAGCATGACCGCCGATGACCACGATCGATCGTACCGTCTTGGCAAGCGGCAAAAGACCATTCTCATTCTTGAGCAAAACGATACCTGCCTCGGCAGTGCGCTGTGCGATCTCGGCGTTGGCGGCATAGTCGATCGGCTGTGCGGATTTGGGCGTGGGATTTTCGTAGAGACCGCTGGCGATGACCCCGGTCAGGATGTGGCGCACCATGTCGTCGAGCCGCGCCGTCGAGACCCGCCCGGCAGCGACAGCGTTCGCAAGCGGCGTGCCGAAATAGACCTTGGCATCCAGTTCCTGGCCTGACTCCTGGTCGAGCCCTGCGTTGGCCGCCTTCTCCGTGGAATGTACGGCACCCCAGTCGGACATGACGAACCCGGGATATCTCCATTCCCTGCGCAGGACGTCGGTCAACAGGAACTTGTTCTCGCAAGCATAGTCGCCGTCGATGCGATTGTACGCGCACATCACCGAGCCCGGCTTCCCATCCACAATCGCGATCTCGAACGCCAGCAGGTCGCTTTCCCGTAGTGCCGTCGGATCGATCCGCGCGTCGAGAACGGCTCGCCCGGTCTCTTGGCTGTTCAGGACGAAATGCTTGATCGTCGAGACGATATGGTTCGACTGGACGCCCCGGATCGACGCCGCGCCCATGACGCCTGTCAGCAGCGGATCTTCGCCGAGATACTCGAAGTTCCGCCCGTTCCAGGCATCACGCGTCAGGTTCACGCCGCCCGCAAGCAACACGTTGAAGGTCTTCGCCCGCGCTTCGCTGCCAATCATCGCGCCACCGGCATAGGCGATGGCGGGATCGAAACTCGCGGCAGTGGCAAGGCTTGCGGGAAGCGCAGTGGCCACATCGCCCTTGCGCTGCTCGACCTGATTGGCAACGCCCAGCGACGCATCGCTCTCACGCAACGTCGGTATACCCAGACGGGGGACTCCGGGCACGTAACCGGCGGACGGAATCATGTCGGATGTCATCGGCTTCGCCATCGGCGGAAATATGCCGTGCACGTACAGCAGCTTTTCGGCCCTGGTCATCGCCCTTACCAGAGCGTCAGCCCGGTCCGCCGCGGTTCTCGTCGTGTCACGCCAGATTTCCGACGTCCTTGCGCCCGTTCCGCCAGCCACCTTGGGAGCTGATTCTTTTGCAGACCCCACCCCTGGCAGAGCCTGCGCCGAAAGTGCCATTGGCGCGACGCTCAGCAGCGCGCAGGCGATGCGCGGAAATCCCGTGCTCATCGTAGATATCCTCCCATGCCGCATTTTCCCGAGCGGCTTGGCAGCGTGATCGCCAACTCCGACATCGATGTCAATGCGAAGCACGATGCCGTCGTCATACATTGCGCAGCAGCCCCGCCTTGCTAGGATGAGGCGTGAACACCAGCAGCATGCCCCTTGCGCCCACTACCGGCGAACAGCGCGCGACACTGCTGTTCCAGCTTTGTATCGGCGTCTATTTCCTCGGCGGATTCCTCAACTCGCTTGTCGGATTGCTGGTGCCCCGGTTGCGGATGATCGAAGGCCTGAACCACACGCGCTCGCTGCTGGTGCAGTTCGCGTTCCATTCAAGCTATCTCCTCTTCGCAGTGCCGATCACCGTGCTGGTGGTGAAGTTCGGCTACATGCGAAGCATCGCGGCGGGGCTGGTCGTCATCGCGCTGGGTTGCGGCCTGCTGGCTGCCTCGCTTGGGTCGCTTGGGTACATGACCGTTCTACTCGCGCTCCTCGCGATTGCCGGCGGCGTCACCTTCCTGCAGATCGCCGCCAACATAGTCGTCCCGGTTGTCGAACCGGCGCGCAGCGCCGTCTCGCGACTGACCTTGCTGCAAGGCTTCAACTCGCTTGGTACCGTACTGGCGTCCCTGGCAGGATCCGCGCTGCTGCTCGGGACGGGTCGGCAACGATTTGGTGAACTGGCAGACCACATACGGGTCTTTCTGCCATTCCTTGCGGTCGCGCTGGTAGCACTTGTGCTTGCCTCAGCCTTCATCTGCCAACGCGATCTGCTGCGCGCGTCCTCAGCGCCGCGTCGCGTCCCGCTTTCGGGCATCGTCGGCGTGTTGTCGAACCGGCGCTTGCTGGCAGGTGGCGGCGCGATGTTCGCCTATGTCGGCGCCGAGGTTACGATCGGCACGCTACTCGTAGAATATCTGGCGATGCCCGACATTCTGAACGTCTCGCCGGTCGCGGCGGGGCAACTTGTAGGTCTGTACTGGACCGGTGCGCTGGTCGGCCGACTGGTAGGCGCCCGCTACCTCACCCGCTATGGTGCGCCGACGATGCTGCTCGGCTGCGCGATCGCCGCCGTCGCGCTCGTGGCGGCGGCGATCGGCCTGCACGGGCCCGTGGCTGCCACGGCGCTGCTTGCAGTCGGGCTGTGCAACGCGATCATGTATCCGACGATCTTCGCGCTTTCGCTGCCCGACGATCATTCCACCGCGACCTATGCCTCGATGCTGTTGTGCATGGTAGTCGTCGGGGGCGCCGTCATCCCGTTGCTGACCGGCGTTGTCGCGGACGCGGTCGGCTTGAGGATGTCATTCATGCTCCCTGGCATCTGCTACACGTTCATCGCGGCGTTCGCGTGGTGGCGGCATCGCACATGGGATTGATAACACGATGATGCCGCCGGTAACCATCAAGGATGTTGCGAGCGCTGCAGGCGTGTCGCCCAAGACCGTTTCGCGGGTGATGAATGCGGAGGCACATGTTCGGCCAGCGGTGCGGGACCATGTGCTGAGTGTCGTCGCGGAACTGGGTTATCGCCCGAACGCCTACGCCCGCAGCCTGTCGAGTTCGCGGTCCTACCTCATCGGATTGTTCTTCGACGATCCGGCATCGGGGTACGCTGCAGAGGTCCAACTGGGCGCAATGGCCCGCTGCCGCCATCACGGCTATCATCTCGTCGTCGAAAGGATCGACCGCGACGGGCCCGAGACGCTCGACGAGGTATCAAGAACGTTGCAGGCCTTGCAGCTCGCCGGGGTCATTCTAACCCCGCCGATCTGCGACTGGTCCGATCTCACCGACCTGCTCGATTCCCGCGGCATCCCGGTCGTGAAACTGAATTCATCACGAACCGGCTCATCGGCCGCGGTGATTCACATCGACGACTACCAGGCCGCGCGCGATATGACCGATCACCTTATCACGCTGGGGCATCGCGACATTGCGTTCGTTCAGGGGATCGTATCGCACGATGCGGCTGGCAAACGACTGGCGGGCTTTTGCGACGCGATGCGTTGCGCGGGGATCGGCATCAGGGAAGCTTGGGTTCAAGCCGGCGACTTCAGCTTCAGGTCGGGTATGGCGGCCGGCGACGCGATTCTGTCGACCAACGATCGTCCCAGCGCCGTGTTCGCCGCCAACGACGAGATGGCTCTGGGTGTTCTGGTCAGCGCCGCGCGCAGGAACATTGCCGTACCCGGGGCCCTGTCCGTCGTGGGCTTCGACGATGCGCCTATTTCTCGCATGGCGTGGCCTCAACTGACGACCATTCGTCAACCCAATGCCCTTCTTGCAAGTGTGGCCATCGATATCCTGGCCGACCCCTTGTATCAACAGGTCGGCGACCGGCCCGCACGATCGATTCAGGTACCATATACTTTTATCGGGCGTTCAAGTTCGGGGGCGGCTTAACGTACGAAACCAGGCCAGCCGAAAGCAGCTCCAATATTTAGGTGCTTGGCACCGGCGACCAACCTTATGGTTACAGTGTGTCGCTCATGAGCCATGATCTGAAGCATCAAGACCCACAAGCAGACGCTCACGCCTCTTCCCCCGCTCTCCAACTTGGGACGCTGGTTCATCTGTGCAAATAACCGATTTTCAAGCCCGGCTATTTGCTCGCGAATGTCGTGATGCGAGAGGAAAATCGTCGTCCCGATAAAGAAGCTAGAGGATGCCCACTGCACCATCGGCCCAGATCGCCAAGGCCGCTATTATCACTCCGCAAACGAGAGCCATTCGTAAGACCGACTGGTCAACGAACCGAACAATCACCTTAATCGCACAGCCGAAAACGGCGAAAATGGCGGCAGCCGCAATGAAATCGGCACCTGTCCAACGCACCTCGTCGGTGAACAACATCGCGATGGCCGGAAGGAGGAGTAAGACCCCAAGGGAAGCCCAAAGGGCCGGACGCCAGCGTACGAGATTAGCTGCTCGAGAACTGGCCGATACAGTCACAGACACCCTCCATCGACGCTACTTTCACATGCGCCTTGAATGTCTGCAAGCGCTCATGAATTGACGTTACCGCCCCCCTCTCGCGCTTCTAATCTTCAGTCACCGGACAGTGCGAGCAAAATCGTCATCTTGGCTGGAGCCCATTTTAATCATGGCGCGTTAACCGGGCACGCAGGCGAAATCGCCATAGACGATTGCTCCAGGACAGGATTAACCGACATGACCGACAATAAAATCGTGCATGGCGACGATGCACCGCCGACGACGTGGAAAAAAGGTGATGCTGTCGCGGAGGCGGCTATTCCCGAGGAGAAGGGCAGCTTAATTGTCGCACGCGCCGTAACGATCAATCGACCGATTGGTGAAGTGTTCGCGTATTTCCGTGACTTCTCAAACCTGCCGACATTCATGGAGAACGTCGAACGGATCGACATTCTGACCGACACCCTGTCGCATTGGGTGGTGAAGGCTCCCGCTGGCAAGACGGTCGAATGGGACGCAATCGTCACCGAAGATTTAAAAGATCGCGCCATCTCATGGACATCAGAGCCCGGCGCCGATGTCGCGAACAGCGGCCGGGTCGAGTTTCGCGATGCCGGCGCTCGCGGCACCGTCGTCACCGCGACGATCGCCTATGATCCGCCCGCGGGTGTCGTCGGCAAGTTGATCGCCAAGATGTTCCAGCGCGAGCCCGCGATCCAGGCACGGCGCGACCTGCGTCGCTTCAAGCAATTGATGGAAACCGGCGAGATCGCGACCGCAGCGATGAACCGTAAGCAACGCGAAGAGGAGATGGCCTGATGCGCGCCTTGGCATGGCACGGTAAGCACGACGTCCGCGTCGACACCGTCGACGACCCCGAGATCGTAAATCCCCGCGACTGCATCATCAAGGTCACCGCGACTGCGATCTGCGGCTCTGACCTGCATCTGTACGACGGCTATATCCCGACGATGCAGGCGGGCGACATTCTCGGTCACGAATTCATGGGCGAAGTCGTCGAGGTCGGTGCGAAGTCCACGCTGAGGAAGGGGCAGAAGGTCGTCGTCCCGTTCACGATCGCGTGCGGCAGCTGTTATCACTGCGGTAAGCACCAGTATTCGGCTTGCGACAACGGCCTGCCCGCCGACAATCAGGACATCGCGCAGGAGCTCTATGGTCAGCCGATGGCCGGCCTGTTCGGCTACAGCCACATGACCGGCGGCTATGCGGGCGGCCAGGCGGAATATGTCCGCGTACCGTTCAGCGACGTTGGCCCGATCGTGATCCCCGACGGCGTCGAGGATGAGAAGGTGCTGTTCCTCTCGGACATCCTGCCGACCGGCTGGATGGCAGCGGAGAATGCGCAGATCGAGCCCGGCGATACGGTCGCGGTGTGGGGTTGCGGTCCGGTCGGGCTGTTTGCGGTGCAGTCGGCGTTCCTGATGGGTGCCGAGCGCGTCATCGCGATCGACCATTTCCCGCATCGTCTTGAGTTGGCGAAGAAGTTCGGCGCGGAGACGCTCAATTACGAGGAAAGCGCGGTCTACGAGGCGCTGATGGTGATGACCGGTGGGATCGGTCCCGATGCAGTGATCGACAGCGTCGGCCTGGAGGCACACGGCTTCTTCGTCGACAACGTGCTCGACCAGATCAAGGCGTCGACCTTCCTCGGCACCGATCGCGCGCATTCGATCCGCCAGGCGATCATCGCCTGTCGCAAGGGCGGGCGCGTGTCGATGCCGGCGGTCTATGGCGGGTTCATCGACAAGTTCCCGCTCGGTGCGCTGATGGAGAAGGGGCTGACGCTCAAGACAGGCCAGACGCACGTCCAGCATTACATGCCCGCGCTGCTCAACGCGATCATGGAGGGCAAGATCGACACGACCTTCCTGATCTCGCGCCGCATGGATCTGGAGGATGCCCCCAAGGGCTACGACATGTTCAAGAACAACCAAAACGAAGTGACCAAGGTCGTGCTCAAGCCCGGCTTTAACTGAGAGGATCTGAGATCATGGCCGATAAATTCGCAATCATCACCGGTGCCTCGACGGGTATCGGTTTCGAACTCGCCACGCTCGCCGCAAAGGACGGTTACGACATCCTCGTCGTCGCCAACGAAGCGCTGATCCACTCCGCCGCAGCCGACTTCAAGCAGATCGGCACCGACGTCACTGCGGTCGAGGAGGATCTCTCGACGATCGAGGGCGTCGATGCGCTGCTCGCCGCGACCAACGGGCGGAAAGTCGATGTGCTGTGCGCAAATGCCGGCCACGGCCTCGGCCACGGCTTTCTCGACCAGAAGCTCGACGACTGGCGCAACGTGATCGACACCAACATCACGGGCACGCTGTACCTCGTTCAGAGGGTGTTGCCGGCGATGGTCGCACGCAACGACGGCAAAGTCCTCGTGACGGGGTCGGTTGCCGGTTACATTCCCGGCGCGTTCCAGGCGGTCTACAACGGCTCGAAGGCGTTTATCGACAGCTTTACCGAAGCACTGCGGAACGAGATCAAGGACGCAGACGGCGTCACGCTGACGACGCTGATGCCGGGGCCGGTTGACACCGAATTCTTCGACCGCGCCGACATGAACGACACGTCCGTGGGTGCAAATCCTAACAAGCGTGATCCCGCCGATGTGGCCAAGGACGGCTGGGATGCGCTGATGAGCGGCAAGGCGTCGGTCTTCTCGGGTTGGATGACCAAGGTTCAGGGCGTTATCGCCAACGTCGTCCCCGGCTCGGTACTTGCTGAACAGCATCGCAAGATGGCCGAGCCGGGCAGTGCCAAGGCATGAGCGGGTCCGATCATGTGAGCAGGCGCGGTGTCGTCGGCGGTGCGGCGATCGGCCTTGCGGCCGCCGCCGCCCCTGCGTTTGCTCAAGGAGCTGGTACCATGTCAGATACGCCGCTGACCGATCCGACAACCCAATATCCGAAGCCCCCATTTGCGCGCCAGTCTCAGCCGTTTCCCGGGCTTGCGAGCAAGATGATGCCACGCCCCGATCACGGTGAAACCAGCTATAAAGGATCGGGCCGGCTCAAGGGACGGAGGGCGCTGATCACTGGAGGGGACTCCGGTATGGGCCGCGCGGCGGCAATTGCGTTCGCGCGTGAGGGCGCAGATGTCGCGATCGCGTACCTTCCTGTGGAAGAACCGGACGCGCGCGAAGTGGTCGCGCTTATCCAGCAGGCGGGGCGCAAGGCTGTTGCCATACCCGGTGATCTGCGGGACCGCGCCTACTGCCTGAAGCTCGTCGATACCGCGGTGAAACAGCTCGGCGGTCTCGACATCCTCGTCAACAACGCCAGCCGGCAACAGCAGAAACAGTCGTTGCTCGATATCACCGACGAGGATTTCGATGCGACGATGAAGACCAACCTGTACGGCATGTTCTACGTCACGAAGGCGGCGTTGCCGCATCTAAAACCCGGCTCTGCCATCATTCAGACGACGTCGGAGCAGGCCTACGATCCGTCGAAGGACCTGGTCGATTACGCGATGACCAAGGCGGCAATGATGAACTTCACGAAGTCGCTAGCCAAACAGCTCGGGCCGAAGGGTATCCGCGTCAATGGTGTGGCACCAGGGCCGATCTGGACGCCACTCCAAGTCTCGGGCGGCGCGACGATGGGAAAGCTTCAGCAGTTCGGCGGCAATACCCCCCTCGGGCGGCCCGGACAGCCTGCTGAACTCGGCTCTATCTACGTCCAGCTCGCCGCCTCAGACGCTAGCTATGCCAACGGTCAAATCTATGGGGCCGCGGGCGGTAGCGGTCAGCCATAAAGGTAGCGCGTGCAAGTTCACCATCTTGCACGCGCATCATACAAACCATTCGCGGACGTTCGTAAGACGACCCATACCCCGCCATTCGAGTGCTCTTCCCCGCTTCTCAACTTCAGACACTCATTCATGTCCTAGGCGAGGTAGTGCCGCAGGCAGTCCTCTGACTGCTCAGCGAAGCCCTAGTCCGTTGCATTACAAGGCGATCCCCGGGCCGAGGATCGCAACAAACGCTACCGTCCCGACGATAGCAGCCACGCGCAGCAGCCAACTTGGCGAAAGTGTGGTCGCCGATGCGGCAGCCGTTGGCTTAACAAACCGTCCCATGCTCAACAGCCCGGCATTACCGCCGAGGGCGACCCCAATCGACGCGCCGATCGTAGACCGCCAATCACTACCCGCCGCCAGCGCCGCAGCCAGCGAGATCACCCCTGTCGTCATCCACACAATGACCGCACACCGCCGTGCCTGCGCCGCCACACCTTCACCGTTAAGCACGCGCGACAGCATTCCCGCAGCGAGGCGGACGACGGCATAGTAACCGGCGATGCCGACGACCGCGAGCGCAACACGCACGAGACCAGGATCGGTCACCCCCGCCATCACTCCGCGCCCGTTCCAATCACCGATGCCGAAGACTGCGGAGAAGACGAGATAGCCGAAGGTGGTCAATCCGTTGAGTGCGAACACGATCCAACCGGCGAGCCGCCCCCTCAGCGAGCCGCTTCCTCGCCAGACGAGCCAGCCAAGCGCGGCGAGGATGACGTTGACCGCGGTTCCAGCGGCTGCGACGATCCGCCCGCCCCACAGCGGCATGGCTTCTTGGTTGCAGCCGAAGTGGAAGGTGCTCCAGTTCGTTGGATCGCCCCCCATTGCAGTGCAGGCGAGGCCGTGCCCCATCCCCTCGTGCAGCGTGGCCGCCGCGACCCACGCCAGCGCCGCCAATGCGACGACGTCTGCGAGTGGCGCGCGCGGATCGGTAGACGACCGCGGCGTCATGCCCGCACCGATGTAGCGGTTAGGCGCGTCCGCACTAGCCAACCACCGGCGCCGAACAGCGCGAGGTTCAGTGCGATCATCAGAGGCCAGTGACTTCGCGGGTCGCTGATCCGGCTGACGCCCATCATTGGATTGACCAGCAGTTCGGTGACGAACGCATCCACAGGCCGACATAGTTCATTGCCATCCGTCGCTGGTGGGTGACAAGATCATCAGGCTCGCGCATCCGGCGCCAACTACGTAGCGCCAGCAGACCCATTGCCAACGTCGCGAGATTGACGAGCGCGATAACGTGAAAGACGTTGGGCCGCCCCGTGAGGTCGTACATCGACAATGCAGTACCGTTGATCGCGAGGATCGCGGCGGCATAGACCGTGCCTACGCGCCTGTGTCGCTTTGTCCCTTTGGGCAACATCAATACGACGGCGCCGCTGACTAGCGCCACGCTTCCCATCGCGACATGCGCCGCGCCGATTGCCGATATCCTACCCATTGTCCGTTCCCAATCCCAGATCCAGGAGACGTGATGGTCAATAGACCGCGGTCGGGTAAGGTGTGATTGCGCCGGAAAGCCTCCGATTTCGCGAAACCGGTTTGGCGTTACGCGAGTCCGCCGCGCTCCAGCCAGCCACGCGCTCGACACAGCGCGACGCTTGTCTCGCTGACCGGCACGCGTGACCCGTCGGCGAGGTGAAGCGACCAGCGCCGCCCGGTTCGCTCACTGCCCGTAATGGCGGAGTCTGCGACCCAGGCTCCCCGGTGGACCTGCGCGCCCCGCACGTCGGCGAGGTCGCCGACTGCATCGCGGAAGCGATAATGCACCAGCAGCGCGCCCCCACCGCGCACGGAAAGGCGGCAGTAATGATCTTCGGCGCGAACCGACAGGAGGTCTGCCGGGTCTATGCCAGCGCGGGCGAGAATGCCGAAACTCGTGGTCGGCGTCGCTGGCGAGTGAGCAGCGTCTTCCACGTCACTGTCTTGCCTGGCCGGGGTATGCCGTGCCCGCGTGGCGCGGAGTAGGACCATGACGAAGCCTGTAACCAGCAAACCATAGACGAACGGTCTCGAGTCCACTGAGGCGTCGCCCCGCCCCATCAGGCGGTAGAGCAGCGGCACCTCGATCGCGAGCAGCAAGTTAAGGAAAAGGGCACCTAGCGCCATCCGCCCGGCATGGTCACGCGTCCCCGGCAGCGATCGTCGCCAAACGGACCAGCCGAACATGTTAACGCCGACCAGTGCGCCCCAGAAAGCGAGGCCGAGCGCAAATCCGAACGCTGTAGAGACACCAAAGGCGTCGACGATCGTGAGAATGATTGTGATGCCTAACCAGATCACCGGTGGCATTCCGCCTGGCGTCCCAACGGTTGCAGATCGTATCCTGGCGGACCCTGTCACTTAATCCTGCACCCCGGATAGCTTATGGTGGCCGTTTAGACGTGCCATTCGCTGACGTCGATGGTTTTGCCACGACACCGGTTCGGCGGGCGGGCCTGATCTTCGGTAAACGGGTTTTGGTAACGGGCTCCCTCCCCAATCCGGTCAGATTGCTCTTTCCCTCATTGGGAGCCGCCAGCAACGCTTCCCTGATCGCCCTTGCTGTATTAGGTGAGTGTCACAGCTGCATCGAAGGGTCAAAAATGCGTTGGTTGTCGAGGTTCATAGTAACGATCGCGGCGGTATCAGGCATGTCGGCCGCGGTGGCGCAGACGTACCACCCCTTCGACACAAGCCGGTTGAAGGGACCGCGGTCCGGACCGCAGAACCAGCTGCTCGTGCTTGGGAGCACGCACCTTTCTGACATGCCTGCAACGTTCCGACCTGAACAACTGGGTCCGGTCCTCGACAAGCTGGCGGCGTGGCGTCCACAGGCGATCGCGATCGAGGCGGTGTCTGGGTCTCAGTGCGATTTCATGCGGCACTACCCAGAACGCTACAAAGACAGCGTCGAAAGCTACTGCTGGGACTCGGTACCCGCCGCCAAAGCTACGGGGTTGGACGTGCCAGCGGCAACGGCCGCCTGGAACCAGCTGCTCGCGACCTGGCCCTCAGCGCCTTCGCCTGCCGACCGACGTCGCCTCGCCGCCTTGTTCCTTGCTGGCGGCGAGAGCGCCAGCGCGCTGGTTCAGTGGCTTCGCCTCCCCGAGAACGAGCGTCACGCCGGCGAGGCCCTTGATACTGCATTAGTCGCGAGGCTCGAACGCCTCCGCACTCGGAACGACGAGAGCTTGCTAATCGCAGCCGCCTTGGCTGCCCGGCTCGGGCTTGAGCGCGTGTACGCGATGGACGATCACACTGCCGACGCGCCGGTTGCCGACGAGAAAGGCTACGAAGCTGTCATCTCTAAAGCGTGGGACAACGCCGCCATGGCCAAGCGCAAGGTAAGAGATGAGGCGCTGACCGCCCGGCTCGGGCAGCCCGGCGCGATGCTTGCGATGTACCGTGACTACAATCGGGCTGACCAAGCGAAGCTCATATTTACCAGCGACTTCGGCGCTGCCTTAGAAGAGCCGTCGGCAGACCGTTTTGGCCGTGGCTATGTCGGCTATTGGGAAACGCGCAACCTGCGCATGGCCTCAAACATCCGTGACATGTTTGCGGTGCAACCAGGTATCCGCGGGCTTATCGTCGTTGGCGCCTCGCATAAGCCATACCTTGAACGCTACCTCGACCAGATGCACGACATGACGGTCATCAACGCCGAGGCGGTGCTTCGCTAAACCGCGCGCCTTGGTTGCTGATAGGTGGCGGCAATACGAAAGGTCGCGAGGTCATCATAAACCTCAGAGACCCATGTGTGGACGGCCCTCCGTTGGCAAGCTTGAACAGTCGCGTTGCAATGCTGGTTGGTGCGGCCATGTGTCCGACCTGTTAGTGCGGCTCATAGCGCCGCTGGCCATAATGCCATTCGCGCGGTTCGGGTCCCGATCAGTTATACGCGCTTGATGCGCTTGGGTCTTTGTGGGTTTTCCCGATCCGGCGGTTCAACCGGCTTGTTGCATTAGCTCCTATCCGCCCTTTCCAACCTCGTCCGGTGCGGTCGCCCGCCCCGTATTCTGTTACACGATCTGCGGCTCGCGATACCGTTCGCCACTGGCCATCATCGCCCAGATCATGCGGGCGTTCTTGTTGGCTAGCGCGACCGCGGCGACCTTGGCCTTCCGCCTGGCAAGCAGTTGCACGAGCCAGGGCCGCTTGGCCCCGTTCCGCTCGGCATAGCGCACGACTGCCATAGCGCCGACGATCAGCATCTGACGCAGATATTGGTGGCCTGCCTTCGTGATGCTGCCCAGCCGCTCCTTTCCACCGCTCGAGTTCTGCCGTGGCACCAAGCCGATCCAGGCAGCCAGGTTGCGGCCCGAGCGGAAGATCGCGGGGTCAGGAACCGTGGCGACGATGGCGCTGGCGAGCAGTGGACCCACGCCGGGTATCTCCATCAGCCGGCGACCGAGCTCGGTCTCGCGTGCGCTCGCCAGGATGCGACGATCGTTCTCGAGGATCTGCTCCTTTACGATGCGCAGCTGCGCTGCCAGCATCTCCAGGCAGAACCGCGCATCGGCCGGTACGCGCTCATCGGTAGGATCAGCGATCACGTCGAGGAGCTGCTCGATGCCGTTTCTACCAATTGGCGCCGCAATCCCGAACTCGGCCAAATGCGCCCGCATCGCGTTCGACAGCTGCGTGCGCTGGCGGTTTAGGATCAGGCGGACACGATGGAGCATCATCGCGCTCTGCTGCTCGGGCGACTTGATCCCGACGAAGCGCATGGTCGGCCGGGTCACTGCCTCGCAGATCGCCTCGGCATCCGCCGCATCGTTCTTGCCTCGCTTGACGTACGGCTTCACGTATTGCGCCGGCATCAGCTTCACGTCATGCCCAAGCGCGACCAGCTCGCGCGCCCAGAAGTGTGATGTCGCACACGCCTCAATGCCGATCAGACACCGGGGCAGCTTGGCGAAGAACTTCAACATCCGCCCACGCGTCAGACGCTGGCGAACAACCGCTGCGCCATCAGCATCCACTCCGTGCACCTGAAACACGTTCTTCGCGATATCCAGACCGATCGTTGTGACGTTTCCCATCGTGACTCTCCTTCGACTCTCCGCAGGACATACTGCTTGAGGGTTGGAGAGCCGTCCACGTCATCAGTTGTGGACATTTGCGGGTGACTTTCCGCCGTCCGATTTCGGACATTCGTTAATCAGATACGGCATGTTACGATCTAACAGCGGGAGATGGGTTCTCCAGCCAAAATCTTTCGCCCGATTATAGACAGGCTGCGGAATGTGATCGACCACCGGGGTCGATCCATCTCGACAATACTGTGTTCCCAGTCATGGCGAGCAGCTCCGCTTAAATGGTAAGCGGCGCGGGGATCGAGCGGGGCATTAGCCCGCTCGAAGCCACCTTTGCACCGACGTCTGAAGCGCATCGTCGCTGGCTCGCCGAGCGATATGGCGATGACATCCTCATAGACCGGTCGATCACGGTGCCAGCCGATGCCTGCACCAGGATCATACCGGATCAACAGTGCCTGAACGAGAAAGGTCGAGTCCAGCTGGGCAAAACGTGCCGCGCGATCCCTGATCGAAAGCAGCCAATCGGGAAGCGGTTCGGCAGCCACCGGATGTCCCACCTCGAAACCGTAACTCCAGCCGAATGACGTGGTGTGGCGCTTGCTGGTCCAGCCCTGGAACTTGAACGGGGTCGGATCGGTCGCGTCGATCCGCGCGATCAGTGCCCGCTCCTCGTCCCGATCGAGGAAGTCGGGACACGCATGCAGCCCCGGCAGTACGGGCATATCGAACAGGTCGAGCATCATGCCGCTGTGGCCTTTGCGAAGATCGGCAATTGCTCCACCTCTGCCGCCGTCGCTTCGGCAAAGTTCGACACCGTTACGCCGACCAGCCTGACGCCCTTGGCCGCGGGAAAGACCGAGCGCACGAGATCGATCGCAGCCTGGCGCAACTGGTCGTGGGTCGTCACGACAGCCGGTTGGCTGCGGCTTCGCGTGATTTGCTGAAAATCGGCGTATTTGATTTTAACGGTGACCGTCCGGCCGAACGCTCGGCGCCGTTCGCACCAGTTCCAGACATCGTCCGCCATCCGCAGCACCCCGTTTTCGATCTCGCTCTCGTCCGTCAGATCGCGGTCGAACGTCGTTTCCGAACCTGACGACTTACGAACCCGGTTCGGATTGACGCAACGCGTGTCCCGCGCACGAGCGATGCCGTAATACCATTCGGCGGAACTGCCGAAATGCCGCCGCAGGAAGTCCAGCGACTGTGCGCGAAGATCGGCTCCCGTCTCGATACCGAGCCGCTTCATCTTGGCCGCGGTGACAGGACCGACGCCGTGAAACCGGGCGACCGCCAACGTTTCGACCCAGGCCGGCCCCATGTCCGGAGTGACCGCAAACTGACCGTTCGGCTTTCGGTGATCGGACGCGATCTTGGCAAGGAACTTGTTGTACGAAATCCCCGCGGATGCCGTCAGTCCGGTCTCGCGGAATATGTCCGCACGGATGGCTTTCGCGGTGAGCCACGCCGTCGGCAGGCCCACCTTGTTGTCGGTGACATCGAGATAAGCCTCGTCCAGCGATAACGGCTGGATCAAGGTCGTGTAGCGCGAGAATACCGCGTGAATTTGTCGAGACACCTGCTGGTAAACCTGGAAGCGTGGCGGCACGAATATCAGGTTCGGACAGCGACGTTGTGCCGTCACCGAAGGCAAGGCGGACTTTACCCCGTATTCGCGCGCCTCGTAGCTGGCGGCCGCGACGACGCCACGAGCCCCCGCGTGACCGACCGCAACCGGCTGGCCTCGGAGCGCCGGATTGTCCCGCTGCTCCACAGAGGCAAAGAAGGCGTCCATATCGACGTGAATGATCTTGCGGCTGAGCTCAACGACCATGGTCGAGCGGAATATCGCAAAACGAACGAATGGGGAACACTATTTCTGGCGTGTGTATCCCACGCCGCGTCGTCAGCTCGAACGAGGCCTCGATCGGACAGGTTTGTGCAACATGGATTATCTTCGCCAGCTCCAATTCCATATCCCATTGAGCCACTAGGATTTGAGTCCATTCTCCCGGAGCGTGAGCCTGAAGAGGACACGCTGAAACGACAAATGGGGGCGGAATGCTAGTATCCGTGCGATCCGGCTTTTTAATTCTAACGACCGTAGCCCTGCCCTGCCCCTTGCTGGCGCAAACCGTTCCCGTGGACGTGCCATCAGCCCCCGCGCCTGCCGAAAGTGCGGATGCTTCCGGCGACATCGTCGTCACGGCGCTCCGTCGTCAATCGACGGTACAGACCACGCCAATCGCCATCTCGGCGCTGGGGGAAGGCCAGTTGGCCAAGCTCGGCGCGACGACCATTGCCGATATCATTCGGCAAGTCCCGGGACTGCAGCTGACGGAGAGCGATTCAGGACGCACGCGCGTTTCGATCCGCGGCGTTCAGGCGGCTGGCGAAAGCACTGTCGGACTGTATTACGGCGAGACGCCGCTGACCGGTCCTTCCGGGACGAATTCGGACCCCGCCGGTAACACGCCGAACCTCAATCTCTTCGATGTCGAACGCGTCGAAGTCCTGCGCGGTCCGCAAGGTACGCTCTACGGATCCGGATCGATGGGCGGCACCCTGCGCGTGCTGTTCAACCAGCCCGATGCGAGCAAATACGAAGGTACGGCGGAACTCCAGGCGACCACCACGCAGAATGGCGGTATTGGCTATTTCGCAAAGGGAGCGCTTAACGTCCCGATCATCGCGGACAAGCTCGCGCTGCGTGTCGTCGGCTACCGCGAGCGGCAGGGCGGTTATGTCGACTACACGCTGCTCGACCGGAAGAACACCAACCGCGCGACGCTCGAAGGCGGTCGCGTCATGCTGGGCTTCACGCCGAGCGACGATGTTTCCATCACCGCGACCGCGTTGCTGCAGACCCAGAATATCGATGGCACCGCGCAGTATAACTCGGTCCTCGGGCCGTTCCGCGCGGACTTCCAGATATTCCAGCCGTGGCATGACAAGTTGCAACTCTACAACGGCGTCGGGAGGTTCAATCTCGGCTTCGCGACCCTGACGACCAGCGCGTCCTGGTATCGCTGGAACGTGGAGAGCACCAACGACAACAATGCCGCGTTCGCCAGCGTGGTTTCGGGCGCACGGTGGTGCCCGCTCTATACCCGCGTCGCCCTGGGCATTCCGACGACGACCTGTACCCCTGCACAACGTACCGCGTATCAGGCCTATGCCCGGTCGAAGGCGCCGTTCGGTGCCTATCAGCCGCGCTATGTCCGGAATTTCATCCAGGAAGCACGGCTCGGCTCGAACGGGAATGGCCCACTCAGCTATACCGTCGGCGTGTTCCACGAGGATCGCTTCGACCGCGTAGACACCCTGCCCTTTGCCGGCGACCCGGTCAGCGGCGGGCAGCGCGATCCGGTCGACAATCTGGGCGGTCGCAACATCCTGACCAGCGTCAAGCAGACCGCGTTCTTCGGCGAGGTCGGCTACCGGTTGCTGTCGCCGCTGACCCTGACGGTCGGTCTGCGCCACTTCGATTATACCAAGACCGTTGGCGGCGAGTATCTCGGCTACAATTTCACCAACGGCCAAGAACCGCGCCCCTATGAGGAAACCAAGGCCAACGCCAAGGGCTGGGTGAAAAAGTTCAACGCCGAACTCCGTGTCACGCGTGATGCGCTGATCTATGCCAACGCCGCGCAGGGGTTTCGTCCCGGCGGCGCCAACAACATTCCCAATCTGCCGGCGCAATATCTCGTCTACCGTCCGGACTCGCTGTGGAATTACGAGCTCGGCGCGAAGACGTCGTGGTTTGATCGGAAGGCGACGCTCAACGTCGCGATCTATCGGACCGACTGGGACGAGGTACAGACCTCGGTATCGACGCTTCAGCAGGGCGGTGGCAATTTCAACTTCATCTACAATCTCGCCGGCGTTCGGGTCGAGGGTGTCGAGGTCGAAGCAAGCGTTCGCCCGGTCCGCCACCTCAGCATCAATGGCAGCGTCAACTACAACGACGCCAAGCTGACCTCGGACCAGATCGATTCCACTGGGTTCATCAATGCTCCCGGCCGCACCGGCGATACGCTGGCGTACATCCCGAAGACGACGGCGTCGGCTGGTGTCGAGTATTTCCCGCCCCTGACGGATACGCTGACGGGTCTGGTACGGTTCGACTGGACCTATACCGGGCGGATGAACACCGAATTGCGAGAGACCAATGCGTTCTATCGCGAGATCGGCAAGTTCAGCATCTTCAACGCGCGCATCGGCGTCGATGCGCAGAACGGGCTTGCTGTTTCGCTGTTCGCGAACAACGTCTTCAACAAATACGGCCTGAACCGGGTTGCCTCCGCGACCGGCGTACCGGACTATTACGTCAGTTCCCGACCCCGGACGATCGGTATCAACGCCCGAAAGAGCTTCTGAAGACAACCTGCCGGGTCGACTGCGTCACCGTTCCCGGCACTTTATCCAATCTCATCGACCAGGAAGACATAGCATGAAGCACATTGCGCCTGCCCTGATGGCGACCGTCGCCCTGACCCTGCCGCTTGCTGCGACCGCTCAGGGAGCGGGGGAACGTCCCGATCGAACGGCCTTTCGAAGCCTTTACAAGGAACTGGTCGAGACGAACACGACCTCGTCGGTCGGCGACTGCACGAAGGCCGCGCAGCAGGTTGCGGCCCGGCTCCGCACGGCCGGCTTCATTGACCGCGATCTCACAATGTACGTGCCGGACGGCCGCCCTCGCGACGGAGGCCTCGTGGCGACCTACGCAGGATCGAACGCCAAGGAGCCGGCGCTGCTCTTGCTCGCGCATATCGACGTCGTCGAAGCCAAGCGCGAGGACTGGGTCCGCGACCCGTTCACGCTGATCGAGGAGGACGGCTATTTCTACGCGCGCGGTAGCAGCGACGACAAGGCTCAGGCTGCGATCTTCTCGGACACGCTGATCCGCTGGAAGCAGTCGGGGTTCAAGCCACGCCGTACAGTGAAGCTCGCGCTGACCTGCGGCGAGGAAGGGACGAACGAACGCGTGCTGAACGGTGCCGGCTGGCTGGTCGACAACCGGCCAGAACTGGTCAAGGCGGGGTTCGCGTTCAACGAAGGCGGCGGTGGCCGAACGGCACCTGGCGGAGGCCCGGAGACGCTCGGCGTCCAAGTCTCGCAGAAATCGCCGCGCAACTTCATCCTGGAGGTTACCAACCGCGGCGGACACAGTTCGCAGCCGCAACCCGACAATGCGATCTATCGCCTGGCTACGGCTCTTACCAAGGTCAGCACGCTGCAATTTCCAGTGAACCTCAACCCGGTGTCGAAGGCGTATCTGGCACAGGCGGGGGCCCTGCGAAAGGATGCCGTCGGGGTTGCAATGGTCCAGCTTGCGAAGGAACCTGACGACGCGAAGGCGGCCGCGCTGGTATCGTCGGACCTAAGCTTGAATCCGCTGCTACGCACCACCTGCGTGGCGACCCTGATCGAAGGCGGGCATGCCGCCAATGCCCTGCCCCAGCGCGTCACCGCCTCGATCAACTGTCGGATCGCTCCTGGCGAAACTGCGGATCAAACCAAGGCCGCCATCGAGCAGGTTATCGCCGACCCGCAGGTCAAAGTGCTTCGCAGCAAGATCCAGGAACGTCCCGTAGCGGTGACCCCGCCACTGGACCCCGCGATCCTGAAACCGATCGCGGCGATCGGCGCCAAGCATTTCCCGGGCATCCCAGTCATCCCGACACAGTCGGCAGGAGCAACGGATGCAACATACCTGAGCAAGCTGAACATCCCGACCTATGGCATTCCCGGGCTGTGGAACGATCCTGCTACGGCCGGCACGCATGGGCTGAACGAGCGCATCTCGACTGATGCCCTGTACCGTGGCCGCGACTATATCTACGATCTCGCGACCTACTTCGCATCGCACTGAGAGACAGAAGATCCAACGTGAACGGGTCAGCGCAACACGTTCACGTTCACAGTTCGAACTAGAGCGAGACGGAGGTTTTTTTCTCGCTCCGTTATTTGATGAGAAGGGAGAATGCGCCGCTTAAAATGACTTGCCGCATGGGACGGTATTTCGCATGAAATCTGATCGCTCTGATTTCGACCGAAACCCAAGATAGAACGGCTTGGCGCGTATCTGAGAAGCTGCGTTGCACCGTCGACCGGAAGAAGGCAGCTTACGCATTCACGGAAAGGGAGACCGGATTGTGTCTGTTGCTGTCCTAGATAGCCATCGGCTGACGCTCATCGCGCTCGTTCCCGAAAAGGCCGCCTCTATATTCGGGCGTTTTCGGGAGTTTCCCCGGTTTGGCGATCCGCAGCATATCGCTGTTCGCAGCCGTACCGCTTCTGAGCGAACGGCGCTGGCGGCGCGGATCGATGCCGCCGTATCGGCGTCTGATCGTGCCGTCATGCTCCTGGCGCAGGGCAGCGCCTGCGCGGCCGCCGCATGGTGGGCGCGACTCTCACCGAAAGCCTATACCGCGAACGTTGCCGGCGCCTTGTTGGTCGCCCCCGAAGGCACGAGCTTGGACCAACGTAACTTCGCGGCGCCAAAAATCGGCTTGCCCTTCCCATCGATCGTCGTCGGCGCCGATGACGAAGCGCAGCGCCTGGGCGTGGAATGGGGCAGTCGCCTCATCGATGGCCCACTCCTGAACGCTGCGACGGCGCCGACCAACCGCCTCCGCGCCATCATCGAACGCTTTACCTCGGCTGTCGTCGAGCGCGACGTCGTTGCCGCGTATCGCATCATCCAGGCGATCGGGGACGCCTAGCTGGACGCCGGCTGCCCAGTAAGACCTGCCGAACGTCAGGCAATGTGAGCGCTCTGTCGAAGATCATACTTCGTGTTTGGGGTTGGCGAGCCCGCGTATCCTCGTGACGAAGCAAACCTATCCCAGCCGCGCACCTTTGCTTGCTTTAAATTCCTATCACTCTGGGGGATGTTAGCATCAGCCAAGGAGTTGGATATGCGTAATCTCTTCGCAAGGATGTCCGTCATCGAGTGGCCCACGCTCACGGTCGCGGTGCTGATCTACGCCAGCTGGATCGCGCTTACCGCGTTTCACGCGCAGGTTCCGCTGCCCGTACTTATCGTCCTCGGCGGATGGTTTATCGCCTGGCAGGGATCGCTGCAGCACGAGACGATCCATGGCCATCCGACCGGGATTGGCCGGATCGACAGCGCGATCGGATTTGCCCCCTTGTCGCTCTGGCTGCCGTATCGGCTGTATCGCCGAAGCCATATTGCGCATCACGGTGCCGAGGTGATCACCGATCCCCGACACGATCCTGAATCGCGCTACCATCTATCCCGACACGACGCCCTGATCGCCTCGCTACAATCGACTGTGGTTGGCCAGATGATCTTCGGCCCGGCATTGTCGATCGGACGATTCCTGTTCGGCGAGACCCGCCGCGCCGTTCGCAACCCCGTTGCCGTCGCGCGGGACTGGGTGCCGCATCTGCTCGGCGTAGCTGCGATCCTGTGGTGGCTGGATCATGTCGGACTGAGCCTCGCCAGGTATGTGCTGGCATTCGTCTATCCGGGCACCGCGCTGACGATGCTGCGCTCCTATGCCGAGCATCGCGCCGACCTCACGAGTCCCGGACGCGCCGCCATCGTCGAGCGCGGCGGCCTGTTCGCGCTGCTGTACCTCAACAACAATCTTCATGCCGCGCATCACGAACGTCCGGGGCTCCCCTGGTATCGCCTCCCGTCCTATCACAGCAGCCACCGTGACCGGTTCGTGGCGCAAGGCGCGCCCGTCTATCGCGGCTATGGTGAGATCGTCCGGCGTTTCGCGTTTCGATCGCATGACGACATGCTGCATCCCGGTGCACGGCAACATACCGCATGACCCGTTTGGTCGCATCGCTCGGAATGTACGATCATCCGGCGCAGCAGCCCGCCAACGACCGGATCTGGTCCGCGATCGTCCGCATCCTGCGCAAACGGGGGGTCGACGGCGTGCCGGACGTCCTCGACCGCACGCGCCACGTCCATGATCTCTAGCGGGACCCGAACCTGCTGTTCGGGCAGGCGTGCGGCTACCCGCTGATCGCCGACGATAGCCTTGCTCTTCAAGTGATCGCCTTACCGATCTACGATATGCCGGGGTTCACAAGTAGCGACGCGACACATGCCAGCGTACTGGTGGCGCGCGCGAACGATGGACGGAGGTCGCTGGTCGACTACCGCGACACCCGCGCCGCGACCAACGATCCGCAGTCGAACACAGGCATGAACCTTTTCCGCGCGACGTTAGCGCCGATAGCCGAGACCAGTGCCTTCTTCGCTCGCGTTGTCCAGACAGGATCGCATCGCGGCAGCGTCGCGGCGATCGCCGCAGGGAACGCGGATATCGCGGCGATCGATATGTTCACCTATGCGGCGCTGGTGCGTCACGAACCAGATCTGACCGCCCCCCTCAAGATCGTTGCCCGTAGCCCGGCCTCTCCGACGCTGCCGTTCGTGACATCCGCTGCGACGAGCGTCGAGACCATCGCAGCGCTGCGACTAGCCTTGCAGGAAATCATGACGGACCCATGGCTGCCGGAGGCTCGAGCCAGCCTCGGGCTGGCGGGGATCGTCACCGCGAACCTCGACGCGCTGGCCCCGATCCACGCGCTGCAACAAACGGCGATCCGCTTCGGCTACCCGAACCTGCGATGACCACCCCGCCCCATCATCAGGCGGCTAATCTCGGTTGCGTCATTGGCAGCCTGTGCGGCGCCCGCCCTGCTTTGCAGCACATCGATGCTGGAAGCGAAGAAGCGTTCAGACCGGAATGTCACCGCGTATCGTTACGCGTTCCATCCTGCGGCGCGCAGGCCAATAGTCTGCGACGGGATAATGCTGCGTCGCTCGATTGTCCCAGATGACGACCGCGTTCGGCGACCATCTGAAGCGAACCTGATATTCGGGCACCTTGAACCGATCGAGCAGATACCCGAGCAACTCTCCACTCTCGGCCTCATCCATCCCGTCGATCTTACTGGTGAAGCTCGCGTTGACGAACAGGACCTTCTCCCCCGTCTCGGGGTGCACGCGGACGATCGGATGGTGCTGAGGCGGAAACTCTTGAGCAAACGCCGCCCGTCGCTCGGGCGCGATCCGGTCGCCGAAATCGAAGAGCAGGTCATGCGTTGCGGTCCGCCCTGCGATCCGGGATTTCACGTCGTCGGGAAGCCCAGCGTAGACAGCGGCGGCATCGGCCCACAACGTATCTCCACCAATCTCCGGGATTTCACGGGCGCGCAACACGGCCCCCATCGAGGGTGCGGCGCGGAAGGTTACGTCGGCATGCCACTTGTCGAGCGTCTGGAAGCGTTGGTTGCCGGCGTTGTCCTCGACGCGTCCCTCCGAACCGCGAATGTCGAGGATCTCGGGATATCCCGGCACATGCTTGATGACCGGATGCCCTTCGAGGTCGCCCCACACCCTGGCCAGCGTCAGATGCTGCTCGTGGGTGAGATCGAGATGTCGAAAGAACAGGACCTTGTAGTGCAGCAGCAGATTACGAAGAGCCGCCGCCACTTGGGCATCGATCGATCCGTCGATGCGCAAGCCGGAGATCTCCGCACCCAGGACCGGACCGGATGGCGCAACCGATAGGCCCGTAGTGTTGGTCACACCCGCTGGAATCAGCGTTTCCCGTTCGATATCAGCCAAAGCAATCCTCCAACGACGATCAGAACACCCAGCCGCGCAAGCTCGGCCGATGCCACAACGAGCAGCGCCCCACACACCAGGATCACGCAGGTGGCGACTGCCGCTCCAAGCGGCAAGTGAAAGCGCGCTTCCGGAATGCCGCGCTGGCGACGAAGACGGAGCAGCGCCGCGGCGCACCCCATGAAGATCAACAACCGCGATGCGCTTGACGCTGCGATGCCCGTAACGAAATCGCCTCCGAGCGCCAGAAAAACGGCGACGATGCCCGTCGTCACGATGGCCACGTCCGGCGTCCCCCTGCCTGACGCGATGCGGCCGAATATCGCCGGCAATTGGCGGCTTTCCGACAGCGCGAGCATGAGGCGCGGCGCCGTGATCCATTGGCTGACGAGCGTACCGAGCACGATCACCGCCGCGGCAAGCTCGGCGCCGCGCGCGACCTCGCTCCCAAACAGACGACCGAGCAGATCTCCAACGGGACGCTCGCTCAGCGCAAGGTTCGGCACGCCGCGCCAGCATGCGGCGATCACGCCTGCATACAGCGCGGTGACCACCGCCATACCGGCAAGCAGGGCGAACGGAACTGCGCGGCGCGCGTCTACCACCTCACCTGCGACCGCTGTTGGCCGTTCGAACCCGACGAATGCGAAGAACATCAGGATCAGCGCCGTTACGGGCTGGGCGGCTGTAGTGGGTAAGGCAGCGGGAGCCGCTGATGCGGTAAGGCCGGCGATAGCCACCCCCCCTAGCAGTCCTAGCTTGAGGACGGTCAACGCACCGCTCGCGATGGCCGAGCGCCCCATGCCTGCACAGGTCAGGACGGTCAGTCCCAGTCCCGTACTGACTACTATCAAAGTGTGTGCGTCAGGTGCCACCATCGTTGCGAAGAGGTTGAGCAAAGACGCTGCAGCCAAGACGGTCGCCGCCCACAAGAGCCAGCCCGCCGCGAACCCCGCAACCGGACCGAAGGCCGCCGTGCAATATTCGACAGGGCCCCCGCTTCCGTCCATGCGGCTGCCAAGCTCCGCAAGGCATAGCGCGGCCGCTAACGCGAGGATGGCTGCACCGGCTACGACCCAGCCGGTCGAGGCGCCTGCAAGCGCGTAGACCTTGCCTGGCAGTCCGAGGATTCCTGCGCCGACGACGCAATTAATCGTAAGCGCCGTCAGCCCCCACCGTCCGAGCGAGCGAACGAGACCGACCCGGTCTGGACTGACGACCTCATTCGCGTCTTTCGAACCCGATCTCATCACCGATCCGTCTCGAGCGCGGCCAGGCCGCTGTCGGGGAACAAAGCGTCGGTGAACCCGAATTTCGTCATGTCGGCAATCCGCTGCGGATACAGCACGCCGTTCAGGTGATCGAGCTCGTGCTGGACGACCCGTGCGTGAAAACCCCGGGCCTCTCGTACGAGCTCGCGACCGTCCTCGCCGATGCCACGGTAACGAATGTGCGTCGAGCGGGGCACCGAACCTCGCAGACCCGGGATCGACAGGCATCCTTCCCACCCGTCTTCGGTCTCGTCGGTCAGGGTGTCGACCTGCGGGTTGATCAGCGTGGTCATGGGCACCGGCGGTTCTTTTGGATAGCGCGGGTTGTCGTCGAAGCCGAAGACCATGACGCGCAGCTCAACCCCGATCTGCGGCGCTGCCAGGCCGACGCCGTTTGCCGCAGCCATCGTATCGTGCATGTCAGCAATAAGCTTTCTCAACTTCGGGTCGGCGAGGTCGACCACCGGCCGCGCAATGCGGAGAAGGAGCGGATCCCCCATCTTCAATATCGGCCTGATCACAGCAACACCGCCAGCTTGGTGATCATTTCTCAGCCCTCATCTACTCGATTGTCTGCAACCTGATCTGCAGGATGAAAATCATGCCATGCCAGGCACCGAAAGCCGAGCGATGCAGCGCAAAACAAAAGCTCTGTCCACAATCCCCACCGTCAGCATAGGTATATCGCCATACAGGGCAAGCAGCGGCAAACGCTGACATAAAGGGGTATCATGGCAGCACATCCGTCATCGACGACGCGCGCGCTCTCGGCGCTTGCATTGGTTGCAGGCATGGCAGCTTCGCCAGTTACCGCGCAGTCGATCGCGCAGTCGCCCAACGCCGCTGAAGCCGCCCCTACGGACGACGTCGGCGAGATCACGGTCACCGCTCGCCGCCGGGAAGAGAGTCTGCTGACCACGCCGGTTTCCGCGACGGTCTTGTCGGGCAGGAACCTCGTCCAGCAGAACATCCGCAACTTCCAGGATCTGCGCGGCGCCGTGTCCAATCTCGAACTGGTACCCCTGTTGTCCGGCGGCACGAGCTTCACCATTCGCGGGATCGGACAGACGTTCAATCAGGTCAATTCGGACACAAAGGCCGGCTTCTACGTAGACGAGATGTACGTCAGCCGGCAGGAAGGCAACGACCTTTACTTCTACGACGTCGCGTCGCTGCAGGTCCTAAAAGGCCCGCAGGGAACGCTGTTTGGTAAGAACACGACGGCAGGCGCGGTGTTGCTCACGACGCAGCGTCCGACCGATCGGTTTGAAGGCTATGCGCAGGTCCGCGCTGGCAGCTTCAGGCGGATCGATACCGAGGGTGCGCTCAACGTGCCGCTGACCGATGACATCTATGCCCGGGCAAGCTTTCGCACGCAGAGCGTACGCGGCTATATCAAGCACGTTCTGGACGACGACCGCAGCGCGAACGTCAACAATCAGTCGGGCCGCCTTCAGCTGCGTGTCGACAAGGGCGGGCCCCTCACGATCGATCTGCTCGGCGAGTATAACCGGTCGAAGACCGATGGCGGCGCGACCATACCCGTCGGCTGCCTTTCCACGGCGGGATACATTCAAAACTACGATGCGCTGCACGCCGTCCCCTATTGCACCGCCTATCCCGTGCTCGGGAAGGATTACACCGTCTATGGCGGCGCCACTCTCCTTGCGCCTACGAGTGCGGCCGTGACTGGCATCGCGCGCGGTGGCGATGCGGGCGGTATTTCCCGCTATGCGGGCCGCGGCCCCTTCAACGACACCGACGCGACGACGCTAAACGGCCGTCTCGGCTACGATTTGGGCGGCGGTATCGCCCTGCATTCGATCACCGCGTATCGCCGCTCGCACGCCCAGTTCTACACGCCAGTGAACGACGCCCCGAATGACATCTACGCAGAGTATGATGACACGCGCAGCACGCAGTTCACGCAGGAGCTTACGATCGGCGGCACCGTGCTGAACGACCGCCTGACGTTTCTCGCGGGCGCCTTCTATTTCCAGCAGAAGACCGACTTCCTCCAGGATACCGGACCCGACTGGATCGATCCGCTTGGCTATGTGTACGACGCCTCGCTCAAGTATCGCAGCTACGCGGCCTTCGCGCAGGCGTCGTACAAGATCACGCCGAAACTCGAGGCGACTCTCGGCGGGCGTTACACCTATGATCGCAAAACGGGCTCCAGCTACGTCTTCTTCGCCGGGCGGGAGAACACGTTTCTCTACAACGGCGTGCCGACGCAGTGCGGCTATTTCAACGGCGACTTTCTCGGAGGCATCGCCAACTGCGGTGGTGCCCCATTCACAGCGCGCGATACCGATCACTGGGACGGCTTCGATCCGAAGCTTCAGCTTTCCTATCGCTGGTCCGACACGGTCTTCACCTATCTGACTGCCGCACACGGCTACAATTCCGGCGGCTTCAACCAGCAATTGGGCGGCCCTTCAGCCGACGGACGCTTCCCGTCTTCCTACGACCCCGAAAAGCTGTGGTCGTACGAAGCCGGCGTGAAGCTCGACCTTCTCGATAGGCGAGCAGTAATCAACCTTTCCGGCTTCTATCAGAAATACACCGACATCCAGGCGAGCGTGAACGTCCTGGTCGGCAACGTCTCTACGCGCCAGGTTCAGAGCGCGGCGTCTGCTCACGAGGCAGGGTTCGAAGGCGAATTCGTGCTGCGGCCGGTGCGGGATCTGACGGTACGGGGCAACGTCTCGTATCTGACGCAGGGCTATGACAGCATTCGCCCGAACGCCGTAACGTTAACGCTCGATACGCCGGTCAATTCCGCACCGAAATACACTTACAGCGCGGCCGTAGCCTATGATCTGCATGTTGGAGATGGGCTTGTGACACCCAGTGTCGACGTCCGCGGTGTCGGCAAGAAGCCCGCGTGCCAGTCAGGGGCCGACTATGTTTGCCGCTTGCCGGCTTATGCCTTGGTTGGATTCCGGCTCGACTATTCGCCTGACGCTGACGGGCGCTGGCGGATCGGCATTTACGGGACCAACGTCTTGGACAAGGTGACACAGCAGGCCCGTACGGGGTATTTCGGCGGCTTTGGCATCGACCGCTACACACCCGGTCGGCCGCAGGAGTTCGGTGTTGAAAGTTCGTTGCGGTTTTAAGGGGGGATGTCGACGAGCCCGGACCGAGCTCGCCAAGAGACCGCAATGTTCCATGACCCAGAAGTGGACATTCAGGCTACCCTCCTCGCTCCCCAGTTCCGGCCGTTCGTTCATTTCCGCGATATGGCCGCTTTCACGTGCGGCTAGGTGACGGGTGTTTCAGCTCCATCTACGCGGCTTGTTTCGCCCTCTTAGGGTCAGGCATCGTTGATCATAGCCAGAAGATGACGGTGGCGGCGAGAGCCACAGCGGAGAAGAAGACGGTCGGGCATCGGTCGTAGCGGGTGGCGACGCGACGCCAGTCCTTCAGACGACCGAACATAATCTCGATACGGTTCCGGCTTCGGTAGCGGCGCTTGTCGTATTTGACGGGCATGATCCAGGACTTTCGGCCCGGAATGCAGGGCGTTATGCCCTTTGCCTGAAGGGCGTCCCTGTAGCAGTCTGCGTCGTAGCCGCGATCGCCCAGCATCCACTGCGCCGCGGGTAGATCGTCGAGTAGCGCGGCAGCGCCGGTGTAGTCGCTGACCTGGCCAGCGGTCATGAAGAAGCTGAGCGGTCTACCGTCTGCATCGGTGACGGCGTGCAGCTTGGTGTTCATGCCCCCTTTGGTGGGTCCGATGAGGCGCCCAAGGCCCCCTTCTTAACCCGCCGGCTCGATGCTGTGCAGTGTGCTTTCAGGTAAGTTGCGTCAATCATGATCGTCTTGGGCGTGGCGCTCGCGGCAGCCAGCCCCTCCATTAAGCGGACGAAGACACCCCTTTCGCCCCACCGTTTCCACCGGTTGTAGAGCGTCTTGTGGGGGCCATACTCCTTGGGTGCATCGCACCAGCGCAGTCCGTTACGGTTGACGAAAACGATGCCGCTCAACACCCGCCGATCATCAACTCGCGGCTTGCCGTGGCTCTTTGGGAAATATGGCTCGAGCCGCGCCATCTGCTCGTCGGTGAGCCAGTACAGGTCGCTCATGCGCGGTCTCCTCACAGAGCCCGAATCAGATCTTGCCTCTCAGATCAATGGGTCCTGACCCTAATTATTATTTCGGCCCGATTCTCAAATTCGTTCATCACCGGCTTCGCTTCTTCTAATGTTGTTGTCGTTTTCTCAGAACGACGGCGCCGATCGTTCGCGACACATTAAATTACTCAGCGGTTGGGGACCGGGAAGGCGCCGGCGGATTCTTCGTCACTGCCTAACCGTTATGTCGAAAAGTCTGGCGGGTAATGTCAGAGGCCGGCTTCTGAATGGTAAGATGACCACGCCTACAGTGGCGGCAGATCGTCGACAATAAATTTAAAGTTCTCATAAAGCAATCCATCGATAAATTGCTTACGCTCCGAACTGAGATTCGTTAATTTCTTACCACCGAGAAATGATCTATCCTGAAAACCTCGACGAACCGCCACTTCTCTAAGATATTGAAATTCATCCTCCGATTCCAATCCGGTGGTCGGTGCGAATCCAATGTCGTAACGCAGTCCGCGGCCGTGATATCCTTCGAGATCCAACATCGTATATATATACTCGGGAGGGTCGTCCATGTCGTCGATCACGCGCACCGCCCACTTGCCTATTTCATCCTTACTGACGGTCTCGTTAATGAGAGCAGCGAGCGCTATGCCTAGATCTAATGAATCACCAAATACTACTTTCACTTGTCCGCCTTTCGCAACGAAACAGCTCCAATATGATCGACCCGGCTATGAATGTCTCGCGGGACCAGTTGCATGCGGCCGGTATCCTGATGATGGTGCCACGTCCAATCCGGAATGCTGGGTTCCCCAGCCTGTATTGCTTTCAGCTGGTTAGGCTGGAACAAGCTGCTTGACACTTTTCCTTGATTTATCGCGTCCCGCAAATCTCTAGTGGCGGCTCGTAGATCCATGGGTCGGTTACCAGGGGTCATGGTGATCCGAGTCTCATAGGCCGCGAAGTCGTCGAATATCGGAAAACCCCGGTTATCGAATGCAACGCGCGTCCCGTCGTTCAGCGTTTTGGAAGTGCCGGCAAGAGCGGGATACCGCGAAGCCGATTCCGGTAGCGTCATTGCTCGAACGCTTTCCGCGCCATAGACCGCTTCCAGCTCGGCTTGAACCTGCTGTGGATTGTACGGGCCTTGGCCGCCCAGCCCGCCGCCCGTGTCGATGACCCTACGCGCATCAATCACCTCGTCGACGCCGTGGACAGTGGTGGCTAGTGCGTCGCCGGCATAACCAGCCTTGGCCAATTTCGTCGGCAGGATGATCGTCGCCATTTCGAATGCGACGCGGCCCGCGATCTGCCCGTAGAACTCAGGAAGCGTGCCGTCGGCTTCTGCCTTCGCATAAGCCGTTCCAAGCTCGTCGCGGTACTTGTTTACGACGTAGCGAACGTCTTGAGCAAACTTTGCAGGATCCTGGGCGCGAGTGCTGGCATATGTTGCCAAGGCGGAACTCATGTCACTCAGATAGGCTGCGCTCTGATCGCCCCGCAGACGGGATGGAACCAGCGCTGCGACGGAGGCTGGCAGTTCGCCTCCGAACTGATCGCGGTATACGGCGCGAAGCACGTCGCCGGCGTCACCGACGTTGGACGTGTCGGCACCGAAACGGACCGTGTTGCCGAGCAGCTTCGCCAAGCTGACTACGGTGTCCTTGCCCTGATCGACGAAGCCTGCTTCGAGAGCCTTGTCGAATGCTGAAACCGCGGCGACGGTCCGACCGAGCCCGCTCTGTTCGAGCAGAGCCAGATTGGCGGCGACGTTGACCGCGGTTCCCGGTTCGACGAGGAACGCAAGCAGGTTGGCACCGACATCGTCGGAACTGCGGTTTCGCAGCGAAGCTATCAGTGCTGCCTTGGACTCCGGTGACAGCGCCTCGATCGCCGCCTTGTACTCACCCAGTTCCGTCAACTGCCCGTAGCCGAGTTGCCCCAACGCGCGCTGCTGGTCGAGATCGGCACCGGCCAACGTCGCTATGGTGTCGCTGGCATAGTTTGCGCGCAGCCCATCCAGTCGAAGCTGGACGGCGCCGCACGCGGCAGAGCCGGCGCTGGCCAAGCAGGTCTTTGCAAGAGCCTGATCGCCGCCCGCGGCTTTCAAGACGAGCGATCCATCCGGGCTCGCGAAATAGCCGCCCCAATTTCGTGCGATCGTCGCAAGTTGTGCCGGCGTCGGGTTCGCGACGAGACTCGCCCGATTGATGCGTCCCGAAACGCTGAGCTGATTGTTCTCGGTTTCGATCTGTGCAGCGGTAAGCGACCGGGCCGCATCAAGGCCTGCCCCTTCCGCGATAGCGGCAACTACCGTTCCGACCAGGCTGCTGCGCGCCTCCTGCTGTTCCAGTGTTGACTGGTTGATCGCCTTGCCGTTGGCATCGTAGCGCAGAGCCTTGTCTCGCGGATCGTCGTCGTCGATGCCATTGAGCAGAAGATTGAGCGCCACGCTGGCCGATGCCCCGACCGCGGCACTGCCGCATCCGCCCGACCCGCCGGCAATCGCCCCCCCGCAGCCGGCGAGCGCCTGCAGCGCACCACGCAACGTCTCGCTCTGCGGGGTTTGCACGACGCTGCCGTCTATGTTCGTGCGATAGCTCCCATCTGCGTTGCGCGCGCCCAGTCCATCGGCAAGAGTCTTGACCTGGCTGACGGCCAAGCTCTGCAGCACGTTCACGGCACTGGCCTGGACGAGGCTGTTGAACGACCCGGTCACGTTGCTCCCGGCAGCACCGTTCAGCGCTGTCGCTATGATGCGGGCCGCGCTGCCGGCACCGTAGGACGACTTCAGTCGATCTGCATCCGCGAGAAGCCCAGCCCGCTGGTCGGGACTCAGAGCGCCGCCATCCCTGCCGATGCCGCTTTCCGCCTGCTTGCGCAAAGCGGCTTCATCCCGCGCCCGATTGGCGAAGAAGGTGCCGGTCTGGTTTGCCAGCTGGGTGGCCGCGGCGAAGCCAAGAGAAATCTGCTCGCGTTTGTTCGCGTCGTATTGCGGCGTCAGTGCGCCGGCATTGGCGCCGGTCGTGTCACGCCCGATCGTCGCTGCCACGATGCGGCTGGCGGTATCGCCCGACGTTATGTCGACGGTGCCCGGCGATATCGCCGAATAGGTGGTGCTGGCCTGCCTGCCCGACGCACCTAGCGCGACCGGTGGGCTGGCACTGATCGTGCCTATGCCCGTACGAATGCCGGGGAGCGTGCTTCCCGGGGTGCCTGACGCGCTAGGCTCGCCTTTCGCGTTCTTGCCGACGCCGCCAATGCCGCCACCAATGGTCAGCGAACTCGCCTTGTACTGTTCGCGGTTCGCGAGATCGGCGGCGGTCAGCGTCCCCGTCGTCAGTCGATTCTGTGCCGCTGCCGCGTCGCTCGCGATCACGCCGCCGACGAGGTTGGTGTTCCCCGCCACGGTGATTCCGTAGCCACCTTGCCCGGCATAGATGCCCGACTGCTCGCGCACGCTGGCGAAGTCGCCGGTCTGACGGTTAGAGGTCAGGTTGCCGGCGACGGTACCGGGACTGACGGACAGCCCCAGGCTGCGCTGACGCTCGGCATAGGTCGCGCGGTCCTGTTCGCTGACGATCGCGAGCGAACCCGCGTTTACGTCGACGCGGTTGCCGATCACCTGCGCGCCGCGCAGCGTAAGCGCGTCAGGGGTAGCGATCGAGACCGCGTTGCCGGCGCTGAGGACGCTCTCGACGTGGCGCAGGTCGGTGCCGCTCGCGCTTCCCTTGCCCGCATTGAACGACGCGTTAGGGGTGACGCCGCCCGACAGGCCGATCTGCACGCCGACCGATAGACCGGAGGATTTGTTCGCCTGCGTCAGCGTGTCGGTCTCGGTGCCGGACGTGAGAGTGATCGCACCCGACGCGGTCAGCGACAAGTCGCGCGACGCGGTGACCTCGCTGCCCTGCACCGCGATCGTCGAGGCTGCGCCGGCGCCGCGTGCCGCGATCGCCACGTCGTTGCCGGCGATCCGGCTGGCGACGTTGGTCTCGTAGCGCGTGTTCGAGGTCGCCTTGCTGCTCGACACGCCAAAGCTGACGCCGATCGCGGCTAGATTGGTGACGCCGCCCTTGAGCGCATCCGCGGCGTTGTAGGCTGCCAGTCCGCCAGCGAGTCCAGCCACCGCGCTGGTCCGCGCGTTCGCGTTGGCGTTGCCGAGGATGCGCCCGGAATCGCGCACGCCCTGCAGCCCGCTGAGCACGGGGCTCTGCGCGCCGACGCTGACCCCGATGCTCGACGACTTGCTCAGCGTGTCGGTGGTCGTCAAGTCGGTCGCGTTGCGGATCGCGACGCTCTCGCCGGTGAGCCGGGTGAGACCGGTGCCGGTAACCTGGCTGCCGGTCACGGTCAGCGCGCGACCGGCATCGATCGTCACGTCGCCCGCGGTCGATCCGATCAGCGAGCCAGTGTTCGTGATGCTGGTCGTGTCCACGTCGTTGCGGTTCTTTGCGACGCCCAGGAACAGCCCGCCGCTGCCAATCGACAGCCCGCTCTTCTTGACGCGCGTCGACTGTTGCTCGGTGTCGGTCGCGGTCAGCGTGCCGACGTCGATAGCGCCGCCCGCGGCGATGGATACGCCGTTGTTGGCGACGACGTTCGATCCAGCGATCCGCGTGTCGCCGGTGCTGCGCAGCGCGACCGTGTCGCCAGACAGCGTCGAGGCGACGACGCTCTGATCGGTGCCATTATAGACCGTGGTGGTCTTGGTCGAGGACAGGAAACCGCCCGACTTTTTCAGCGTGTCGCGCTGAAGCTGCGTGCCGTCGACGACACCGGTCACGCCGATGCTGCCTGCGTCCACCGTAAGCGCGCGGCCGGCCGTGATCGTGCCGCCGTTCACCGTCAGCGCGCCGGGCGTCGCCAGCGTGACGTTGCCGCCCGCACTCAGGTCCGACAGGACGTTGCCGCGGTCGGTTTGGGTCTGCTTGAACTGTGTCTTGCCCTCGCGACCGATCGCGAACGCGGTGCCGCTGTCGGTCGCGCTGCCGATCGCGACGTTCTGACCCGCCGAGGCGACCAGATTGCCGCCTGCCGCCGCGCTCGCGCCGGTGACGGACAGCGTTCGCCCCGCCAACAGGTCGAGGTTCCCGGTCGCCGCGATGTCGCTGCCGCGATTGGTCGTGGTGGTCGTCAGCGAGACCTGCTGATCCGAACGTCCGGCATAGTAGCGCGTCGCGACGGTGCGCGTCGTCGCGACCGGTGCCAGCGTCAGATCGCGGCCCGCGGCGAGTGTCAGTTCGCCGCCGGTGATCGAACCGCCCCGATCGATCAGGTCGCCGGTCGCGGAGACGATACCGCGGTTGCCTAGATCGAGGCGACCGCTGTTGACGATCGTGCCGCCGACCAGCGTGCCACTAGCGCTTGCCCGGATGACGCCCGCGTTGGTCAGCGAGTCCGATGCGCGCAGCTGGATATCGCGCCCGGCGATGATCGCGCCGCCGCTGGTCAGATCACCCGCGGCCGCCTTGGTCAGGTAGACGCGCGGTGCAAGCACCGTCTGCGGTCCCGACGGGGTCTGCACCGTGGTTTCCACGAGCAGCACGATGTCGCTGGTCAGCGTCGCCATTTGCGTCGGCGACAGCGAGACGCCGAGCGCCAGATTGTACGTCTTTGCGAAGGTCGCGCCTGCATCGAGCAGCGCGCGATACTGACCCTGGTTGTCGCCATAGCCAACCAGTCGCTGCGCGCCGACCAGCGCAACGAGCTGATTGGCGATCAGCTGCTGCTCGTAAAGCCCGTCGCCGAGACGGCGCTGCACGCGCGACGGATCATAACCGAGCTTGTCGAGGAAATAGTCGCTCGACAGGAAGGTGTCGTAATTGTTGAACCGGGGGTCCGCCTGGACCAGCACCTGCGAACTCGAGCTGGCGAACTGGAACAGTCCGCCCAGATCGAGCGTCGCGCTGCCCGCACCGCCGCTCGCGCGATCGGTCGGCGGTTTCACCGCGAAGCCGAAGGTCGGATCGATCGCGGTGCCGGCGATCACGCCAGGCGCGCCGCCCGGTGCGACTACCGCGCCCGTGGTCACGACGGCGACGGCGCCACCGGCCGTGACGGCACCGGGACGCGCGCTCGCGGCGAAGATGTCGGCGGTGCCGCCACCCGGAACCAGGACGAGATTGTCGATGCTCACCGCGTCGATCGTCAGCGTGCCGGCCGCTGTGATGGTCGAGGGAATGGTGAAGGTCGGGAGCGCGTCGACGCTCGTGAACGGGGTCGTCGATCGCGTGTCCCAGTCGCCGCAGAAGAACAGGAAGCAGTTGCGCTTCTCGTCCTTGATCGTGCCGATCTGCGTCGTGGTGTTGTAGCCGGTGAAGGCCGTGTTTGTCACCGTCGCGGCGCCGACGCTCAGATTGCCCGATGCGCTTATCGTGGAAAGGTGGTTGACGACGCTGGCGGCGTCGATGCCGATGTTCCCGCCGATGATGCGAGCCGCACCGCTGTCCGCCGTGACGCGCGTGTCCTTGACCGTCTCGTCGAACTCGGTGACCGTGCGGTGCTCGCGGTCGCGCCGATCCTCGTCCTCCACGTGGCGCGTGGAGAGCAGCGCCTCCTCGGTCGTGAACACGCTGCGGTCGTTGAGCAGGCGGGTGGCGGCGATCGCGATGCTGCCCTGCGCCTGAATGTCCGAGGACAGGTTCTGCAGCGAGCTTGCTCGACCAGTGCCGCCGACGCCGGTGACGACCAGATTGCCGAGACTGTAGAGCAGCGCGCCGTCGCGGTTGACGATGTCGCCGCCACTCGACAGGGACAGCAGTCCGCCGCGTGTCGCGATCACCGCGTTCTCGCCAGCGTTGACGATGCCGCCAGTACCGGACAGCGCGACGCTGTCGCCGAAGATCGCGCCGCCGTTGGCGATCTGTGCGGCGCCCATGGTCACGGCACCGCCGTTGACCAGCCCCTGGTTCTCCAGCGTCTTGCCGGCCGTCAGCGTCAGCGTCGGCGCGACGATCGTGCCGCTTCCCTGGTTGGCGATCGAACCGCCCGTGGTGATCCCGACTGCGGTGCCGCCCTGGACCGTGCCCGCGTTGGCGAAGCTGCCGCCGATGTTGAGCGTCAGCGCGCCCGGCGTCGCGATCGTCTCGCCGGCCGCGTTGGTCATGTCACCCGCGATGCCCAGCGTCAGCGCGGTGGGTGCGACCAGCCGCCCGAACGTGCCGCCGCCCGACGTGACGTCGAGCAGCCGTCCGCCCGCCAACGTGCCCGCGCCGGTCCCGCTGCCGCTTTCTAGCGTGCCGACCTTCACTGTCAGGTCGCGTGCCGCGGCGATGCTCCCGCGGTTGGCGAGCGTCCCCGTGGCGGTCACAGTCGCGTCGCGGTCCGCCCAGATCTGCCCGCCGGTGGCGTTGACCAGGCTTGCGGTCGACAAAGTCAGATCGCCGCCCGCAGCGAGCGTGCCGGCGCCATTGTCCACGCTCTTGGCCGTCACGGCGACCGACCCGTCGCCGCCGAGCGTGCCGCGATCGTTGGTCAGCCTATCGGCGGTAAAGGTCGCGCCATCGACGCCCGACGCCAGCACGCCGTTGCGATTGTCGAGAGCGCTCGCGGTCACGTCGAGCCTGCCGCCTGCCACGATGCGGCCGCCGGTCGTGGTCAGCGAGTCCGCCACGATCGCCGTGGCCCCAGTCGACTGGGTCAGCCCGCCATCGCCCGTGACGATCGAGCGCGCGGCGTTCAGCGTGAGTTTCGCCGCGTCGAGCGTGCCCCCAGCCAGCACGATGTCCCCGTTTCGCGCGCCGACCGTCAGCGTTCCGCCTGCAGTCAGGCGAGAGCGGCCGGCAAGGTCGAGCGAACTCGCGGTGACGGTGGCGTCGGTAGCGGCGCCGACCAGGACCGAGCCGCTGATCGCATCTCGGACGTCGAGCGTCAGCGCTCCCGCCGGACCGGTCGCGACCAGCGTGCCGCCGTCAAGCGCGGTGAGACGCGCATCCAGCGGGCCGGCGGCCTCGATCGACCCTCCGGCGTTGCGGGTCGCACCGGCCCGAAGCGTGAGGCCGCTGCCTGTCGCGATCAGGCCATTCTCATTGGCCAGATCGCTGCCGATCGTCAGACCGGCGCCGCCCGCCGACGTCAGCGTTCCACCGGTGTTGGCAAACGTGCCGGCGATCAGCGAGAGCGCGCCGTTAGTCGCGATCCGACCGCCGCCATTGTCGATCGCGCCGGTTCCCGAGAGCGCGAGCGTGCCGGTGCCTAGATGCAGGATCGCGCCGCCGCGGTTGTCGATCGTCGCAGCGCGCAGCGTGAGATTTCGTCCGCGGCCGACGATGTCGGCGGCGTGGCTCAACGTGCCCGTCGCGGTCAGCGTCAGGTCGCCGCCATTCTCGATCGTCGCGCCGCTGCCGAACGCCAGATCGCCCGCCGTCGCATCGAGCGCGAGCGCGCCGAGCGCGGTGACCCGGCTGTCGGTGAACGCCAGCTTCGTGGCGCCGATCGCCACATTGCCGTTGCTGCCGATGCGCGACCCCACTGCGGTCAAGGCGTCCCGGCTTGCCAGCGTAAGCGTGCCCGATCCGAGCGCGGTCAGGCTGGAGCGATCGAGCGCCATCGATCCGGCCGTGACGCCGAGCGCACCACCCGCTTCGACGGTGCCGCCACGCGAGGTGAAGGCTCCTGCGCTTATGTCGATGGCGCCGTCGGACGCAACCAGACCGTCCTGCGCCAATAGGCCGGCAGCCTTCAAACTCGTACCGGCACTGCCTGAAATCGTGCCGGTGTTCGCTAGCGTTGCCGCGGTCAGGTTTACGCGGCCCGCGCTCGCGACGAGGCCGGCGTTCGTCATCGCACCGAGCGTGTCGGCGGTCACGCTCCCGCCGCTGATCTGGCCACCGCTGCCGATCGTGACCGAGCCTGCGCGCACGGTCAGTGCACCGCCGCCCTGCAAGCCGCCTTCGATAACGCTGAGTACGCCGCCGACATTGGTCGTCGTCGCACCGCCGCCCGCGATTAAACCCTTACCGATGATCGCGAGATCGCCACCGACGATCAGAGCGAGCGCCTTGCTCGCTGTGAGGCTGCCGGCCACGCCGTCGATGCCGAGCGAACCAGCCTTGACCGACACGTCGCCGTTGCCGCCGATCTGCCCACCGCTGCCGCCCACCGCACCGGTGAAGCCTAGCGTCAGCGCGCCGTCGGCTAGCGCCAGAACCGCGCCACGCTCGTTGGCCAGACTGCTCCCGTCAAGCGTCAGCGCCCCACCCGACTGGACCACGCCGCCGATGTTGGCGACCGCGCCAGCCTGCGCGTCGAGCGCAGTCCGCGCGTCGATCGTGCCGCCGCTATTGTCGAGCGTCGCGGTGCGCAGCGTTAGCGTCCCGCCGCTCGCGAGCCCATGGTTGACGATGCTGCCGGCCGTCAGCGACACGGCGTCGCGCGCCAGAACCCGTCCCGTCAGCGCCGCCGTGCCGCCGACGTCGAGGCGCAAGGTCCCAGCTTGCGTGACGCGTCCGTCGCGGGTCAGCCCGGCGGCGAGCGTGCCACCGCTGCTCAGCGCGCCGGTCGTGATCGTGAGGTCGCCACCACTGCCGATCAGGCCGTTGCCCGCCAGGCTCGCGCCTTTCAGCGTCGTCGTGCCTTCGCCGTAGATCTGACCGGCGACGTCGAGCGCACCGGCGGTCTCGATCGCGACCGCCGTCTTCGCCGTGATCGCGCCGGGGACCGATATCTTGCCGTCGAACGACAGCGTCACGCCCTGTTCGAGCCCCGCGAGATCGCCGGCGACATTGACGCCGAGCCCGCGTTCGGTGCCGATCAGCTTGATCGACCGCGCATACATCCCGCCGAGCGCCGCCACGTCGAGCGCGAAGGCAGGCTGATTCGGCTGCGCTGCCGTGCGCTGCCCGACCACCACGATGTCGCCGTCGCGGGTGATGTCGCCAGCGCCCAGGCTGGCGGTCACGGTATCCGCATATAGGCCGGCGTTGATCGAGACGGCGCGCGCGAAGAGGTCGAGCCGCGCGTTCGTCGCATCGAGCCCGCTGCCGGACACGTCGATAGTGCCGGTCGCCGTCCGGAATCCGCTGAGCGCGCCGGCGCCGTCGACCAGGGGTTGTGCCGCCGCCAGCGTCACGCGCGGCGCGTTGACGAAGCCACAACCATTGCACGCGATGCCGTAGGGATTGGCGAGTACCAGATCGGCGGTCTTGCCGGCGACCTCGATATAGCCGCGCAGGCTAGACGGATTGGCGGCCACCACCTCGTTGACGATCAGCGACGCCCCGCCCGATGCCTTCAGCTGCGCGTTGCCGTCGATATAGCCGGCGAGCCGGCTCTGGACGATCTTGTCGCTGTTGTTGAGCACCACGCCGCGCGCATCGACGTTGAACGCTTGGTAGCGGTTGTAGCTGGTCCCGCTTGCGTCCGGCGTTGCGATCTTGACCACTGGCACGCCGTTCGCGCCGTAATCGAGATGCGTCGCGCCACCGGGGACCGGGACGACGGGATTGGGCGCACCGCCGTCCTGGCCCCGTGCCGGCACCGTCGCGACCAGCAACAGCGCCGCGAGCCCCGCGCCGCCGCCGAGCGGAGACAGCGCGCTGGCCGAACGCATCCGGCGACGCAGCACGGCGAAGGTCAGCTTGGTCATGCTCAAAATCCTACACCGGCGGAAAGGCCGAACCGAACGCGGTTGCGATTGGGGATCTGGCGCCCGAACACCGGACGCGCCCCGAAGACGTCGACGAAGAACGGCCCACGCCGCGCCCTCAGCCCGAGGCCGGCGCCGCCGCGTGCGCCGGTCCCTTTGCGGACCTCGCCCATGTCGAACAGCACATATGGACGGAACCCATCGGTGATCTTGGCTCCCAGCTCCTGGCGGAGGTAGAAGCCGTCACGCCCCAGTTCCGCCGTGTCGGTATCCAGGCCACGGATCGTGTAGGGGCCGCCGATCTGGATGAGGTCCGAGCCGAACAGATTCCGGTCGCTGACCTGTCCGTGAAACTCGGCACGGTACCCGTCGATGAAGCCCTGCCCCAAGGGCACGAACAGTCCGAAGTCGGCGCTGACGATCCGGTAGCGTGCGCTCGGCAGCGCATCGGGCCGATCGTCCGGCTGCTTCTGCGCCCCGAGGATCCCGAGACCGAACCGGACGCCCACCGACCCGTCGAAGCGCGCAGCGCCGAACGTGCGCCGGTCGATCAGCCGCACTTCGAGATCGGTGAGATCCTGCCGCTGGATGCCGATCTCGACGTCGTTGATGAAGTTGCGACCCCATCGCCGGGCCAGCCCGACGCTGATCGAGTCCTTGGTCGTCTGATCGCGGTAGAAGACACGTTCGGCACCGATCGCGACCCGGTCGAGCGTGCCACGTGTCCCGAAGCTGCTGACTTCACCGTTGACGGTCTGGCTGTAGCGATTGGCGGAGCCGCTCGCGTTGAACGTCCACCAGCCGGCCGGCACGGAGATCGAGCCGCCGACACCGCGGCTGTCGGCGGGCACGCCCGGCGAATCCGTCCGGCGGTTGTAATAGGCGCTGATGACCTCCGAAAAGCCCAGCTGCCCGAGTTCGGCAATCTGCGCCGAGCCCTGATAGCGACCGACCCGCTCGCCGGCGAAGTTGTTGATCGACAGCGATCCGGCGATCGGCCGCGCCTGATCTACCGTGACGTCGAGAATCGACTGGCCCGGCGCATCCCCCGGCACGATGTCGACCGCGACGGCTCGACCGGGAACGCTGCGCATCTGCTCCAGCCCCTGTTCGAGCGCACGCAGATCGAGTAGGTCGCCGCGTCCGACCGGCGTCGCACGGCCCCATGCCTTGGTTCTGCCTGTCTTGTTGACCCGGATATCCTCGACGACGCCTGGCACCACGACGATGCGCAGCGTGCCGCTGGCCAGATCCTGTTCCGGCAGGCCCGCGCGCGTCGTCACCAGACCATGGTCGATGAACGCGCCCTGGAAACTACGAATGATGTAGTCGAGACCAGCGGTCCCGACGCACCGCCCGCGATACTGCGCGACGAACCCCGGCACCCACCGCAGCTTTGCGCGTCCAGCATTCTCGACGACGATGTCGCGCACCGTGAAGCAGCCGGCCTCCACCGGAAAAGGCCCTAGCGGCGCGGGTGCGGCGCGGTCGATCGTTGCGACCGGCGCCGCCTCCCGCGCCGCCCGTTCCGCGGCCTGCTGCTGCGCGCGGATGCGGGCCTGTTCCTGATCGGCGGGCGATGAAACCTGTGCCGTGGCGGCCGTGGATAGCAGAACGACACCGGTGAATGCCGCGCCCCATATGGCGGGCCGTGGACAAGATCTGCCGTTGGCTCGCTTGGCTGATCCTGTAGTCATTTACGCCCCGCCTACTGTCTTAAATTATGTTACATTCGAAGTTCATAAATTTACAAGACCGATGTTTGGTTCGGGATTGAAACTTAAGGTTGCAGATAGTTAATGACATTTGTCGCTGCGGCTGTGAGAGCCGAGATAGGACTCAGAATGAACCATTCTCCTACTCGTTTTGATATGCCAGAATACCTCGGCCGACGCGTGGAAAGCGGTTGGAGATACCCCGGCGATAGCGGTCCTGTTACCGGTCGAGCCCCCCCCCCAGTCCCGCTCCGATCTCTAAAAACTGCGCAATGACCCATAGTCTGACGCTCACGCCACTTCCCTCGCTTCCCAACTTCGGACGCTGGTTCATCTTTGCGAATGACCGATTTTGAAGGCTGGCTATCCGCTCGCGAAGGTCGTGATGGAGAGGTTAGCGGCCGTTACCGCGAACTGCCTATCGCGCCAGTGCATTCGCCTGTTTCCAAGCATCAGTTCGAAGCGCGTCAAACCGCTCGTTGTCTTCTGCCGGGGTAACTCCACCGGATTGCAGAATCACGTCGTTTAGCGATCCCATTCCACCGTAAAGACACAAAAATCGGTCGACCCCGTGATAGTCGGATTGTGCGATACTAGATCTACATCGCTCGACCTGCTCGGCCCATCTGTTGTCACCGTGCAGCTTCAGCAATGTCGTCATTGCCTCGAGTGTTTCAGCAAGCCGAGCAACATCAGGATGCAATGTCATTTCACTAACTTATCGGTTCAATCGGAATGATCGCAAGTGGGCGAACACGCCCTGCCCTACGGCTTCCGTCAGACCCACATCCGGACGCTTACGCCCCTTCCCTCGCTTCCTAAATTCGGACGCTGGTTCATCTTCGCGAATGACCGATTTTGACGCCCAGCTATCCGCTCGCAAATGTCGTGATGGGATCGGAGAGCGGACCTTCCGCTTTTAAAAAGGTGGGTGGCGATAGGCGACTTTGAACATATGCCGCCTTTCCCAGAAAGCAGGGGCAATTGAAATCGTTATAGCTTAAACGATCGCTAGTGACAGGTTACCGACGTGGCGAAGCGAAGTCGCCGAATATCAAAGAAATTTAAGGCGCGATAAGCGGTTATCGCGCTGATGCGTTAGACCTCAATGACCGACACCCCGCAGCAACCGCTTCTCATCGTCGAAGACGAGATGTTCATCCGGATGATCGCCGCTGATGCTCTGGAGGACCGGGGGTTCTCCATCATCGAAGCCGGTGACGCACGCGAGGCGTTGGAGATACTGGAGCGTTCGTCGAAGATCGCCCTGATTTTTACCGACATCAACATGCCGGGTGATCTCGACGGACTTGATCTGGCAGAGGAGGTGACAAAGCGCTGGCCGCACATCGAGATCATCGTCACCTCTGGTGGGGTTCGCTTGGACTCGGCCGAAGTTCCAGATTCCGGCAAGTTTTTGCCCAAGCCGTATGCGACGGATCAGCTCGTTAAACTGGTGCAAGAGCAATTGGCGAGGCGGGACGCTGGATCGCCGACGGACCACAGGTAGAGCGGGGACGGCTCACCAGTTTTGGCAAGGCATTGGCGCGAACTATCGGATTACGTTAGAAGAAGTCGTTCGCCGAGATGGACGGATGCGGCGGTCAGCTTGACCACACGGGGCTCTTGTCGGGTTCATGGTTTGAAAAACGAAGCACTCATTGTCGCGCCACACGCTGTCAGCGGTCTTTCGTCCGTCGCGCTCGCATCGGTCCTCGATCAGAGCGTGGATTGCGTGAAGCTGATCGGTCTCGACGGCAACATCCGGTACATGAACGGCAACGGCATTTGCGCGATGGAGATCGACGATTTTTGCGCCGTCGAAGGTCAGCCATGGGCAGATCTGTGGCCGGACGAAGCGCGACAGGCGATAATCGGATCGTATCCGCAGGCAGCGACCGGGCAAACCGTACGGTTCAGGGCATTTTGCCCGACCGCAAAGGGATCGCCTAGGTGGTGGGACGTAACTGTCTCACCGGTGACGGACAATGCCGGCGACCACGCCGGCTACCTCTCTGTGTCTCGCGATATCACCGAGACGGAGACCGCGCGCGAGGCACTCGAGATCGCGGCAGCTGAGATGAAACATCGGTTGAAGAATACCTATTCCATGATCGGCAGCCTGTTGATCGGGTTCGCCAAGGGCAATGCGGACAACGAAGCCTTCGCGCACGAGATGGCCGAGCGAATGGGTGCGCTCAGTACCGCGCAGGCGCTATTTGTTTCTGATGAGGTGCCGCTGGAGTTGGATCGCCTCATACCCGCACTTGTGACGCCATTCGATCAACCGGCGTGTCCTGTGACGATCGAGCGGCTTTCCTCATCCATCGTCGACCAGGGCCAAGCGAACGCCATTGCGTTGGTAATAGGCGAACTGGCGGTAAACAGCGCCAAGCACGGCGCCTTGCATCATGGCGGGAATGTGCATGTGAGCGCAGTTGAAGAGCTCGAAAGCTTGACGATCCTATGGGTCGAGCGTTCTAACCAGCCGGTCCTAGCGCGTGATCGGACCGGCGGACTGGGCTTGCGATTGATGGAACGGATCGTGCGCGCCCGTCGCGGGATCATTGCCTACGACTGGGATGACAGCGGCTTGTCGGTCAGGCTGACCTTCCGGCGCTAACGAGCGAAGTCTTAAGGTCGTGGAAGGGACCTGTTTCAGTCGCCGCGCGGACGTCTGGTGGGCCGAGAACACGTCACGATCCTAGGCATCAAACCTCCCGCAGCGCCTTGGACAATGCGTCAATCGAGTTCGGCCTGTGCTGTAGTCCGAAACCAAGTTTTCCTGCGGAACCTGCGTCCCGGTCGGGATGAACAATCAGGAAGGCACACGGCACTAAGAACTTGTTTTCAGAGGCGCGGTACCGATCGCTGATCACCCAAGATCGTCGGCGACGATGGCGATCTCGTACAGCTTCCTTGCTGAGGCGCTTTGTTCGTTCTGTGCAAAGCCGATCAGAAAAGCTGTGGCCTCGATGCCCTCCGGGGTTTCGCGTGGAAGCGTCATCGACCAGTTCCCGAACATTGGCTGCTTTATTTCGCGGTCGCAAATGATCTCGATATCCGTGTGGCGCTCATCGGCGTTAATCCGGTCCATAGTTTCGATAATTGCTGCTCGATCACCCTCGAGAACTTGTGCGAAGTTATTCTTGTCGAACCACAACACCCCGGTGATGCCGGCGCAGGCGTTGCGAACGGCTGAGGTTTTCACAATCGCGTCAAGATCGCTGCGATCGGTCCCGATCAACGATTTGCTGATATAGATTAGTCGGTGCATCTAATCGTAACCGTCTGGTTTGGATCGCGTTCCCAGGCCAAGGCAATCGGGGTACCATATTGATCAGGGACGCCTGCGGCGTCCCAATCTGGCGTCTCCATACGCAGTAGCATCGGCCTGCTCAGCAGTAGGGGTTTGCCTAAAGCTTTTCGCCGACTTGCCGGATCGTAGGCACAGCCTGTAGGTTTGACCTGCTAGCGCCGGCGCCATCCACTGGATCGACATGATTTCTGACGTGTTTCGTACCCCCGCCTCCCTCCCAGCAGGGCTGCAGTTTCTTGCGGGGGGCGGCGAAGCCAGTCGTCTCATCGTTGATCGCGACTGGTCGAACCACCCTCTGGGTCCTCCCGAGGGCTGGCCCGACATTCTGAAGTCGACCCTAAGTACAGTGCTCAACTCACCAGAATCTATGATTTTGGCCTGGGGTCGCGAAGAGCTGACCTTCTTTTTCAACGAGACCTATTTCCCGCTTCTCGGGCCTAGGCTTCCGTGGTCGATGGGGGCGCCTTTCAGGGATGTGTGGGCGGACGCCTGGACGCAGGCTAAGCCGATCATCGACGATGCCTTCGAGGGCAAGAGCCAACGCTTTACGGACCTGCCATGGAAGCTCGCGACCGACCGAGGGCCCGCGGATACGTGGTTTACCTTCTCCTATTCACGCATCCTTGATGCAGAGGGCGAGGTCGCCGGCCTCTTCATCCTCACCAACGAAACGACTGATCGTGTCCTTGGCGATGCTGCCCTACGCCAAAGTGAAGAACGCCTTCGCCTCGTTATCGAAGGCGCCAAGGATCATGTGATCGTGACCGTTGATACTGGCGGTATCATTACCTCTTGGTCAGCCGGTGCGACTGCCGTGCTTGGCTGGTCTGGCGACGAAGCCGTTGGACAATCAATCTCAATGATCTTCACCGATGAGGATCGTGCTAGCGGTGCCGATGTTCGCGAGCTTGCTGGCGCCGCGCGGGACGGCTCCGCTACCGATGAACGCTGGCATATAAAGAAAAATGGCCATCCTGTTTTCCTAAGCGGATCGATGCATCCACTCATCGCGGACGTTCAGGGCCATGACCAGGGCTTCATCAAAATCGCTCGTGATGAGACAGAGCGCCAGAAGGCCCGGCAGGATCTTGAGCGGTGGAACGCCACCCTGGAACAACAGGTCGCCGAACGGACAGCTGATCGAAACCGGCTCTGGCAGCTTTCGTCCGATTTGATGCTGGTAGCGAGCTTCGACGGCGATATCGAAGCCGTAAATCCTGCATGGACGCGTATTCTCGGATGGTCGGAAGCCGAGTTGATCGGTGTCTCGCTATTTTCCCTCATTCATCCAGAGGATCTCGATCACACGATCACCGGCGCCTCCGGCATCGCGAGCGGGCAGACCTATGCCCGGTTCGAGAACCGCTACCGACACAAGAATGGCAGCTATCGTGATATCGTCTGGGCCGCTGGGCCGGGGGATGAAAAGATTATCGCGGTAGGCCGCGACTCCACCGAAGAACGCGCTGCCGCAAAAGCGCTTACGGTCGCCGAGGACCAGCTTCGGCAAGCACAAAAAATGGAAGCGGTTGGCCAGCTCACCGGTGGGCTGGCGCACGATTTCAACAATCTGCTGACCGGTATGATGGGCAATCTGGAATTGCTCCAGCTACGCCTTGCACGGGGCAGGCTCGACGACGCGGAACGTTTCATCCTCGCGGCGCAAGGGGCCGGCCGACGTGCGGCATCGCTCACCCAGAGGCTGCTTGCCTTCTCCCGCCGTCAGACGCTCGATCCCAAGGCCACTGACGTAAACCGTTTGATCGTCGGTATGGAGGATCTGCTACGCCGAACGGTCGGCCCTACAAACAACATCGAGGTTATCGGAGCCGCTGGTTTGTGGACCGCCATGATCGACGCCACGCAGCTCGAAAGCGCCATACTGAACCTGTGCATCAACGCCCGTGATGCGATGCCGGATGGAGGCCGGCTGACGATCGAAACTGGCAACAAATGGCTTGATGACCATGCTGCGCGCGAGCGGGACCTTCCCGCTGGCCAGTACCTCTCGATCTGCGTGACCGACACGGGGACAGGTATGACACCCGAGACGATCGAAAGGGCGTTCGAGCCTTTCTACACGACAAAGCCGATCGGCCAGGGAACCGGCCTTGGTCTGTCGATGATCTATGGCTTTGCCCGTCAGTCGAACGGACAGGTCCGCATCTACTCAGAGGTGGGCGAAGGAACGACGATCTGTGTCTATCTGCCACGCTACATGGGGGAGGCCCTACTTCCCGAAGAGGAAGAGGCTCTGGCGGCAGCGGCATCCGCAAGCGGCGAAACCATTCTGGTCGTCGATGATGAAGCAAGCATCCGCCATCTCATCGACGAGGTCCTCGACGAGATCGGTTACACGGTCATAGGTGCCGCGGACGGCGCGTCCGGGATCAAGGTCCTTCAGTCCGGTGCCAAGATAGAGCTGCTGATTACCGATGTCGGCTTGCCGAACGGTATGAACGGACGACAGGTCGCCGACGCGGCACGGACCCTGCGACCGGGGCTGAAAGTGCTCTTCATCACAGGATACGCAGAGAAAGCCGCGGTCGGTAATGGTCATCTCGAACCTGGCATGGAGCTGTTGACGAAGCCGTTCACCATGCAGGCGTTGGCATTGAAGGTGGCGGACATGATGAAGACCACCACCCAGAGGTCGGATCGTACATCAACCGCTTCACCCCGACGCAGCGACCGAGAGGGCAGTCGATGAAAGTGAAGGCGATCGATCACGTCGTGTTCAACGTGCGCGACGTGGATGCTTCAGCGGAGTGGTACGAGAAGGCGCTCGACATGGAGCGGCATGTTTCATCCTCGGATGACGGTCCAATTCGCATGAGCATGATATTTGGCCCCAACAAGATCAACCTTCGCCCGATATCCGCCTCGCAGGAGGCGTGGTTTACCGCGCGTACGCCGACCTCGGCAGCGATGATCTTTGCTTCCTGACCGATACGCCCCCCGCCGAAGTCGCTGGCCACTTCCGCAACCTCGGCATTGCGATCGAAACCGGCCCCGGCATCAAAAAGGGCGCGCGGGGGCCGATATGTTCGGTCTATGTGCGTGATCCCGACGACAACCTTATAAAGGTCTCGTCGTACCAACTATGACGGGACCGTCAGTTAACATATCGCTAAATAACCAATATGGCCAATAACAACCGTCTATAAAGCATGTTTGGCGTAAGCTCCACCCTGTAATTACGCTATAATTATGCATTTACGTTTCTAGCACATGATAATTTCCTTGCACGTGCTTTATGAAACCATTCTATATCTGTGCGACGGTAATGTGTGGAGATGGATGTGTACGGGGCACACGTCGGTTCATGGTTGGACGTTTTTTCTAATGAGAAGAAGCGACAGCTTGCCGTAGATCAGAGCGGAGCGTTAGCAATGCGCGGCAGCGAGGAGCTTGAGCGCATTGTGGACGTCGTTCGCGATTACTATCGGACGCAGTATGCGGCGATCTCAATCATCGACAAACGCATGCAAACTTTGTTGGCGGAACGTGGACTGGGTGTCACCGAAACCCCGCGAAACACGGCCTTCTGCGCCGTCACGGTTCGGCAGGGCGGGCAGATGCTGGTCATCCCCGATGCGCGCAGCGATCCGCGTTTCGAAGAGTTCGACAGTGTTATAAATGATCCATTCGTCCGCTTCTATGCTGGCGCGCCTATTACTGATCCCGCGGGACTGGCGCTTGGCGCGATATGCGTTGCGGACAGTGAGCCGCTGGCGGGGGACTTTGATCAGTCCCTTCTTGTCATAATGGCTCGCGAAGTCGAACGCGAACTTGCCAGCCGAATGAAGGCGGTAGTTACTCCATTAACGTAAGACCTCAGACGGTATCGGCGAGCCGTTCGGTTACGTCGTTCGACGGCCACCAGCACCCTATGGCCTGTAGCACCTGATAGTCGGACGCGGCAGGCGGGATCGACCCACAACCGGTCATTCACACCCTCTCCGGCAGTATCGAACTCCAGACGTTTGTTCATGTCCATGGCAGGCGTTAGCGGGCGCCGCTCACCACTCATTAGTGAGCCAGCCCCCTGACGAAGAAAACGGAGGTGCCGCCTCCGATTGATCACGGCTGCTATCCGCTCAAGCCGTGGCGATAGTTTCCACCCAGCCGGCAATCTGGGATTGCGACATGTCAGTCGTGTTGAAGACCACGATGGTCTCACTGCGGCTCAGGCGATGCGCGATGTGAGCCCGGTATCCCTCGACCTTGCCCGTCTCCCATGCCCATGGCTCGTTGCCGATCGGGTGAACGCGCCCTCCCAGAGCATATTCCTGATCCGGCCATTGGCTTTTCGTAAGCTCCCGCTTCGATGCGGCGCTGAGAAGCCCGGTATGGAATAGGCCATGGGCAGCGCGGATCGCGTCCCGTGCGGTGCTGGCTGTGTTGCCGCTGCCGGCCAGGTATGCGGGAACAGCTGTCATCTTGCGGACTGGCGGCACAACGCTGCTGTACGCCGCGGCCAACATCGGCATCGCCGGCTGACCGACCTGAGCATAGCCGGTGTCGGTCATCCGCAGCGGTCGGAGCACGGTCTGCCCGACGAGCTCGGCCAAGGGTTTGCCAGTCAGCCGTTCCAACGCTGCGGCGACAATCACCCAGTTGAGGGCGGCGTAATCCCATCCAGCGCCAGGCGTGAATTTCAGATCGCCTGCACCATATTTTGCCACGATCGCGGCTGGTGTCGCCGTGGAGTTGAGCAGCGATCGGTCAGCCTTGATGGCCGGTACGAGGAGATCAGTGATACCGCTGGTGTTCGACAGCAGATGCCTGACCAGCACATGGTCACCCGTATCCCGGCGAAAGTCCGGCAAGTAGATGGTGATCGGGGCATCGAGTGACAGCACGTTGCGGTCGACCAGGTGAAGCGCAGTGGCGCTTGCCAGCCACTTCGAACCCGACCCCCATTTGAACTGCGTGTGCGCGGTAACAGGTCGCTTGCCCTCGACATCGGCCAATCCGACACAGCGGATGTGCTCGAGCTTGCCCTGTGTGCCGTACGCAAGCACGCCGTTGAAGTTGGCTGGCAGTTCGATCCCATCGATCGCCTGTCGCTTGGCGCTAAGCATCACCTTTCCAGGAGCGGCCGTCGCAACGCCTACCGCCAGGCCACCTATGATAAGCTCGCGCCTGTCGATCATTGCTGCTCCCCCGATCTCATCCCGAGGCATATGGACATCAGGTGCTCATCGCCAGCACGAACGACAACCGGACGGACGGAGCCTTCCCATAAGGTCGGGCCAGCGGAGCTGATCATACCACCACATGCTGGACAGTGTCCTGTAAGGTGTATTATGCAAACATGTCACCTAGCCTGGGGTCATGATGCTGACAGCAATTCTCGCAGCGGTTACCGCCACCGTAACGCCCGCTCCGCAGCCGGCACCGATCCAGGTGATGGTGCTCGGCACGTACCATTTCGGTAACCCGGGCCTGGACAAGGTGAACGTGCGCGTCGACGACGTCACGGTGCCTCGTCGGCAGCGGGAGCTGGAAGTGTTGGCGGAGGCCATCGAGGAGTTCAAGCCGACCAGGGTCATGGTGGAGGCGCAGCGCCCCGGCCCGACCTACGACGTAGCCGACTATGCAAGCTTCTCACCCGCGACCCTCCTCACCGATCGCGACGAGGGAACGCAGATCGGCTACCGCATTGCCGCCAGGGCTGGTCTCAAGAGCGTCCAGGGTATCGACGAACAACCTGGCAAGGGCGAGCCCAGCTACTTCCCGATCGATACCGTCGAGGCCTATGCTAAGAAGCATGGCGAGCAGGCATATCTCGATGCCGCGTTCGCGACAGTAAAGGCATCAGCACAGCGGTTCGAGGCCGAGCAAGCAACCACAAGCATTCCCCAGATGCTGATCCGCTACAATGATCCCTCCACCCCGATGGCAGGACAGGACCTCTATTACTCGATGCTGCGCTTCGGGAATGGCGAGGACCAGCCTGGGGCTGACCTGAATGCGATGTGGTACCTGCGCAACGCGAAGATCTTTGCCAAGCTGATCAACGTGGCGCGTCCCGGGGATCGCATCCTAGTTGTCTACGGGGCGGGACACGGTTTCTGGCTGCGACACTTCGCGGCCACGACGCCAGGCTACGTGTCGGTCGACGTTATGCCCTACCTGAGAAAGGCAGCTACGATGGTACGCTGAGCATCGGGCGGTTAGTCAGCTACCCAATGCCCAGCCGCAACTTCGTGCTTTCGACTACACTACGATACCCTCCGCACGCTGACCCACATCCGGTCATTCGCGCGCCCTTCCCCTCTCCCCAACTCCAGACATTGGTTCATCTCCGCGTAACGCCCGCTTTGGCGCCTGACCTGCGAACTCGAATGTCGCAGCTGGGCGATAGTTTGGCAGGAAGGCTGTCCAAGTTTAGGTTTTACTCCCTATGAGCTGCAGACGGCTTTTGCGGGAAGCTTAGGTACGGGATTAGTGGGGACGCTGCGTCGGACTGTAGATGCCAATCCGGGTTCCTCCTTATACAGCACCTGGATTGTAGCGATCGGTGCGGCGGTGAGGATCAGCAGGAAAAGGCCCATCAGTTATTCGTTGGGCTCTAGCGGCTTGACGGAAAACCCTTTCAGTCGGTTTGACGCCGGGAAGCGATCATGGTCGCCGCCTTATCGTGAGATAAATCAACGAAATACGCATTACACCGGAACGGACTGACCGTTGCAACGTCGGGCATGCAGTTGATTTAGCGAGGATGCATGACCGGACCGACGTTGGTATTTCTTCATGCCCTCGGCGCCAGCGCAGGAGAGTGGAAGCAAGTTCTTGATCACCTGCCAAACCAAGCGTGCGTAGCGCTAGACCTGCCAGGATTCGGCGCCGCGGCGGAGGCGGGGCATTGCGATGTCGAAGTGATGGCGGACTGGCTGGCGGACGAGATCCGCTCCCGTGCGCTGACCTCATGCGTGCTCGTCGGTCACAGCATGGGCGGCAAGATCGTTACGCTCGTCGCGGCCCGCGCCGCAGCCGGCGAAATCGGCCTGTCAGGCGTACTTGGGGTCGTACTAGTCGCGGCATCGCCACCGTCACCCGAACCGATGGACGAAGAGCGCCGTAACCAGATGATTGACTGGTTCGCCAACGGCCAGATCGAAGGCGTCAATGCCGCGACCTTCGTCGACGCCAATACCGCCAGAACACTGGCCAAACCTCTGCGCGACACCGCGATCGACGACGTCCGACGGTCAAGCCGAGAGGCGTGGCTCGGCTGGCTGGAACGTGGCAGTCGCGAGGATTGGAGCGCCGAGGCTGGACGCATCGCAATCCCGGCGCTGATCCTCGCCGGCGCCGAGGACGGCGATCTTGGCGAAGATGCTCAGCGCCGGCTCAACCTGCCACATTACATCACCGCGCATATGCAGGTCGTGCGCGGCGCGGCGCACCTCATCCCGTACGAACAGCCGCAGGCGCTCGCCGCGCTGATCGACGGTCACGCGACGAACGTCGCGTTAGCCGCCCTCCCTGCGCATTTCGCGACCCTGCTCGACTCCGATCGCGTTAGCCACAGGACGCGCGCAACGCTGCTGGATCGAATGCGCGCGCCGGCGTCCAGCTCGGTCTGGACGACGGAGGAGCAGGGGACCGTCGCCGCGCTGGTCGCGCAAATCCTGCCCGATTGCGCCGGCGAGGCCGTCCTGGCGGGTCGTATGCTCGCTGGCATCGCCGACGGCGCGGGCGACGGCTGGCGCTTCGCGGCATTGCCACCCGATCGCGAGGCATGGCGGCGCGGACTTGCGACATTGACAAAGGCGGCGGGCGGTTTCGCCGCACTCCATCCTGATGCGCAAACCCGGTTGCTCGAACGCGTCGACGGCGGCGAGGTCGGCAGCACCGGCGACATCACACAGCTCTCGCCTGAGCAGATGGTCTTGTGGTTCGAGGACGTGCGCGCCGAGACAGTGCGCGTCTGGATGTCACTGCCAGCCACGATGGCGGCGATCGGCTATGACGGCTTCGCCGTGGGTGGCGATGGCCGCCGCAAACAGGGCTATATCCGCACCGGCGCTGACGATCCGGAAGCATGGCAGCAGGCGCGGGAGCGCCTGTCGTGAGGGCGAAACGCTACGCGCGAACCGACGTCGTCGATGCCGTGGTGATCGGGACGGGCGCTGGCGGCGCGCCGCTCACCGCGCGGCTAGCACAAGCTGGTTTGTCGGTGGTGGCGCTGGAGGCGGGCCGCGCTTTCCGGCCCGACGATCACGTCGCCGACGAAGTCGCGGCCGACATATACTGGATGGAGGAACGGCTGAGCGGCGGGGCGACGCCGACTGCGTTCGGTTCGAACAATTCGGGCATGGGGGTCGGCGGATCAACATTGCACTGGGGCGCCTTCTGCCCCCGCCCCGATCCGCGCGACCTGCAACTCAAGACGCTGACCGGCGAGGGCGCGGACTGGCCGATCGATCACGCCGAACTGATCCGCTACATCGCTGAGGTCGAGCATTTCACCGGCGTATCCGGCCCGCCTGACTATCCGTGGGACGCCGCGCGCCGCTACGCATATCCGCCGGTCGCCCGCAACGCTGCGGCCGATGCGATGGCGCGAGGCTGTGCGGCGGTAGGCATCACCGCCACCGACGCACCCGCCGCCTTGGTCTCGCGCGATCGCGACCAACCGTATTGGGGACAGCGGCAGGCCTGCATCAATTGCGGTACCTGTCACCAGGGCTGCCGCACCGCCGCCAAGACCAGCATGGATACCACCTATCTGCCCCTTGCAGTCGCGCACGGTGCCGAGATCCGCGCGGAGGCGCGCGTGGTGTCGTTCGAGTTCGACGGCAGCGGCCGGATCAGCGCGGTCGTCTATCGACAAGGTGACGAGGATCATCGCCAGCGCTGCGCGGCAGTCTTCCTGTGCGCCGGCGGGGTGGAGACGCCGCGGCTGCTCCTCAACCTTGGCATCGCCAATGCGAGCGGCCAGATCGGACGCAACTTCATGGCGCATGTCGCGACGCAGGTCTGGGGTCGATTTAATGCCGACATGCGAATGAACCGCGGCTATCCTTCGTCACTCATCAGCGAAGATATGATGCGGCCCGGCGATGCGGGCTGCGCAGGTGGCTATCTGATCCAGAGTCTTGGCGTACTGCCCGTCACCCTCGCCACCGGGCTGGCGCGCGGCGCTGGCATGTGGGGCGAGCGGCTCCAGGCCGTCCTGCGGGGCTACAACCGGATGGCGGGGATCGGGATCAACGGCGAATGCCTGCCGCATCCCGATAATCGCCTGACGCTGGCCGACGAGGTCGACGCCTTCGGCCACCGCAAGGCGCGCATCGACTTCAGCTATCGGGCCAACGAACGCGCGATCGACCGCCACGCCCGGCGCACGCTCACCGAGATCTGGGCCGCGGCGGGGGCCAGTGACATCTTTGCCGTCGACCGCTCCGCCCATACGATCGGTACGTGCCGCATGGGAACAGACGGCGACGCGGCGGTGGTCGATCCCAACGGCCGCAGTTTCGACGTTCCCAATCTGCTGATCTGCGACAATTCCATCTTTCCCAGCGCGCTGGCGGCGAACCCCGCGCTGACGATCATGGCGCTGTCTCTGCGTACCGCCGACCGTTTTCTCGCATCCCACCGTTGAGGAGTTCATCATGGATCTAGGCATCGGGAATCGTATCGCGCTGATCAGCGGCGCGGACTCGGGCATGGGCAAGGAGACGGCGCGGCTGCTGCTCGAGGCGGGCGTGCGCGTCGCCATAACCGACCAGCCCGGCGGCACGCTGGACGAGGCGGTCGCGGACCTGGCGCCGCTGGGCGAGGTCGTCGCGGTGACCGGCGACGTGACCCGCCCCGACGACGTAAAGTCGATCTGGGCGGAGGTACGCGAGCGGTTCGGCAACCCGGACATCTACGTCAATGCCGCGGGCGTGACGGGGGCGACGGGGGACTTCCTCGACGTCGACGACGCCGGCTGGCAGCAGACGCTCGACATCAACCTGATGGGCGCGGTGCGGATGTGCCGCGAGGCAATTCCCGCGATGCGCGAGAGCGGCTGGGGCCGGATCGTGCTGTTCGCGTCGGAGGATGCGGTGCAGCCCTATGTCGACGAACTCGCCTATTGCGCGTCGAAGGCGGGCATCCTCGCGCTCGCGAAGGGTCTGTCCAAGGCCTATGGCTGCGACAACGTGCTGGTGAACACCGTGTCGCCGGCCTTCATCGCCACGCCGATGACCGACAAGATGATGCGCAAGCGCGCCGAGGAACGCGGCGAGAGCTTCGACGCGGCGATCGAGAGCTTCCTTGCGGAGGAGCGGCCGGGGATGGTGCTCAAGCGGCGCGGCCGTGCCGAGGAGGTCGCCGCGGCCGTCGCCTTCCTGTGTTCGGAACGGGCGAGCTTCATAAACGGCGCCGGTATCCGCGTCGATTCCGGTTCGGTCTTCACCATCGCCGGATGAACGAAAACGCCGCGGTACCGAAGGCACCGCGGCGTTTCGCTGATCTGTAGCTGAAGGTCAGGCGACGATGGTCTTCGCCTCGGCCTTGGTGACCTTCAGATAGATACGATTGTCCTCGATCCGGTCGATCTGATCGAGCGCGATGTAATGATGCTGATGATCTGCGGCGTCGGTCTTCGTCAGTTTGATCTGTTCGCCCTCGACCTTGTCGACGGTGCCGACATGTTCGCCGTCCGAACCGGCGATTTCCATATGCTCCTTGATGCGCAGCTTCTCAAACATGCAGATTTCCTTCTCGATAATGCGAGGTCCCAACGCACGGTGATGTATCCGGATGCAATGAAAAAGCTGATTTTCTTCATTGCGCAGGTCGATCAATTGTCGGTCACGTGGCCAAAGTCGGCTATTGGAACCCACGGCATCAGGCGACGTACCGGTTGAAGATCGTCCAGTTGTGAAGATCAACATCGCAACACCATTATCCTTGAGCGGGGCAACGGGCCGCATAAAATCCAATCACGCCCCATTCGGTATGATCAGCTGGTCGGTCAACTGCATCACTAAGCGCACCGCCTCGTTGCGCATCGTCCGCCACGTTCGCTCGCCTGGCGTGTCAGCGCCATGCGCATGAGTCGCCCCGTTCGGCCCGCAAACGACGTAAAGCGTCCACTTGTTGCGCAACAGCCTCAAAGCTCATCCACCCAACGGCCGACGCCTAGCCCCTAAGGACTGCTTCTGACAAATGGCCGTTCATTCAGCTTCTGACTTGAGCGAAATGCGATTTTAGCCGATGCCAGAATGATGACTTATGTCAGCATCACCCGGCTACGCATCCGCTCGCTTCGATTTATGCCGCAATTTCTCGTTCATACGATGTGGACCGGGAGGCAGATAAAGCGGGCGGATGGATTTATCGATGGCTCTCTACTTGCTGATCGTAAACGCACATTCTGGACCGCCAGCCTCTGGCGTGATCAAGCCGCCATGCGGGCATACATCACCAGCGGGGCGCACTTGAAGGCCATGCCCAAGCTGCTCGTCTGGTGCGACGAAGCCAGTATTGTTCATTGGACACAGGCTCATGCTATCGCGCCCGATTGGATGGAGGCGGACCGTCGGATGAGAACGGAAGGAAGGCCATCTAAGGTCCTCAACCCCAGCCCGAACCACCACGATCTTGCCTACGATGCGCCACGAACATCTGGGGCCGTTCCGATTAACCCTGCTAAAGTCGCGTGATCCAGATACGTTTATTCCAAGCTCCCTGCCCGCTTCCCCTCTTCAGACATGCGTTCATAATGATCTTCGATGAAGCAATCAGTTGGCGCAACGATCGGGACGCTGCAGATGACTTAGGCGAGCCCTCCTCTTTGAGGCAAAAGATGCCATATCAGATTGAAGGCCCCGATTAGTATGGACTGACCGGGGCTCTGTACTGTCAGGCGACGCCAGCACCACCAGTGACGCCGTACACCTCGCCGCTGATGTAGCTGCCTTCCTGGCTCGCCAGCAGCACATAGACAGGGGCGATTTCGACAGGCTGACCCGGACGGCCATACTGGCTTTCCGAACCGAACTTCATCACCGCCTCAGGCGGCTGACCGCCGGATGCCTGGAGCGGCGTCCAGAAGGGGCCAGGTGCCACGACGTTGGCGCGGATGCCCTTCTCCAGTAGCTGCTTGGCGAGCGCCTTGGTGTAGGCCACGATCCCAGCCTTGGTCGTGGCGTAGTCGAGCAAGATCGCGGACGGCTCATAGGCCTGCACCGAGGCGGTGGTGATGACGGAGCCGCCTGCCGGCAGGTGCGGCACAGCCGCCTGCGCGATCCAGTGCATAGCATAGAGGTTGGTCTTCATGGTCTTGTCGAAATCCTCCGACGTGACCTTCGAGACGTCCTCACGGTTCTGCTGCCGTCCGGCGTTGATGACGAGGATGTCGAGCCCGCCAAGCTTCTCGACAGCTTGCGCGACGAGTGTCTTACACCACTCCTCGTTGGTGATGTCACCGGCAAGGTCGACGGCGGTGCGCCCCTCTGCCTCGACCAGCTGGATGACCTCGGCCGCGTCGTTCTTCTCGGACTCGAGATACGACAGGGCAACGTCGGCGCCCTCACGTGCGAACGCGATAGCAGCCGCGCGACCGATGCCGCTGTCGGCGCCTGTGATTAGCGCCTTGCGCCCGGCAAGCTTGCCTGAGCCCTTGTAGCTCGTTTCGCCATGGTCGGGCACGGGATCCATCTTCGCCGCTTCACCGGGAACGGGCTGCGGCTGTCGCGGGAAAGGCGGCTGCGGGTACTGCGAGCGAGGATCCTGCATAGTCAGACGGTCGGTCATGCTTATCTCCGTTGCGATAGGATCAGAGTCAGTTGCAGGCCGCTGCCTCGTCGAGGACGGACAGCGCCATGATGTGCGCTAAATGGCTGAGACCTTGAGGAAGGTTGCCGAGAAACGCGCCACTCGCCGGATCGATCATCTCGGCGAGGATGCCGTGTCCGTGAGACAATGCTTCGTTCAGCCTATCGAACCGCTGGCGCGCTTCAGGCCGTTGACCAAGTTCCGCCCGGGCCTCCACCATCCAGAAGGAACAGGCGAGGAAGCACCCTTCTTCCTTGTCCATGCCGGTATAGCGGTAGTGAAAAGCACCGCTGCCGAGCTCACGATCGATCGCATCCATCGTCGCCAGCAGGCGATCATGACCATCAAATCCGAAACGGACAGCAAGCGCCAACGAGGCATCGAGCTTGTCGGTACCCGGGTACATGACGAAGGCCTGCTTCTTCTCCGACCAGCATTCGCCTTCGATCCAGTCCTTGATGCGGTCGCGTTCGCGCGACCAGCGTTCCCGGCAGGTGGTCGGCAGCTGACCCTGGTCCGCCAGTTCCACGGCGCGGGCCAGAGCCTGCCAGCAGCTGACCTTGGACATCGTGTAGTGCTGCGCCTCCTCCAGCTCCCACATACCTGCATCGGGCATACGCCAACGGTCAGCACATTCGTCGGCGAGGTGTGAAAGCAACTCCGCGCTCGCGGGGTCGAGGATGTTGCCGCAGCCAACGAAGCAGGCGGCGGTCTCGAAGATGTCACCATAGACGCCGTGCTGACTTTGGTCGGTAGCCTGATTGCCGGTACGGACCGGGGTCGAACCGCGATACCCTGGCATTGCCCATTCGGACACGCCGGGCACGACCTTGCCGTCGAGGGTATAGACCACGCGCGTGCCCACGCTGCGAAGCTGGTCGAGCAGCCAGCTGAACGCAGCCTTCGCCTCGGCTTCGAGGCCTGCCGTCAGGAACGCCTTGATCGTGTAGCCGGCATCCCTGATCCAGGCGTAGCGATAGTCATAATTCTTTGCTCCGCCGATACCTTCCGGAATCGACGTTGTTGCTGCGGCCGCGATGGCGCCAGACGGCGAGTAGAGTAGCAGCTTCAGCGCCAGTGCACTGCGTAGGAATGCCTCGCGGTCTTCACCGAAGTAGGAGACATGCTCGCACCAGTCTCGCCATTCCCGGTCCGATATGTCGATGCGTGCATCAATCTGTTCAATCGTTGGGGCCACCAGCGGCTCGTCACGACCAGCCACGACTGCGACGGTCTGACGCTCGCCGGCAGCCACCGTCACTTCGCCCGTGATGCCTTCGTCGGCCCAGTCACAATGTACCGTGTCGCTGTGAACGAATAGACCAAGGACGCGCTCGACATGGAAAACCGTGTGGCCCCCAATCTTCGAGTGGTACGGACTGACCGTATCGCCTCGCCGACCAGGCTTCATCGTCAGCCTAAAGCGAACAGTGCCATCCAGCCCATCGACCCGCCGCGCCAGCTCGGCCCATGGCAGACGCCCCGCCGTGCCACTGTTGAGAGACTCGGTCAGTTTTGCTCTCCCACTCGGCGTCGTAAAGATCGTCTCGAGTACATTACTGCCCGGGCGATACTGGCGCTCGACCGTGAAGGGGCGATCGGGCTGTAGCGTAAAGCACCCACCATTCTCGCCATCGAGTAATCGGTCGAACAGTGGAGGCGAGTCCATGTTGGGTACGCACCACCAGTCGATCGATCCATCGGCACCGGACAATGCGACGGATCGGCCATCCCCAAGCGCGCCATATTGCTCAAGCGGCAGATAGCCGTCCTTGCGAACGCCGAGTTCGATACGTTCATGATGCTGCGGCAGCAGCCGCTCCAGCATCCCGGTCAACGAAGCAGACGCGGCAGCGCGCGTGACGCACCGACACCCATCAAAGCACCCGCACCCAGCAGACCACCTACCACGCCTAGCTTTAGCATATCGCGCTGACGGCTCGTAAAGAACTCGCGGCGGCTTCCTTTTACCCGGTCCTTGCCGTCGCCGTCGATCTGCGCCGGTCCTGGAACCGCCTCGTCGAGATTGCCAATGCGATCGGGCATCGGATCGCCCTGCTGCTTGTCGAGCATTCCGGCTGCCTCACGATCGGAGAAGCCTGGTGCGACCGACTGCCCGAGCGCCATCATCAGTGTCGAACGCCCAACCCAGAACTCACGTTGAGGATCGCGCGCTGCGGTCCAAATCGCTTCGGCACAGAGGCGCGGGTCGAAAAGTGGATCGGGAATGATTTGCTCACGTCCCGTGTGGGTGCGTGCCCAGCTCGTCTGCGGCGTGTTGACGCCGGGCAGATACACGACGCTGAGCGTGATCTTTGATTTGTCCGAGATCAGCTCCGAGCGCAGCGAGTCCGTAAACCCGCCCACCGCAGCCTTCGCGCCACAATACGCGGCCTGCAAGGGAGCGGCCCGGATCGCGAGGCCGGACGACACCTGGATGATTGCCCCCTGATCCCGCGTACGCATGTGACGCAGCGCGGCAAGCGTTCCGTAGACCTGCGACAGATAGGTTGTGGCGGTGACGCGGGCATATTCATCCGGCGTAATGTCGTGCGCGCGAGCAACCACCGTCGACATGGCGTTGTTGATCCAGGCGTCGATCGCGCCAAATTCGGCGACCACCTTATCGGCGGCCTCGTCGACGGCTTTCGCATCGGCAACGTCTGCCGGGATCGCCAGGACTCGACCACCATGCTGTTCGAGCATCGCCCAAGCCTCATCAAGACGTGTCGGGTCCCTTGCGATGATTGCAACCTGCCATCCGCTACGTGCAAAGCGATCCGCAGTCGCGAGGCCGATGCCGGCGCTCGCTCCCGTTACTACGACGGTCTTCATAAGGTTGGTCTCGTTCCTAACAAAAAGCTTGCTCGACCGCTAAACGCCCAAGTGGCGAACTGGTCGCCGCCTACTGCTTTGCTCTTCAGTTAAATGCGCGGACGCTGCGGCCTTCGATGGTGAGACCCAACAAGGCCGCGCGACCGTCAAGTCATTAAGCTGATGTAGCCAGCGACCAGTTTTGGATTGAAACTCAATCGGAGTTCGAACGGTTGCCGCGACCCACTGGTGGACATTCCACAGTCCTCCTGGGCTTTCCAACTTCAGACGCTCGTTCAGGTGCAGTTAGGATGCCAACTACTCCGGCGGTCGGGTCCCGAATGTCACGCGGGGAACGAAAACTGAAAGTAACACAGCAAGCAGCGCTATGATCAACACGCCCCAGAAGGTCAGGTGAAGCCCATGAGCTAGGCCGGCGCGGCTTGCCGCTGCACCGACGATGGCCCCTTGGCCGTGCAGCAGCTCCTGTACCTGTTGCAACGACCCCGAATGGTCTCGTGCGAGGCTGGCGTTAAGCACCGTGCCCAGCACTGCGGCTCCAAGAGTGCTGCCGAGATTACGAGCGAAGAGGTTTGATGCTGTAGCAGCACCACGTTCCGTCCACCCGACACTGTCCTGGATGAGTACGATTGCCGCAGTGCTCAGGAAGCCCATACCGAAACCCATGATCAGCGAACCGAGACCTGCCACCAGAGGCGAAGTGGTGGGTGACAGCAATACGAACGGTACAGCGCCTACTGGTAGTAGCGCGGCACCGAAAACAAGGATTCGCCGTAGGCCAAACCGGCCAAAGTTACGGGCACCAAGCGTCGCCGCAATCGGCCAGCCCAGTACCATCGCGGTCAACATAAAGCCTGCTTCGAGCGGCGACCGGCCCATGACGGCCTGCACGTACATCGGCAAAAAGGTAGTCAGCCCGATCACCGCCATGCCGCTGAACAGCGTTGCGGCATTGGTGGTGGCAATCGCGCGACGCGTCCACAACGCGAAAGCAACCATTGGATCACGAGCACGCCGCTCCTGGACTACGAACAACGCGGCCGCGACAAGGCATACTGCCGCAGCTAGCACCGCGAAGCGCCCGTCCGAAGCCCCGGCCTCTGTCAGCGCGACCATCAGCGACGCGATCGCGACCGTGAACAGGCCCGCCCCTGCTACGTCGACGCTACGCTCGTGCGTCGTGACCGTCTCGCGCAGAAACAGCAAGAAGCCGGCGGCTGCGGCCAATCCGATCGGCACATTGATCCAGAAGATCCACGCCCAACTGACATGCTGGATGATCAACCCGCCCGCAAGCGGACCGATCACTGATGACACGCCCCAGACGCTTGCCAGCCAGCCTTGCACCTTGCCACGTTCGTGCGCCGCATAAAGATCACCGATGACAGTGATGGAGACAGGCTGGATCGCACCAGCACCCAGCCCCTGGATTAAACGGAACGCGATGAGTGCCGGCATCGACCAGGCGAACCCACACAAAATTGATCCAAGGAGGAAAATGCTGATGCCAACCAGCAGCACCGACCGCCGCCCATATAGATCCGCCAGCTTGCCGAACACCACCGTAGTAGCGGTCTGCGCAAGCAGGAATGAAGAGAAGACCCAGGCATAGTATTGAAGCTGACCAAGCTGACCTGCGATTTGGGGCATTGCCGTCGATACAATCGTTGCCTCGATCGCAATCATGAACGAAGCCAGCATTACCGCCGCGAGAATGAGCGGCCGACGGACCGTCTGTGGTGCTAACGATGCGTTCATGACCAAGCTCCGCAACCAACGCGGCTGTCAGGATTTTGCGAACCTCGAGTAACAGCACGCCTAGCTTCGGACCGACGTGGCCCGCTTGCTGAGCAGGTAGTGTTGGCAGCAGGCATATCACGGTGTCCAAATTGTGCGGCGCAGCAACGCGTCGATGGGCCCGATCTATCCACGCCGTATTCGTTAAAGCAGGCGCGGCGCTTCCAACCAGTCGGACTGCCAACCTGCCCTCTGGTAGTTTGTGCCTTTGTAGCCGCTCAGGCATGAAGCACCATGATCAGGAACGAAGCCCAGTGGATCCACTTAGCAACGAGTGCCGTCGAAATCGTCGGTACAGCCATTATCGTTGTAGGGGCATTCGGAACGCTGGCCGCGTTCTTGCTCGGTCTCGCTCGGGGCAAAACCAGCCGAGCAGTGCTAGTCGCCGACTTTCGGTCGGGTCTTGGCCGATCAATCCTTCTTGGCCTCGAGTTCCTGGTCGCGGCCGACATCATCAACACGGTAGCGGTCGAGCCGACAATCGAAAGTCTGCTCGTTCTTGCTGGCATTGTTCTTATCAGGACGTTCCTGAGCTTTTCGCTCGAGGTCGAGATTGACGGGCGCTGGCCGTGGCAGAAACAACAATCCAACGAAAGGGCTCAACGAGGGGCGGATCAGCAATAGTAACGCGGACCGCCGCCCCTTAGTTAGGACAACCTAGTTCTCGACGTTCAAGCCGCTCCACCTGCGTTCCCTTTCCTGACGCTTGTTCATCGGGCTAGGCAGGATCGTTATCTAGCGTAGCGACTCCCATCATCGGATGCATTACGAAGGTCCAGCCGTCGCCGCCGACAATCATTAGGCGTAACGATTGTCGATCTGCGGTGCCAAGCAGTGACGCCGCTCCTGACAAAGCAGGCAATGTGACTGTCCTGCCATCCTGAAGAATGCCGGTTGCCCAGCCGCGCCGTCCGCTGCGGATCTCGCTGGCCAAGCGTTCCAACGCCGTCTCGAGCGCAGTGCGCGCACGTTTTCCTGTAACCCATGCATAACCGCCCGCCCCCAATTCCGGCGTAGTTACTAACGGTTGGCTCGAAACTGGAGATGGCTGTTTGAAGACCCGCCGGGATGTTTCTTTTGGGGTATCAAGCGGACGGACACCCTCCATACTCATCATGCGCGCAAACTCATCCATCGCTGTTTCCTTAGTGGTGCCGCTCGGAGCGCATGGGCTTAGCCACTGGTTCCAGCCAGTTGAGGGGATCGCTTAGGCAAGGCATTGCTGGCCGCTGGCCGCTGGCCGCTGGCCGCTGGCCCGTTATACCCCACCAAGTGGATCGGCGTTGAGTTCTAACCGCCGTCGTGTATCCGTACCGCACCACAAAAAGGGTTGATCATGAAGAAAGTTTTCGCTGTCGCCGTCGTCACCGGCTTGCTCTCGCTCGCCGCCTGCAACACCAGCCCGCGCGAGCAGGCGGCCGATAAGATCGAGTCGAACACAGAAGCCGTCGCCGATAACCTCGAAGACGCGGCCGATGCCACGGGCAACGAAGCAGCTGAAGCAAGCCTGGAGAACAAGGCCGACGCAGTACGCGCGACAGGCCAGAATCAGGCTGAAGACATGCGCACCAACGATCCGGATACCAATCTTTCGAATGGCATCTAACAGACTAAGCGCTTAGAGTTGCAGGCAGGTTGCTCCCAAGCGGCTTGCAAAATTAGGGCATTCGAGGCGACTCGGATGCCCTTCTTACATCTTGCAATAAGCGCCAAGGCTGTTGGTAGCTGTAGCCATCCGATGCACCATGAACGATCCAAGCGGGAGGTGTACGACTTGAGAAAGGTTCCCAGGCTTTCGGCGAACTAGCGAATATGAATGGCCCGCGGCATGGAAGGCCATAGCTGGCATTCGCGCGCCCCTCTCCGCTTTCGAGACCTACGCATCCATTGAATATCCAAACGAGCTCGGCAGCATCTTGATGTGGGCCACTTGTTGAATGTTTTCCGCTGGCGCGAAGCCCTCATAAAGGTAAGGTGCAATGTCCTTGATCGGAGAAGATGGTTGGTTTTGAAGCATATGCCGCTTGTTGCCCTCCTCGGCGTCGTCGCGATCGGGAGCGCAGTTACAGGACAGACTCCGCAGTCAAGAGCACTAGCGCCGGCGGATAGCACCGCGGCGACCAGCTATGGCAGTTGGGGCTTCGACGTCACCGGGATGGATCGTAGCGTGAAGCCCGGCGACGACTGGTTCCGCTTCGTCAACGGCGCATGGGCGGATCGAACCCAGATCCCACCGGATCGCTCGTCCTACGGTGCATTTGCGGTTTTACGCGACATCTCCGAGCAGCGGCTGCGCAGCCTCATCGGCCGCTACAGTCCCTCCGATATCGAGCATCCCGACCGGATGAAGGCAGCGATCCTCTACGCCGGGTTTATGGACACCGCGACGGCGGAGAAGCTCGACGCCGCACCGCTGGTCCAGCGACTGGCGCTGCTGAAGGCTGCAACGTCTAAGGACGACATCGCACAATTCATGGGACGCTCGCTCGGCGGCTTCGGCGCGAGCTTCTTCGCGCCGGGCGTCAACGACGACGCCAAGCAGCCAGACGTATACGCGCTCTATTTGCGCCAGTCCGGTCTGGGCCTCGGAGATCGCGAACTTTATCTCGACCCCAAATTCGCCCCACAGGTCGCGCGGTATCGCCAATATGTGACGCAGATGCTGACGCTCGCGGGATGGCCGGACGCCGAGACCGCGGCGGGGAACGTCGTGGCGATGGAGACCAAGCTCGCCCAGGCGCACTGGACGCGCGCAGAGAGCCGCGACCGCGACAAGACCTACAACCCGACGACGCCCGCGCAGTTGGCAAGCCAGGCACCCGGTTTTCCCTGGGCGACCTTCTTCAAGGCCGCTGGTGTCGACGCCGCCAACCGCGCGATCGTGGCGCAGAACACCGCCTTCCCCGGCATCGCCAAGGTGTTCGCCGATAGCGACCTCGCAACGTTGAAGGCGTGGGAGGCATTCCGCATCACGGACGACATCGCGCCACTCCTGTCGAAGCGCTTCGTCGACGCGCAGTTCGAGTTTCGCTCGAAGTTCCTGAACGGCCAACCACAGCAGCGCGAGCGCTGGAAGCGTGCGGTGGCGTTCGCCGAGAACGGCGTCGGTGAGGGGATCGGCCGAGACTATGTCGCGCTCTACTTCCCGCCCGCGTCCAAGGCGAAGATGGACCAGCTCGTCGGCAATTTGCGCGTGGCGCTGGCCGGACGCATCCGCAATCTGAGTTGGATGGGCGCCGCCACGAAGGAGCAGGCGCTCGACAAGCTCAAGGGCTTCAACGTCAAGATCGGCTACCCGGACAAGTGGCGCGACTATGCCGCGCTCCAGATCAAGCCAGGCGACCTCGTCGGCAACGCAGAGGCCGCGCAACGCTTCGAATGGAATTACCGGCGGGCGCGGATCGGTATACCGGTCGACAAGGCCGAGTGGGGAATGACCCCACAGACGGTCAACGCCTACTACAACTCGGTCAAGAACGAGATCGTGTTCCCCGCAGCCATCCTGCAGCCGCCCTTCTTCGACCCGAAGGCGGACGATGCCGTGAACTATGGCGGCATCGGCGGCGTGATCGGCCATGAGATCAGCCACGGCTTCGACGACCAGGGCCGAAAGTCGGATGGCCGCGGTATCCTGCGCGACTGGTGGACGGCGGAGGACGCGACCAAGTTCGAGGCGCAAGCGGCACGGCTTGGCGAACAATACGAGGCGTACAGCTTCGACGGGCTTCCCGGCATTCACATCAATGGCCGCGCTTCGATGGGCGAGAACATCGGCGACCTGGGCGGGGTGCTGATCTCGCTCGACGCGTATCATACCTCGCTTGGCGGCAAGACTGCCCCCGTGATCGGCGGCTTCACCGGCGACCAGCGCTTCTTCCTGGGTTGGGGACAGGTTTGGCGGACGCTGTTCCGCAACGAGGCACTCCGACAGCAGTTGGTCAGCGACCCGCACTCGCCGGGCCAGATCCGTGCGGTGAACCCGCTACGCAACGTGGATGCTTGGTACGCCGCATGGAAGATTGATCCTAGCCAGAAGCAGTATCTGGTGCCGGCCGACCGCGTACGAATATGGTAACATTGCCTTCCGCCAGATAACTACGGCGGGCGACAAATGGGCAGCTCAGTATTCGAAGTTACTTGCTGCACCTATTCATCCGCCAGCGCTACTTATCCGCGCGGAGACCCACTTGCGGTCATTCGCGGCTTCTTTCTGGCTCCCCAATTTTTGCCATCCATTCAGTATTGCAGCAGAGAAAGTGCTGAGCCTCGGCCCTGCCCGCTGCCTCGCCAGCTTTCAAAAGGATGAAGAGGCGGCAAAGCTTTTACCGGCCCATTAACTGGCTGTCGGCTGCATAAGCTCTATCGTGATATGATCGGGGCCTGAAACGTAGGCCACCAACGTTCAGCGCGGCGTTCCGGAACTCAACGCTCATGCCTGAGCTGACAACCTGCGGTCGGCGGGGAGCCACGCCTTCCCACGACCCGCGTTGCGCTCGATGCCATTCCAGGCGAAGTAGAGCGGTTGGGTGCCGGCGATTATCAACGATGTGGTGATTCCGTCGACGCTGGGCGCACATTCGTATCAGCCGCTGAGACAACCACCCGCGCCGATACAGCCGCCTCAGCGCAGCACGCTAGGGAGCGCAGAAGATCCGAAGCTGGACACCCACCGACTGGCACGCCGAGTAGGTGGCCATGACAAGATGGTGGAACTGCAGCACGTGCGGCTCGGGCTGCGGCTTCGCAAACTCCCTCCTTAGCTTCGCGTAGGAGAGCATCCCGCCCGAGCATACCAGCCAGATGGAGCGTTCGGTTGTGGGGGCGGAGCGAATCTCTTGGAAGGTCCTTCGGAACGCCCTTGATCCCCGACCGTGCCGCCTGCGCGATACCGTCTGGGTGACCGTCTTTCCCTTGTAGCTGAGACGCCACAGCCCGTCGAAGCGGGTCGCCGTGCCTGGCAGCGGCTCCCCGTCTGACTTCATGTAGGCCAAGTTCTTCACGCCCTGCGCGCACACGTCATAGAACGCGGAGGCAGAAACGCCTGGAGCGCCCGTCTTCCACTTCGCGACGACCAGCGTGGCGCGCGTAGTTCCGGAACGTCCGTCCATGCCGATAAAGTCGCCGACTTCGTCCTGCAGGTCGTCGCAGACGAGATCGGGGAAGGGTTCGCCCATTACGTGCGGCCCCTGATCAGGCCGAAGGGCTTGGTCGATGAAGGCGAACAGAGAGCTGGTCGCCCAGCCCTGCTGCATGCCCGGCGTGAGAACTCCCTTCTCCGACGTAATTGCCTCCAACCCTGGGATAGGCGTGAGCAGGTCGAGCACCAGGCTGCCCGGCCCCTTGGCCCTCGCGAGGTCGAAATCAACTTTGTAGAAGCTCCCGTTGACGTAGATGTGATCGAGACCGGCGGTGATGATCCTGAACGGCTGCGACTGGTTTATCCGGCGCGCCAGCGAAATGCGCGGGTTCTCCTTCGACTTGATGCTGCTCAGTCCGGGAGAAGTCAGCCAATACTTGCGCTTGCGCGTGTTCCAATCGACCCATACCCGATGGTCGACCCCGTCGACCCGCAGAACGAACGTGTAGCGGCCAGGAGCCGCGGCGTCCGGCTCGGGCACGACAGCCACGCAGAGGTCCTCGGCCTCGAACGTCGACGTCGCCCCTCCCTTTTCGAATCCGCCGCTGACCTCCAGCATATCGATGAGGATGTTGACCGGGGTCGTGTCGGCGGGCGCGTCAGCGGGAACGGCGAACCGACTGAAGATCGTGGCGGTGGCGGCGGCCGAGTCCAGCTCGACGTTCACGTCCGCGCACCAACTCGCAAACTCGTCGGCCGTGAGTTGGGTGCCCCGCCCGTCACGAACGCGAGAACGAGAGAAGCCGACCGATCGCCTCGTACGGCTCCCGTTGGCCTGCGCAACCAAGCCGGTCGCCCGCGTAACGACGTTCATGTGCTCGCCCACGAAGACGCCTGCGCGATCCAGTGACCGGGCCGACAGGCTGCGGGACCGTAGTGCCAGCGGGCCCAGATCGGTGTTCTTTACGTTCATGAAGGAGACCTGATTGTCCGCACCCTCGGGAAGCAGGGCGCCAAGGCGTTTCGGACCGGCTCGCGAGCCGACGCCTTCGGTATCGTCGATCCAGAGTCCCGCGCTGTCGTAAAAGAAGAGCCTGTCGCCGCACCTGGTATAGATCGTCGCCTCTAGGCTCGGAGCCTGGAAGAGGTAGCCTGCAAGGAACGGGGAAGGCGTCAGCCGCAGCGAAATGTGGTAACGGCAACTCCCGTCGGCAGTCTGACCCACCACGGCCTCATAACGATCCTCTTGCTCGAGCAGCGTGGTGACGTCTTCCTGAAACACGTCCATGCTCATCGCCGGTCCTACCGTGAACGCGACGGCCGCACTTGGGAAGCGAAGGTCAGAGAGCAGCCCCTCGTCCTCCAGGTCGATGCGCCTGCGGAACTTTCCCGCGACGTAGTCGAGCGTCGGCAGCGCCGCGATGAGGTCGTCCAGAATCTTCGCGTCATTGCGAAGGAACGGCTTGCCGCCGTTCTCACGCGAGGCCTGATCGAACGCGAGGAAGCTACGCCAGTCCGACGCGACAGCATGGTCGACAGGCGCTAGAACGTACGCTCCGCTCGCAGCTTGGCCGAGGGGCCCCGGGTGGCGGATCAGCCGCCCGACCTGCTGAACGAGCATGCGCGTGTTCGAGAAGGGCTCGTACAGGGCGAGCATTGCGCACGCCGGATCATCTATCCCTTCGATGAGCATGAACTGGTGAACTAGGAAGCGCTCCGTACGCGCTGCGAGGTCCGCTGGCACCGTGTTAGCCAAGCCCTCGGCCGCCCGCGGGCGAAAGTTGTTGTGGATGGCGAGCACGCCGTCGCCACGCCCGGCGAGGGCGTGCCTGAGCGACTGCGCCATCTCGGAGACGCTCTCCTCGCTTGCACAGCGCACGATCACCTTAGCCCCGGGATCCAGCCTTCCAGCGGCGCGCAGAGCATCCGCCCGCGCCACCAGCTCGGTCGCGAAGGCTCCGGGGTCTACCGGCAGCTGATCCTCCACGACCTCCACGTCCCGGATGAGCCGACGCTCCACCGCCTCGGAGAAGGACAGGAAGTGGATGTGGGCGTCGTCCACCTCGAAGACCTTGAGGTCGCCACGGAACGGCGTGGCGCTGAACAGGACCGTCGGGATCCCAAAGCCCCGGATCACCCGCGCCCACGACGGCGCCGGCTCGCGGTGCCCCTCGTCAAACAGGATTGCTCCGACGCGCCCGTGCAACCGATCGATCTTTCCGTCGGCATCGATCTGCTGGATCGCCTGCACGGTCGCGACCAGGATCACACGCTCAATCCCAAGGGCGTCAAGCCGTGCGGCGAGCGTGTCCACCTCGCTCGGGAGGACGTGCCAGACGTAGTCGGGGCGCCACTCGGCAGCTGCTCCGATCCTCTCCCAGAACCTTTCGCGGAACTGCGTGCCCAGCTGATCGACCAGCGCGGCCGAGGGACAAACGACGAGGACCGGCCGCTCAGTGCAACGCCGGCTGGCGACGACGGCCATAACACCCGTCTTCCCGGTTCCGGTCGGCATTTGGACCAGGCAGCCCCTCTCGCTGCGAGCGGCGAAGTATTTCTCTACATCACTCGCGGCGGCCAGCTGATGCGGCCAGAGGGCGAGGTTTTCCAGCGCCCGCGCGTCGTCTTCCAATCCCCAACCCCCTTCACCGCACTACCTGATCAAAGAAAGCTAAAGCCTATTAAGGATCAGGCACAAGGGGCCGGGCCCGGGCTCGACCAATCTCATCCGACGGCACGCGGCAGGCAGCGGTGAATGTCGGTACTGTCAAACGAACCAGGATTTGGTTCGTTGGCTCTGATTGGAGTCGAGTAAAGAACCTCATGCTCGCGCCGGTTGAGCCGCGGGGTGGTACGTCAATTCATCGTCGCTTCCGCGTCGAGGCGGCGAATGATCGGACCGTCGAAGGTTAGGAGCTGGCACGGCAATTCGGCCACGAATTGCTTCACGTTCGCCAGCTGCTCGCTGGTCGCGATAAGGATCTGCGATCCCTTTTCGGCAAGCAATGCTGCCGTTCTAAGGAGACCATTGACGCTTGCCTCTGCAGCTTCCTGCTGACGCGGTTCGTCAAGGACGAGGATTCCGGGATGATGAGTTATCGTTTGCAGGCCGACATCAAGAAAACCAAGCTGGTACGCCCATTTCAGCCGGATTGCGTCGCTGGCTGACAACTCAAAACCGATCTCGAAACCCTCCTTTTGCGGCCGATACGTGTCTTCTGAGATCTCGAGTTCCTTGGGCGCGAAGGTCTTAAACCCGTAACGGCCAAGCTGCTCGCGGATCGAGCGTTCGAATAAACGTAGTTTGTCCCGGTCCGCATCGCTTAAGCGATCGCGGGGTAATTCTGCTTGGGCGGCAAGGAGCCCACCATATATCTCGGCCTGACCAATGAGCTGAGACACTAGACCATCGAAATGGTCTCGCACCGTAGACAACCGCTGTATTCTGGCATCCAGCCGGAGGCGCTCCTCGATCACCGAGGCCGAAGCTGCATGTGCTGGCGCGATGAGATCCGATTTTAGCGCACGCAGGCGGGCGGACTTTTGACGTACGTCATCACCGGTGCTCAGGAGGTCAAGGTCTAGTTCCTTGATGACAACGTCCGATCGGCCCACCAGGCGCTTGAAGATTGCGCGCTGCGCCGACAAAAACTCGATGTTGTCGTCGAGCGACATGAGCGGTTCGATCGTTCCCTGTGGCAGTAGCGCGTCCATGAGCGGCTGTTCGCACGTCGGGCAATGATGAGGCGAAAGATCGACACTCGCCTTCGAACCATAATTCTGGAGCTTCAGGGCGTCCTGGTTCTTTTTGAGATCCTCGTCGATCTGCGCGATCCGCGTCATTGTGGATTGGCGCTGGACGAGTTCGGCCTGACGCCCGCGAAATATATCATTCCGCTCGCGGTTGATTTCTTGGATTTCAAGCGTCACCCGGTCCACCTCGGCGGCCGCTTCGACAGCTACACCTTCGGCGTTGGGGATGGCGACGGTGTCAAACGTTTCAAGGCGTTCTTGAAGCTCGGCTAGTAACGCGTCGAGGTTGCGCCATTCATCCCCGTGCCCCGCCTGGAGATACGCACCTTGAATCTCCGCCTGCATGGTAGTCGGCGCCTGCGATAGTTGTTGCACCCGCAGGCCTTGAGCCCCGGTAAGCGAGCGAATCTCGTCGATAGTCGCCGACCAGCGAGTCCGCGCGATGCCCAACTGAAGTTCGAGCTCTTGCCTCCGTAGTTCTAATGCGTGTGTCTCAAGCGCGAGCAAAAACTCGACACTGCGCTTCGCTACATCTCGAATCCGAAAATGCGTCGGGATAGCCGCCGGGATCGAGCTCCACCCAGACTTCTGCTCGACGTAGAAAAGCGGAAAGATGGTCTCGAGATACAGCATGGTATCGCCGCCATCGTAACGTTTCACCGTAGGCAGCGTCCATCCCATGAACTGCGCAAGCATGCGATGGAAGCCGGCATCGCGCTTGGCAGCACCGGGATCATGGACGAAATAGTCGCGAGCTTCGTGCTGACTGTATGGCTCTGTCAGCGCCGGCCCTTCCACCACCGTGATGAGCCGCCTGTCGGTGTCCGCAACGACGTTGCGGCGGACCGTGATCCGCTGTCCCTCGCCATTTTCGAGTTCGACGGCAACGAACGATTCGGTCACGTTGTATGTGATGCCAGAGTCTGGATCCTCGATGTACTGCCGCATGGCAAATGGCAGCGGAGTTTCGCGTTTCGCGCTAAGCATCTGCTCAAGCCCTAGCGCGTAGATTAGCGCTTGAAGGCAGGTCGATTTGCCTGACGTATTAGGCGCGTGCAAGACCGTTAAAGCGCCATCGAAGCCGATGTCGGCACCGAACAGGCCACCCGTAGTTTGTACCCGCAGCCGGAGGTGCCGGACCCGCAGCGCCATCAGAACTGCTCCATCTTCATGATTTGTTCTATCACCTTCTCCGTAGCACGCGGACCCACCTCCGCCAGAAAAGTTTTCTCCTCGTCCAAAATCGGCATTGCGACGAGGTCGCGGTAGACCGCTCTGCCCGCATCGGTGAGTACGGCAGCTTTCCCGTCGCGCATAACAGCCACCCCTTCCGCGATCGCAAAAGCCATTGCGCGGTTGACCCAAGGTTCGACTCGCACCGAAAGGGCCTGTGGTCCAATCGTCCGCTTCAGCACTGCACGGGTTTGCTCGCGGGTTGCCTTGACGCGGGCAAGATGGGCCAGAAAATGTATTTTCTGGATACTGGCGCGCTGCCCGCGAGAGGCGCCGAGTACCAAGATTAACAGCGCGACACCCCATCCCAATCGAAGATCACCAGGCAACGGCTGCGGTCGCGCGGAGACGGTGAAGCCACCGCGCAGAAGCCCGCGCAATGTACGTGCTTCGGTCATCTCAATGAAAATCCAACGGACATAGCATTAGCCACTCGCTGATCGTTCCCATCGCGAGCTGCTCAACAGTTTCCGGGTCGAGCGTCGGCAAGCGCTCGCGCAGTCCGGCGATAAAAAGCTCGATCTCGGCCTCGAGAGTTTCTCCCGGAGTCTGGCCCGATCGGCTGCCGACCATCCGCAGGCGCCGCAGTCGCTGGTTGGTTAACGCGACGATCGTCTCGTACGGCTCAGGCGCAAGCACGCGCAAATCGTCGAGTGCGTTCTGCGTTGTTATATACTCCCGCATCGCCAAGTCGGCCGCATCCTCCAGCGGTTCGTCTGGACGCAGCCGTTTTTTCAGCTTGCGCCGGAGATTAGCAATAAGGTCGGACGAGCCGGCTTGTAGCGCCACCACGTCTGCATCCGAAGCAGCACGGGCCATCGCCTTGATCTTCGCTCGTTGCTGAGCCCGACGCGCATACGATTCTTCGTCGAAGTCGTCACGATCATGAATCAAAATTTCGAAATTTGGGTCGATGTGAGCGGACCCCAACGCTCGTACCTCCGCCTGCTTCCGGATGGCATGCCGATTGACATCCTGACTGTCGTGCAGCGGTGCTACCAAGATCCATCTCTTGATCGGGTGCTCCTTGAACAGAGTCGCGGCACCTTTCGCAGGGTTAATAAGCTTGTTGATGTCGGTAGTTATCTTGTCGCGCTGCTTCTCGGCGCGTGACGCTACCGTGCAAGGCTCCTCAACGGCGTAGCATTGGTAGACCGCCCGTTCGGACAGGCAGTATGCGTCGATACCGCAATCACCTTTGTGGCGGGCCGGGACCTTCTGGACGTTGGTCGGGCCATGACGATCATGCAACAATCGAAGAACATGAACTTCCCAATCGTCACCGTTCCACATTTCGAAGACGGTCGGCATTCCGTACCCTTCTCAACCCATTGCACGGGCGTTGGAGGGAGAGTGACCTGCTAGACCACTAAAAGCTAGCCGCAACTTTGTGACGTCCTACGGCCAGTAAGGCCTTCGACCTGATTCCTGGATTCACGAGAAATATTTTCCGCGCGCGATCAGCGATCGTGCGTAGTCCGATTGGGAGATTGGCCCCCCTGCCCCATCAAATGAACGAACGTCCGCTTACGATGATCGTCATCCGAAAGCGGCCGGGCCGCTTTCCACCATGTTTTGCCGAAATGCGGACCGTCCGCATTTATAACCTCTGCGCCATCACGCGAGCTTACGTCGCTGTGACCCGCTTTGCACAAGAGGCTGCATCAGCCGGCTAAGTAGGAAAACGCTCGTACGAGCGCGGATGATCGCCGCAAGGTCGCTCATCCGGGGACGCCCCCGCAAGGGGTGCTCGCGCGCCGGTGAACGGCTCGCGCCCGGGTGTGGAGACCGGTACCCGGTCAGCTTTGGTCGTCGTCTTCGAACTGAACCGGCTGCGGCTTACGCCGAGCGCTGGGCTTGGCGCGCCGTACGTTGACGGAGGCCGCGCTGATCATGTTCTTGATGTGCGCGGCATAGTGTTTCTGGATCATCTCGACGCTGGTGCGGCAATTACGGGCGACGGCATACACGTCCGCCCCCTCCATCAGGCGGAGACAAACATAGGTATGGCGAAGCGAATAAGCGGTGCGCGCCTTACTATCGCGATCGAACTTGAGATCGGCCTTGTCGAGAATGCCGTTGAAGAGCTTCACGTGATTGCCGGGGAACACCTTGTCGTTTGGCTTGGGCAGTTCGGCCAGGGGCGTCTCCGGCGCTTCTGTGACCCCCTCCAGCTCGCGGCGCCTACGCTGTCGGCGTGTTTCGCCCTGAACCGGCTTGGGACGTCCAAGTAGACGTTCATAGGGGCGAACCGCGTTCGGCATGCTCTTGCAGAAGCCGACGCCGCGCTTGCCGCGAACTTCAATCTCGAGAATGCGCTGTCCGGTCCGTCGTCGATCACGATCTCGACATCGCGGTGCTCGAGATTGGAAGCTTTGTCCGGACGCAGCCCGGTGTTGGCCATGAAGAGCACATAGTCGTGCACCTGTTCGGCGTTCCAGCGATAGTGTTCGTGGAACGGCTCCTTCGCATACGCGCCCGTCGCCTTGTACAGCTGCTTGTACTCGGCAGGACTGAACCACGGCCGATGCTCGACCTTACTGGAGGCGCGGTACGGACTGGATATGTCGGGTACGTGCGAAAGCCAGCCGTGACGGACCGCGGTATGCAACACCTGTCGCAGCGTCACGATCTCGTTGTGGATGGTCTTCCAGGCCGGCGTCTTATCGGTCACCGGCCGGTTGCTGAGCGAGTGAGGGTTAGCCACGCCGCGCGACGACATGCGATGCACGCGGTATTCCTGCACCCTGCCCGCGGTAATCTCCGACAGGCCCATCTCGCCAAAGAACGGCAGCAGATGAATCCGCAGGCGGATGGCATGCCCCTGGGTCCAGCGGACGCTGCGCTGCCCTTCGGTGATCACCTCATACTCGCGGGTAAACTGTGAGGCCGCTTCTTTGAAGGTCTTCTCGCTTTTCAGCACGCCGGCATGAAGCTTGCCGCGCAGGCCGAGATACCAGTCCTCCGCGACCTGCTTGGCGAGCGACAGACTATCCGTCCTGGTGCTCGATCGGCGCTGCTTGTTGCCGACAGAGGCGGAGCAATGCCAGCTTCCGCCCTCCGCGCGCCTGTAGATCTGGACTTTTCCGCCAAGGATTTCGTGCCGCTGCATGACGACGCTACCGGTACAAAGTGGACCAATGGGCGCAGTTTTTTACAATTGCCGGCAAAAGTCAAATTTGTGCTAGCGGCGTGCTAACGCAAAAAACCCCCTGCTTGCGTAGGGGGCGGTCGGTATGTCGCTGTTTTGTTTGTGATTTTGGTTGCGGGGACAGGATTTGAACCTGTGACCTTCAGGTTATGAGCCTGACGAGCTA